>PMUP01000029.1:0-26768 GCA_003166865.1 Bryobacterales bacterium
TCGGTGCCGATCAACAGATAGCCGATGATTCCGCCCAGATCGTCGCGCAACGCCGTAACCGACACCACCGCCGGAAAGCGGCTGCCGTCTTTGCGGATGTAAGTCAGCTCGTAAATATCTTCGATGCCGCGCGAGGCCTTGAAGACCAGCGCCTCGAAACCCGGCGTGATCGGGGTTGCCAACTCCAGGCTCAATGCCTTGGCGCGCGCGATTACTTCCCCCGGATCGGAAATGTCGGCGGGGGTGATCTTGTCCACCACCTCGAGGGCCGTGTAGCCCAGCATGCGCTCGGCGCCGACATTGAATAATTGAATGACGCCCTTCTCGTCGGTGGCGATGCTGGAGAAATTTTCGCTGTTAAAGATCGCGTTCTGCAGCGCCCCGGTCTTGAGCAGGGCCGCTTCGCGCCGGACCTCGGTGACGACGTCCACCGAGCTAGCAGCTTCCTCGGAAATGGCAGAATCGTGGTATTGCGTAGGCATGCGACCCTATGAGTGCACGGGTCGCGCCAACGTCGTCAGCCGTTGAGCCGATTCGCCTTAATGAGTTACGGATGATTCGGAGCGAGCGCGGAGGCGTCTGACCAGTAACGATATATGGTCACCTGCCCAGGGGCGGTCACCGTCAAGCGATGGGCTTAGCCAGCCAGCAGCCGCTTTTTCGCCTGCTTTTTGGCCTTGCGCGGCAATCGCTGCTTGTTCTTCTTTACTAGCTTTGGGATCTTCTTCGACTGTTGCGGCTCAGCGTGCGCGATGCCCGTCTTTGCGGCAATCGTACCGATCGCTGACCCGATCGCCTTTGCGGCTTTCTGCAGAATCTCCTCGCCGCCCGGTGCTGGCTCTGGCGCGGCCTGCGCGGCGGCCTTCTCTTTTACCGGCTTCTTTTTTACGGCCTTCGCCTTCACTGGCGTCTCTTGTCCAGCCGTCTCAGCGGTCTCTTGTTCAGCCTTTTTTCGTGTTGCCATCCGTACCTAGCATATTACAGTTAAGGCAGGGCTCTGGTACACCTTGCTCCCCGCAACAAAGGTCATCTCAACTCGAATGTCCATTAACGCGGCCGGATCGGTTGTCAGTGGGTCCGCTGAAAGCACAGCCACGTCAGCCCATTTTCCTGGACGGATGCTGCCGCGATTCGCCGCGTCTCCCGATGCAATCGCACCGCCCATCGTATAAGCGTATAGGGCTTCCTGCGCGGAAATCGACTGTTCCGGCGCGATGGCCACGCCCTCTTTCGAGCGGCGCGTGATGGCCGCGTTCATGCCTGCCAGAGGATTGTCGTCCTCCACTACCGGAGCATCGGATGATAGCGCCACGGTCAGCCCGGCGTTCAGCATTGCTCGAATTGGATAGGTGCGTGGCAGAAATTGGTCGGGCACAAATTCCAGAAAGTTCCTGCCGAGTTCGCGGATGAAGATGGATTGCGGCGCGGAGATCACGCCCAGCTTGGCTGCTCTCTTCAATTGAAGCTCGCTCGGCAGGCCAAAGTGTTCGATGCGATGGGCGAGTCCTTCAGGGTGAGGGCCCAGACCCTCATAGATGCGCAGAACCTGGTCGATGGCCACGTCGCCAATGGCGTGCGTCGCGATACGCCATCCCTGATCGTGGGACTCCTGGCATAGCGCGCGCAAATCTTCTTCGTCGAAACGCAGCGTTCCTTTAGTATCCGAGTGACGATAGCGGACGCTCAGGGCCGCGGTGGCGCCGCTCAGTCCTCCATCGGCCAGGAACTTGACCGTATCCACCCGAAGCCGGTCCGACACATGCTTCGCCGGCAACGGCACGGGATCTTTTCGTCCATCCACGCGCCGCAGCGGCATCACTAAGACTCGCGCGGGCAGCGCGCCCTGGCGGTCGAGTTCGAGGTAGACTTCCAACAGCTCGGGAGCCACGCCGCAATCGGCAGAAGAGGTGATCCCCAATGAGAGCTGGTGCTCCAGCGCCGCCCGGATCATTTTCGCGTAGTCCGAGGCGGTGGGCGGCGGCATCACGCGGGTGATCAAACCCATGGCCGTTTCGTGCAGGATTCCGTTGGGCTCGCCGTTTTCATCGCGTTCGATGACTCCGCCGACCGGAGCCCGAGTCTGCGCGGTGATCCCAGCCAGTTTCAGCGCGGCGCTGTTGGCGGCGAAGATGTGCCCGCAGGTGCGCGTCAGCACCACGGGACGGACGGGCACGGCTTTGTCCAGATCGTCGCGCGTGGGCTTGCGCCGCTCGGCCAGCGCCGCTTCGTTGAACCCGCGCCCTTGAAGCCAATCGCCCCGCGGAAGCTGGGCATCACGCTGGCGCACCGCCGCGCAGAGATCTTCGATGCTCGCGACACGCCGCAGGTCGAGCATGGTAGTCAGCAGGTGCCCGATCTTCCAGATATGAGCGTGCGCATCGATGAATCCGGGGACCACGGTTCGGCCCTGTAGGTCGTAAAGAACAGTTTGTGCAGCGGCCTGCGCCAACAGCGCCTTTGTATCGCCAACCGCGGCAATGCGGCCGTTGTTAAACCCAATAGCGCCAAATGCGACGGCACTGGCGCGGCCCACGGATTCCATCGTGAGGATGTTGCCGTTGAACAGCAGCGTGTCCAATTCACTGCCCATCAAATTGTCCGCGAGCCAGCGGCTGCGAACTTCTCCTGGGCCACGAACGCGATGGAATCGCCGACGGCTTTCAATGCTTCGCGCAGCATATCCTCCGGCATGTTGAGCGGCGGAAGGAAACGAATGCAGTTGCTATAGAGGCCGGCTCGGATGAGCACCACGCCCTTGGAAACGGCCTGGCGAATGATCCGGAGCGTATCATCGGGACGCAGCGGAGTTTTCGTTTCAGGGTCCGACACGAGTTCGACGAGCAGCATCGGTCCGAGCCCACGCACATCCCCAACGATCGGCCATTGTTTTTTCCAACTCAGCAACACCTCTCGCATCACGCCGCCCAGGCGGTTGGCGTGCGCGAGAAAATCGGGTTGGCGAATGATTCGCAACGATTCCAATGCAGCCACGCATGCCATTGGACTGCCGCCGTAGGTGCTGCCGATGCCGCCCAGATGCGCGGAGTCCATGATCTCCGCCCGGCCGGTGACCGCGCCGATGGGCATCCCGGCGCCCAGCGACTTGGCCGAAACAATGAGGTCGGGAACGATGCCATAGTGTTCGACGGCAAAAAGCCGGCCAGTTCTCCCACATCCGCACTGCACTTCATCGGCGATCATGACGATGCCGTGCTGATCGCAAAGCTCTCGAATACGCTCAAGAAAGCGCGGCGGAACCGGCAGGAAGCCAGCCTCGCCCTGCACCGGTTCGATGATAATGGCGGCCACCGCCGAGGGTTCCACCTGCGTCACCATGGCCTGCTCCAGTTGCTGGATGCCGAAGCTGACGTATTCGTCCTCGCTCATGCCTGGCGGCGTGCGATAGACGTTGGGGATGGGAAGCCGGACGATCTCGGGAGCGAACGGGCCAAACCCGGATTTGAAGAGGCCGTACTTGCTGGTGAGGCTCAGAGTGAGCAACGTTCGGCCGTGATAGGCGCCTTCAAAGCAGATTACGGTGGATCGTCCCGTGTATTTGCGCGCCAGCTTCACCGAGTTTTCCACGGCCTCGGCCCCGCTGTTCGCGAGCAGCGTTTTCTTTGCAAATGCACCTGGCGTGATTTCGTTCAGCAGCTCGGCGAGGGCGACGTAGGGCTCGTAGGTGGTCACCAGCGCGCAGGGGTGAATGAACTTCTCGGCCTGCCGCTGGATGGCCTGGACCACGGGCGCGGGTGAATGGCCCACCGCCAGCATTCCGATGCCGCCCGCCAGATCGATGAGCGTGTTGCCATCCACGTCAAAGACCAGTGCGCCGTCCGCGCGTTCCACCACGACGTCGGTGGCGCGCCCCAAGCCGGAAGGCATTGCAGCGGCACGCCGGGCCAGTAACTGTTTCGCCTTTGGCCCGGGTATTTCGGTATTGAGCCGGATATAAGACATGGCGTGTTCTCTGGACGCTCCCCGGACGTCCTGCTCTGAATCCAGAACAAGCAGGACGCTGTAGTTATCGCAAACTGGATCGTTGAGGTAATTGGCCAGCAGGCCGCGCGGTTCGAAACCCACGTTCATCTGCATGGAAAGCGTTGGGTCGCGAATGCGGCCCGCGAGCACGCCATCGTAATATTCCTCGGCCGGCATGGTTTCCTTCAGCGGGCCATAGCCTGGAATCATTCCCGCGGTCACTTGCCCTTTGAGCTTCAGTCTCCAGACTACTTCCTGCCGGGCGGCATAGAGGGCAGTCGCAAGACCGCGGCCGCGATATTCCGGCCGGACGCTTAAATCGGCGCCGTAGAGCCATGCGCCATCTGGCTCGTGCGATGTTAGCCAGCCGCCCTGGATGATTTCGGCGAAGGTGTGGTCCACATGGTTAAAATCGAAGTCCAGGCGCACAGTGGACGTCGCGCCGACCACGCTGTCTCCGTCCAATACGACCAACTGCCCGTCTTCAAACAACTCCATGTGTTTCAGGAAGTGCGCCAACTTGAAGCGCTGCTCCTCTGCAAGCGTGGGGAAGCAGATGCGCTGCAGTTCTTCGAGTTGCGCGGCGTGCTCAGGGCGAGCCTGAGTGATCACAACCCCATCAGCCAACTTCCGGTAGTACCACCTCATGGCCTTCTCAATCTGTCACAAATCTGGCTGGAAAGCATCTTATAACTATGAACCAAGTACTTGGAATCGTGCTAATTGTGCTGGGCCTGGCAGGTCTGGCGTGGGGTGGTTTCACCTATACCACTCGACAAAAGGTTGTCGACGTGGGACCGATCCACGCAACGCGCGACAAAACGCACACTGTGCCAGTGCCTCCCATCGCGGGCGCTATTGCGCTCATCGGCGGGGTTGTGCTTCTCGCGCAAAGCAAAAAGGCATAGCTTTCGCCGGGGGCGCCGCGGATTATCGGCGCGAGCTGGAGTGCCACCGGTTGCGGGAAGGCGGTAGCTTCTACACGCGTTCGTACAACACTTTGCCGCCGACGATAGTCACGTCCACCTTCAGATTCAAAATCTTGTCCGGCGAAATATTCAGGAGGTCCTCGGGCAGCACGATCATGTCGGCCAGCTTGCCAGGCTCGAGCGTGCCCTTGAGCTTCTCCTCGCGCGTCAAGAACGCCCCGTTGCGCGTGTACATCGTCACGGCGTCCTTGATGCTCACGGCTTCTCCTGGACCATATACCTTTCCGCTCTCGCCCTTGCGCGTGACGGCGGCGTAGAGTCCCACCATGGGTCCGATCGGAAGATTGTCGCTGCCGAAGGCCATGAAGATGCCCTTCTTGATGGGAGTCGTCAGAGCATTGTTCGTGGCGAGACGCTTGCCTTCCAGAGTCTCCACGTAGCGGCCTTCCAGATTGTAAGTGAAGTTGGGCTGCTGCGCGATGAGGATCTTGTCGTTCACCATGAGTTCCATGGTCCGCTCCGGGGGAAGAACGGTGAAGTGGCAAAGATAATGCCGGTGGTCGTTGCGCGGATAGTCATGGAGCACCGTGTTCAGCGCATCCACGGTCATGGCGATGGCTGCGTCACCGATGGCGTGGATTCCGAATTGCCAGCCGAGCTTGTGGCCCTCCTCGATGTTGGCGTGGATCTGCTCCGGCGTGAAGAACGCCCGGCCGCGAAATCCTGGCTGGCCTTTGTAGTCCACCAGCGACCAAGCCGTCGGACCGGTGAATCCTCCGTCGGCGGGCATCTCTCCGATAGAGCCCACGCGCAGCCGTTCGTTGCCGTCGCCCGTCTTCTTTCCGAATTCCTTCAGCTTCGCGGCGCCGGCCTTCGCTTCCCCGGCTGGTGAGGGATAACCGACCTGAATCGATGCGCGCGGCAGGTCCGTGCCATGCTTCTGGTACAGAAGTTCCCACTCCGCGTACGAGCCGGCGACATTCGGATCCACAAACGAGCCAGCCTCGATCACGCTGGTGATGCCGAGCTTGAGTTGATCTCGAACATTTTCGAGCAAGCTGGCGCGCACTTCCGCCGGCTTGTCCTTGGGCGCCAACCGCGTATAAAGGTCGGACCGCTCGCGGATCACGCCGTTCGGTTCGCCGCTGGCGTCTTTTTCGATGAGCCCGCCGGGGGGATCCGGCGTGGCCTTGTTAATGTCAGCCAACTCCAGGGCCTTGCTGTTGCCGACCGAGCTGTGGCCCCCGGCGCGCGTCAAGACCACCGGATTGTCCGGCGCCGCGGCATCCAGGTCGCCTCGCAGGGGCTTCCTCTGCTCGGTGAAGTGATATTCGTCCCAGCCCTGGCCAGTGATCCATTCGCCGGGCCCCAGTTCCTTGGCTTTGTCGCTCACTTGCTGCTTCAGCTCCGCGAGCGACTTGGTATCGTTCAAGTCGATATAGCGCCGGGAGTGCCCGCCCAGGTGAACGTGGGTATCGTGAAAGCCAGGCATCACCATGCGGCCGCGCAGGTCGATGATGCGTGCCGCGGTGTACTGGTTTCGCAGCTCATTGCCGCCTACCGCCGCGATCCGCCCGTCCTTGATCACGATCGCTTGATGAATGGAAAATGCGTCATCCACAGTGACGATCTTGCCGTTGAAGAGCACCAGGTCGGCCAGCCCGCCTTGCGCCTGTAATAGCGATGCTCCGGCCAGCGAAGCTGCGCCCGCCGCGCCGAGAAACTCGCGCCTTGAGAATTCCATTGGTCCCTCACAATTCAGAATCTGGTCAGTTACTCAATAGCAAAAACCCAGACCGCTCCGCCTTCCGGAACCTCCGGAAACTCGCCAGGGAAGAGACGGTTGAGGGTATTCTGATCACCGCGCGCATCTCCGCCCCAACCCGACTCGATAGCGATATATTGCTTCCCGTCAATCAGAAACGACGTCGGCGGAGCCTCAATGCCGGAGTTGGTTGGGAACTCCCAGAGCAGCTCACCGGTCATCGCATCGAAGGCATGAAACTTCCGATCATTCGTGCCCCCGCAGAACACCAGTCCGCCGGCTGTAGCCAACATCGAACCCCAGTTCGGGGATTTCGCGTACTTGTGCGACCAGACCATCTGTCCGGTGTCCACATTCCAGGCCTGTACTTCGCCAAAATGGTCCGCGCCCGGAACCGTGAAGGGATGGCTCCCGGTAATGCCAACGAAGCCCTTGCCCGGCGTGTATTGCACTTTCACTCCCATGTTTGAACTACACATATTGTTATTGGCAGGGATGTAGATCATGCGGGTTTTTGGACTGAACGCAATCGGCGGCCAGGTCTTTCCGCCATGCGATCCTGGGCAGAAATCGGCCCGCTTGCCAGTGCCAGGCTTGTGTTCAGGATCCACGTCCGGACGCCCGGTAACAGGGTCGACGCTTTTGATCACGTTACTGTAAACGTAAGGCTTGGCGTCAACGAAGCCGATGTGAGGCCTGCTTTCGTGTGAATCGGCGCTAGTCAAGCTGGCGCGGTCGAGAAACCACACATAGCCGTCCCGCGCGACATCCACCAGCCCTTTAATAGTTCGTCCATTTCTCTGGTAATCCACTAATAAAGGCGGGGAAACCTCATCATAATCCCAGGAATCGTTGGGATGATATTGGAAATAACCTCGAATTGCGCCGGTCGAGACATCGAGAGCGAGCGTCGACACAGTGTAGAGATTATCGCCCGGCCGATTGTCGCCGATCGTCGGGCTGCCGTTGCCAGTGCCAAAATATGCCAGATTTGTTTCGGGGTCGTAATTGCCGGTGACCCAGACCGGGGCCCCGCCGGTCTTCCATTGGTCGCCTTTCGGCCAGGTCTCGCTGCCAGGCTCTCCTGGTGCAGGTACGGTATAAGTTCTCCACAACTCTTTGCCTGTTTCGGGATTGAAGGCTGCGACGAAGCCGCGGATTCCGAACTCTCCACCGGACGCGCCCACCATAACCGCGACATTGTTCCCTCGGCCAGCTACTAGCGGCGCGAGCGTTATGTAGTAAGCGGCTTGATTGTCCGCCACCTCTGTCGTCCACACTTCCTTGCCCGTTTTCGCATCCAGAGCGACGAGAACGGCCTCGCCTGCCGCGTAGTACACCTTGTCGCCGTAGAGCGCGATCCCTCGATTGGTTTCGTGAGGCACGGTAGCTCCGTCGGGCCGCTTGCGCCGGTAGCGCCACAGCAGATTGCCGCTCTTGGCATCAATGGCGATCACCTGGTTCATCGGCGTGGTGACGAACATGACGCCGTTGTTGACGATCGGCGCAGCCTCGTGGGCTCTGGTCTCTCCAGTAGAGAACACCCAGACCGGCTTCAGCCGCGCGACATTGGCTGGCGCGAGCTCGTCCAAAGGGCTGTAACCCCAGCCGTCGTAAGTGCGGCGGATCATGAGCCAGTTGCCATCTTCAGGATGCTTGAGGCGCTCCGCCGTCACCGGCTGGTACTTCTGAAGCACCGGCGGCATGGGAACATCGAGGGGCGCCACTTGCGGCCCCTGACCGGACACCGACATCGATAGCAGCGCGAGCGTAAGCGCCCAGATGCTCCGCATCACTTTCCGACCAGATGCTCAGCATCGATGTTGAACTCGTTGCAGACGTACTCGTGAATCTCCCAGTCGGTTAAAAGCGCGTAGGTGCGGTTGAACGTGTGCGGCTTGGTGAACGCCTTGGGATCGTCCAGAGTGATATCGACACTCAGGTGTCCTAAATCCGGGCGCTGGTAGCGTTCGGTAACATGCAGTTGATCGCTGTGAGGTAATCCTTGCCCGTTCAACCAGGTCTTATCATTCAAACCCACCGTATCCACCACCAGCGCGTCACCGTCCCACTTTGCCACGGAGTCACCCATCCACAGCGGGTCCAGATCCTTTGGATGGCCGCGCCCATCCAGAAAAAACTGACGGAAGCTGTGCATATTACCCTCGTCGAGCATGAGCACCAGCGTCGGAGTTTGAACCAGTTTCATTGGAAACGGAGAAATTCTCGGAACTCCCGTGGGCAAGCAGTGTCCTTCCGGATCATCCTTGCTCAAGTTGGCGCGGCGTTCTTTGTATAGGGCATCGGCCCATGGTTGCAAGGAAGGCTGTCCTCCCATGAGCATAAAGTTGGTGGGGGTCCAAACACCGGAGAGGTCCGGCTTGCCGTCAGGCGTCTTCGGGGCTGGTCCTTGAGGAGCGGTGCCCTTGCGCTGTGTGGCAGGCCCGGGACCAACAGGACCGAACTTCCCGGTCTGGTCCTGAGCATGCGCGGCGAGACAGCCTAGCACGACGGCTAAAACAAACGATATGGATTGCGTCTTCACAGTCGCGCTACTTCGACGGGTCCGCCGTGTCCGCCGACGACCCCGCAAATACTTTGCGCCCATCGGCCAGCGTGATCAATTTAGAGTTGGCGTGGATGGACCCATCCGCGAGCGGCTTACCATCCTTTGCCAGGTAGCCATCCACCGTCACTTCATCGCCGGCTTTCAGCGAATTCCTGGTCCATCCGCCTCGCATGAGCGCGTTCGGACTGAGCGATTCGAAGGCGTAGGTGACGACCTTTCCGTTTTCGTCCTTCACGTCTACCCAAACGTAGGCATGCGGATTCACCCAGGCAACTTTTTGAACGATGCCATGGACCGTGATGGTCTTCTTGGAGTCGTACTCGGCCGCGAATGAATGGTGCGCCATCAGGGGAAGTGAAGAGCAAAGCAGGCCGCACCCTATCGCCAACGCTGCAATCAATCTCATAGGATGACACCTCGAATTGATATATCATATCGCTTCGTGCCATGAAACGCTCTATCTCTGCCCTGCTCTGCCTAGCGGCGTTCAAACTGGCCGCCGCAGATAAGGTCACGTCCAAGGACTTTTATGTGGAGCCTCCCACGCTCATTTCGCTCGGCTTCGAATGGCAGATCGATGGGGACGACAACCGTAACGCGTCGGTTGCGGTTTCCTGGCGAAAAAAGGGAGACCAGGCGTGGCATGAAGGGCTTCCCCTGTTGCGCATCGGTAACGAACGCCTTAATGAAAACGCGATCCAGTACGTGACGCCCAACATGCTGGCCGGAAGCATCTTCGACCTGGAGCCCGGAACCGAATATGAGTGCCGCTTTGTCTTATCGGATCCGGATGGCGTCGTTGGGAAATCCGAAAACCTGGTTACGGTGCGGACCCGTTTTGAGCCGAAACCCGCGGAGGGCGGCAAGATCTATCACGTGTATCCCGCCGATTATAAGGGCGAGAAGCAACAACCGGCCTTTACCGGATTGATGGCGGCGTACAACACGGGCTCCACGCATTCCGATAACTTCAACACTTACCCGCCGCGTGCCCAGCCCGGCGATATCATCCTGGTGCATGCCGGCCTTTATCAGGACGATCACATGAAATACGGAGGGCCAGGGGGAACAGGGCCATCCGATGGAACCTATTACATGACGCACGGCGGCACGGCGGAAAAGCCCCTCGTCATCAAAGCGGCCGGCGATGGTGAGGCCATCTTCGACGGCGACGGAAACTTTAACCTGTTCAACGTAATGGCGGGCAGTTACATTTATTTCGAAGGACTGACCATCCGCAACACCGACCTCGCGTTTCTTGCCGGCCTGAAGAATATCGCGGGCGCCAGCGGCATCACGATCAAAAAGTGCCACATCGAAAACGTCGGCAGGGCCTTTTATTCGGATTGGTCCGGATCGAAAGACTTCTACATCACCGACAACGTCATCAGCGGCCGGTTCCCCGCGGATCATCTGATGGGCTTTACCGGCCGCACTTGGCAGAAGTACGGACCGAGTCCCAAACTGGTTTCCGAATACGCCATCAAAGTTTACGGATCGGGACATGCGGTTGCCTATAACCATGTTGCGAACTTTCACGATGGGATCGATGTAGCAACCTACGGAGATCCCGATGGATCGCCCAATCCGATTCGCGATCGCCTGCCGGTGTCGATCGATTTCTACAACAATGACATCACTAACATGGAGGATAACTGTATAGAGTCGGATGGCGGCGCTTACAACATCCGCGTCATGCGAAACCGCTGCTTCAACCACGGCCACCGGGCTCTGAGCGTGCAGCCGTTGTTCGGCGGCCCGGTGTATTTCATTCGCAATATCGTGTATCACGCGCCCGAAGGCGGCGCCGTGAAACTTACCGCCACTTCGTCAGGCATCGTGCTCTATCACAACACGCTGATCGCTCCAGTGAAGCCGATGCTGGGAGCAATTTCCAACGTTCATTTTCGCAATAACCTGATTCTGGGTAAGAGTGAAACGCCGGAAACGTTCGCTGTCGAGACGTACACGAATTACTCAAGTTCGGATTACAACGGATTCCGCCCCAATGAAGGCGCGGAGTTCTCATTCGAGTGGATGTCGCCGCCGTTCGGGACTCTTTCGCTCTATGCCGCAAAGTCGCCATTGTCGCCACAAGAACGGATCAAGGCAGAGGCTGGGTCTAAAGAGGACAGAAGGTTCAAAACGCTCAAGGAATTCAGCGAGGCCACCGGCCAGGACCGGCACAGTGTAGTTGTCGATTATGACGTGTTTCAAAAAGTGACCCCGCCGGACCCGAACGATCCGCGCATTTTGTATAAGGCCGAGGATTTCGATTTCCGGCTTCGCCCTGGATCGGCGGCTGTGGATGCCGGAGTACCGCTACCGAATGTCAACGATGGGTTCACCGGCAAGGCGCCGGATCTGGGCGCATACGAAGTGGGACAGCCGTTGCCGCATTACGGTCCGCGGGAATAAGTCTCGCGGACGATTCGGCAGCGGCAAGCGTTAGGTCCGCAGAGCTTCTGTCGGATCAATTCTGGTGGCCCGGCGAGCCGGCAAATAACTGGCGAGTAGCGCGATCGCGAGAAATAGCGCCGCGCTTGCGCATAATATCACCGGATCGGTGGCGCTGGTTTCGTACAGCATCGCCGACATCAGCCGCGTCAGTGCGATGGAACCGGCCAGCCCGATCGCAATCCCAGCGAGCGTGAGCGCCAGTCCGCTGCCGATCACCAGACGTAAAATATCGAACTTCTCCGCGCCCAGCGCGATGCGAATGCCCAACTCCTGCGTGCGCTGCGCCACCGAATAAGCGATCATGCCGTAAATCCCGATCACGGCCAGGATAAATGCGGCCGCCGAAAAGACGCCGATCAGCAGCATATTGAAGCGCGGCGAAGCGCTGGCCAGTTCCAGGCGCTCTTGCATGGTCTGAATCTCGGTCAGCGGCTGCTCCGGATCGGCAGCCGCGATCTGCGCGCGTAGCGCGGACGCCAGGCTGTGTGGATCGAGCGGAGTTCGCACGCTCAGGTACAGCAGCGGCGACGCGAGCTGTGGATAAGGCACGTACACTTCGGCGCTCGCGGCCAGTGCGAGGCTGTCATTTTTTACATCGCCCAAAACGCCCACCACTTCAAACGGCTTGGGCAGATTGCCGATAACCACACGCTTGCCGAGCGGATTCTGATTCGGCCAGAACTGCCGCACGATGCTTTGATTCACCAGCGCCACCGGCGGCGCCTGCGCGTCGTCATGATCGGTGAACGCGCGGCCCGCGACAACCGGCACGCCCATCACCTTCGGGTACTCCGGGCTGATGGATTGAATGAGCACAACCGGCCTCTGCCCCAGCGCGACCACCGGCTGGCCTTCAAACAGAAATGGCGTGCCGTGATTCGCGAGAACCGGCAGCGCCGTCGAAATCGATGCAGCCTGAACGCCCGGCACGCTCTTCATATTTTGGATCGCTGTGGCATAGAACGCGATTCTCCGTGACGGTTGCGGATAACGCGCCGGCGGCAGATAGGTTTGCATCGTCAAAGTGCCTTTCGGCTCGAAGCCGGGGCTCACGGTTTGAAGATGGACAAAGCTGCGGATCAACAATCCCGATCCCACCAGCAACACCATCGCCAGCGCCACCTGAGCAACCACCAGCACGCGCCGCGCTCGATCCCGCCTGCGATTTCCACCGCTGCCGCGGCCTTCCTCGCGTAGCATCGTATTCACGTCAAGGCGGGAAAGCTGAAGCGACGGCGTCAGACCGAAAAGCACTCCGCTCAATACCGAAATCACCAGCGTGAATGCAAGCACGCGCAGATCCATGGCGACGTCGGCCATCTGCGGAAAATTGGTTTGGCTGTATGCGGCCAGCACACGCGTTCCGGCTCGTCCCAGCGCGATTCCGAATCCGCCGCTGACCATCGCCAGCAGCACGCTTTCGGTGAGCAGTTGCAAGATCAGAGCGCCCCGCGATGCCCCCAGCGCGGTGCGAACCGCGAATTCTTTCGTGCGGCCGAGCGCACGCGAAAGCAGCAAGCTCGCGACATTGGCGCAGGCGATCAACAGAACAAATCCGACCGCGGCGGAAAGAATCAGCAGCGTCGGACGAACATTCGCGACCAGGTTCCGCTGGAGTCCGGTAACGGTCATCACAACGCTCGCCGTCGAATCGAAGTTGCCGGGCCTGCCGTGTTTGTATTGCTGATATACAATCTCTGTTTCGGCTTGCGCCTGTTCCGGCGTCACTCCCGGCTTCAATCGGCCGACCCCTTCGAAGTACATTCCGCCGATCTGGATACGGCCGGGCGTGACGATGCTTAGCTCCATGATCCGCGGCGCGAAGATGTCGACCTTCCGGCCCAGCAGAGGAATGCTGAACTTCGCGGGCAGAACGCCGATCACGGTGTAGTCTTTGGAATCGAGCGAAAGATTCTGGCCGATCGCGTTTCGATCGCCGTTGAACAGGCGCGCCGCAAGTTCGGCGCTGATCAGCACCACTTGCCTTCCGCCCGGCTGATCCTCTTGGGGCATGAACGTCCGGCCGGCCAGAGGCCGCACGCCCAGTACGTCGAAAAGATTCCACGTCACGCGCTCGGCGGTGATTTGATCGGGCTCGCCCCGACCACTCAAATTGAACGATTCTTCCTGATACGCGGCGATGCCCGAAAAAGACCGGTTATGATCGCTCAGCGCCGTGAAATACGGAAGCGAGAGGTAACCTGTCCGATCCCGCTCGCTCGCTATCCTGACGAGTTGATCCGGATCTTGATAGGGCAGCGGACGAAGCAGTAGCGCGTTGGCCACCGTAAAGATCGCGGTGTTCGCTCCGATGCCCAGTGCAAGCGTAAGAATCGCGATTGCCGTGAAGCCAGGGCTCTTCGCCAGCATGCGCAACGCATATCGAATATCCTTCCAGAGGCTATCCATAATGTTTATCATCAATGTTTATCATCGGACAACGAGTGAGAAAATGGAAGAAAAACGTTGGATGCTCCGTCTCAATCGCCGGTGGTTGATCTGATTGATCGCCAGATCAGCGCAGAGATCGTCATAGCTTGCCGCTCGGGTGATCGGGACGCCTTCCGTTCGCTCTACGACTTGTATAAGGATCGTGTGTATTCCATTGCTCTCTATTTTCTACATGGCGATCAAGCCGCGGCGAGCGACGTAACGCAGCAGGTCTTTCTCAAATTAATGACGAGCATCGGTGACTTTCGCGGAGACGCCGAGTTCTCCACTTGGCTCTACCGATTGGTAGTCAACGCGTGCATGGACGCAGGCAGGCGCCGCAAATCGGACGCTGTGACCACGGATCGATCCCATCTGGAAATGTTGGCCGGGCCTGCTTCGCAGGAGCAGGACTATGCCCGAGCACAAATGGCAAATTCGGTGCGTGCAGCCGTGTCGGCGCTCCCACCGAAGTTCCGAATCGCCGTCCTATTGCGGTACTTCGACGATCTTTCGTATGAGCAAATGGCGAAGGCGCTGCACTGTTCCATGGGAACCGTGGCCTCCAGGCTGAGCCGGGGGCACCGGATGCTGGCGGATCGGCTCAAGGGACTTAAGTATGGATGAACGCGAAATACTCGATCATCTTCCGAAGGTGAAGGCTCCGGACGCTATATGGACTTCGATCGAAGCAGCGCTCAACGATCATCGGTCCCCGGCGAGGCGTCCATGGCTGTGGGCATTCGCCTCGGTTGCAGTGCTGGCCCTTCTCGCCGTCGGCTATTGGAGCGTTAGGCATCGAGCCGGCGAATGGATTGAAACCGATTCCAAGTCGCGAACAACGCTGAGAATCGGCGAAATCGGGTTCGTCGAGATCGAGCCGGGCACGCGAGTCCGGGTGGTGACCGAGCAGCCCGGAGAACACAGGCTTGCGCTCGCGCACGGCGAGATCCGAGCGACGATTTCCGCGCCCCCAAAACTGTTCTTCGTGGATACCGCATCCGGGACCGCGATCGATCTTGGCTGCGAGTACACGTTGAGCGATGACGAACTCGGCCTCGGGCTGCTGCACGTGACCAAGGGTTGGGTGTCGTTCCAATGGAAGGGCCTGGAGTCGCTGGTGCCTGCGGGCGCGAGCTGCCGGACGCATCCGAAGATTGGGCCGGGGATTCCTTACTTTGACGACGCCTCCCAACGATTGAAAGACGCGCTCGAAAACTTGGGCGTCGAAAAATCGGCGGAGGATCCTCTGGAGGTCATTCTGGCCGAGGCTCGCGTGCGCGACACACTCACGCTGTGGCATCTCCTGCAGCGCGTTCCGGTTGGAGATCGTGCCCGTGTTTACGATCGCATCGCTTTCTTGACACCCGTTCCAGACGGAGTTTCGCGCGAAAAGGCGCTGAAGCTGGATCCGGAAACACTAAGACTCTGGAAAGACGAATTGGCCTGGAAATGGTGAGCCGGGAAGAAAACTTCCGGACGCGCGTCTAACGATCCCGAAAGGAGTCATCCATGATGAACTTCCGAATTGGTATTGCAGCTTTCGCTCTGGCAGCGGCTTGGGCGCACCCGCCAGGATTTAGCTTCACGATCGGCAACCCGGTGGCGTCCCAGGATTTTCACTTCAAAACGGCCGCCTTTGTGTTTCGCACGGAATCGTGCGCGGACCCTGCGAAGGCACAGATCAGCGCTACCGCCGAAGGTATTGTGAAGGGAGCGCGGCAGTCGGTTGCTCTCAAGGTAATGGCGGCTTCCAAACCCGGTGTCTATGCCGTGACCCAGAGCTGGCCGGCTGAAGGCGATTGGGTCGTAAGTCTGCGAGGCACGTGCGGTAGCGCGAGCGCCGGCGCGATCGTCCCCATGGGCCCGAAGGGCTTGATCCGGGAATCGTTGGAATTCTTCGCACGGCCAGCCACGGACGCGGAGATCGATGCGTCGTTGAAAGCGCTCGGAGCCAGCAAATGACCCGGCTGCTTTTCATAATCGCTTCAGCAGCCGCGATTTTGTGCGCGGCCGAGGTTCAACCCGTTCAGCCCAGCGATCTCACAATCCACGAATGGGGGACGTTCACGTCCGTCGCGGGCGAGGACGGCTCGGCCGTCGTTTGGGACGCCTTGGGCGGTAAGGACGATCTTCCGAATTTCGTGAACAGCTTCGGATATCGCTGTTTCAAGCGGAGCATTACCGATACCGTGCGTATGGAAACGCCGGTAATGTACTTCTACAGTTCCCGAGAACTGGACGCCCATGTGAAGGTCGAATTCCCTCACGGAGTAATCACTGAATGGTATCCCCAGGCCCAACATCTCACCGGCGCCATCGCGTGGCCGAGCATCAAGGTTGAACCGTACACCTCGCCCGCTCTTCCCGCCGAGACTGCTCCCAGCCGCTACTACGCGGCTCGCGGAACGGACAGTGCTCCGATTACGGTGGGCGATCAACACGAGAAATTCCTGTTCTACCGAGGCGTGGGAAACTTCCCGGTTCCTCTTTCAGCCCGCGTTACTGGCGACGGAACGATAGCGGTCGAAAATCGCGGAGCCGAGCCCGTTCCCAGCGTGATCCTTTTCGAGAATCGTGGAGGACACCTTGGATATCGTAATGCGGGCGAAGTAAAGGACGCGGTCGCACTCGATTTGCCATCGCTCGACAGCTCCCTTCCCGTGTTGCGCTATGAACTCGAGAATCTGTTGGCCGCGCAGGGGCTGTTTCCAAAGGAGGCTCAGGCCATGGTCGAGACGTGGCGAGATTCGTGGTTCGAAGAGGGCACGCGATTGATCTACATCGTGCCTTCCCGCGCGATTGACGCGTTTCTCCCGCTCCACGTCGACCCTGCTCCATCCCAGACCGCGCGGGTCTTCGTTGGGCGCATCGAACTGATTACACTGGAAACCAAGCGTTCGGTCGAGGACGCCATTGCCAGCGCCGATTGGCCGGCGATTGAGCGCTACGGCCGTTTCCTGGATCCGATTCTGAACCGCATCGTCGCGGAGGTTCCCTCAATGGCGAATCAGATCGCGCAGGTTCGCCAGAAGATTTGGAACTCGATTAACGCGGGAGCGTGCCGTTAGCCGGGCTGTCCAAGCAGATGTCTTCCGCCAGCTTCCCGCCCGGGCGGAACGTGAGACTGCTGTTGGATGTCCAGGACTGAGTATACGCGCCCGGATCGTCGATGACGACATCGTACTTCATCGTCAGCCGGCCGGTGCGCGAATATTTTTCGATCACGTGCAACTGCTCGGTGTGCGGATGCCCGGCGTCGTCCAGCCACGTCCTGTCATTGAAACCGACGGAGTCCACCACCAGCGTGTCTCCCTCCCAGTGGCCGATGGAGTGGCCCAGCCAATTGGGATTCGGGTCTTTGGGATGAGCACGTCCATCGAGCCACACCTGGCGCCAGACGTGCGCGCCGCCTTCGTACACGAATAGGATCCGGTTAGGCGTTTGTACGATCTCGAAAGGACGCGCCATGAGCATGATTCGCGGAACGCCGGGAGGCAGGCAGCGCAAATCCAGATCGTTCCGCTGCATGGCGTGGTTCGTCTCAAATTTCAGCTTGGCCCAGGCCTGGAACGGAACATCGGTCTTCGATGCCAAGTCCGCCACGTGAGCAGGCAGCCAGACGCCGTCGCTGCCCAGATCCTGCGCATGCATGACACCTAGCGCGCAAAATAGGAAGCAATATTTCATTTGCCGATCATGTGCATCGAGCTCTTCTCGTCTTCCTGACAGATGGACTCCATCAGTTCCATGCCTGGGCGCCAATGAATCGTATTACTGGCCGTCCAGGGCTTCGCGTAGGCTTCCGGATCGTCGATGGTCACTTCATACTTCAGCGTGAGCGAGTCGGCGCGGGTATAGCGTTCGGTGAGGTGCAGCTTGTCCGACGTTGCATGTCCGGCTTGATCCAGCCAGGCGAGGCCGTTGAAACCGGTTACGTCGACCACCAGCGTATCGCCCTCATAATGACCGACGGCGTCGCCCAGCCAGGTTGGCTTGAGGTTTTTTGGATGCGTTCCTGTGGCATCGATATTCACAATCCGCCACAAGTAGTTGTCACCCTCGAAGACGAAGACTACCTGGTTGCGCGTTTGAATCATCTGAAACGGATAAGGATCGAACATGAACCGCGGCACGCCCACCGGCAGGCACTTTGCTTCCGGATCGTCCTTGGCCCGGTTTTCCACGCGCTCGTTGTAGGTGGTGAGGGTCCAGGGAAGGAACGGGACATCCACATGTTTGTCGGCGCTTTTCACGCCCTTCCAAGTGGTCTCGGCGAGGTTGCCGTTGAAGCCCGGGTACCATGCGCCGTTTCCGCCAAAGTCCGGCCGGCCATCGGGCAAATGCGGCGCCGGTCCAGCCACTGCTGTGGGTACTTTGTCTTCTGGGAAGTCGCCGGGTTGAAGAAACGGACCGGGATCTTTGGCGAGCGGCGGCTGCTGGGCAAAGCCGGAGGCGAGCGCCACCCATGCGACGCACACAACGCGAAAACACCGCTTCCTATGGGCGCGGCTCAGAACTAGCGATCCACCTTCGTCGACAGGCCCTTCTTTTCCAGATCGCGAGCGCCGCTGAGCGCGTCCAGCATCATGTAATTCCCTTCGTGGCAGGCGTACTCGTAGAGCTTGTACTTCGGATCCTGCTTGTAAGGCATGTGAAGGCTCCAGGGCTTGGTCCACGTTTTGAGATCGTTCACCGTGAGATCGTAGCTCAGATCGTTGGGCGAGGTTCGCGTGAAGCGTTCGGTCAAGACCGCGGCATCGCTAAACAGTCCACCGCCTGCACCGGGCTGGGCTTTGAGGTTGGTGGTCTCCACCACCAGCGTGTTGCCATCCCAATGCCCGCGCGAATCGCCCATATACGTGCGGATGCCCTTACCCACGTGCGGACGCCCGTCCAATGGAATCACCCGAGTCTCGTGGATCATTTCATTGCGGATCACAACGTAGCCCGGCGCCTGGATGATTTCGTTGCCGAAGTTGTAAAGCGTCGGGAGCATGCTCGATACCATTCCGCGCGTGATGCAGCGGCTGTAAATGTCGAAATCCTCCGGGGAGTCGACCTTGTCGGGAAAGTGACTGCCGGGGCCAAGTCCACCTCGCTGCGCCTGAACCGCCGCCTTCCCTTCCGGAGTCAACGGAGGAATTCTGCCATTGGGAGGATCCACAACCAGCGAGGCTTGACGAACCGGTTTGCCGCGCTCCACCCAATACGAAGGAGGATTGATGGTGACTTCGCCGCCCTTGGCGACTTCTTCGCCATCTTCCGCGGCTTGCTTTTTCGCCTGGCTCTCTCGCTGGGCCAATTCGGCGTCGGTGAGCTCGGCTCTTTCGCCCAGGTTGGTGGGCCGCTGCATGGGAATGTTGGCGGTGGCCGGCCACTGTCCTTGAAGATCCGGATCGCCCCACGATGTTTTGGACGGCGTCCAGTTTGTTTTGGCCGACGCCGTAGCCGCTTTGGCCGCCACAGGTGCCTGAGCCGCCATCGGTAAGGACGAAGGCGCCGCCATTAAAAGCGATGCGAAAACGGCGTATTTCATGCGAGATCTCCTTTGGCAGGCTGTCTGCTACTTTTGTTGATCTTCCGGAATGTCCGGGTTCGATCCGCCGACAAACAACTTCTTGCCGTCCTTGAACGTCACGCTGCTGCCGTTGGCTTTGTTCTGCCCGTTCTTGGCTTGATATCCCTGAATGGTCAGCTCCGTGCCCACTTCCAGCGAGCGCTTGGTGAAGCCTCTGCGCAGCATGATGTTGGGGCTTCCGCATTCCACCATCCAATTGGTGACGGTGCCGTCCGGGTTCTTCACGTCGATGTGAATCCAGGAGTGCGGATTGATCCATTCCATCTCGGTGACCGTCCCCGTCAAATGGACCGGCTTGCCTTTGTCGAACTCAGCTTGAAACGCGTGATGCGCCCACGCCGGCGCCAACAGAAGCAGAGCCGTGATCGCTAACCTAGTTCGCATCCGGACTTCCTTCCTGCCTGCAATTCTACACCAGCACCGACGCCCTTACGGTCGCGGCTCAGTAGGCGCCTTTAGCTCATCCGCGCGAGCTCCGCTCAGGATATCGCCGATGGCGATGTTGCCCTCGTGACAAGCATATTCCAGAAGCTGATAATTATCGTTCCGCTTCAAAGGGATCAGGATGGTCCAGGGTCTGGTCCACGTCTTTGGATCGTCGATCGTGGCCTGATAGTTGAGCGTGTCCGCGTCCACGCGGGTCAGGCGCTCGGTGAGCTTCAGATCCGCGCTGTGATGGCCGGGATCGCCGGGGTAGCCCGCGCCGTTGGAACCGATCGCGTCTTTGTCGGTGAAGTTGGTGGTCTCGATCACTAGCGTGTTGCGTTCCCAGTGGCCGCGCGAATCGCCCATGTACTGGCGGATATTGGGACTCAAATGCGGGCGTCCATCCAGCGGGATGACACGAGTTTCGTGGATCATTTCATTGCGGATGATCACCAGTCCGGGCGCCTGCAAAATCTCATTTCCATTGTTATAGACCACCGGAATGACCGATCCCAGCACGCCGCGCGTGATGCATCGGTAATAGATATTCAGATCGTCATAGGAATTGGCCTCGCCGCGCCATTCTCCGGGAAATCCCTTCCCGCCGCGCGCCTCCTTGCGAAGGTCCTGCTCCTGCGCCGTCAAGGGCGGCAATCTTCCATTCGGTGGATCGATGATCAATGAAGTCTGGCGCGTAGGCGTGCCGCGCTCCACCCAATACGACGGCGGCCCGATTCCTACACTATCGCTGGCGGCACTGGACTGGCTATCGGCCTGAGCCTGTTTCCTAGCCTGGGCTTCTTTCTTAGCGAATTCCTCGTCGGTAAGAGTGGTCCTGGTTCCGAGGCTCTCGGGTCTCTGCAAAGGAACGCCCATGTTGCCCGGCCACATTCCCTGGAGATCGGGATCTCCCCACGGCGTCTTCGGCTGCGTCGATGATTGTCCCCAGACCGCCGGCAAAAAGACGCTGGCGATCGCAGTGGTGAAGAGGAAAAGCCGGACGCGCATACGAATCTACTCGCCAATAGTACCGCTTCGTAAGGAGCGCGTGTTTACTTCGCCGGCGGCTTCCAATTCAGCAGCAGGTGGATCGGTTCGTTAGACGTGTCCGCCAGATCAGTGTTGATCAGGAACCTCCCATCGCGCGCGACGTCGTACTGCTGCCGGTTGCTCCCTCGCGTAATGTGCGTCTGAAACAGCGCCTCGGGCGCCCCCGGCGCGAATGTAACTCCATTCGCCATCACTGCTACCGCGATCAGCTTCAAATCCGGCGCCAGGTAGTACAGCTCCCTGCCATCCTTCCGCCAGCGGGGCGAACCCCCACCTCCCGAAGATACTTGCGACTGCCCGCCCGGTCCGGGAAAGGGCCGCACATAAACCTCAGGCCGCCCCGACTCGTCCGACTGGTATGCCACCCACCTGCCATCCGGTGAAAAGACTCCCTGCTGTTCGTTGAACGGCGTGCTGAGAAAAGCAAAGGGTTTCCGGTCGCCGGCAAGCGGCAGCACCATCAGGTCGCCATGGTTCTGCCCGCTCCAGTACAGGATGAATCGTCCATCGGGAGACCAGGAGTTGGGTCGCTTGATGTCCGCCGACTGCAAGAGAGCCTCCTCATTGATCGAACCATCGGCCGGTTTCTGATAAAGATCGTAGGCTCCGTTGCGATTGGAGGCGAACACCACACGCGCGATCGCATACCGGTCGTCGGCCGGGTCGAAGGTGAACCGGCTAGTCCGCGTGCTTTCCTGCATCCAGATGTCAGCCGAACCAATCGGCCCCCGCGTAGTCGCTACCCTTTTGCCGTCGGGAGCGAGCTCGGGATTGAACAGATTGGATTCGGTGGGAGCGTCGAACGTGCCCACATTCTGGCCGGCGCGGTTGTACCAGATCAGCTGCCTTCGAGTTCCCCCGCCCGCCCGCCAAGCGATGGTTCCGGTGGCCGAGACAGAAAAGGAGCCGACGAATGAGGCTGGATCGACACCCACGTTCCTCTCCAATGGCACCGGGTCGCCCGAGAGTTGGCTGCGGCCGGCATCGAAGCGCTGCGCTTCCAGCACGTTCTGCCGCACACGAACCAGCCATCCAGGTTTGAAGTACTGCCCTTGCGAATCGGTTCCCGGCGCTATGGTGGTGATCCGGCGAGGTTCTCCGCCGCCTTGAGCATTCAGCGAACCCATCCAGATGGCTGCGTCCGCACCATTTACGATGTACAGAAACTGCCGCCCGCCGGGAAGAAAGCGCGGCGCGAGCTGGTTGTTTTGCCCTTTGCCGAGCTTCGCAGTCGTCACCGTCTGGCCACCGGAGGCAGGCACGCGCCAAGCTGAGGTGACTCCGCCCGAGGCGAACAGGATCACTCCCGCTTCGCTCCATGTGCCTTGCGCGGAGAAGAACGGGGTTTCCGCCAACGCCTGCGGTTGTGTGCCCCCGAGATCGATTCGCTTCAACTTATAGTCCGCGAAGAACCCGAGGGATCGAGCGTCGGGCGACCAGAACGGGCCCGATGCGCCTTCCGTACCTGGCAGTGGCTGCGCCGACGTCGAGTCCAGCGAACGCACCCACAGGCGTGAAGGACCATCGGCCGACGCGACATAGGCGATCCGCCGCCCGTCCGGTGACAGCGCGAAGGACGAGGGATCGCTGGTGGCGGGGGTCGCGATGTCCACGCGACTTTCGGGGGCGATTGTGCTAGTGGCGCGAGAACCGTAAAGCAGCGCGCCAATAGCGATCACCGCCATCGTTGCCGCAACAATCCACGGCATCCGAACCTTGTTGGGGGCGTGCGGGGTGTCGACGGTAGGCGTTTCTATCGCCCATAATAGATCGCGCTTCAGATCCAGCACATTCTGAAACCGCTGATCGGGGTCCTTCGCAAGACAAGTCCGGATGACACGATCCAGAGGCGGTGTCGTCTTCAGCGATTCCGGCTCCCGCTCCAGAATCGACGCGATCACGCTGGCCGCCGAGGATCCCGAAAACGCCGTCGCGCCGCTCAGCATCTCGTACAACACGCAGCCGAAGCTGAAGATGTCGCTGCGCGCATCGGCGTCTTTGCCATGCAACTGCTCCGGCGCCATGTACTGCAGTGTTCCGGCGATCTGACCTTCGATGGTCATGGTGGCCACGGTGAGGCCGCCGCCTCCGAGACCCGTAGCCTGTTTCGCCAGACCAAAATCCAGCAGCTTGATTCCCTGCTTCGTAACCAGAATATTGGCCGGCTTCAGATCGCGGTGGGTGATGCCTTGGCGGTGCGCCGCGTCTAGAGCGTCCAGGATCTGCCCGGCGTACTCGACGGCTTTCGCTATTGGCAGCGGCCCTTTCAGCGGTACGCCGTCGATCAGCTCCATCACCAGGTAATTCGGCCCGACGTCGTAAATCTGGCAGATGTTCGGGTGATTGAGCGACGCCACCACGCGCGCCTCACGCTCGAAGCGCTCCGTGAACTGGTCTTTCGAAACCTTGATAGCCACGGTGCGGTTGAGGCGAGTATCGCGGGCTTTGTAGACCTCGCCCATGCCACCCGCGCCGATGGGCGCAAGAATCTCGTAGGGACCGAGCTTGTCGCCTACGGAAAGGGCCATGGAGAGATTCAGCTCAGTTTAATCTACTCATTTGCTCGGCTGCTTCTTGTATTGTCCGTAGAGCAATTCTTCGACAAACTCCACGCACTTGAACTCAAAAAGCTGCGCGTTTTTTTCCACCTTGCGATAGAGCGGCATGCTGATCTTCCAGGCCCGAGTGAAAACGGTGGGGTCCTCGATGGTGGCTTCGTAGTTCAAATGATACGGATCGGTGCGGCTGAAGCGCTCCACGACGTGCAATTGCTTGCCGCCGAAATCGCCGGCACGGTCGAACCAGGCGAGGCCGTTCAAACCCGTTACGTCCACTACCAACGTGTCGCCTTCCCAATGCCCGTTGTTGGTTCCCATCCAGGTATCGGAGCCAGCCTCTTCCGGCTTGCCCATGTTGACCAGGCGATTCGCGCTGGCGAACTCGTAAATAAACATGATGCCTCGGGGCGACTGCACGATTTGAAATGGAAACGGCATGTAATTGGCGCGCGGAATGCCGGGCATGTAACACTTGGCCTCGGGATCGTTGGTGCGGCGCGCAGCGAAGTTCGCCTTCTTCTTTTCGAGAGCCTCCGGTTTGTAGGGGACGGTTCCACCTTCAACCACGCTGGAACCGGCTGGCTCCGAGCCGATCGCACCCGTCTGCCACATCGTTCCTGGCTGAGGAGAATGATCCTCGAGATCCCAATTGGCTGTGTTGAGAGCCTGATAGATGCCGCTCAAATCGGCGTGGCCGTCAGCCGCCCGCGGCGGGCGATAAGTCTGCGCCGTGGCAGGCGACAGCAAAGCCAGCGCAAAGCTGGCGGCAATCGTCGTGTGAACAAGGTCCCGCATAGTACGGTATCGATGCTACGCGAGGAGCGTATCGCGGGTCAAGCGCGGACGCGGACGCGTGTTGCCCGTGCGCAGCCACGCCATCCCGCATAGCAACGCGAGGCCGAAGACGCTGAGTTGGATTTGCATCAAAACGCCTCCATGTGTGACCGCCAGAAACAGGTTCGCTCCGATGTCCAGCACAAGAATACTGCAATAAATGAAGAGCGAGTCCACGCCGCAGGCCGTGACCAGCCGGCCGAACCACGACTGCAAGCGCAGCCCGTGTTTGCTCGTCCAGGCATGAACCACTACCACCAACGCCAGGAAGTGCAGCAGCCGGTAAAACGCCAACTGAGGCTTACCTACATTCGTCCCGGGAACACCCTGCAGATCCGGTAGCATTGGAACGATCCGATGAACAAGGGAAAGGCACCTCAGCACCACCGAAACGCCTACAATCGCAGCCGCGGGTGCCACCACCCAACGCGATAGCGCGAATTCTCGCAAACGGTCCGAATAGAATCGAGTGCCCGCGCCGAGTACGAACAGAAATTGCCAAGCCGCCGGATGAAGGAACCAGGCCGGGATTGTCAATCGCGAGTCGATTGCGGGAACCTGGCTGGCAAGCCAAAGCGCGGCGGAAAGAGAAAACGTGAGCTGGGGAGCGCGCCGGAGACCGATCGCCGCCAGAAGCAGGATCGGGGCCATGGCCATATACAGCGGCAGCAACGAAAACACGACCGGTGCGTAGGTTAGAGTCAATACTCGTAGGGCATAGCGCGCGGGATCCTGCATCCATACATACAACCCCCAATCGTCCATGCGAATACCGTGCTGGGCGAATTCCCACAGCACAAGCATGGATATTCCGAGCGAAAGAACATGCGCGACGTACAGCCGGCCGACCCTGCGAACCAGCTTTTTCAGAACGGTGATAGTGTCTCCGGTGTCGAGCGCGCGTTGATAGGAACCAATGCCGATGAAACCGGAAAGGTACACGAAGATCTCGGCAAAATCGCTGAAGCCGAAGCGCCAAAGCGTGAGATGGGACAAGACGTTCGGCGCCATGTGATCCAGGTAAACGGCCCACAGCCCCAAGCCGCGGAAAAAATCCACAGCCGCCGTGCGTGCCCACGCTCCAGTTTGAGCTTCGAGAATGCGCGCGGGCGCGGGGCTCAGAGCGGCCTCGTTCATTACCATTAGTCTTACATTACGGGGCGGTGCTTAGAAGGCCTAGCAGTTGTAGACCGGCCCATGACTTTGGTTACCCATGCGCTCAAGGCAGAGCACTCCTGTGGGCCGCAGCCGCGGTCTCCGATCCGCTAAAGTGGAATGTCAAATGGATCTGGCATGTAGTGCAAATGAACTGGAGCAATTGCTGAACGACGTCGCCTTCACCAGGAACTTTGGCTTCGTTCTTCACGAAATTGCGGATGGCCAATGCAGCATCGATGTGGCCTTTCAGGAGGCGTTTGAGCGTCCCGGCGGTATTGTGAGCGGCCAGGTGTTCATGGCTGCCGCCGACGTTGCGATGTGGCTGGCAATCAAGACCAAGCTAGGGCTCACCGATGCCTCCGTGACCGCGGAAATGAAGACAAACTTCCTGGCCGGTGCGAAGAGAGCGGGGTTTCGCTGCACTGCCAAGGTACTGAAGGTGGGTCGCCGCCTGATCTACGGAGTGGCCGAGTGCGTGGACGAGCACGGCAAGCTGCTCACGCACCACACCGTGACATATATCCGCGCCGAACAATCTCCAACTATTCCGGTTGACGGATAAGTGCCGAGGGTTTCCGCGACCTCGGAGGGAGCCGGAACGCCACACCAAATCAGAGCTGTCTTTCCGGTACAATCGGTACTTCTTCGCAGCTTGGGAATCGCCGGTGGTGTCTCAAATTATGACGCGCGCGTCTTTTCGCCCCTGGGCCGTCGCTTGTGCCGCATTTGCACTCGTATTCACAACTGCCTGCGGATGGAGATGGCAGCAGTCTGCGCAGGCCGCAAGTCCCGACGCTCGGCTGGGCTTTTCGAGCCGGGCCATTGTTCAGGAACGCAATGCCGAGGCCAAGTATACGGCCGAGCTTTCCACCGATTCGATCTCCCAGTTCCATCGGACTATAACCAAGCGACCGCACATGGCGGGCACGCCGGCATCCATGGCCGTTGCGGAGACCATTCGCCAGGGGCTGGAAAGCGCTGGCCTCCAGACCGAGGTTCACGAGTTTCAAGTGTATCTCTCGACCCC
>PMUP01000029.1:26801-42982 GCA_003166865.1 Bryobacterales bacterium
GGCAAAATCGTGATGGCTCGCTATGCCAGGAGCCATCGGGCCGTAAAGATCCATACCGCGCAAGAGCACGGCGCGGCGGCCATCATTATCTACAGCGATCCCGCCGACGATGGCTACGCCAAGGGACTGACGTGGCCCGAAGGCCCCTGGCGCGCCGATTTTCAATCCCAGGATGGCAACGGGAAGTACAGTTGGTTTTGGCATGGCGATCCGCTATCGCCGGGCGTGGGCGCGCGCGCTGACTCGAAAGTGCTGGACCCTGCCAACGCACCGACGCTCCCCAAAATTCCCGCGATCGTTCTTTCCTCCAAAGAGGCGGCCAAGATCCTCGGTCAGTTGCGCGGTCCAGGCGTGCCGGCCGGTTTCCAGGGCGCTCTGCCGTTTGCGTATCGGCTGGGGGCAGGACCCGCGGTGGTCCACATGAATGTGCAGATGGATGCGAGCCGTCGCCCCATCCGCGATATCGTCGCCAAGCTGCGCGGGCGAAATCCAGACCGGTGGGTGGTGCTCGGCACCCATCATGATGCCTGGACGTTCGGCGGGATGGACCCCGGAAGCGGAACGTCGGCAGTCTACGAAACAGCGCGAGCGCTTGCGGCACTGGCGAAGCAGGGGTGGACACCCGAGCGCTCCATCGTCTTCGCTTTCTGGGATGCCGAAGAGCCCGGACTGATTGGTTCCACCGAGTACGCCGAAGCGTTCGAACACGAACTGCGACAGAAGGCGGTGGCCTACATAAATACCGACCTGTTCATGCAGGGGCACTTCTTCGGTGGTGGAACGCCGTCCTTGCGCGATTTTCTGGTCCAGGTCACGAAAGATGTTCCGGCGCTCAGCGGAAAAGGGACCGTATATGATGAGTGGCGGGCTGAACACAAGGGTCCTAAGAATCTTGAAGTCGAATTGGCGGCTCTTGGCAGCGGCGCCGATTTCGTGGCCTTCCAGGATTACTTGGGCCTGCCTACTTTGTCGGTGCAGTATGATTTTGACGGCAGCTATGGCGCCTATCACTCTAACTATGACTCGCGCTACTACGTGGAGCACTTCAGCGACCCTGGGTTCCACGTCGCACGGACGCTCGCGCAGGTCTTCGGGGTCACCGTGATGCGGCTGGCCGATGCCGCCGTGCTTCCATACCGATATTCGCATTACGCGCACAAAATCTCTGAGTTTCTCGATGATGCGGGCACGTGGGGTGTTGTGACGCTCAATTTGGATAGCGCGAAGATGCTCGCTACTGAGATTACGACTCGATCCACGGCCTTGGAACGGCGCATCGACGAAAATGTGGAAAGCGGACGCTGGCCGGATGCGTCCACCCCGTCATTGAACGATCGGCTAACGCACCTGGAGCAGGACCTGCTGGACGAGAGCGGTAGCCCAGCCGAGCATTGGTATCGGCACGTCATCTACGGCTGGAACATTTACTCGTTGTACGATGGCCAGCCCTTGCCTGGATTGGCGGAAGCCATTCGGTTGAAAGATCCGGCGCGGGTGGCCCAAGAGATAGCGCGGATTGAGAACGCGCTTCGCCGCATGCTGGCGGAATTGCGTCAGGCGGGAGGCTGAGTTGCTAGCGAAATACCGAGGGCCGGACGCATTGTCGCGGCAGCTTTATGAGCGGGCCTCCCGGGTGATGCCCGGTGGCAACACGCGGCACTCCGTCGCGCTTGCTCCCTACCCGATTTACGCGCGCAGCGGCAGCGGTTGCCGTATCACAGATGTCGAAGGCGAGGAGCGCGTCGACTTCCTCAACAACTACACGTCATTGATTCTTGGGCACGCGCATCCCCAGGTGACTGAGGCGGTACAACGCCGCGCCGCGCTGGGAACCGCGTTCACCATGCCGACGCCGGAAGAGGTCGAGCTGGCGGAGTTGCTCGCGGCACGCGTCGCCTATGTGGAGCAGATCCGGTTCTGCAATTCCGGAAGCGAAGCCGTGATGCTGGCGATCAAAGCGGCCCGAGCCTTTACTGGCAGACACAAGATCGCGAAGTTCGAAGGCGCCTATCATGGCATGTACGACTACGCGGAAGTCAGCGAAGGTCCAACGCCGGACGCTTGGGGCGAGGCAGACGCTCCCGCGTCCATCACCGAACCCGGCACGCCCGCGAGCGTGGCGCGCGATGTGGTGGTGCTGCCGTGGAACCGGCCGGAAGCCTGCCGCGAACTAATCGAGCGGAACAAGAACGATCTGGCCGCTCTGCTGGTGGATCCCATGCCTCTGGGTATCGGGATGATTGCGCCTCGCTCGGGATTCCTGCCCTGGTTACGCGAAGAGACCAAGCGCTACGGAATTCTCCTGATCGCCGATGAGGTCCTGAATTTCCGTCTCGACTATCATGGCGCCTTTCACACCTACGGCATCACGCCCGATCTGGCGACTTTCGGAAAGATCATCGGCGGCGGATTTCCCGTTGGCGCCGTGGCGGGATCGCGGGTCATAATGTCCGTTTTCGACCATACTGGAGCGCTCAAGGTGCATCATGGTGGAACCTTCAATGCGAATCCGGTGACCATCGCGGCCGGTCTCGAAACCATGCGGCAGATGACGCCTGAGGCGTTTGACCGGCTGAATCACTTAGGTGAATACGTTCGGGATGGTCTGCGCCGTCTGTTTCGCGATACTCGGAGATCCGCTCAAGTATGTGGCGCAGGATCGATGTTTCTAGCGCACCTCACCACGGAGGAACTGATCGACTTCCGATCGCTGCGCGGTTTCTCGCGCACCAACCCGGTCTACAGCGACCTGTGTCACACGATGCTGGAGTACGGCTTCATCCTCTCGCCACGCGGAATTTTTGGTTGCTTATCGACGCCCATGGGCGAGGCCGAGCTGGATGGACTGGTCGAGGCGCTGGGCCGCGCGCTAAGCGAACTGGACTGACCTGAGCCCCATGAACAGCGCCGGTCTCAAACAAAGCTTGGGTCTCTTCGACTCGACAATGATCGTGGCCGGTTCCATGATTGGAGCCGGAATTTTCATCGTCGCAGCTGACATGGCGCGCCAGGTGGGCAGCGTGGGATGGCTACTCGCGTCCTGGGTGATTACCGGTTTGTTGACCATCGCCGCTGCTTTGTCCTACGGCGAGTTGGCGGCGATGATGCCGCGGGCTGGAGGTCAGTACGTGTATCTGCGCGAGGCCTGGTCCCCCATGTGCGGGTTTTTGTACGGTTGGACGTTATTCCTCGTCATCGAGACCGGAACCGTTGCGGCGGTGGGTGTCGGGTTCGCTCGATACTTGGGTATTCTGTGGCCGCGCATCTCCGAGAATGCGTACCTGATTTCTCCCATCCATTTGAGCAGCAACTACGCCGTTTCGCTATCCACGGCCCAGCTGATCGGCGTATCGATTATCGCGTTGTTGACTTGGAGTAACGCGCGCGGGATCGATTACGGCAAGCTGGTTCAAAACACCTTCACGTCCGCCAAACTAGCCGCTCTTCTCGGCGTGATCGTTGTGGGAATCGTGGGATGGAGTGTGGCTGCCAAGTCGAATTTCACTAACCTGTGGCAGCCCCAGGGCTACACGCCCGTAGCACCCGGGCTCACGCCAGAGACCTTGTTCGGACTAGTGGCCGCGCTATGTATAGCCCAGGTTGGCTCGCTGTTTTCAGCCGATGGCTGGAACAACATTACGTTCACCGCAGGCGAGGTGAAGAATCCGCGCCGGAACGTGCCGCTTTCGCTGGCCTTTGGCACGATCATGGTTATCGCCCTTTACGTCGGTGCTAACTTCGCCTACGCCGCGGTGCTGCCACTCGATAAAATTCAGCATGCGCCTTCGGATCGCGTCGCCTCCGCCATGGTCGAAGTGGTTTTTCCATCGGTGGGCGCGGCGTTGATGGCGATTGTGATCATGATCTCGGCCTTCGGTTGCATGAACGGTTTGCTCCTGGCGGGCGCCCGAGCTTATTTCGCCATGGCGCGCGACGGCCTGTTCTTCCGGCGCGCGGGCGTGGTCAACCGAGCCCGCGTACCTGGCGCGTCGCTCGGGATGCAAGGCGCATGGGCGGCCTTTCTGGTTCTGGTCCGCACCTACGATCCGTCCACCCGCACGTTCGGCAATCTCTACAGCAATCTGCTGGACTACGTTGTTTCCGCCGATCTGCTGTTCTACATCCTGACCATCGCGGCGGTGTTCCGCCTGCGAAGCCTACGGCCGGAAGCCGAGCGGCCCTATCGCACCTGGGGTTATCCTTTGGTGCCGGCGCTCTACATCCTGAGCGCCGCTTTGATTCTGGCGATGCTTTTTGTGTATCGTCCGGCGACAACTTTTCCCGGCCTCGTGATTGTCCTCACAGGCGTCCCAGTTTATTTCGCCTTCCGGCGTTCTTCGGCAAGCGTGTCTGCGCCGAGCATCCGGCGCGATTCATAACCTGCACCGATCCCCGCTTGGATTCAGGTAAAATGGGCCGCGTGCCTGATCGGTCTATTTTCCGAAGCTTCGCGCTGCTGACGGTCATTGCGGCATTGCCTTGCGCGGCGGCAGTCTCGGGCGAGGCAGTGTATCAACGGCGCTGTGCCTCTTGCCACGACTCTGGGAGTGAAACAGTTCCGCCTCGTGATGCGCTGAAGCAGTTGTCCGTCGCGCGAATTTTGCGAACGCTGGATTTTGGAGTCATGGTTAACATTGCCAATCCTCTCAATCGCGAGGAGCGCGAGGCGGTCGCGAGCTACCTGGGTGTCCAACGGCCGGATGCGCCGGTGCCCCAGCAGGCCTACTGCGCGGACCGCACCGTGAACATTGGCGCGTCTCCGAATCCTGTGTGGAACGGCTGGGGGCCCGACCTCTCGAACACGCGCTACGCGACCTCGAGCGGCATCACGCTGGATCAAGTGGGCAAGCTCAAGCTGAAGTGGGCCTATGGTTTCGATGGCGATGTGACCGCGTTCGGCGCACCCACCGTTCTTGGAAACACGCTGTTCATTGGCAGCGCGGGCGGCGCGGTGCAAGCGCTGAGCACCGATTCGGGCTGCATCCGCTGGGTCTACCAGGCCGACGGACCAGTGCGAGCGGCAATGTCCGCGGTCCCCACCGGGAAGACTCACGTGCTGGTGTTTACGGATCTCATCGGCTGGGCTTACGGGGTAGAGGCCGAGAGCGGGCGCCTGCTGTGGAAGAAGAAACCCGAGCCGCACGAGTCCACCAAGTTAACCGGCTCCGCCGCGGTCTATGGCGGAATTATCTTCATCCCAGCCGCTTCCTGGGAAGAGACTCGTGCGACCAATCCGGATTACCCATGTTGCACGTTCCGAGGCAGCGTGACGGCGCTGCGCGCCAAGGATGGAGCCGAGGTGTGGAAGACCTACACCATTCGCGAGACGCCGAAGCAAATCGAGAAGGGCGGTGTCGGAACCTTTGGTCCATCGGGCGCGAGCGTCTGGGGATCGCCGACGCTGGATGCCAAGCGCGGTTTGTTGTACGTTGCGACGGGCGACAATTTCTCTACTCCCGCCACCGATATGAGCGACTCGATTCTGGCGCTGGATTTGAAGAGCGGACGAATCGTATGGTCTAAACAAGTGACGCCCGGCGACGTGTTCAGCGGCTCCTGCACGGGCAAGTGTCCGGGGCCGGACTACGACTTCGGGTCGTCGGTCCTCATTGAGAAACTCCCGAACGGCCGAGAGATATTGCTTGCGGGACAGAAGTCGGGCGTGGTTTATGCTCTTGACCCGGATCGCAAAGGCGCGATTCTTTGGCAGACTCGCGTTGGCAAAGGTGGCACCAATGGCGGTGTGCAATGGGGCATGGCCAGCGATGGGCAGAAGGTCTACGCAGCGGTTTCCGATCTGGCGAGGAAGGCCCCGCCAGGTACGGTTGTTCTGGTAGGATTACCGCCCGATCCCACACAGGGCGGCGGGCTCACCGCGCTTCGCATATCGGACGGTGAAAAGATTTGGTACGCGGCGCCGCAGCCGTGCGGATCGGCGCCGAAATGCAGTCCGGCGCAACCCGCGGCGGTGACCGCCATTCCCGGCGTCGTGTTTTCCGGATCGGACGACGGGCACCTGCGCGCCTTCGCCACCGAGGACGGCCGAGTGCTGTGGGACTTCAACACGGTGCGCGATTATGAGACCGCAAACGGAGTGCGCGGCAAGGGTGGTTCTCTCGATGGTGCCGGTCCGGTGATCGCCGGAGGCATGCTGTTCGTGAACTCGGGCTACGCGCGCAATGGTGGCATCGCGGGCAATGTTCTACTGGCGTTCGCGCCGGAGGAATAGAAGACGATGTGCAAAGTGATTGGTGCTGTCGCCATGGCTACTCTGTTCGCGTTTACTGCGCCGGCACAGTGGTTGAACTACCCTACGCCCGGTATCCCTCGCACACCGGACGGCAGGCCGGATCTCTCCGCGCCCGCACCCCGCACGCCGGACGGCAAACCGGATCTATCCGGTCTGTGGCAACCCGCGTCCGGTGGAGCTGACCCGCAGTTCGCCGATATCAGCAAGTGGATCAAAGATGGCCTGCCCTTTCAAAAGTGGGCGGCTGACCTGGTGAAAGCGCGCCGAGCGGTGAATAACAAGGACGACCCGGATGGTCATTGCCAGCCGCTGGGAACCGTCAAAATGCACCTGCATCCCTATCCCCGAAAAGTTCTCCAGCTTCCGGGGTTAATGGTGATTCTATATGAGCGCGACACGGTGTACCGGCAAATCTTTACGGATGGGCGCCCGTTGCCGGTCGACCCGCAACCGTCCTTTTACGGATACTCGACGGGGAAGTGGGAAGGGGACACGCTGGTGGTCCAGACCAATGGCTTCAGAGATGGCCTATGGCTCGACATTAGCGGCACGCCTCTGACGGATGCCGCCATGGTAACGGAGCGATTTCACAGTCCCACCTTCGGGAGTCTGGAAATTGATGTCACTATCGATGATCCCAAGGCGTACACCAAGCCATGGACCATCTGGGTGAATCAGTCGCGTGTAGTCGATACAGACCTGCTCGAGTTCTTCTGCATGGACAATGAAAAAGACGCCCGGCATCTGGTGGCAAATTAGATCACTCGGCGGGCTCGATCCTCAGGACCATCCCGTGCCGAGGGCCTGGAGCGGCGCCTTGGCCGTATCGAGGGTTGGGGAAGCCGGTGGTATCTTCCGCGGCTTCCGTCGCGACGTAGATATATCCGTCAGCACCTTGCCGCACGTCGCGGATTCGCGCGTCAAGCTGGGTGAGCAGCGATTCGCGACGCTCTACTTGCGGTGGAGGTTGATTGAAGGCGATGCGCTGAAGTTGCTGGCCATTCAGCGCGCCCACGAACAGGTGCCCTTTCCAGTACGGGAACTTGTCGCCAGTGTAAAAGATAAGGCTGGAGGGGCTGATGGCGGGCATCCAAAACATGACCGGCATTTCCATCCCAGGCCGGTAGTACGATTGCTCCGACGCGTGATTGCCGTTGTAAATCTTCCCGAATGATACCAGCGGCCAGCCGTAGTTCTTGCCTGGCTGGAGAATATTGAGTTCGTCGCCGCCCATCGGGCCAATCTCGCACGACCATAGAGCCCCAGTGTCGGGGTGCCACGCGAATCCGTACACGTTGCGATGACCGTAGGTATAGATTTCCGGTTTAGCGCCCGCGCGGCCGGCAAACGGATTGTCGGCTGGAATGCCGCCGTCGTCGCGGACCCGCAGTACTTTACCCGCATCGTTGCCGAGATCCTGCGCCAGCATGCGCGCGCTGCTGTCATCAGTGGTCACAAATCGGTCGCGGTCGCCGACCGCCAGGTACACCATGCCATCGGGGCCGAATGCAGCTCGGCCGGCCAGTGCGCCGCCGGGTTCCCAGGCGTCAGCCACGAAAATATCGTGGATGTCGGTGAGCGTCATGCCGTCCAGACGTCCGCGCGCCAGCGCCAAAGTTGTACGCTTCTGATCGTCGCCTTTTGAGTACGACAGATACACCCAATGATTCTGCGCAAATTGCGGATGGACCAGGACCGAGTTGAGGGTTTGCGCATTCAGGGACGTTACCGGCCAGCCCGAGACCGGCTTTGGGTCGAGCACGCCGTCGCGGATCATTCGCAATCGTCCGGGTGTTTCGGTGACCAGCATGCCGTGGCCATCCGGCAGAAACGCGATGTGCCAGGGGCGGTCCAACCCAGTCGCAAGAGGAACCACGCGGATTCGATGCAGCGTACCCGGAGGGCACCCGCCGTGCGGTTGTCCGTTCGGCGAGCACGGCCCAGGCGTGTAGGTGTCGAAGACCATGGGCTGTTGCGCGACGCTTGGCGCGGCCAACCCGACCAGGAGAAGAACCGAGTACGGTCTCATAATCACCTCGATTGCTAGGGCAACGCAAACACCATCAAACCTTGATGACCTTGCACGGCCCCGGCCCCGGGAATACCGGCCGCCATCACGGCGACGTACTGCTTTCCGCTCTTGCCCCGATACGTGATCGGAACCGCATTGGCCGTGTACTCCAGCTTCGTTACCCACAGCTCTCTGCCGGTTTTGGCGTCGAACGCGCGAAAGCGGGCATCGTTGGTGGCGCCCAGGAACACCAGGCCTCCCGCTGTCACAATAGGACCCGCGGTGCCTTGCCGTCCCGTGTTCCGCTTGCTCTCGGGCAACTCATCGGTGACGCCCACAGTGGTTTGCCACGCGATGTCGCCCGTGTTCGCGTTCACCGCGATAAGACGGCTCCAGGGCGGCTTTTGGCAAGGCCACGTTTCACCCACTACTGGCTTGCCATCGGGACCGTTGACCTTCGCCGCGAAGCGCTGTCCCGGACCTGGCCCGGACTCGCTGCCGCGATCGTACTGCAGCGTGCTGGTCTCGTTCAGACCCGCATCGTGGTAGCCCTGCGGGTATTTTTGGATCCAACCAATGTTGGCCAAGTCCTCCGAGAACAAATACACATAGCCCGACCGAGGGTCCGTAGCCGTGCCGCCCCAGTTGGTGCCGCCGGTGAATCCCGGGAAAGCGATGGTGCTGCGGGGTGGCGCACCGTCGGCCCGGAAAAGCCACGGCGTGTAGATTCCCTTGCTATAAAGACCGCCACTTCTTTCCATCAGCTCCTGGCAAGCTTTGACATGCTCGGCATTCGTGTCTGCCTCTGTCACCATGTCGCTAGGCGTGAAGGTGACGCGCGCCAGCGGCGGCGGCTTCAACGGGAACGGCTGCGTGGGCGAATACCACTCGCCGGGAACGTCGCCGGCCGGCACCGGACGCTCCTCGACGCCAAAAACTGGCTTGCCTGTGACGCGGTCAAGAATAAACATGTAGCCGGTCTTGCCCACCTGCGCGAGTGCTGGAATCGTCTTCCCGTTGCGCACGATATCGATCAGCCCCGGCGCGGGAGGCAAATCGTAATCCCAGATGTCGTGATGAACCACTTGGAAATGCCATTTGTACTTGCCGGTCTCGGCATCGATGGCAACCAGCGCGTTGCCGAACAGATTGTCACCGTGGCGATCGCCGCCGTAGTAAGTGGAAGATGGCGCGCCGAAAGGCATGTAGACGATGCCACGCTGCTCGTCCACGGTGGCTTGCACTCCCCACATGTTCGTGCCGGAGCGATCCTTCCAACTGTCGCCTTCCCAGGTCTGGTGGCCAGTCTCGCCCGGACGCGGCACCGAATGGAAGTCCCACAGCTTTGCGCCGGTGCGTGCGTCATAGGCGCGCGAGTCGCCGGGATTGCCGAGTGGCTGATGCTCCAGGGCGAAGGCTCCCAGCATGATCACGTTCTTGTATATTGTGGGCGCGCCGCGGTAGGCCACAGCCATATCCACTTCGCCTTCCTTGCCGAAGCCCGGATCGACCTTGCCGGTGTTCGCATTGAGCGCGATCAACCGTCGATAGCCGTCCAAGCTAGGCTGGCCGGCCGTGAAAATGATGCGCGGCGGATTGCTGCGGTCACCCGGCCAATAGGCTACGCCGCGAGGCGAAGCGAGTTGGCCGCTCTCCATGGGATGACTCCAGATTTCCTGGCCGGTTTCCGGATCGAGTGCGACCACGCGATCGCGCGCGGTCAGGTACATGACGCCGTTGATGACCAGCGGTGTGATCTCGGGCTCGCCGCTGATTCCACCGCCGCGCGGCTGGCCCTGGATGTCCGGCGTATAATACGACCACGCCAGCGCGAGCTTCCCGACATTCGCCGTATTGATTTGCGCCAGCGGCGAGAAGCGTGTTCCAGCCAAATCATGGTTGTAGGTTGGCCAGTCGTCCGCGCGGTCCCGTGTCTGCGAAAGAAGAGGCAGCAGCGTGGCGACCGCGGCCAGGATCAACCTTGCTTCGGATCGCATAGGACCCTACGGCTTCCCTTGCGACAGATAGGCGGCCAACGCGTCGAGATCAGCATCGCCGATCTCGGTCTTCCGAAAGAAGGGCATCGTGGCCACGCCTTTTCGCACGTAGAACTTGACGGACTTGGCAGTGAGATCCCGCCGCTCCTCCAGCGCCGCCGGCAACTTTCCCTGGTACTTGTATTGAAGCGATTGCGTTCCTGGCGCGTTCTTTACGTCCTTGCCGTGACAGACAGTGCACCAGTTGTTGAACACCGCGGCGCCGCGTTCGGTGAGGGAACCGCGGTTCTGCGCGGCGGCGGTGGTTCGGCTCCATGCGGGAGCCGGGAAGCTCGCCTGCTGGGCAACTGCACTCGCTGTCATTACCACCAGTGCGCCGGCGGCCATCGCCAATGTCACCAGAGCCTGTTTCATGCGCGTTTCTCCCGCAGGTGCTTCGGCCAGATATCGTACCGGCCGGCAGATAGAATGCCGTTCGGGTCAATCGCGTCCTTGAGCGTTTCGTGCAGCCGATGCAGCGAGCCGTTGTTGAAGCCATAGGTCTGAATCGCGAGCGCCTGAAAGTTGGCGTGAATCCTGTAGGTGTTCCAACCGCCCTCCGCACACGCGGTCACCAGACGCTCGAACAAGGCTCGCGTTTTTTGGTTGTCTTCGGCATTGCGGTACGTGCTGACCGGATGAAAAACGATCATGCCACGCCGGTGGTAGATCCATCCGCCGACGAACGGGGGCGGCAGGCCCATGTCCGCGTAAACCTTCCCGGTGACGCTGGTGAGCGCCAGCAATTCCTCTCCCCGCGGCGCCACCATCGGTGAGAAGTCGAGATGGCCTTCGCTCGGCCTCGCCGTGGGCGAATTGCGCGATCCGAAGAGATTGAGCGACGGAATGCCGAGGCGTGGCTTGTCGGCGACAGCGTCGACTTGTTCGTCGGTCAGCGGGAATGTGTAAGACGCGGTCTCACGGAACTGCACGCCTGAAATGACCGCGAGCCGATCCTTGGTGTGCTCCCAGGACGCCGCGATCACTTTCGGCGCGCCGTAGAAACAAAACGACGCAGCCCAGCAAGGCTGATTCCTGCTCTCCACGTAGCGCGCCCATTCCTGATCCGTCGCGCCCGCGCCCGCTACTCTGAGCCGAACCAGCTCTGGATCCGGCGAGCCATTCATGATCGGGCTCATGACCTGCAGCTCAGACAGAATCGTATGCGAATATATGAGGCTCGTGAGGATATCGAGCAAAGGAACGATGTCCTGGCGTCGAGGCGCCGTCACGTTCACCATCAGGGCCGCTTCGGGCTCCTCCATGAGCCAAAAGCCCATCTTGGTGACGATCCCGTAATTCGATTGCGAGAAGATCCCGTCCACCCACGGCCCCATGCCGTACTTGAAGACCTGCCAGGTCTTGGCGTTGGGATTCGCGCCCATGCCGGTGCGCACCACCTCGCCCGAGGCGAGCACGATCTCCATGCCGCAGTGCGCGTCGAAATGGTCGCGAAAATCGGACGCGGTGTAGCCAGCGCCGTGATCGAGTGAGTTGCCGATCAGACCGCCCCAGCCCGGGTCCGCGGTGTCGATCCAGAGCGGTATCTTTTCCTGGCGGAGGTGGCGATACAGATCGAAATAACTGACGCCTGGCTCAACCAGACAGCTCCTGTCCCGAAGGCTCACGTCGAGAATTCGATTCATGCGCCTCAGGTCCAGGACGACGCTGCCCGAATACACCGGCGCCGAACCGCCATAGGTCAGGTTCTTGCCCGTCGAAATCGGATACAGCGGCAGCCGGTATTCGTTGGCGATTCGGACGATCGCTTGAATCTCTTCGACTGAGATTGGCGCCACCGCCGCCGAGGCAACCCGCTCCTCTTCTTCGCCCCAGAGCGGCGAGTATGCGTCGCGATAAAGCTCGACGTCCTCATCGCTGCTGAACACCCACTCGCTTCCGGCGACCTCGCGAATGCGCCGGAGCGCTGCCTGGAAATCTCGATCGCTCATCCCTTTTGGCGGTTGTGGCATGCTTATCCTCGCTTGGCCCTTTCGCCCAATACACCCGGCCGCTTGGCCGGCGCGATCACCCAGGAAAACAGTGAGGGCCCGGCGATTCCGGCCGGCTGCGCCAGATCCAGCAGGCCGATACTTGGATCCGGCTCCAGAGTCTCCGGGCAATTCATCACCATCCGAGCGGCAACGGCGCTCCAGCACTGGCCGGCCGCGGTAAGGCGGGTCTTCGATTCTGCCTGCCATTCTGAAAGGCTTTCAGGGCCAGTGATGACATGGCGGATGCCGCCGTCGCCAGTCGGCGAGTGTTCAGCGCGATATACCACGCCCATCCCGTAGTCGCGCGCCAGCAGCTCCAGACAAAACAGGGAGGCGCGGCCGGTTAGACCGGCTATTACAGCCGGACCGCGTTTCCAGCGCGGTTCGATTTCGTTCATCCAGACGCTGCCGGCGTTACTTCCAACGGCGCGCGCCGGTGCGCCCCGGCTGACGGCTTCGGCTCCGAACGCCGCCCCCTCGGCAAAGGTCTGATCGAAGACCACCTTGAAGAGCCGGTACGTTTTCCCACTGCTGCTGCCGGCCAGCGCCAGACGAGAGGTCAGCGGGCACGCCGCCAACACTGAAGCTGCAATTCCGCGCTGAATGAATTCCCGACGGCTGGGCATTCCCGTCGCCTCCTGTTGTCTTAACCCGCGTCCGCCAACGCCTTCACATGCTAACGCCGAGGTAACATCAATGCAAGCGTAACGGCCAGCGGCGAGAAGCTTGTGCCGGCCGCTATTTCGGGAACGACGCTAGCGCTGGCTTGGTGCCGGGCGCCAGCGGTGAACGCGCCGTATTCATGATCATGGACAGGTAGGTGTAGTATCCTTCGAGACTCGCAGCTTCGACGATACCCGCCTCGCCGAATTTCGCCAGCATACTGGCATAGGTGGGATCGCTGACGCTTTGGTTGTGCAAGAGCTCGGTACAGAAATCGTAGATCAGTGCTTCGTCGTCGGCCATGTGTTCTGGACGCCGCCCATCGGCTACGGCCGCCAGGATAGCCGGGCTGAGCCCCGCCCTGCCGGCGAGAGTGCTGTGGGCAGCCCACTCGTAGTTATTGGTCCAATACCGTGCGGCGATCATGATGGCAAACTCGGTGAGCTTCGGTGTGAGGGCGCTGTTGTTTAGATTGTGCAGGCGCATTTGAAGCGAAGGAACCACAAGATCGGGAACCCGCAGGATTACCGACCAGGGTGGCCCAGTCAGATCCTGTTTGCGCAAGTCCTTGTAATCCTGAACAGCCTTCTTCTGAGCCTCCGTCATCTTTTCGGCAGGGATCGGGGGCATTCGATCCTGAGCGTTTACGAGGAAACCGAATAACAGAAGCGTTGGAACAATTCTAGTCATGGCCACACTCTCCTTTGATGGTTCCAACAATTCTATCGTTTGAGATATACTCCACGGTGCAAGAGAATGACGCGAATCATAACGGCACTGATCCTGGCGAGCGCTGGTCTCTACGCCCAAAGCCCGCCATCAATGCGGATGTATGTGTTCGATTGCGCGACCTTGAAGGACCGGGATCCTGCCGCGTACGGTCTCACGCGAGAACAGGTTGGGTCCGTCGACATGTCCGATCCGTGTTTCCTCATCGTTCATCCGAAGGGAACATTATTGTGGGAAACCGGACTGAACGACATGATTTACGATCGTCCGGAGGGCGGAGGCGCGAAGCACGACAAGATTGACAAATCCTTGCGAAGCCAATTGGCTGCGATCGGATACGGGCCCGCCGACATTACCTACTTGGCTATGTCCCACGCGCATGGTGACCATTCCGGCAACGGGAACGACTATGCGGGTTCGACCTGGATCGTTCAGAAGGCCGAGCGCGACTTTATGTTCAGTGATGGTGTCGCTGCTACGACGTCGGTCCGGCCGGACCAATTCATCAAGCTGAAGGATAGTAAGACGATCATCATCGACGGGGACTATGACGTATTCGGCGACGCAACCGTCACGCTCATTTCGACGCCTGGACACACACCAGGCCATCAATGTCTCCTGGTGAGGCTCCCCAAAACGGGTCCCGTGCTGCTGAGTGGTGACCTTTACCACTTTCCGGGTGAACGGGAATTTCACACATTTCCGCCGGGCAGCAATGCGCAGTATGTTGCTTCGAGGGCCAAGATCGAAGCCCTCATTAAAACAACCGGAGCCCAGCTCTGGATTCAGCACGACATGATCGGCAATCGCAAACTGAAGAAATCTCCCGAGTACTACGAATAGGACCAGGCCACAATATGCAACTGCGCGAGAGTCTCCCACTCCTGCTGCTAGTAATCGGTGGGATTGCCTCAGGTCAAACAACCAGCTACCAACAACCAGCAGCCGCCGAATGGCCTTTGGTGGGCGGCGATTGGGGAAACACGCGGTTCTCCAGACTTTCACAAATAAACCGCTCGAACGTGAAGACTCTCAAGGGGGCCTGGATGGCGCGCTTGAGCTCGGGGTTCGGCGCTGGATTTTCGCAGCAAGCCACGCCCGTGGTCAAGGACGGCGTGATGTACATCACCACCGGCCAGCAGGACATCTTCGCGCTCGACGCAAAGACCGGCACGATCATCTGGGAATTTCGCCCGGAAGCCGATCCGAAGACGCCCGACAACAAAGCCAAGCGCGGAGTAGGGCTCGGAGATGGAATGGTTTTTGGCGTGCTAACCGACATCCGCAAGCCCGCGCCCGCGACGGGCCGTCCTGAGCCCGTGACTTATTTGCTGGCTCTCGATCAAAAGACCGGAAAGCTGCTTTGGAAGCACGAACTGGGCGAAGATGTTCCCAAGAGCTTCCGCAAGTACATCACCGCGCCACCGCTCTACTACAAGGGTTTGGTGTACATGAGCATCTCAGGTGGGGATGGCGGCTTGCGCGGACGCTTGACCGCGCACGATGCTAAGACGGGCAGCGAAGTCTGGCGCTGGTGGGCGATACCTGGGCCCGGCGAGCCTGGCAACGACACTTGGGAAGGCGAGTCCTGGAAGACAGGTGGCGGAGCCATGTGGGTGCAGCCAGCGCTGGATCCGGACCTGGGACTCCTTTATGTGAACACGGGAAATCCCTGGCCGGATTACAACGGTTCCACCCGCGGCGGAAATAATCTGTTCACGGACTCCGTTGTGGCGCTGGACGCGATGACAGGCCGCTATCGCTGGCACTATCAGGCGGTGCATCACGATCTGTGGGATTTTGACATGCCCACGCCGCTCATCTTGTTCGACCAAACCTACAACGGAGAAGTGCGGCACGCTCTCGCGGCCCATTCCAAGCAAGGCTGGGTCTATATCCTGGATCGTGTTTCGGGAAAACCACTGCTCGATATCGAAGAAAAGCCTGTTCCGCAAGAACCGCGACAGAAGACCGTAGCCACGCAGCCCATCCCATCTGGCGATCCGACCGCGCCCCAATGCGGCGAGCCGGTCAAAGGCTACCAGCAAGGCTGCATGTTCACGCCCGCGTGGAGCGACACGAAGATCGCACAACCGTCGGCTGCGGGCGACTGGGCGCCCGGCGCTTACGACCCGCAATCTGGATATTTGTTCTTCGCCACCGAAGTGGCGACGCGCCAGTTCAACCTCGCCACGCGAATTCCGATCGAGGGGACTCGCGAGTATGGTTTAATCACCGCGCTGGATTCCCGCACCAACAAGCGCGTGTGGCAGAGCGAAGTCCCTTACCCGGCCGGCTTCGGAAGCGGGCTGTTGGCTACCGCCGGAGGACTGATTCTCCACGGCGGCTCCGATGGTTTCTTTCGCGCATTCGATTCCAAGACCGGCGAGGAACTTTGGCGTTTCCAGACTGGCTTCGGGGCGGATGCGCCGGCCGCGGCGTACGAGATGGATGGCGAACAGTACGTGGCCATCGCTGCCGGAGGGAGCCGGGACGGT
>PMUP01000084.1 GCA_003166865.1 Bryobacterales bacterium
CCATCATCGGCTCGCCAAGTCCGATGAGCATCATGTGCTCGGCGCTGCGTCCGGATTCCCGGACCAGGCTCTCTAAAATCTCGTCGCTCATGTCGGCTTTGGGCTGCTTGTGATTTTCGCGAGGACACATCGGGCAATAGAGATTGCACTTGGCGGTGGTCTCGACGATGTACTCCACCGGGAGTGCATTCAGCATGGATTTGCGCCGCAGGTAGCCCCACAGCAAGTTGGCCCGGTTCCAAGCGCGCACAGACTTCATTGTAGCGGGAGGGGTACGATTCAGGGCAAAATGCCAGCGCCGTCCCCAACACCAGCAGAAGCCCCGGGCTCGCGAATCCTGCGGCAAAAACAGAGCTGGCCGATGGTGTAGTATTTGTCGCGATCCAGCCAATCCAGGTGCGTGCAGAGGATGGGCAAAAGAAAGCCGAAGGGGACGGCAAGGAACGGCCATAGCAGCACGCGCGGGCCGCGTTCGAAGAACTCCAGGACGTCTATGAATTTGCGGCCCATGAACCAGAAATAGCCGCCCAGCGGCCGGATTTTATCGACGGCGAATCCGGCTTCCTCCAGCAAATTCTTTGCGCCGTAGCGCGTGAAGCGATAGTAGTCGTGCGGCATCTGGTGCTCTTCCCACATTGTCGGAACGATGATCATCAGCCGGCCGCCGGGCTTCAATGCCCGCGCCATTTCGTGCAAGGTCTGGCGCGGATAGGGCGTGTGTTCGAGCACCGCGACGCTCAGCATGCCGTCGAAGGTTTCAGGCGGGAATGGCAGGGCTTCGACGCGCGCCCAAGCGTCGATTTTGCCGTAATTCCAATCGCCTTCGCCTACGCCCAAGTCGATGGCGCGGTATTTATGACCGGCGCGCGCGAGTTCGGGACGGTATTGCGCTTCGCCGGCGCCCGCGTCGAGAATGAGCGCATTCGGAGGAAGCAATCCCGAAAATTCGCGCACGGCATTCAGAACGAAGCGATCGAACGGGTTGATTTGATCGAGCAGGAATTGCGGGATGAGCGCGCGGCCTAGGGCGACGACTTTGCGGTTCAGCATGGTTTGCCCTGCTCAAGACGCATGGCTTCGAATCCTCCCCAGTGCCACCAGAGCTGTCCGACGAACAACAGTGGGCTGAGCGGGACTGCGTCCGGGTTCTGCGGCAGATTGCGCGCGACGAGATAGGCCGTGCCGGCAGCGGCGAGCGCGGGCAGCAAGAGCAAACGCGCCGCGGGACTGGCGGGAAACAGGCCGGCCAAGGGCTCTTCATCCCGCCAGCGGCGGAAGTATTGCGACGTGCCGGTTCCGTAGTGCCGCATTTTCGCGAGATATTCGGAAACGTCGTGAATCGCCGGATAGTGCGTGACACGCGCCTGGGGCTCGTAGCGGAGCCGGAAACCCAGCTTGCGCGCCCGGGTGGTGTAATCGCGATCCTCGCACATGCTGAGCGTTGCGTCGAAGCAGCCGGTCTTTGCGACTACTTCGCGCCGCAAGATCAAGTTCGAGGTCGACAGGTGCCGCGCGGGACCAGCGGTGAGAGCGGGTGACAAAACGGGACCATCGGTGGAGAGATATTCCAGCCTTGCGGCCAAGCCCGGCTGGCCTGGAGTGCGCGAGCCGCTGGCGAGATCGGCTTCGCCTGAGTGGAGAACGCTCCAGAGCACATCGGCCCAATCGGGCTCGGGAACGCAATCGTCATCCAAGAAGTAGATCACGTCGCCACGAGCTTCGGCGAGCCCGCGATTGCGCGCATACCCATAACCCCGCCGCGGTTCCGGCACGTAGCGCGCGGTGAAGGAGGACGCGACTCGTTCGGTGTCGGGCGTCGGGCCATTGTCAACGACGATGACCTCGTCAACTCGTCGCGTTTGCCGCGTAAGGCCTGCCAAAGTTCGTTCGAGCAATGCGGCGCGGTTGAACGTAATGATGATGAGCGAGCTGGTCACGGTTTACGACACCAGCAAAAATAGCCGAGCGTGTAGTCGCGGCGGCGGTCCACCGGATCGAGGAAGTAGCAGACCACGGGAATCGCGAAGCCGAAGATGGGAAGGAGCACCGCGAAAATCAGCCAGCGCCAGCCTTTCTGAAAGAAGCTCAAGATGGCCATCAAGCGGAAACCGATCAGCCAGAACAGGCCGCCGAGGGCTTCGACGCGGCTTTCCAGGCCCGCCTTGTCAAACAAATATGTGAGGCCGTAGCGGGTGTAGCGGAAAAAATCGTTGGGGTGCTGGTGGATCTCCCAACATTGCACCGTGGTGAGAATCAACTGGCCGCCTGGCTTCAGCACGCGCGCCATTTCGTTGATCCCGATACTGGGTTCCTTCAAATGTTCCAGTACCTGGATGTTGATCACGGCATCGAAAGCGCCGTCGCAGAAGGGCAATTCGGAGATGTCGCCGAGCACTTCGATTTTCGAATAGTCCCAGGCCTTGTCGCCGATGCCGCGATCCAAACGGACATATCGGGTGTGAGCGAACAGGGGGGCGTGGGGACACTCGCCGGCGCCGGCGTCCAATACATGCGAACCGGCGGGCAACTTGCGAGCGGCTTCGGTGAGGTGCTCGAGCAGTTCGGTGTGAAAGGGGTCTATCCAGCGCATGACGAAGGCGGGGACCAGGGGCTGGACCAGCTTCCGAAATTTCGCCTTATACACGAGCCTCTACACCAATTTTCAGACCAACCGCCACGGAGTGAAAATCAGATTCTTGGTCTGGAAGCATTCGTGGGTGCAGTGGCACCCGTTCTGGACTTTATTGCGGAGCTCGGTGGCCTGAAAATCGTGCCAGAGGCGGTCGAAGTCCCAATCATAGGTTTTGAGGTTGCCGACTGGCTTGAGCAATTCGCAGAAGTAGACGTCGCCATTGGCGTCGATGACGCAGCTCACGTCGCCCGCGTTGCAGGAGGTGTCCTTCGGTTTGCCCTTGAGCTCCTGCATGTAATAGCGATTGAGCACGAAGCGGCCGACGGTGGCGGTCCAGCCGCCCAAGCCGCCCCAGCGTCCATGAAAATAGCGGCGGCAGAGCTGCAACTGGAGCTTCGAGATTTCGGCGTATTGCTCGGGAGTAGGCGATTGCAGGGCCGAATCCATGGGAGTGCCGCGCAGAATATTGAGCGAATGATAATCGAGATCCCACTCATCGACACCCAGGTGGAGCAGGCGCTTCACGTCCTCGATGTTGCTGCGCATCACGGTGGTGACAACGCTCAACGACAGTCGCTTATCGCGCGAGCGAACCTCGCGCAGGGCTTCCATGGTGGCGAGGGCTTTCTTGTAATTGCCGGGGACGCCGCGGACTCTGTCGTGATTTTCTCCGATGCCATCGATCGACAGGGCGATGTTCAGGCGGAATGCATTGGTGTTCGCGAGGATGCCTTCCACCGATCGTTTGATAACGCCCGTCTGGATGGCGTTGGTGGGGATGTTGATGAACTTAGCCTGATTGAAATCGAGGAAGCGATGACAGATCTGATCGATATCCTTACGCAGAAACGGCTCACCGCCGGAGATGTCGAGCCAGACCAGCTCGCCCATGGCGTTGGAGATCTTCTCAATATGATCGGTTTTGAGCGATTCGCCCTGGTTCAAATTCTCCCAGTAGAAGCAGTGTCCGCACTTGGCGTTGCAATGGTCGGTGATGAACAGGATGAGGTGGACAGGCTTCTGTTTGCGCCGCGAGAGCTGTTTCCAAGACAGAATGTCGGTGCTGAGCATGGGCGGCTTTTTCGGGAACCCGCGCGAACGCGCCGGAGGCTTTGTGACCGAGTGCGGCTCCGGACTTGAGCGTAGCGGACCTGCTCGGGGGATGTCAAGGTGAAGGCTGTGCGATGGTAGGCTGTTTCCCAGATGGCCACTATGAGCCCTAACGAAGTTTTCAAACAATGGGTAGCTGCCATTAACGCCCACGACGTGGCTGCAATGAGCGGGCTGATGGCCGCAGATCACGTGTTCGTGGATGCGCTGGGGAATCGCGTGGAGGGCGCAAGATCCATGGAAGTTGGTTGGCGGGGCTATTTCACAATGTGTCCAGACTACTGGATTCGCGTGGACCATGTGATGGCCGACGGCGATACGCTGCTGTGTGCTGGTGAGGCCGGAGGGACAATCGACGGCGAGTTATGGCGGATACCAGCGGCCTGGAAGGCGGTGATCCGCGACGGCAGCGTTGTGGAATGGCGGGTGTTTGCGGACAACAAGCCGGTTTACGAGATCCTGGGGAGGCGGCGGTAATAGGTTGAATGGGCGATAGAATGAAGGCGGAATGAGCTTGGGACGGATGTTGATCGTGCTGGGGCTGCTGGTTGCCGTGCTCGGCGTGGTGGTTTCGCTGGGGGCGAGGCCACCGATTCGACTCGGGCGCTTGCCCGGCGACATCGTGATCCGGGGCAAGCACTCGGTATTCTATTTTCCTCTGGTGACCTGCTTGCTGATCAGCGCGGTTGTAACGCTGGTGTTCTGGCTGATTAACCGGCGCTGAGCGTTAGAGTCCCGACATCGAAGCCACAAACCCCAGGGCCATGGCGAGCGCATTACGCACCGGGTAATAACGCGGGGCGGGCGGTTGGCAGAACATCGTGGTTTGGGTGGCGGGGGTTTCCACGGTGACGGCGAGCTCCGGCTCCAGACCACGGTCGCCTGTCAGCACCGGCGTCAAACGATGCCGTAGCTGCGTCAGTCCATAACCCATCACGATGTATTCCCAGCCCAGTTGCGGCGCGATCATGAACCCCGATTTCCAACCTTCGCCAGGCGTATATGGCCGGTTGAGGGCGGCGATGGGGAGGAACGGGATCTTCGGAAGGCCAATGCCGGGAATCAAGGGATGGACGAACGCGAACATGGTGAGGGAGACCGTATAGGTGGAGGCCTCCAGCAGGCCCCGTCCCCAGGCGGGAAGCTGCGTACGGATGGAGGCTTCAAGCGGACCCGCGACGCTGGCCGGACCCACCGGTCCTGAAATGTTCCAAGAGCCGCGCTTGCGCTCCATCAGCCGGATATCGATGTCGGCGATGTGGGTGTTCGGATCGGTGTGGAGGATGGTATTGCGCTCGTTGATGGGCTGGAACAGGTTCGCCTCGTTCAGGCGCGCCATGCTCTTGCGCAGCACATGTTCGTCGAGCAAGTCGCCTTCGTCGAGCAGAAAATTGCTTCGCACGGTGGCTTCGGTGAAGTGGCGATTGCCGTTGAATTCGATCCGGCCGACGTGGTACGGGCTGCCGCGCTGGATGGTGGTGGCCAGATTGGCTTCCGGAGCCTCAGGAGTGCTCTCCGCGGTGGGCTGGACCTGCATGTTGACGGTGAAATCCAGAATGCCTTCGTGCTCGGCCTCGCGCCGTGCGACAAACAAAGTGGAGCAGTAATTCTGGGAGCGCATCAGGCCGTTCAGGGGGTGCACCACCTTGGTGGGAACTCCATTGCCCGAGACCTGCCAGGTTCGCACGTGATAGAGTTGCCCGGCCTCGACTTTAATCTTGACATGCGCGGCTTTTTGAGCGATTTCGACGTCATCCGCTTTGACGGTAGCGTCGAAGTAGCCCTTGGACATGTAGTATGAGCGCAGCAGCGCCAAGTCGCCTTGCACGCTTTCGGGGCTGTAGCCGGGGTAGAGACGCCAACCGTCCCACACACCGGGGATGGGCGGCGTGACGCGCTTGATTTTGAGGGCGTGGAGGGTGCCGCGAAGCTCCTTGGGGTCGAACGCAGTATCGCCGGTGAACTCCACTTGCTTGACGCGTATGCGCTCGCCGGCATCGATGTTGAGATGCAGGTCCACCTTTTGGCCGAGGAACGGCACGATATCGTAATCCACGGTGGCGTTCCGGAAGCCGTCGGATCGAAGGGACTGCTGGGCCTGATTGGCGATCTGGTGGGCGCGCAACTGGGTAATCGGAGTGCCTTCGGGAAGGTTCATCTGCAGTCCAAACGTAGAGGGCTCAACCTTCAGCGTATGGAGCAGATACTGCGGCATTTCCACCACGCTGAACATCACCGCGGTGCCATCCTCCTGGGGCTTGGTATCCACGCGAATGTCATCGAAGCGGCCGGTGGCCCAGAGGCGGTGAACATCGCCCTGGACGATGCTGACGTCGAAACGCTGGCCCACCTGTGTCTTCAAATCCACAGGCGAGGAGGTGCCGGCGACTCGAACCGCTTTGATGATCGAAGGGCCGGATTCAACAGGAGCCACAGGGCCTTCAGCGAAGGCTGCCGGGGTGAGCAGTAGTATAGATAAGAAAATGCCGCGCATGTGAAGAGGACCGTTTAGCAACTGGCGGTCCATCGGTTGATTATAGCCCAGGCGGGCGGGGAGGGCGGGAATTTTGCGAACGAAATGCGGGCTGGGACGTAATACTTGTTATTAGGAGGTCACACCGTGCTCCGTTTGCTTACCGCGGCGCTCGCCTGCGCTTCATTTCTACATGCCTTTGATACCGAGGACCGCGTCCGGAAATCGGCGCCGGTTTCCTCGGCTACTCGTTTGGCCCTGAACGCTGAATTCGGTGCGATCCGGGTCCAGCCCGGCGACGCAAAGAAAGTCGAGGTGGAGGTGTACTTCCGCGGTCTTCCGCCCTCTCGCGGGGAGTTCGACCGGATGCTGCGCGATTTCAAGCTGGACGTGGCACAGGAGGGCTCTGACATCCGTGTGAACGGCACATTTCTAAACGGCTGGAAGCCGCAATCGCTTTTGTGGATGTTCGACACCCTGGTGGCCGGCGGCGGCCACCCGATCTGCCACAACGGGCGATGCCTGGAATATTCGGCCTGGCTGCGCGAGGTGGAGTATCGCATCACGGTGCCGCACAAGTTCGACGCCGACGTTGAGACTTCCGGGGGCCCGATTTCGGTGAGCGATCTCAAGGGTGAAATAAACGCGCGCACCTCGGGTGGCTCGCTGAACTTCGATGACATCGACGGCCCAGTCAACGGCCGCACGTCGGGCGGGAGCATCACGCTGGATGGTGGCAAGGGCAGCGCCTATGTGCGCACGTCCGGCGGGTCCATCCACATCAAGGAAGTTGCCGGGGACGTGGATGCGTCCACCAGCGGTGGCGGGATTTCGATTGATCGGGCATCCGGCCGGGTGAAGGCACATACGTCGGGCGGGAGTATTGAGGTGCGTGAGGCCACGGGTGCGATTGACGCTTCCACTTCCGGAGGCGGCGTGACGGCGACGCTGCGGGGGCAACCGAAGCAGGAGTGCCGGTTGAACACGTCTGGCGGGAGTATCGACGTGAGCCTGGGCAAGGACATTCGCATGGATCTGGACGCCTCCACCAGCGGCGGAACAGTTTGGACGGACTTTCCGGTGCCGAGTAGCGGCGACCGGCATCGGCGCGAACTCCACGCGCCACTGAATGGCGGTGGACCGCTGCTTTATCTGCACACGTCGGGCGGGGGGATTAGCGTGCGGCGGACGGGGTAAAGGAACGCAGGGGAACCGAGGAACACGAGGAATACAAGGAAGACCAGGAATTCAGAATGGCCGCCGTGTAGTATTTTGGGAGAATGAGCGAGAAGGTTGAAAACGGCCAAGCGGAGAACAACAAGGCAGAGAAGGAAACGCCGAAGTCCGACTGGGTAACCAAGCGTTCCCAATGTTCTTTCCCGAACGTGTTCAAGGAACTCAGATTACAAGTTGAGGAGGACGTCAAAACCCGCAACGCACTGCGCCCTAACAATGCGCCTTATGAGTTTTCGGTCGCGGATGGCGACGGCGACTTTACGGTCCTCCTGAAGGCCGGGGATTTTCGCAAGTCGGTGATATTCAGCCTTTCCGAACACGCGATTGTAGTGAAAGACGAGGCAGGCGCGATGTTTGAGGTGACCCTGACCTTTAGTGACGAGGGCGAGTGCAAGCTGCACGTTCATCAGAAGGAGCTCGAATTGTGGCAGGTGCGGCGGAAGGCTCTTGAAGAGCTCTTGTTCCGGTCAATTTAGTCCGCGGTCTTCCACGGCACCTGGCCGGCGAGCGCGGTGTAGAAGCCCCAGATCGCAAGGGCGGCGACGGTTCCGAGCGCCAGTGTTGCGCCGCTGAAGTACCAGGCCGATGGGTTCAGCGTGACTGGGATGTTCAGCGCCAGGTCGGCGGTGTAGAGAGCGACCACGAGCGCCACTAATCCGAAGCGCAAGGCTCCGGCGGCGAGCACGGTGTAGAGAATGGCTTCGATGGGCCATGACACCGCTGGATAGTCGGACGAAACCGATTTGAGGGCGGTGAACAGCAGGATAAAGCCGATGGCGGCGAGCCAGGATTTCCGCAACAACACGCGGAACAGGAAGAGCAGCAGGAACAGGAGCAGCGTGGAACTGATGGAGTCTGGAAGATGTTCCAGCCACGATCCTATGGCGATCCTCGCGCTTCCGAGATAGTCGAGGCCCGGGTGGGATGGAGGCGCGCCGAGCCGGGCTGCCAGGTGATAGGCGAGGACAAAGATATTGCAGAAGAGGATGCCGAGGACCGCGCCATAAAGTACATCACGGCCGACTAACGGATCGCGCCAGCGCCCGGCGAATACACGAGTCCACGAGATGAGGGCCTGCGGCCAGTAACGGCGAACGTACGGCTCCAGCGCCAGATACAACACCCACACCACGCCACCCCAGAACAGCGCGCCGCTGATGGCCAGCGCCAGGAGATAAGTGAAATTCCCGGCCGAGGAGAAGTGGGCTTGGAACGTCCATAGCACCATGTGGAGAGAGAATATTAAAATCGCCAGGAGCATCGCGCCGCGACGGTCGCCCTTGCCGCGCACGAAGTTCCGGCGTGCCAGGAACACGGCGGCGAGAATCGGCGCAAGAATTGCGATGGCCAGCAGAATTCGGGCGGCGAGCTGGCCGGCACCAGCGGGCTCGCTAGAGGGCATGCGGGCCGCGCGAGTCCACGGTCCAATGAGAGAGAAAAAGACCGGGCGTCCATGCCAGGCGGCGGCTTCCACGCGCAGCGGGCGGTGGTTGAATCCGGGCCACTCACCGGTCCAGGCCTGGCGCACATCGGAGGCCGCAAGCGAAGCCCAGATTGGCGTGGCGGGTTGGAATTTTGACATGTCGAGGCCGGCGGCGGCGAAGAGAGCATTCCAATCGGGCAGAGGAGTTTGTGCGGGCGGGGCTTCTTTTTCGGGAGGTAGAGCCTCGAAGTAAGTGAGCCGGCCCTGGGGATCGAGCTGGACATCGATCATGCCCGACATGGTGGGTTTGGGATCGCGCTCCGCGATGACACCCGCGATTAACATGTCGCTATCCATGCCTTCAGCCAGCAGGGGTCCGGGGCTTTGGCGATACCAGAACTTCAGCGGGGAGGGACGGCTGCGAGCAATTTCGTCCCAGTGCGGGTGCGGCTTGTCGGCTTTTTCAACCGCGTTCAGAAAATCGTTGTTGTCGCCGAAGGCATACGCGGAGTCGCTTGGCGGGGCGGTGTAGCCGAGGCTCTGGATCAGATCGCGCGCCTTGTCGGCCAGCACTTCAGGGGGTTTGGTGAGCTGTTCTCTTTCGATCATGCTGGAGGTCGCGGCCAGAAACACAAAAGCCACAAGACCAACGAGAGCGGCAGCCAAACTTGGAATTGCAATTTTCCACGAGAGCGCCGCGGTTTCGCCCGATGCCGCCACCATTTGGGGCGAAGGTGTTTCACCGGCGGCGAGAGCGGCGGCCAATGGATCTCCGCCCGGGAGACGGGCAGCCACGGCGAGAGCGGACGACGGACGTTTCGAAGGCTCGGGATCGAGGCAGCGCAGAATGGCGCTCTCGACAGCGGGATCGAGTTCCTTCACCAGCGTGGACGGATTGACGGGACTGGTCTCGCCGTGCAGGCGCACCAACTCGGCCAGCGTGGAGGCTTCGAATGCGCGCTTGCCGGTGAAGATTTCGTAGAGCACCAGCCCCAGCGAATAGATGTCGCTTTGCACCGTGACTTCTCTCCCGGCCAGTTGCTCGGGCGCCATGTAGGCGGGGGTTCCGTTGCGAATTTCTTCGCCTGGGATTTCATCGGCGAGCGCGGCCAATCCAAAATCGGTGACCACCACCTGACCGCGGCCGTTAAGCATCACATTGGCCGGCTTCAGATCGCGATGCAGGACACCCTTGGCGTGCGCGGCGGCCAGGCCAGCGCACAACTGGCGCGCGATTTCGACGGCTTTGTCGGACGGCAGGCGGCCGATGCGGCGCAAGAGCGAGCCGAGATCTTCGCCATCCACGTACTCCATGGACAGGTACGGCTGGCCTTCCACTTCGCCGATATCGTACACGCGGCAGACGTTGGAGTGCGAGACCTGGCGAGCGATGCGGACTTCATTGTAGAAGCGGGCGAGCGCGGCTGGATTGCGCGCGGCAACTTCGGGCAGGAACTTGAGCGCGACTTCCTGGCCGAGTGTGAGGTCGTGCGCGCGATAGACTTCGCCCATCCCGCCGCGGCCGAGGAGCGCCACGATGCGGTAACGATTGGCGAGCAGCGCGCCGGGCAGAAAGCGGCCCGCGGGGAGCGAACCGGAGGAAGAGGAGAGATGGGAAGGAGTGCGGGGCGGAGTTGGCGTGGATGGGGGTACGGCGACGGTTTGGGTGACCAGCGGCGCGCCATCGAGCACTGCCCCGCAGGATAGGCAGAAGCGGCTGGAGTCCGGTATGTCTTTCGCGCAAGAGCGGCAGGTCACGAAGATTCAGTTTAGCGCCTGCCACGCTGTATCCTGGACCTAGTGGATCCGATTCACATTCTGGGCGGCGGCTTGGCGGGTTCGGAAGCCGCGTGGCAGATCGCGACGGCGGGCTTGGATTGCGTGCTGTTTGAAATGCGCCCGCAACGGCCGACGCCGGCGCATAAAACGGACCAGCTTGCGGAACTGGTGTGCAGCAATTCGCTCAAGAGCGAGGCGGAAAACTCGGCGCCCTGGCTGCTGAAGGAAGAGCTGCGGCGGTTGGACTCGTTGTTATTGCGCGCGGCGCGGGAGGCTCGCGTGCCAGGCGGCCAAGCGCTGACGGTGGATCGCGAAGTGTTTGCGCGAGAGGTGTCGCGCGCCATCCAGGGACACCCGCGCATCGAACTGAGACGCGCGGAGGCGGCGTCAATTTCAGAAGACGCGATCACGATCGTCGCCACGGGGCCGCTGACGAGCGACGCGCTGGCGGAAGACATAGGACGCATCACGGGCGTGGATCGGCTGTTCTTTTATGACTCGATCAGCCCCATCGTGGAAGCGGAGTCGATCGACCTTGCCATCGCGTTTCGCGCCTCGCGCTATGGCAAGTCGCTGGACGGCACGGACGACTACTTGAATTGTCCGCTGGATCGGGAGCAATATGAGCGATTCGTGGACGCGGTTCTCGCGGCCGAGGCTGTGCCTGCGCATATTCCGGAGGACCGCCCGGAAAAGAATGCCCGATTCTTTGAAGCCTGCTTGCCCATCGAAGAATTAGCCCGGCGCGGGCGCGAGACATTGCGGTTCGGTCCGATGAAGCCGGTGGGACTGGAGGATCCGCGCACCGGGCGGCGGCCTTACGCGGTGGTGCAATTGCGGCAGGAAAACTTGCGCTCCGCGAGCTATAACCTGGTGGGATTCCAAAATCACATGCGGTTTCCAGAGCAGGCACGGATACTCCGCATGATTCCAGGGTTGGAGCGCGCCGAATTTCTGCGCTATGGGCAGATACATCGCAACACTTACATCAATGCGCCCGCGCTGCTGACGAACACGCTCCAACTTCGGACACGGTCGCGCGCATTCTTCGCGGGCCAGATCTCGGGAGTGGAAGGGTACGTGGAATCCATCGCGACCGGCTTGGTTGCGGGACGGCACGCCGCGGAGTTGTCGGCAAGCGCGGAGATCCGGCCGTTTCCACGCGAGACGGCCATCGGATCGTTGTGCGCGTATGTTTCGGGCGCGGATGCGCGCGATTATCAGCCCGCTAACATCACATTTGACTTGCTGCCGGCGCTGGATGAAGCGACGCGCCTGCGGTTCCGCCACGACAAAAAGGCCCGGCACGCCGAGGTCTGCCGGCGCGCACTAGAAAAGCTGGACGAATACCGGTCTGTCTATGTCTGAGCTCGCCGGTCAGATCGAGCGCTTTCTGGACGAGCTTCGGCGCCAGAATGCCTCCGCGCACACGGTGCGGAATTACGCGTCGGATCTGGGGCAGTTTGTCGATTATTTTATTATTCCGGGGAAGCGAAGCCCCGCCGTGGACGACATCGACGCGCTGGCGATCCGGGAATGGCTGGGACATTTATACGAGCAACGGCTGACGGCCGTCAGCATGCGCCGGAAACTGGCATCCGTGCGTTCGCTGTTCAAGTTTCTGCTGCGCGAAGGCGTGGTGGTGAAAAACGTCGCGCGGATGGTGCGTACTCCGAAGGCTCCGAAATCGCTGCCGTTCGTAATGACGGCCGAGCAGACCAACGCGTTGGTGGACGGTGTCGCGCCCATGGCGGACAAATTGGAGCGGCCTTTTCCCACGCGCGATCTGGCAATCTTCGAGTTGCTGTACGGTTGCGGGCTGCGCATCAGCGAACTGGTCGGGTTGAATCTGGAGGATTTCGATTTCAGCGAGCGCTGGGTGCGCGTGCGCGGCAAGGGCAAGAAGGAGCGGCAGGTTCCGTATGCGGGCAAGGCATCAGATGCGCTGGACCGCTATCTAGGACTCAGAAAGCCAGCAACGGGCGGCGAGCGTGCGATTTTCCTGAACCATCGCGGGGGACGGCTCACCGATCGCGGCGCGCGCGGCATCGTGAAGTTTTACGCGCGGATGATTACCGGCGACTCTTCCATTCATCCGCACAGCCTGCGCCATGCCTACGCCACGCATCTGCTGAGCGACGGCGCCGACCTGCGCGCCATCCAGGAATTGCTCGGGCATGCCCGGCTGTCGACGACCCAGAAGTACACGCAGGTGTCGGTGGCCGATCTGATGGCGGTGTACGACAAGGCGCATCCAAAGGCTTAGCCGTGCACCTTACCGGTGCGTCAAACTATGACAAAATAGTTTCCTCCGCTGGGCGCGGGGCTCAATTTCTTGAGGGATGCCTACTTGCGTTCGGAAACAGCCAGACTAGCCGCCTTGTACGCCGGAATCGTGATGCTCTCAATCCTCACGGCCCAGGGTTATATCGCAAACCCGGACAGCGCGGCCATGTTCAATGTTGCGCGATCCATCGTGCATAAGGGCTCTTTCGAAGCATCTCCTTGCCAGCCTACTCCGGACGGCAATCACTGTGTACCCGGTGTTGACGGCCGCCTATACGCGGGCTTTGGGCTGTTGCCGTCCGCCATTGCAGCGCTCCCATTGGTCGCGGGCGAAGAGCTGGCGAAGCTGACGCACAAGGACCCCAATCTTCTGTCCCAATTCCTCGTGTCCATGAGCAGCCTGCTCGCCGGGGCGCTCATCCCGATTGTGCTAGTGCTATGGCTGACCCGGATGGGTTTCTCCTGGAAACCCTCGGTAGTCACAGCACTGGTGCTCTTTTTCGGTACGGTCCTTTGGTTCCATAGCGTGAAGAACTTCTATTCAGAGACCTTCTTCACTCTCGCGCTGCTGACCGGGGCCTATCTCCTTTGCATCGCTCGCCGCCCGGGCGGATTCCTGGTTGCTGGCTTCGTTTTCGGCTGCAGCGTCGGCTGCCGGGTATTCGGTCTCATATTTGCGCCGGCGTTCGCGGCCTACTGCATCGCCCTCCCAAATTCCGGTAGCTGGGTCCGTCGACTTTCTCGCGCCGTTATTTTTGGGGTCGGCGCGCTGGTGCCTATAGGGTTAGTGGCCTGGACGAACTATCTCCGCTTTGGCGACGTCACAAAGACTGGGTACCATTTGGCGTATCCCACCGTGGCTTACCTCCTGTCGAATCCACTGATCGAAGGGACACGCGGTCTCCTTTTCGACGGCGAAGTCGGTCTGGTATGGTTCACGCCGTGGATTGTCTTGGTTCCTCTGGCTCTCGTGCGGTTCTGGAAAGTGCGGCCCCTGGAGAGTGCGCTGTCACTGACAATCTTGCTAGAGGGCGGCCTATTCTTCGCGTGCTATGTCGCGTGGCACGGCGGATGGGCGTATGGACCGCGGTTACTCCTGCCCTGTCTGCCATTTGCCGCTCTGCCCCTGGTCATGCTGTTCGAGCAATGGCGCAAGAATCGGGCCATCGCAAGGATTGTCTTTGCAACTCTGGCTGTCGCCTCTGTCTTCATCCAGTTGAGCGGCTTGCCGTACCCGGCGACACGCTACTACCAGATGGTGAACTACAACAGTGGTCACCACCAACCGAAGCCATGGCATGGGTCACTTCTCATCGCTCAGTGGGAAGAGTTCCCCACGATCCTGCGGGGTTCGTTCAGTTTCCCAACGCGGTCCATGACCTCGGATCGCGAGTCTGCCGGCTCGGAATCCCCTTCGGAAGAAGCGCGTATCGCGAGCATGTCTGCTCCGGAGTATCTAGCTTCATTCCGGAACGCCATCAACCTGACCTGCGCTAACTTGTGGCTCCTGAAGGCTGCGAAGCTGGGTTTCCTCCCATTGCCTATAACCGGAGTGTTGGCGCTGGCATTTCTGGCTGGCGGCCTCGGGCTGGTTTATTTAGGCTTACGCAACCCCTTCGCTGGTGACACGGCGCGTCGCGAAATGTCGCTTCGGGCCGTCGTCGGCCACTAGAAACTTCTGCACGGTTGTGAATTCCGCAGCGTCTGGTTTTTCAATGAGACGCATCATCCTTTTGATCGGCTGCTGTGCCGTGGCGGCGCTATTGCTTTGGGCGCAACGGCCTGCCGATCGCCCGGCCTATGAAGTGAAATCGCTGATGCCGCGCGAAACTTCTCCCGCGCAATATAAACAGGCGGATGCTCGCGAGATCCAAAGCCTGGCCGACGAAGGCTGGGAATTGGTTGCTGTTGTTCCGTACATCTACAAGAACGAAGAGCACGGCACGCCCGATCTGGCGCCGCGTCCGATGGTGACGCAGGTCTATCCCGCGTACTTCTTCAAACGGTTGAAAATCGGACGGTAGCTTTGATATGAGCTACGGCCGTTATTTCGACGAACTGGAGCCCGGCCAAACCTTCCGGCACTGGCCTGGCCGCACCATCACCGAATTCGACGACACGCTGTTGAGTCTTCTGAGCATGAACCAGCATCCGCTGCACATTGACGAACACTTTGCAGCGGGAACGCAGCATGGGCGCAGGCTGGTGGAAGGGCCTATCGTGATCAGCCTGGTAATCGGCATGAGCCAGGGGGATGTCGGCGGCCGTGCTCTCGAGACCCTGGAATACTCGGAAATTCGCCACGCCGGGCCGGTGTTTCATGGCGACACCATCTACGCCGAGTCGATCATCGTCGACAAGAACCTGTTGCCGGATGGGCGCGGCGTGGTTGCCATCGAACACCGTGGAGTCAACCAGCGCAACGAGACGGTGCTCACGATGCGCCGCAAGATTGTGGTGCCACTCGCCGCGGGTGGTTAACAAGATTAATCAAAAACTTCTTGGTGGATCGCGAACCCGCATGTTATTTTGATTGGGTCCCCAACTCTCTCGAAAGGAGGCGCGCCCGTTGCAATCTATTGCTGACGATCGAAAGCGATTCGTAACATTCGTGGGCGGCCTCTCGACCTTCCTGGTTCAGTAGTCCTCCCCTAAAGCTTTCAGCGGTGCGCAGGAGTAACTATGACCAAAATCAAAGTCTTTCAAGGAACTCGATCCGTGGATGCGCCGCGTCTGTGCGATTCCTGCTCCAATGGCGTGGTGATGCGCGGTCCGGCCGACAGCGAGGAGTACGTGTACTGTTCGCTGATGGAAAAAGCGATTCAAATGCGAGTGACCGAGTGCAACCGCTACGTGGATCGCGCGCAGCCGGCGCTCTGGGCGATGAAGGAGATCGCGTGGGTGCTGGAAGCCGATTCCAAACGGCAGAAGATCGGATTCATTACCGCCAAGGAGTGGCGCAAGCTGAACCAAAACGAGGATCTGGTGCCGGTCGAGCTTGCGTGAGCGCGGTTTAGCGGGGTCCAGGAGCTTCCTTGGGCAAAAGGTGCTTCTGGACTTTGCCGAGCGCGTTGCGCGGGAGCTTGTCGACTAAGATGAACGATCGCGGAACTTTGAACGACGCGAGTTTTTCGCGGCAGGCGGCTTCGAGCTCCCTGGGGAGATCTCGTGAATCAGGGCCGCGCGTTGTGACGACGTAAGCGACGGGGACTTCGCCCCGCACGCGATCTGGCGCCCCCGCCACCGCTGCTTCCGCGACGCCATCCTGCTCCTGGAGAAATTCCTCGATCTCTCTGGGATAGATGTTGAAGCCGCCCGAGATAATGACATCGCTCTGGCGGCCACACAGTGTGTAGTAGCCATCGGAAGATCTCGTGGCGATGTCGCCCGTGTGGAAATAGCCGTCGACGAAAGCCGCGCGCGTGGCGTCGTCGCGCCGCCAGTAACCGGCAAAAATGTTGGGGCCCTTGAGATGCACTTCACCGGCGTCGCCATCGGCCACCGGGCGGCCTTCGGAATCGAGCAGCTTTACGGAAACGCCGGGCAGGGGCAGGCCTACGCTACCGGGACGGCGCTCGCCGGTGTAGGGATTGCTGATGTTCATCAGTGTTTCGGACATACCATAGCGCTCGAGCGGAGCGTGTCCGAAGCGCTCGCGGAATTCTTCAAAGATATGCGCGGGAAGAGGCGCCGATCCTGAGACGAAGAGCCGCATGAAGCCGCCGATCTCACGCGCTTGTTCAGGTGCGATATCGAGAAGGCGGACGTACATCGCGGGGACGCCGAAGAACAGCGTCGGACGGAAATCGAGGAACTCGGCCGCGGCTCTTTGATGCTCGAAGCGCTCGAGCAAACGCATGCGGCAGCCGCTGATGAGCCAGCAATGCAATCCGTTACCAAGGCCGTGCACATGGAATAGCGGCAGCGCGAGCAGGAAACGATCGGCGCTGGAGATTTGCCAGCACGTTAGAAGATTGAGCGCATTCGCGGCGAAGTTGTTGTGCGTGAGGATGGCGCCCTTGGATACGCCCGTGGTGCCGGAAGTATAAATGATGCCGGCGGGCGTATCGCCGTCAAGGGCGACTTCGTGCCGTTCGTTCGGAAGTGAGGCGGCTTCGCGCGTGAGATCCGCGGGATTCCAAACCGGTGCGGTGCTCGGGAGGGGAGTAGCAGAGACGACGGCCGCAGGCTCGGCATCGGTGAGGATGTGCGACAGCTCGCGCTCGCGATACAGGATGTTGATCGGGACGAAGATCACGCCGAGCTTGACGCAGGCCAGATACACGTCGATCATTTCGAGGCAATTCGCGAGGTAGACGCAGAGGCGGTCGCCTGTTTTGAGGCTGCGGCGCACAAGCAACTGGGCCAGGCGATTGCTGCGGGCGTCGATCTCGCCGAAGGTGTAACTAGCGCCTTGGAATTCAAGCGCGGTGTGGTCGCGCTGGGCGTGGAAGGAGAGATCGAAGAGCTGAGTGAGATCCAAAAACTGAAGGTAACATGGCCCAAGAGGGCGGGGCTTGACACGGTTCCCGCTGAACGTTATAACCTGATTAACACGAAGGAGATCCGCCTTGAGGACAACCGTGAGAACAAAGAAACGTCTGGCGCTCGCCGCGGTAGTAGCGCTCGCTTCCGCATTGCCATTGGTTGCGCATCACGCCGTGTCGGCCGAGTTCGACTCGGGAAAGGTTGTTACCTTGAAGGGCGTGGTGTCCAAAGTGGACTGGGTAAATCCGCACATTTTCATTTACTTGGATGTGAAGGACGAAAATGGAAAGGTCACAACGTGGAGGCTGCAGTCGGTGCCTCCGATGTTCATGAAAGGCAGTGGCCTCACAAAAGAGAAGTTACTCGACGGCACCGAGGCGACTGTTACGGCATATCCGGCGAAAGATGGGACCGACGCCTTCGGGTTCGTGTTGAAGCTGGCCTATCCGGACGGTCATTTCTATAACCTCGGGGGCGGCCCCGCACCGGCGGCTCCGGTTCCCGCACAGGCTCCGGCCAAATAGGAGGAAAATTCATGGAATTCCGTTTAACCACTCATGCCGCGGGCATCGTTGGCCTTGGGCTGGCGGCCCTGATGGCCCCCGTGAACGCTTTCTGCCAGAATCAGGCGACGAATTACGGTCCTCCGGCCACCAGCTACGCCGTCGAAGCCGCAAGATATCCGGATGCGGCATCGAAACCGACGCCTCATACGGCGGATGGACACCCCGATCTGACCGGCGTATGGCATCACTTTTTTGGAGGTCTGGTAGCGAAGGTCGGCGACAATTCTTTTGTTGTTAATTTCGGACAATCCGTGCCGCGCTCCACGGCCGGCGGTCCACCAGCGCCGAAGGCCATGCCTGATCCGGAACCGGAATACAAGGCGCAATTTATGGCGAAGGTCAAGAAGCTCAACGACAATCAGGTGAAGGAAGATCAAACGTTGCATTGCGGGCCTCCAGGAGTGCCGCGGATTGGCCCTCCGCAAGAAATCGTGCAGACGTCCAAACAGGTAGTGTTCCTGTACGCGGACTCGACCGGCAATTACTGGCGAGCGATTCCGATGGACGGCCGCGGTCTTAGTACGAATCCAGAGCTGGAGGATTCGTATAACGGCGATTCCATCGGACGCTGGGACGGCGACACGCTGGTGGTGGATGTCACCCGGTTGACCGATGATTCGTGGCTGGCCGACAACGGTTTTTTTCACACCAACAAATTGCACGTAGTGGAACGGCTGCGGCGGGTTGGAGATACGATTCAGTATCAAATGACGGCCGACGATCCGGCGGTTCTCGCCAAGCCGTGGATCATTTCCCGTACCTTGACCCTGCAACCGGACACGCTCGATGAAGCGGCTCGCTGCGTCGACAACGACGCCGGGCATTACGTCAATTCGGAGCACCACGACAACGCGCGCTAGTTAGCATCCTGGAGTCTTGATGCGCTACATCGGTTTCCCGGAAATACTCGCGATATTCATGGTGGCTGTCGTGCTGTTTTGGGGAGACAAGCTCGGTCCAGCCATCAGAGACTTGTTTCGCGGCGGACCAAGGCCGCCCTCCCATCCGATACCGGCTGACGATTCCACAATACTGAATCGCCGCCGTTCAGAGCATCGACTTCTCGAGTAGTGTCGCGGCGCTGGCCCAGGTAACCGCACCGGCTCCATCGAGTCTAACCAGACAATGAAAACATTTCAGACTACTTGCTGCATTGCGGGCGGCGGCCCGGCGGGCGTGATGCTGGGGTACCTGCTGGCGCGCCAGGGCGTGCCGGTGATGGTGCTCGAAAAGCACGCTGACTTCTTCCGCGATTTTCGGGGCGATACAGTGCATCCGTCGACTCTCGAGATCATGTATGAGCTCGGGCTGTTGGAAGATTTCCTGAAGCTGCCGCATCAAGAACTCACGTCCGTAGGCGCGCTGATCGGCGGTTACCGCGTTGAAGCCGCCAATTTTAAGCATCTGGCGACGCACTGCAAGTTCATCGCGTTGATGCCGCAATGGGACTTTCTGAATTTTCTTTCAGAGCGCGCTCGGAGGTTCCCCGGTTTCGATCTTCGGATGCAGCATGAGGTAGTGGGATTGATTCATGAGGCGGGAAATATAGCTGGAGTGGAGGCGCGGACGCCTGAAGGCGCTGTCGAGATCCGAGCCGACCTGGTGGTGGGTTGCGACGGACGGCATTCGACGACACGGGAGGAGGCGGGACTCGAAGTACAAGAGTTCGGAGTTCCGATCGATGTACTGTGGTTTCGCATCTCGCGGAAGAGCGGCGACCCCGGCCAAGTGTTGGGAAATGTGAACTACGGCAAGATGCTGATCCTGATCAATCGCGGCGATTATTTTCAGGGCGGTTTGATTATTCGCAAGGGTTCGTTCGAGGACATCCAACGCGACGGACTGGATGCGTTCCGCGAGACCATTGCGCGAATAGCCCCGTATCTGGGCGATCGAGTGAACGAGTTGCACGATTGGGATCAGATCAAGCTGCTTACCGTGCAGATCAATCGTTTGCGTTGCTGGCATCGGCCGGGGCTGCTATGCATCGGCGATGCGGCGCACGCCATGTCGCCGGCGGGCGGCGTGGGGATCAATCTGGCGATCCAGGATGCGGTGGCGACGGCGAATCTGCTGGCCGAGCCGCTGCGCGAACGGCGGGTTACGGAAGCGTTGCTCGCACGAGTGCAACAGCGCCGCGAGTTTCCGACACGCGTGACGCAGATGATGCAGGTGAATGCCCATAAGGCCTTTGTGCGAGTGTTCAAAAACAGCGGTCCTTTGCCAGTTCCGTGGCAGCTCAAGGTGATTGCGCACGCGCCGGGCTTGCAGCGGGTAATGGGACATGTTGTCGGGGTCGGAATCCGGCCGGAACATGTCGCCGGCGCCAGGAAAGGCGCATGGGACCAGCCGTGGTCTTTAAGGAAAGCCGCCGTGCACGCCGGAGCCGCGATTGGGGCGGTGGTCGCGACACTGCGGGCGTTGCGGGGTTAGATTTTCGCCTTCGGGTTCTTCTTCCGCATCCACTCCGCGAAATTCTCGGGCGCGAGCATGGTTGACAGACGGCCCTGGCGGACCAGCGCCCAGTCATCGAATCGTTTCGACTGCTTGATCTCGGCGAGCGTCACCGGGGGTTCGATGCGACCGATGAACTCGAAATCGGCCACGGCGGATTTGGGATTCTTGGGATCGGGCCGCCCCTCCATCACCACCTTGGCGAGGCCGACCACGGCCGAATTCCCGCCGCTGTGATAGATGAACACCTTGTCGCCGGGCTGCATCTCGCGGATGGCGCGCACGGCCTGGGGATTGTTCACTCCGTCCCACGTTGTTCTCTTTTCCTTCTCCAATTGATCGATGGAGTAAGTCTCCGGGTCAGTTTTTGCGAGAAAGTATCTCATCTGAGTCAACCTTACTTACTGTAAGAGACCGGCAGGGAAAGGAGCAAGCGACAAGTGAGGAGCCGAATTCTGGCGTTAGCGCTCGCCTCCCTGGCTTGCGGGATGGGAGGCGCGGCGGAAGAGCCCAAGATCGACAGCGCACAAACAGCCCTGGCGGTTGATCCTGAAAAATACCAGATCGGCCCTGAGGACCTGCTGTTCGTCCGCGTGTGGCGGGAGCCGGATTTCACGTTGCCATTGGCGGTGCGGCCGGACGGCAAGATCACCATGCCGCTGATCGGCGAAGTGCGGGCAACTGGACAGAGTCCATTGCAGCTGACCGCGACGCTCAAGCAACTGCTGACGCAATACCTGAACAATCCGGACGTCAGCGTGTTCGTCACCGAAGTTCGCAGCAAGAAATATTATATTGACGGCGAGGTGAACCGGCCGGGGTCTTTCGCGCTAGTGACGCCTACGTCGGTGCTGGAGGCGCTGAGCCGGGGCGGCGGTTTTCGCGAATTCGCGAACAGCAAGAAGATCCGGGTTTTGCGCGGCGGCCAGATTCGCCACTTCAACTATAAGGACGTGACCAACGGCAAGCATCTGGAGCAGAACATCGCGGTGGAGAACGGCGATCACATAATTGTTCCCTGAGGGAAACCAGTCATGCAGCTTGAAGAAACATCCCCCGCGACGCGAAGGCGGCCCTTGGATATCGACGATTACGCCGACATTCTGTGCCGCAACCGAGCCTGGATTCTGACGCCATTGTTCGTGGCGCTGGTGGCGTCGGTAGTGATCGCGTACCTCTGGCCGGACACCTACGTTTCGGTGGCGACCATCCGCGTCGCGCCGCCGCAAGTGCCGGAAAGCTTCGTGCCGGCCAACACCAGCCAGGACATCCAAGGCCGCGTGAACGCGCTGGTTCAACTGATTCTCGATCGAGCCACGTTGACCAACATTATCAATACGCACGGCCTCTACAAGAAGAAGCTGGCGCGGATGCCCATGGACGACGTCATCGAGGAGATGAAGCTAAACGACGTCCAGGTGGTCCCGGTGCGGCAGAGTCTAAACGCCGGGCAGCGTGAAACCGAACAGTACCCGGCCTTCCAGATCCGCTTCGCCTACAGCGAGCGCTTCACGGCGCAGAAGGTCACCACCGATTTTGTGGCCAGGTTTTTGGAAGAAAATGTGCGCGAGGTCTCGCAGCAAGCCGTCTCGACGACGCAATTTCTCCAAGACCGCTGGGAGGAATCGAAGAAGAAGCTGAACGATCTGGAGCAGAAGTTGAGCGTATTCCGCGCGCAGAACATGGGCCGATTGCCCGAGGAACAGCAGAACAACTACCAGCAACTCACGGCCATGCAGGCGCAGAAGCTAAACCTGAACATGTCGATGAACCGCGTGAACCAGGAGCGGCTGCTTTATGAAAATCAATTACGGATTTACCGCGGTCAACTGGATGCGCTCAAAGACCCGAACGCCCCCGAGCAGGCGGCGGAGCGAAGCGACGACAAATTAGCGGACAAGGACCACGAAATCGCACAGTACGAGGACTCGCTCGCCACCGCGCGGGAGCGCTATAAGGAAAACCATCCCGACGTGCAGAGGTTGTTGAATCTGCTGGCGGCGTCGAGAAAGCAGCGGGAGAGCATCCTGGCGGCCACCCCACCCCCGCGGCCGGACACCGCAACTCCGCGAGTGGCGAGCGCGCAATTTCTCCGCGAACGGCGCGACCTGGAAGCGGAGGCGCAAAGGACGCAGGGGCTGATTCAGGCCAAGGACGTCGAGATGGAAGACTACCGCAAACAGAGCGCGCAGGTGGATGGGACCATCCGCAACTATGAGGCGCGTATCGAGAGTACGCCGGTGGGCATTCGGGAATACGACGAGCTGATTCGGGATCGGGACCTGGCCAAGAAGGACTACGAAGACCTGGATCGGCGATTGAACAGCTCGGCCATGTCCACCGCACTTCAGAACCGCCAGCAAGGAGAGCGGCTGGAGCAACTGGATCCGCCGTCCCTGCCCCAGACGCCGGCGCAGCCGAAACGTCCGCTCATGATTGCCATTGGCACCAGCCTCGGCTTGCTCCTAGGTCTGTGCCTGGCGGGCGTGAAGGAAACGCGCAACCGGGCGCTGCACAACGTGAAGGATATTCGCGCGTACTCGCAGATTTCCGTTCTGGGAAACATCGGGTTGTTTGAACCCGCTGAAACGGTGCAGCGGCGGCGGCGCGCGGCCTGGCTGAGTTGGTCCGTGGGGTGTCTGGCGGGCATTGTCATCATGTTCAGCTCGGTGGCGCATTATTATGCGACGAAGCTTTAGGAGAAAAGCATGACTCGAAACTCCGCGGCAGGCACTGCACTAGAGTTGAATTTCGATTTGCTCCGGACGGTTAAGTTTCGTCCCGCGCCAGATGCCGTCCTTCTCGATCCCCTGCGTCCCGCGGAGACTCCCAGTGAGGAGTTCGGCACATTGCGAACCAGCCTCGCGCACGTCATAACACAGCGAAGCAACGGTGCTGAGCGGGGCATCCGCACGCTGCTAGTCACCAGCTCATCGCCAGGGGAAGGTAAGTCCTTTACCGCGGCGAATCTGGCTCTGGCCGAGGCGCAACTGGCGGACAATCCGACGCTGCTGTGCGATTTCGATTTACGGCGGCCGAGCCTGCATCGTACCTTTCAGATCGATCGGGGCCCGGGAATCAGCGACTATCTGCTGGGTCAAGCCGGACTTTCTGAAACGATCCAGAGAATCGGCGCGAGCAGCCTGTTCGTGATGACGGCGGGCGAGCCGGTGATCAACCCGCTTGGATTGCTGCACCTGGTCGAGACCCGGCGGCTGCTGGAAATCCTGTCCAGCTGGTTCCGCTGCGTGATTCTGGATAGCCCGTCGCTGCTTGCGGCCTCTGACGCCAGCCTGCTCGCTACCCTGGTGGACGGAACGCTGCTGGTCGCGCGCCTGGGCGCAACCAGGGTGGAAGCGATGGGCCAAGCTATTCAGTGGCTCGGCCAGAATAATGTTCTCGGAATCGTCGCCAATGGGGGACGCCGGGGGCAGGCTTGACCGTATCCACGGTTACAAACGCGTCCTGTGCCTAGCCCGCCCTGTGTCGCCCATCTGGCCCACTGGTTCGCCCCGTCAACTTCAGCTAAAATAAGACATTCGATTTTAGGCGCTGCCCAGTCCTGTGTTGAAACCGGTCTGGAGAAAGCGCCGTCTCGGGAACAAGCGCGCAGAGAGGAAAGGAAATCCGTTTAGATGATGTTTCACAGTCTGGGCTGCCTGCGGGCCTGGGTGCTTTACTCCGTCGTTATCCTCTCTCTTGTTGGCGTTCGGCGGGCTGCGGCTCAGAATCAACAAAGCCCTCAGCAGCAACAGCCACAGCAACAACCGCCACCCAAGCCGCCGAATCCTTTTGAGACCGTGCCGCAGGGTCAGGAGGAGGCCCCCAAGCCGGCCCAACCCGCGCAGCCCGCGCAACCACCTTCCGTGGCTGCGCCCGCGACACCGAGTGCCCCGCGAGCCACGCTACCTGGACTGCCGCCGGCGAACGTCATCGAAGCCATCGAGTTCCGCGGCGCGCGGCGCGTGCGGCAGGACACCCTGCAAGCGCTCATTGTTTCGAAAAAGGGCGACCGGCTGGACGAGGAGGTTTTGCACCGCGACTTCATCGCGCTGTGGAATAGCCAGCGTTTCGACGACCTCCGCATCGAGCGCGAGCCCGGCAAGGAAGGCTGGATCATTCGCTTTGTCGTGGTGGAGCGGCCGGTGGTCCGGACCATCAAGTACGAGGGCAACAAGTCCGTCACCGTGTCCGATATCCTGGACCGCTTCAAGGACAAGAAGGTTGGGCTGGTGGTGGAGTCGCAGTACGACCCCAACCGGGTGCAGCGCGCCAAGAACGTGCTGGTCGAGTTGCTGGCGGAGCATGGGCACCTGTCCGCCAAAGTCGACCCACAGCTCCGCCGTGTTCCTCCGTCGTCGCTAGAGCTGACGTTCAAGATCGATGAAGGCCCGAAGGTGAAGGTGGGCGAAATTGATATAGCAGGCAATACGGCGTTTAGCGATAAAGACGTAATCCGCGCGATGAAGAACCTGCATCCCTACGGCATTCCGCATTCCATTTTTTTCGAGAGCTTGTTCGCCAAGACCTACGATCCGGCCAAGCTGGAGGAAGACAAGAGCCGCGTCCAGGTTTTCTTTCAGGAACACGGCTATTTCACGGCGCACGTCACCGAATCCATGGTGACTATGCGCCAAACCGGCGGCCAGGGTATGCACATTCCCTTATTCCACCCCAACAAGCCCGGCACGGCCGCCGATGTGAGCATAACGGTGGAGGAAGGCAAGCTATACCACCTGAACAACATCACCTTCACCGGCGTTAAGTTTTTCCGCACTCCGGAGGCGTTGATGATGCCGCTGTTCCAGATGGCCAAGGGCGATGTTTTCTCGACTGCGAAATTGCGCAAGGGCCTGGAGAACATGCGCAAGCTGTACGGCGACTTCGGCTTCATCGATTTCGTGGCCGAGCCGTCGTTCGATCCCGTCCAGGCCAGCGGGCTGATGGATATGTCTCTGTCGGTGGACGAAGGCCATCAGTTTTTCGTCCGGCGCATCGATTTCTCGGGCAACCTCACCACGCGCGACAAAATAATCCGGCGCCAGCTGCTGATCGACGAAGGGCAGATCTTTAACAATCGCTTGTGGGAATTGAGCATCCTGCGTCTGAACCAACTCGGATACTTTGAGCCCCTCAAGGCCGAAGACGCGGCCGACATCAAGCGCGACACCAAAACCAACACGGTGGATATCACGTTGAAGGTGAGGGAACGCGGGAAGAACGCCATCCAATTGAACGGGGGCGTATCCGGCATCGCGGGCAGCTTTATCGGCGCGTCGTACTCCACCGCCAATTTTCTGGGTTTGGGCGAGACGTTGAGCCTGAGCTCGCAACTGGGCACGCGTTTGCGCGAGGTTAGGTTCGGATTCTCGGAGCCCTACTTCCTGGACCACGCGGTACAAACTGGATTCACGGTGTACATACAGCGCTACAACTACAACCAGGCGCAAGAAGCATCCATCCTCGCCGGGACCAACCTGATTTCTTATTACAATTCGCTGGGCACGCAGAACCTGCTGAACTACATCCAGAATGGTTACGGTGGCACGGTTTACGTCTCGTATCCGTTGAAGCGCAGCTTCGCTCGCCTGGGACTGACCTACGGCTACAACATTTCCAACCTCAAGACGCTGACGACCGCCGCCAGCAATTACTTCGATTACATCGATTTCGAGGGAGTGGGCGGGCCGAATCAGTTGACCGGCATCCGCACCAGCACCGTCACGCCGTCGTACACCTACAACAGCATTAACAATCCCATCAATCCATCGGGCGGCCGATCGGTGTACTTCGCGCTGGCATTTTCGGGCAGCGAACTGGGCGGGAACGTGAACACGGTCCAGCCGACCTTCGACGTGAAATATTTCCGCCCGGGGTTGAAAAAGGGCCACGTCATCGGGATGCATCTCTCAGCGCGAATCATAACCGGGTACGGAGGCAAGGTTGCGCCTCCCTTCTCGCGCTATTTCATGGGCGGCGAGAACGACGTTCGCGGCTTCAACATCTGGACCATCAGCCCGATCGTGTTCCTGCCCAGCGATGTTGCGACCATCGCGGTGTACAACAACGACGGCACGCAGCGCACCCAAAAGGGCGTCCCGCTGACCATGACCGTTCCCTCGTATCAGGTCACCTTCCCCGGCGGCGATACGAATGTGGTGGGTAATTTCGAATACCGCATTCCGATCGTGGGGCCGGTAACGCTGGCGCTTTTTGCCGACGCCGGCATGGACAGGCTGCTGTTCCCCAAACAGCTCAAGATGAACCCGGGACGAATTGCGCAACTGAACCAAGAATTCCCGCAGGCAGGCTTCACCGGCTACCCCTATGTCCAGCCCGGCTCCCAAAAGATTCGCACTTCCACCGGGGTGGAGCTCCAGGTTTTGATGCCGGTGGTGAACGCGCCATTCCGCGTCTACTGGGCTTATAATCCCACCCGCTTCGAAGGCACTCTGCTGGCGCCGATAGTCGCCGACAGATCGTACTTTCCGAATGCCACCACGTACAATAACGCCATTAATTCCATTGGGGCAGTGCTGCCCTATAGTGTCGAGCGATCGGCCATGTTCCGCTTCACGGTAGGGCGGACGTTCTAACAGATGCGGAAGAAGGCGAAAACCGCTTGCTCATGCGCCACCCGACCGGTTTTCTTCGAGTCGGTGTTGCCACCCGCCCGGTTGTCTTCGAGTCTCTGTTGTCCCAGTGCACAACTTCCTGTCGTCTTCGAATCGCCTGCTGGCTCCAGTGCACGACGATCGGGGAACTTCCAAGTCGATGTTGATCCCGTGGACAACTTTGAGTCTTCTTCGACCGGCGTGCGGGCACGACTTCCGGTCGTCTCCGGGTGTACTGCTGGTGCGCGGCTCGGAAAGAGCCGGCCGGATTGGATAGAATAGATTGATTTTCGAGTTGAGGAGCTTCATTGTGAAAAAGGTATTTCTGTGGCCAGTCCTAGCCTTGGCCGCCACCCTGACTGTTCAAGCACAGAGCAAGGTCGCGGCAATCAACATCCAGGTCGCCATTGTCAACACCAAGGACGGCCAGAAGGCGGCCGCCGAGTTGCAAGCCAAGATGCAGCCCAAGAAGCGGGAACTGGAGCAGAGGCAGAACGATATCAATGCTTTGCAGGATCAGCTCAACAAGGGCCAGAACACGCTGAGCGAATCGGCGAAGAACGATCTGTACAAGAACATCGAGGCGAAGAAGAAGACCCTGCAGCGCGAAATGGAAGATGCACAGGCCGATCTCGAAGCCGATCAGCAGAAACTAATGCAACAGCTGGGGCAAAAGATTGTCGCGGTGATCGAGCGCTACGCGCGCGATAACGGCTACACGATGGTGGTGGATGTCGGGA
>PMUP01000063.1 GCA_003166865.1 Bryobacterales bacterium
TTCATGAAATTCCTGAAGCCGGGGCTGACCGAGAACCAGCTCACTGCGCACATCATGGAATTCCTCTACAACATTCCGGGCATGGAAGACGTGGAGGACGTGATCGTCTCATCCGGCCTGAACACCTGGCCCAACTGGCGCAACTTCTCGGATCGCATCATCAAGCCGGGCGACATGGTGTTCATGGATCTGGCCGCGCTCACCTGGAACGGCTACAAATCGTGCTACTACCGGACGTACATGGTGGGCCGCGAGCCGAATCAGGAACAGAAGGATTATTACGCGACCGCGCTGAAGTGGCTGTATGACTCGATCAAGGCCGTGAAGGTGGGCGCCACCACACGGGACATCGCATCCAAGTGGCCCTCGGCCAAGGAAGCTTGGGGCTACGAGGAGGAAGATCAGGCGGCGGCGAATCTGTGGGGCCACGGTCTTGGACTGGCGCAATACGATCAGCCGGTAATCTCGCGCATCTGGTCGCTGGATCATCCGATCGAGATCAAGGAAGGCATGGTATTCGCGCTGGAGACGCAGCACGGGAAACCGTTTCAGTGGGGCGTGCGCATTGAGGAGATGCTGATCGTCCACAAAGACAGCGTGGAGATTGTTTCAAATTTTCCGGTGGAACAAATCACGGTAGTGGATCCGATGCCGGGTTATTCCGATTACGGCAAGCGGCCTGGCAATTGAGCGCGGCCATGCACCCTTTCATATTTCCGCTCACGGCTCCGGAGGCCATGGACGCCGGCCGCTTTGGTCCAAAGGCGGCCAATCTCGCGCGCCTGGGCCAAGCGGGATTGCCGATTCCCAGCGGCTTCTGCGTGGATGCGGAAGCCTATCTCACGCAGGTCCGGGCGCTGGGTCTGGAGGCCGATGCGCGCGGCGCCTTCTCGGCCGAGGAGAGCCCGCAAGCTCGCCGGCACGCGCTGGCGATGAAGCTGGGCTTGCTCGATCAACCGATCGCGCCAACCGTGCTCGACCCGCTGCTCGCGGCCTGGCGTGAACTGAAGACCAAAACCGGCGCGCTAACCGTTGTGCGTTCCTCCGCGTTGGTCGAAGATCGTTTTGGATCCAGTTTTGCGGGTCAGTTTGAAAGCTTTCTCGGCATCGAGAGCGAGGCGGACTTTATCACCGCGATTCGCTCGTGCTGGGGCGCCCTGTGGGCCACGCGCGCATTGCGCTACATGGCCACACACGATATCGATCCCGCCGATACCGCCATGGGCATCCTGGTTCAGCCGCTGATTTCTGCGCGAGCATCCGGCGGGGGACTCAGCGAGGCAGCGGATGGCACGATGACCTTAAGTGCGACCTGGGGGCTTGGCTCGGCCATCGCCCAGGGCGAAGTGACGCCGGATCGCTATGAATTGTCCCGCGACGGCGCGCTCGTGAGCATCACGCCGGGGCGCAAGGATCATCAAGTGGGATGTATTCACACTCAAGCGGTTCCAGCCGCAATGGTCTCCGAACCTTGCCTCAGCGAGTCACAGGCCACCGAGCTCGGCAAGCTGCTGCGAAAAGTGGAAGACTTAATGGGCATGCCAGTGGAAATCGAATGGGCGATGGACGGTTCCGGATTCCAGTTACTCCAAGCCCGGCCGCTTCACACGCAGGTGGCCACGACACCCGATGCAATCTGGCTGCATCGTCCGCGCTTGAATGGCCATGCCGCGGGCGTGGGCTGGGGCGAGGGTCGCGCGTGCGTGGTTCAGTGCGAGTGCGAACTTTCGCGCGTCGCGCCCGGAGACATTTTGGTGACCAGGGTCGCGGGTCCCGCGCTGAGCCACATTCTGACTCGTGTCGCCGGCGTGGTGGCCGAGCGCGGTGGCAGCACCTCTCACATGGCTTCGCTCGCGCGCGAGCGCGGAATTCCCATGGTGCTGGGAGTGCTCGATGCGACGCTGCGCATTCCGGATGGTTCCACCGTGGCGGTGGACGGGGTCGCGGGCGTCGTGCGATGGATGAATTAATGCCGGCCAAATTTGTCGCTGTCACCGATTCCGTGTTTCCCAATCTCGATCCGGCTCGCGAGGTGCTGGCGAAGATCGGCGCTGAAGTGCGCCTGGCGAAGGAGCCCACACCCGGTGCCATTTTGGAAGTGGCACACGATGCCGACGCGGTGCTCACCACCTACGCGAAAATAACCGCCGGCATGATTTCGCAACTGACGCGCTGCCGCGTGATCGGGCGTTTCGGAATCGGCGTAGACAATGTCGACATTCCGGCGGCCACCACCGCGGGCATCGTCGTCACCAGGGTTCCCGACTACTGCCTGGACGAAGTTTCCGATCACGCCATGGCGCTGCTGCTGGCGCTGGTGCGCAAGATCCCGTCGTCGAACGCGCGCACGCATGCCGGGCATTGGGAAATGCGCGCGGTGGTTCCCATTCATCGGCTGCGAGGAACCGTTCTAGGGCTGGTGGCTTTCGGGCAGATCCCGCAGTTGGTGGCTCCCAAGGCTCAGGCGTTCGGCATCCGTGTTGTGACCTACGACCCTTACGTTTCGAAGCAACTCGCTGAGCGCGCCGGCGTGGAGCAGATGGAATTCGACGAATTGCTGAAGATCTCCGACTACATTTCCATACACACGCCGCTCGTGCCCGCCACGCATCACTTGTTTAACGCCGACGTTTTCCGGCGGATGAAGCCGACGGCTTACCTGATCAATACCGCGCGCGGGCCTATCGTAGATGAAGCAGCGCTCGCCGATGCGTTGGATCGGGGCCAACTGGCGGGAGCTGCTTTGGACGTGATGGAGCAAGAGCCCCCGTCCGGATCGCGGATTCTTGGGCTCCGCGATAACGTGATCGTCACACCGCATACCAGCTTCTATTCCGAGGAATCTCTCGTCGATTTGCAAACCAAGGCCGCCGAAGAAGTGGTCCGCGTCCTGAGCGGGCAGGCGCCTCGAAATCCCGTGAATCCTGAAGTGCTGAAGACCGCTCATGCGGTCTGAATTCTAGTTTGGAGGAATCATCATGCCGCAAGAACCCTGGAAGACAGATCAGTGGTTCGTCAGCCCGTGGAACTTTGAGAGCGCCGTGCGCGATCAGCTCCATTTTCCGAAGCAGATCAAGTTTCACGACATCACTCTGCGCGACGGCGAGCAGCAGACCGGTGTCATCTTCACGAAGGACGACAAGATCCGGATCGCTGAAGCTCTAGCCGAAGCCGGTGTTCATCGCATTGAGGCTGGCATGCCGGTGGTGTCGCCCAGCGACGCTTCCGCGATCAAGGAAATCGTCAAGCGAAACCTGGGGCCGCAGATCTTCGCTTTTTCCCGCTGCATGGTGGACGATGTCAAACGCGCCGTCGATTGCGGAGTCTCAGGCATTGTGATGGAAGTGCCGTCCAGCACCCACATCATTGAATTCGCCTATAAATGGCCGCTGGATAAAGCGATCGATCTGTCGATCGAATCGACGGCATACGCCCATTCGCAAGGGTTGGAGATCGTGTTTTTCCCGATCGACTTCAGCCGCGCCGAGATGAAATGGGTGCTGGACCTGATTCTGCGCGTCGCCAATGAAGGACACATGGACGCGCTGGCGCTGGTGGATACCTTCGGTGTCGTGTCGCCGCATGCCATGCAGTATCTGGTGCGGCAAGTGAAAGCGCGCGTCAACAAGCGCCTGGAAGCGCATTTCCATATGGACTTCGGAATGGGGATCGCCAATACGGTAATGGCGCTCGCTGAAGGCGTCGAAGTGGTGCATTCCACCGTGCTTGGTTTGGGCGAACGCGCCGGCAATGTGCCCATCGAAGAGACCGCCATGGCGCTCCTCACGCTCTATGGAATCGATACGGGCTTAAAGTACGACAAACTGTACGGGTTGGCGCGGCTGGTGGAGCAGCTCTCCGGGCATCGCGTGGCGAGCAACCGGCCGGTCGTCGGCGAGCAACTGTTCCAGATCGAGTCCGGCATCATCGCGAGCTGGTGGCAGAACTGCGGCAAGGATAATCCGACCGAGCTGTTCCCGTTTCATTGGGACGTGGTCGGGCAGCCGCCCGCAAAGGTTGTCCTCGGCAAAGGCAGCGGAATCGATTCGATCAAGGCCGCGCTGAAGGATATCGGGGTGCAGGCCACCGAAGAAGAAGCGATGCAGGTTGTCGCGGGCGTGAAAGAGTTCTCACTCGAGCACAAGCGTTTGCTAACGGACGCCGAATTCCGCTCGGTTGTCGCCAAGACGCTTCCCAATAAGACGCTTCCCGACAAGGTTGGCCATCAAGCCGTGCCTACGGCAGTTTAAGCATGTCGCTGTACCCGCCTACTTCAGGTCGGGTTGATTGGGCGTGGCGGTCATAACGGGCGAAGCCAGAACATAATTGTGATAGCTCTCCATCATCTGCCACAGTCCCGCCGAGTTCTTCGCCAGCACCCGGCTCGACCAATAAGCCTTGTCGCCGTAGGTCGGCTGAATCGAGACCATCACCACCGCGTCATCGAAATCCCAGGTGCGGATCCACAACGCTGGAGCGGCGCCAACCTTCGGCGCATTCGCATTCTCCGTCTTGCGCCGGTTCATTCCGGCGATGCGATCGGCCTTGGAAGGCGAAGCCCCGCCATAGGTGCTCACCACTCGCTGGTCCATATCGTCAGCGACATGTTTTTCCCAATTCGCTTGACTGGATTCCTGCTCTTGCCATTCATCGAGCGCTGCCTTTTCTCCGGCACCCAATGGCTTATACGGCACCGCCTTGCACGGGTTGTTGCAGGGGATGTCATAGGCCGGCGCGATGGTCTGGAAATCGCGCTTCGGAACGGCTGCGATCTCAGTGGTATGCAAAAGTTTCCAACCGGACGGGCGCTTCACCCAAAACCGGGCTGAGTACTTGTTGCCCTGGTTCCATTGGATCCACACGACGCTCTTTCCATACTTGTGTTCGATGACCTTGACGTCGTCGCCCGCGGTTACCAGCGGCTTTAGCCCCGCTCGAAACGCGTCGTCCTTAAACCACATGATCCCTTCGGAATCGATCCAGTTAAAATCTTGATCCAACCACTTGTTCGCCGCGGCTTTGTCGCCCTTCGCAAGCGCAGCGACAACCGCTCTGTCCGCCGTTACGATGGGATCGTCGGCAGCCGCCGCGGCCAAACTCAGCGTTCCCGTCAAACCAATGCAAGCGATCGCGATGCTGAGAGAATTGTTGCCCATACGATTCATACTTCCCCATTCCGGCCGATCAGGCCTCCCGGAGTATACACCACAGCACGTGTTGTGCGAGCTGTCTTGTACCGGCGCCGCGCACCTCTCATGGGTACTAGTGGTACAGTTTCGCGCGATGCGCCGGTAAACTTGGCCGCAGTCGCCTCGGTCGCTGTTACACTGTTTAGTGTTTGGAGACCAAAATGCAAATTCCTGGTTCCACTTCGATGATGGCGATGAAGCTTAGATTTGGCTTGTCGCTGGCGGCATGCGGGCTGCCGATGCTGTTGCTCGTTTCTCCGGCGCATGCGAACACGCTTACGCCTGGGGAGTCTGGCTCCCCCGACACATTCACTCTGTCCGGCCTGACATTGCTTGCTTCCAGCCCCTCCGAAGCTCAGTCTGACGGTAGCTTGACGTGGGATTTCGCCGAGGCCGTCTACTCGGACCCGAGTAATACCTTCGGAGCCGGCGATCTGGATTTCATGTATCAAGTTACCAACACCACCAACCCGGATGTCGATGTATTCCTCAGCACCATTAATTTCCAGGATTTCACCGGTTTTTCGACCGATGTTGGTGTCACCAGCAGCGGTTCCACCCTGCCTGGCGGTGTTTTCGTGAATGGAAATAACGAGGCCTCCGATGTCGACCGATCTGATGATGGAAGCCAAGTGGGCTTTGAGTACTTCCGATATAGCTCTGACACCTCCTACGTCATGGTCATTGAAACCAACGCCACGAACTACGACGCTAACGGCCTCATGAATTTGAGTTTCGAAGATATCGATCCGAGCTCGTCCGCGTTCGAGCCCGCGGCCGCGACGGGCGTCCCGGAACCGGGGACGACTGCGCTCTTGGGCGCCGGCCTGCTTCTGATTGGCGTTTTGCGCCGCCGTCTCACTTAATCGGTAGGAACCGCTGCACCCGCTCGCCTTGGAACACCTCGCCCGTGTAGATGATGCCTTTGGAGTCCACGGCGATCATGTGCAGCCCGTAGAACTGGCCCCCGTTTTCGCCCATCCTTCCCATCTGGCCCACCACCTTGCCGTCCTCGCGATTGAGGAACCAGATGTGATTATTCGTGAGATCGGAAATATACAACAACCGCTGCGCCTTGTCGGGCGAGAACATCACGCCCCCGGTGGAACCGCCCACGCCAGTGGTTGGGGCCAGGATAAATTCCTTCACGAACTTACCCTGCTTGGTGGTGACATCGATGCGGTTCGCATTCCGATCCGCAGCGTAGACCAATCCATCGTGCGATATATTCAGCGTCAGGTGTCCCCGGAACTCCTTAGGCATGGGGCCGCCCGGAGTATAGGCGCGATCCGCGTCGTTGGTACTCATCTGCGAGAGAGCGTGTCCATACGCGCCCCAGCCTCGCTTGAACGCGAACGTGTCCAAGTCAAACACCATCACGCGCCCGCCCAGGTAATTGTCGGCCGCGTAAAGTTCGTGAGCTGGTTCGTCGAGCCGTATTTCTTCGAGTCCTCCCACGATCATCGGCGTCGTCGGAGGATACTTGGCGCGGAAGGCCGCGATCGCCGCCGCCCGAGCCGCCTGAGCCGCGGGATCCGGTTGAGGGCGCCCCCCGGGTGGCGTCAGAAATCCCGCAACTGGACCAGCGGTGCCGTGGCCTGGAACGTGGGTTGAAGTCGGAGGAGCGCTATCGCCTCCACCCCCGCCCGGCGGCCGCTCGGGCGTGCGCGGCACCTCGGCGACAACTTTGCCGGTCTGGGGATCATACTTGCGAACCGTGTCCTGTCCGATGTAGACGAACCCCTTGCTGTCCACCGCCATGCCGTGCCCTTGGGGCGCGTCGAAGGAACCGATGACGTTCCCGTTCTTGTCAATGTGGATCATGGATGGAGGCCGGACGCAGCAATCGGCCAGCGGCGGAGTCAGCTCTGCCTCGAGCTCAATATCCGTTAGATCGTTCGGACGATCCAACACCCAGACGTTGTCATCTTTGTCCACGGCCAGCCCAGTGACGCCTCCCATCTTCCACTTGTTCGGCAGCGGTTTGGGCCAGTCCGGATCGAACTTGAACTTTGGCGCGGTTTGCTCCTGCGCTCCGAGCGACACACACAAGACTAATAAGCCCACGCCGGCAAATACAACCCGCGCGCTTCTGGCGTTGTTCATGATTACCTCCTGATGCGGACCGAAACATTCTATCGCTACTTAGGCCCCAATAGAAGCTGGAAGCCGACATAGGCGATCCAGGAGGGTTGGCCGTTAGTGACAGTAACGGCCTGGAAACTCCGGCCGGCCATTAGCAGCAGGTTAAGCGTCTTGTCCTTGTTGAGCGCCTGGCGTCCGCCAAGACCGATGGTGGACTCGCGCTGCTTTGGGTAGCCGGTGGCGAATGCTCCCACACCCTGCCCAGGAGCGATTCGGTTGGCGTCCTGTATGTCATAGAGTTCGAGGTAGACCTCGGTGCGGTCGCTGAACTCGTGGCCGACCAGCATTCCGCGGTGCCAGGCTTGCGGGACGCCGTGGTTGCCGAAGTCGTAGCCGGCCTCGCCGTTGATGCGTATGGGCCCGAGCCGGGCGTTGAACTCGAGCGGCAAAAAGAAGTCGGGGCCGCGAGCGACCAGGCCGCGTCGTACTGCACTGGTCGGGTTATCGAGGAAGATCTGCGGGTAGGTGGAGATGCTGAAGTTAACGACGGGCTCCGGAGTGTCCTTGGCGCCGGGCGAATCGCCGGAATCCGCTGGGGGTAGAGTCTGCTCGGCGGCGTGGTGGCCGAAGACGCCAAGCAAACCGGTCCCAAAGCGATCCTTCACCCAGGGATCGTCTGGGTGATGCTCGTAGAAGCGCCACTTGATGCCGAGCAGACTCTCGCCGAGGCCGGCGATCACGTGACCGGCTTGCGCGGGCGCACCGTAAGTCGCGGGCAGAGGCCGGATCTCTTCAATGGCGATCGGGAGCTCATACTTGAGCTGAAGGCGGTCGCCAAGGCCGTAGTTGATGTCGAAATCGGGTACCTGGTAGGCGCCGTCGGCGGGGTTGCGATCGCCGATCCAGCCGAAATTGATCTCCCAATGCTCATTGCCCGGGGTTTCGGGATCGTCGGTGCGAAACGGCGGGCCGCCCTGCGCATGTGCTGCAACGGCGAAGACGATCGGCAGGGCAAAGCCTATGGCACGAACCAAGCGGGAGCGTTGGAGACCCGATCGCTTCTGTGGTCCGGCAGGCTGCGGGGTCATCCCTTAGACTACTCGACTGGCTGAAGCGAGGCTGCGGTGCTCGATCTTGAGAATCTTCAGCAGGCCCGCGAAGCGCGGATCATCGCGCAGAGCGTCGAAGCTGGAACTCCATAGGAAGCTCAGCATGATGGGATCGCGGTGTTTGATGCTTTCGGCGGCCCAGCGGAACGCCGCGTCGCGATCATCCAGGGCTGCGGCGATCAGGAAGGAATAGAACGCGCGCGATTCACGGTTGTGATCCAGCCCCAGTTCGGCGATGACCTCGCGTGCCGCATCCACCCTGCCGGCGGCAGCGTAGGCAGCGCCCAAGGCGCCCAATGTCATGCCCCAGCGCCCGGCGGTATGAACCAAGCGTTCGGCCCACTCGACAGCTTCGGCAATACGGCCCTGGCGGGCGCGGAACCGCACGAGGATCCATTGGCCGCCCACAAAGCTGGGATCCAGCAGATTCAGACGGTCGAGGACTTGCGCTTCGGCTTCCTCGCGGTGCAAGCAATCGAGCTCGAGCGCAAGATTCGCGAGGACCGGCCGCGATAAGGGATCAATCGCCAAGGCCAGTTCGTGGCACTCGACGGCCTCTTCGAGGCGGCCGAGAGGACAGAGAAGGTATATCGATTTGCAATGGTAGGCGTCCAGCGAATTCGGATTCAGTTCCAGTGCGCGGTCGAAATGCTGTTCGGCTTTCACCCAATCGAAATCGTGCAAGGCGTAATAGGAGGCCAGGATGTGATGGCCGTCGGAGTTGGACGGATCGATCCGCAACGCTTCGCGGGCGGCCTCAACGGACCGCTGCATGGCTTGGCGCGGGTCGGCCAGGCCGACCACCATTTGTCCCCAATGATTCAAGGCAATGCCGATGTGCGCCTCCGCGTACTTCGGGTCGATGGCGACGGCTTTTTCAAAGCAAGCCAATGCCTTGGCCTGATCCGCTGGATCGAAGCGAAGAAAATGATATCGCCCCTCGAGCACCGCCTGGTAGGCATCGAAGTGAGCGGTGGGCGCTTTCACCAGCTGCTGTGGCGTGAGGCTAACCTTGAGCTCGTTCGCAATGGCGTTGGAAATCTCATCCTGAATGATGAAGACGTCGATCACGTCGCGGTCGTAGCGTTTGGACCAAAGTTGCGCGCCGTCGCTGCCGGAAATGAGCTGCGTATTGACGCGAATCCGGTTGCCGACGGTCCGCACGCTGCCTTCGAGCACGTAGTCGGCTCCCAGCGCTTCGGCGATGCCGCGGATATCCTGCACCTTGTCTTTGAATGCGAACGAGGAAGTGCGGGCGACAACTTTCAATCCGGAGACGCCGGAAAGCGCATTGATAATGTCTTCGGCGAGACCTTCGCTGAAGTAATCGCTGTCGGCGCCCGCTCCGCTCATGACGAACGGAAGGACCGCTACCGAAGGTTCTTTGCGGGTCAGGGCCGCGGCTGCCTTTTCGAGAACCGAGCGAAGTTCGCTCATGCTCTGGAAACGTTCACCGGGGCGTTTGCGCAGACAGCGGGCCACCAGGCGCGTCACATCGAGAGAAGCTTCCAGCGGCGCGGGCTCGCTCTCACGGATCGCCGACAGCACGGCATGCAGGGTTTTGCCGCTAAAAGGACGCCGGCCGCTGAGCAGCTCATAGAGGACCACTCCGAAGGAAAAAATATCGGAGCGGGCATCCACCCTTTGGCTGGCCACTTGTTCGGGCGACATATAGGATGGAGTGCCACTCAGGGTACCGCCCGTCGTCCGTCCGGACCCCGGGGGTGGAGGGAGCTGCATCGTTTCAACGTTGTCCGTGAAATCGGGGACCCCGGGAGACGCCGCATAGGGAGCCGGTGTCAGCACGGTCATCGGCTCCATCCGTTCCAGCGTGGGCGCCAAGGCAAGCGTGGCCACGCCAAAATCGAGTAGCTTGAGCCGGTCGCCGGTCACCAAAATATTGGCTGGCTTCAGATCGCAATGGACGATGCCGTGCGCGTGGGCCGCATCCAGAGCCGCCGCGATCTGCACCGCAAATTGCATCGCCGTGGCTTCCGGTAGCGGGCCCTTCAGGGGAACGCCATCGACGTATTCCATCACCAGGTAGTTCGGGCCGACATCATGAATGGTGCAGATATTGGGATGATTGAGCGCGGCGATGGCGCGGACCTCAGGGTCGAAACGCTCGATAAACTGCTCGGCCACCACTTTGATGGCGACATCACGTCCCATGCGCGTGTCGGTGGCGCGGTAGACCTCGCCCATGCCACCCTTGCCGATGGACGCCACAATTCGGTAGGGGCCGAGTGAGTCGCCTGGAGCCAGCATCGCAGACCAGTGTAGCGCGTGAGGCCAAGATCGGCAGTGGGTCGTGTCTGATCGCAAGCGGGCGGGCCTCGCATTGTTCAACGCTCCTTTCAGTCGCGGCTCGGCAGGTCGCGGCTTGGTAAGTCGCGGTTCAGAAAGAGGCGGCGGTGGCCGCGCTTTTCTCACCGGTGCTAGCCGCACGGGCGGGCGGCTGCATGTGGAAAAGCACATGTTCTATGTGGCGCGACTCTCCTCTAAACGTCGCGCACAACGCAGCGGGCCGCGATGGTTTTCTTCACCCAGCGAGCGCGTCCCGCGCTGTGCGCTCGTTGAGACGCATCAGGCGTTGCGAGAACGCTTCGACCTGATCTTTTGAAAAAACGAACCCATCTTGGGTGAGGTCGTAGGGGATGCCTTTGTGTTTATGGAGTTCCAGGAGGGCCGCGGCACGCTTGAGGTCGCGTTCTTCGTCGTGGCGGCGCTCGGCTTGGATTTCGCGGAGTTTGTCGACGGCCTTTTGGAACTGGCGGGAGAGCCGCTGATAGTGCAGGCCCAGGGTGGCGAGGGCACGGTGGGCGTCGACGATGTCGAAGTCGATGCGAGCTTGATCGGTGGGCGGATTGGCGGCGCGGTCGAGGAGAGCGGCTTCAAGCGCGGGGATGCGGTTGATGCGCCAAGCGGTGTCGGCGAGTTCCTGGGTGAGCTGAGTCTCGGTGGGAGTGGCGGGCTGGTATTCGTCGAAGAACTGGCGCGAGTGGCGCTGGTAGGCGGCGGGGTCCTCGGTGGCGAGGACGGGGGAGCGGCTGGTGAGGCCGTGGGTCAGAGCATTCTGGGACGAGCGCTGTTTGCCGGCGGCGGTGCGGGGTCCGGTGGAACGGTTGGGGATTGGGGATTTGGGATTAGGGATTGGCGTTGGGATCGGGTTTGTCATAAGAAGACCTCCATTGCGGTTGTGGCATGGACGGAGGGCGATTTAGCGCGCCGGATGGTGGATGTTGTTGGGCGGGAGGGGAAGATTGATGGGGGAGTGGCGTGATTGGTTGTTGGTGGTTGGTGGCTGGTGTGCGGGGGAACGATCTGCTCACAATTGCTCAGGATGGGTGAGGAACGACGCACAAGATTGTTTCCGAACGAGATACCATGATGGACACGCGAGGAACGATATGAAGGAAGTCTTCACCAAGAGTTTTTGGGAAGGTGTGAAAAAGACTTTTGATGAAGCGCTCGAAGGTCCGCCACCAGCGGAAAATGCCTCGCAGACTCCAGCCGAGGGCCACCAGAGCGACGCTTCAACGTCAGAGACACCGCCATCGCCGCCATCGGTTTCGGGCGAGCGGCGCTGACCTCGCTGGATTCGGTTCAATCCACAGGATTCGTCGCGAAGACGGAGAGTTCCGGAGTAAAGCCCCGGCTGTTCATCTCGAGAACCGCCTTGATCATGTGGGCGATGTCCTCGCTCTGCAGCTTGCTGGGGTTGTCGGCTTGCGGAAACCCGGCCCTGCGCGCGAAGCCGGTGATCACTTCGCTCGGATTGATCAGGAAGACGCGTACGTTGTACTTGCGGAGCTCGGCGCGCCAGCACTCGGTCATCCCGCGCAGGGCGAATTTGCTTGCGTAGTAGGCCGTGCCGTTGGGCGCACCACGCAAGGAGGCGGTAGAGGAAATGTTGATCAAGTTGCCTCGCTTGCGCTCCTTGAAGAGCTTGGCTGCTTCGCGCGACATGAGCATGACGCCAGTCACATTGGTGGCAAAGACGGCGTCGAAGCTGGCGCGGTCCATGTCGATCAGCTCCTTGCGCACGCCGATGCCGGCATTGTTGATCAAGACATCCAGATCGCCGAGCTTCTGGGCGACCTCTCGAAAGGTCCGCAGGACGTCGGCCTCGTTCGCGACGTCCGCCTGTATGCCCACGACACCCAGCGAGCGGGCAGCTTCGGCCAGCCGTTCCGGGTCGCGCCCGGTGATGGCGACGCGCGCGCCCGCCTGTGTAAGTACCTGCGCCGCGGCGCGGCCGATGCCGCTCGATCCGCCGGTAATCAGAGCTACTGCGTTCTTGAGATCCATGTGTCTATGGTAAGAGAGATCCACGGTCGTTTTGGCGGACGGCCCCGTCGTTTGTGCAACACATCCAGTAGAATGGTCGCCATGCGAAACGTAGATCTCTCCAAGATGTGGGAAGAGCACACGAAGCACGAATTCGTGACACGGGACGCGGAAGCCACTCTCGCCACCATGGTGGAGGATGCCTACGTCAATCATGTGCCTGTAATGACCGGAGGGGCGGGCAAAGCCGCTCTGCGCGAGTTTTATTCGCGACATTTTATCCCCAGCATGCCACCCGATACGCTGCTCACGCCGGTCTCCCGGACCGCGGGTGAAGACCAACTTGTCGACGAAATAATCTTCTCGTTCACCCACACCCAGGAGATGCCCTGGATGCTGCCTGGCGTTGCTCCAACTCACCGCCGCGTGGAAGTCGCGTTGGTGGCGATCGTGCGCTTCCGGGACGGAAAGCTGGAGCACGAGCACATCTACTGGGATCAAGCGTCCGTGCTCAAGCAAATCGGCTTGCTTACCGATCCGTCACTGCCGGTGTGCGGAGCCGAAGCCGCTCGAAAAGTGCGAGGAAGTTAGCAATCGCAGCGTTTTTGAAGTCCGCACCTACACGGCCGAGCCGGGAAAGCTGGGAGCTTTACGTGCTCGCTTTCGCGATCACACGCTCGAAATCTTCAACAAACACGCAATGACCAGCGTAGGTTACTTCGCGCCTACCGACGAGCCGCTCTCGAAGAACACCTTGATTTACGTCCTGGCGTTTCCAAGCCGTGAAGCTGCCAAGAAATCCTGGGACGAATTCAGGAACGATCCCGAGTGGCAGAAGGTCCAGAAGGAATCGGAAGCCAATGGGAAGCTGGTCACCAAGGTGGACTCAGTTTTCGCGGAGCCAACCGACTATTCGCCCATGAAATAAGCTCCGCTGCCCGATCGCGATTCCTATTGGTGCGCTGAAGCCCCGGATCACTTGCCCGGCGCAGCGTCGCCCGCCACGCGCGTGATGGTGATCTTGATCAGCTTAGTGGGTATTCTTGGCCGGTCACGATCGTCGCGGATCACGTGGGAAATCTTGGCCACCAGGGGTTGGCCATCCAGCACCTGACCAAAGATCGTATAGTGGCCGTTTCCGGCGGCATATCTGTCTTCGGTTATGAAGAACTGGCAGGCAGCAGTTCCGGGTCCCGCATTAGCCATCGCCAAGCGGCCGGGACGGTCAAATTTGAGACCCTCGACAAACTCATCTGGAAGCCTGAATCCGCAGTTATGCGCTCCGGTCTCAGTGGGATCTCCGGTCTGAATCATGAACTCCGGGATCACGCGGTGGAAGATTAGATTCTCGTACAAGGGATGCGTGGCCGGCTTCCGGGTTTTCGGGTCCAGCCAAGGTTGCGTGCCACGCGCCAAGCCGACGAAGGCGCCAACGGTTCTTGGCGTCTCCTTTTCGAACAACTCCGCCGTGATGACGCCCACCGAAGTGGTGATCATGGCATACAGTCCGGGAGGATACTTAGGTGCTTCGTTCGAGGGTATTTGAGCTATCGCCGTCCCTCCGGCCGCGAGCAAGACGCAGAGGATTTTGAACCGGATCATCCTTTAGAGCTTATCCAAACTTTAGAGCTTACCCAAAGTGATCTACGCGACGCGACTGCTGTCTCATCGTGTTTGTCGCCGTCTCACAAGGAAATACGCGGCCGTCAGCACTCCCAGCCACGGCAATCCGGCGATGATCGTTACACGCATCCCCTCGATCCACCATGTGGTCGCGATAATGGCGACGATCACGGCCATTCCGAGCAGCGAGGTGTAGGGGTACCCGATCATTCGAACAGGCAAGCGCGGGCGGCCCGAGGCGTCCCACTTGGGGCGGAAATAAAGATGCGTGAGGAAGATCATCAGCCACACAAACAATCCGCCGAACAGGGAGATCCCGAATAAGTAAACGTAAGCGCCATCGGGCAACAGCAGCGCGACAACCAGCGCGAGCGCCAATCCAGCGGCTGAGACTAACAACGCCACCACCGGGGTCCCGCGCGACGAAACGCGGCCAAACGAAGTGGGCGCATACCCGCCGCGCGCGAGCGAAAACATCATGCGGCTGACCAGATACAGATTGCAGTTCATGCTGGACGCCGCGGCGGTGATCACCACGAAGTTCACGACGTGAGCCGCGGCCGGCACGCCGATCAACTGAAACACCTTCACGAAGGGACTCGCCGTGACGTCCGAGCCGGGTTGAATCTGGTTCCACGGAACGATCCCGATCAGCACCACGATGGCTCCCACATAGAACAGAATCAGACGGCCGACCATGGATCGCATGGCGCGCGGCACGGCTGTTTTGGGATCCTTCGCCTCGCCGGCGGTGACCGCGATCACCTCGGTTCCGATGTAGCTGAAGATCACGAACGCCATCGCCATCCACACGCCGTGCCAGCCGGTGGGGAGAAATCCTCCATGCGCGGTGAAGTTCGAGAAGCCGATGGCGGGCGCCGGGCCGAGCCCGGCCAGCAGCGCCAGACCGATAACGATGAACAGAACGATGGCTACCACCTTGATCATCGCGAACCAATATTCAAAGCTGCCGAAGCTGGCGACGCTGCGGGCGTTGACGTACAGCAGAGCGACCGAGAATCCGAGAATCCAAAGCCATTTCGGAGTATTCGGGAACCACCACTGGCAGTAGACGGCGATGGCTATCGCTTCACCGCCGATGGCAATGCTTTGCGCGGCCCAATACGTGTAGCGGACCGTGAAGCCCGCCCAGGCGTTCACATAAAGTTCGGCATACACTCCAAAAGAACCCGCGGTGGGATGAGCGACCGCCATTTCCGATAGCGCACTCATGAAGAGCAGGGCGATGGCCGCGCCGATGAGATAGCTGAGGATGACGCCTGGCCCCGCGATGCGCACCGCGAGCGAGCTGCCGAGGAAGAGTCCAGTACCGATCGCGCCCCCGATGGCGATCATGCTGAGCTGGCTTGAAGAGAGCTGACGCGATAGCTGCTCGCCCTTCTCGATGCCGCCGGGAGCGAAGTCAGCCGGCCGGTTCATAGGCTTCGCCCGGACTGCCCGACGGATAGAACGCGCCCAGCAGCTTGATCGTTGAAGTGCCCGGATTCTCCACGCAATGGCGTGCGCCTATGGGGAAGTAAATGCTGCTGCCAGCCCTGAATTCACACGATTCATCGTCGGTGTGCACAATCCCGTGGCCTTCCAGGATGAAAATGCCTTCTTCATAAGTGTGGTAGTGGACCGGGGCTTTGCTCGGCGGAATCCATCCCGCGAACTGGGTGATCTGTTTGCAGCCGAGATCGGTATAGACCAGGTAGCGGAACAGACGGTCTTGGCCGGCGCGAATGTCTTCGCGAAGGCTTTCATGCACCAGCAGCCGCGGCGGCGTGCCGGAAGCCGCTGGCAGTGGACCATCGACGATGTGACGCCGCGCGTCCTCGGGGCAACACGAGCTGACCAGACGAAGCGTCTCCGCGCCGGTGTTCTCGATGTTGTAGACCGCGCCAGGGGGAACAAAAATCGCAGCCCCGGAACCGAGCGGGTATTCGAACCCGTTGACGCGGCATTTCCCTTCGCCAGCGGCGACGTAGAGCACCTCTTCGGCCCCCGGATTCACCACCGCCGGCGATAATCCCGGAGCGTAGTCGCTTACCGTCTGGGTGATGCGCTGGGCGCCGCTGTTTTGGGAAATGACGGTCCGGGCTGTCCAGTTGCCGCGAGTGGAAAACTGCCCGTCTTCGGCGGCGAACACCCGGCAACCGCCGCTAAGAATCTTCATGACCGCACCATGAAATCCAGGGTGTCTTCGAGGGCCGTCAACGCGATGTTGACGTCCTCCAGAGTATTGTATACGTGGAACGAAAAACGTACCCCGTCGCGACGCGTCGAAACGGCGATTCCACGCGCGGCGAGCTTAGCGAGCACCGCGGCGGCATCCTTGGCGCGGAGCACCACCAGCGGCCCCACACTCGATGACGGGGTTTTGCAATCGATGCGCAAATCGCGAACGCCCTTCAGGAACGCCCCCGTCAGCCGCTCGATCTGCGCGGCGACATTGTCCATTCCGATGCCGGCCAGCAGATCGATCGCCGGCCGCGCGAGATAAATGTTCGGGATGGGAGGCGAGCCGCCTTCGAAGCGCCGCGCATCCGGCGAGGGATCGAGACACTTCGTATTGAACGTGAACGGGTCGCGTTGGGCCATCCAACTGGTCATGGCCGGGGTGAGCGTCTCGATGAGCTCGCGCCGCACGTAGAGGAAACCCAGCCCCGGCGGCCCGAGCAGATATTTCAGCGTGCCGGTTACGAAGAAGTCGACGTCCAGCGCTTTCACGTCGATCGGGCGAGTCCCACAATCCTGATAGCCATCCAGAAAAAGAAGAGCGCCTTGGGCGTGGGCGATCTTCGCGATCGCCGGTACGTCCGACCGGAACCCGTTGACGAAGGAAACGTGCGTCAGCGGCACGATTCGCGTCTTCTTATCCACTGCCCGCTCGTAGCATTCGGTGGGAACGGTGTTGTTGACGCCGTCCAGAAAGTGGATCTCGGCGCCACGCGGGCGCTGCGCGAGCCAGATTTGCCCCATGGTGGGAAATTCGTATTCGCTCATCACCACCTTGTTTCGTCCATCGAACTCGAGCGCATTCGCGATCGGATTGATTCCCGCCGAAGCGCTGGTGATGATCGCGACCTCCTCCGGTTGGGCGTTGATGAAGCGCGCAAAGGCGCCACGCAGCGCCTCGTAGGTTTCCATCCATTCATCCCAGGGCGCCGCCGAGGTGCGCCAACTGGCCGCGTATTTTTGCATGCCGGCTTCAACGGCGTCGCAGAGGGCGCCTTGCGAGCAGTTATAGAGGTAAGTTTTCTCCCGGAGAATCGGGAAGTGCGATCTCAATTCCGAAATTTGTTCATCAGTCAACATTTTTACTTCCTGAGCCGAGTTTTGTGCCGGCGGGGAGGGGCATACGGGAGGATTCAGCTAAGTTTAGCCGATCAAGCGGCGGATCGGTGTCGGGCCAGAAAAAGCCTCGCACGAAAGGCTAGGCCAAACATTTTTGTCCAGGATTGTTTGAAACCCAACCGTGCTGTTCGCAGCGAGGAGTCGCTCTTCCCTGGGATGAGGGCGAGGCCCGCTGGATTCAATACATCACTCGCACGCGTCGGTCACACAAATGGATTCCAGCGTGCGGCCCATTGGCGGCGCGGGAAGCCCGGCGGCCGTCATCAATTTACGAATGAGAAGCCCGGTCTCGGGATGCGGGATCGCCGATTGCACGCCGACGCGGACGAGACCATCGGCGTAATCCACCGGCAGCCACGTGTGAACAGCTAATTCCTTGCTGCCCCGGTTGTCAGTATTGCCGTAATCGCGGATATCCAGCCTGGCGCCGTGGTCCACCAGAACCTGTACGACGTCCGGCCGTCCCTTGTGCGCCGCGCCGTGGAGTGCGGTGCGCCCGGTGTCGGCCTGCACATTCGGATTTAGGCCCAGATCCAGCAGCATCTTCACCGCTTCGAACGTACTGGCGGGCGACCACTCGTAGGTGATCCCTTCCACCCAACCGATTCCAGCAGCCACCTGAAGCGCGGTTACGTGCAGCGTCGTATCGATCTTCGGATCGGCGCCGTGAGCGAGCAGAAGTTTCATCAGAACGAGATCGCCGGATTGGGAGGCGCGCAGGAAAGCCGTCGCGCCGCTCTCATCCAGCCACTGGTTGGTGAAAACCGTGCGGGTTTCGGTGCTGTCCTTCATCCGGGCATTTACGTTAGCTCCTTTGTCCAGTAGGAGCTTGATGAAATCCAGATGATCCATGTCACCTTTACGGACTGGATAATCGCCGCCTTCAATATTGCGGTTGTCGGTGGCGAGATAAAGCGGCGTCCACCCGCCTTTGTTGGCGAGATTCACGTCGGCGCCGTGCTCCAGCAGATACGCTCCGAGCTTGTAGTACCGATTTTGTGTCGCCACCAGCAAGGGGGACCAACCATATCCCGTGACCTGGTTCACATCCGCCCCCGCCGCCAGCAATGCCTTTACGGAATCGAGATCGTCGGAGCGTACCGCGTAAACCAGCGGCGTGAGGCCACCACCATCCTTGACGGCTGGCCGGCCCCGGGGGCCAAACGCTGCCACTGCGGCATCATCGTTTTGATCGAAGCCTTGCTCCGCCGCCACAGCGGCAGCCCGGCCTCGACCTCGATCACCGGCCCGCTGATCGGGCACCGTTGGGATAAGGCTGGTGGTACCAACTGCGCCTAATTGCGGCGTCGGTATCCCGGCAGCCAGCGCCTCTGCCAACTTGGCGACCGCCTTTCTTGGGTCGTTTGATTTTCCGAGCGCCGGTCCTCTTCCACGCTCGGCTGGATCCGATTGAGCCTTGATATCCGCACCGTGCTGGAGCAGGAGCTGGATGGCAGGCGCATGGCCTTCGTCCGCTGCCCACATCAAAGCAGTGGTACCGCGCAGGGTTTCCTTCGCATTCGCGTTCGCGCCGTGGTCGAGCAGCACTTTCATCGCATCGACATTACCTGTGCGCGACGCCACCATCAGGGGAGTCCTTCCCAGAGGGAGCTGCTCGTTCGGATCGGCTCCGGCGTTGATCAGCGCTGCGATGATCGGGGCATCTCCGTTGATGCTTGCCAGCCATAACGGCGTGGCGCCGTCGCGATTCGCGGCCTTGGGATTCGCACCGGCGCGAAGCAGAAGATCAACCATCGCTTTATCGGATCGGAAAACCGCCCATTGAAGCGCGGTGGCCCCATCGGCCTGGGGCGCATTCATATCGGCGTGTTGCGCCACCAGCTTCTCGACGGCCACCCGGTCGCCGCGCATCACCGCGTCGGCAACCTCGGAGGGTCCGGCGGCGCTAAGGACGCCAATCGGCAGGCCCAACAAAACGACAATGCTTCCGACCGTCCGCCTCATCGATGCCCTACAAATTCGTCAGCCGGCCCGTGCTGTCGCCGATGCTGTCCTGATGAATGTCGTACATATCCAGCAAGCTCAATAACAGATTACCTGTGGGTACGGTCTTGGTCGGATATGCGATATGACGCCCACCTTGGAGTTTTCCGTTCAATCCGCCAACCAGCACATGCGGCACATCGTAATGGACGTGCTGATTGGAGTTCCCCATGTTGCTGCCGTAAAGAACCAACGACTGATCGAGCAGCGTCCCGGCGCCGTCGCGAGTATTGGCCAGCTTGTCGATGAGATGGGCCAGCATCTTGACGTGATACTGGTTGATCTTCGACAGCTCGCCGATGCGCTTCGGATCTTCGCCGTGATGGGACCCGCCATGGAAACCCACGGTGGGCGCTTCGCATTCGGGATAAGTGCGGCCAGTGAGGTCGCGGGCAAACAGCAGCGTGCCGACGCGAGTAATGTCCGCCTTGAAAGCCAGCGTCAACAGATCGAACTGCAGCTTAATGTGTTCGTCGAAGGTTTGCGGCACACCCACCGGTACACCCATATCGGTGGGAGCCGTTGCGGAGGCCTTCATTGCAATTTGCAGCCGGCGCTCGATCTCGCGGACGTCTTCCGTGTATTCGTCCAGGCGATTGCGGTCGCCGGCGCCGACATCGCTGCGAAGACGGGAGAGGCTGCCGGTCAGCGAGTCCAGAATGCTCTGGTCCCGCTTGCGCCGTGCGGTCCGCTGGTCGGCTGTACTGCCGTCTCCGAACATGCGTTCGAATACCACCTGCGGATTCAGTTCCATCGGCAGCGGCTGGGTGGGCGTGGACCACGAGATCGTGTTGGTGTAGGTGCAACTATAACCCTCGCCGCAGTTACTAGAATTCGCGCCCGGATCCTCCACCGCGAGTTGCATGGAAGGCATCAGGTTATCCCGGCCAATCTTTTCCGCGATCATCTGATCGATGGTTTTTCCCGCTCGCACGTCGGCTCCGGCGGTCTTCTTTGGTTTGTCGGCGCACAGGAACGCGGCAGCCACCCAATGGTCGGCCCCCGTCGCACCCGGAGGCGGCTCGGCCGAGCGGGAATGCAAGCCGCTCAAAATCACGGTGCGGTCCACGAATGGTTCGAGCGGCTTCCAATTGAATGGGAGCACGGCGTCGAGCTTACCCTCGGTGCTGGGGACCCAATAGCCGGGAGCCATGCCATGCGGTACAAAACAGCCGACAAATCGGGGCTTCGGCATGGCCGCCGTTTGCGCCAGCAGGGTCGCGGCCGGCACCATCGCTTCCAGAAACGGCAGCGCCAGCGTCACGCCGCTGCCCTTTAGAATCGTCCGGCGGGAAATGTGTTTTTTGGTGATAAACATGGTTGCTCCTAATTGCGGGCCGCCCGCTGCTGGCTGTCGCCAGCCGTTTTCGTGTTCATCTGGAACGGGGCGCTCTTCACGATACCCAACACGATTGAAGAGAAGTTGTAATTACCGCCGGCCGAATCGCGCACGATGGACCGCACCAGCGGCATGTCCTGATACTCAACCCCGCGCCCCAGAGCGTAGGTGAGCATCTTCTCGGTCACGACGCGCACGAACTGATCGGAACGGCGCACCAGCGCATCGCGCAGACTCGCGACACCGTCCACTTTGCTCCCGTCCACCAGCACGCCGCTGGCATCGATAGGACTGTCTCCATCCTGGGTGCGCCATGCGCCGACCGCGTCAAAGTTTTCGAGCGCCAGCCCGATCGGTTCAAAAATCTTGTGGCACGACGCGCAGACCGGATTGGTGCGATGCGCTTCCATGGTCTGGCGCATGGTAGGCGCCTTCGCATTGCCGGTAGAATCCACGGGCTGGTCCTTGAGCGCCGGCACGTTCGGCGGCGGATCCGGCGGACTGACGCCGAGGAACGTTTGCAGGAACCACTTGCCTCGGGTGACGGGCGAAGTGCGCGCGGCGTTCGACGTCTCAGTCAATAGCGCTCCCTTGCCCAGCAGGCCACGGCGCATATCGAGCTCCGGCGGCAACGTCACCTCGCGGAACTGCGAGCCGTAGATATTCGGGATTCCGTATTGTTTCGCTAGCCGCTCGTTCACGAACGTGTAATTCGCAGTCAGCAAATCCAGGATGCTGCGATCCTCACGGACAATGCTGCCGAAGAACAATTCGGTCTCGTGCTGGTATGCCGACCTCAGGTTGTCGTCGAAATCCGGAAACAGATTCACCACCGGTTCGCTGGTCTTCAGCGACCGCACGCCCAACCACTGCCCAGTGAAGTTGGTGATCAGCGCTTCCGACTTTGGATCCGCCAGCATGCGCCGCACCTGTTTCTCAAGTACCGCTGGATCCTTGAGTTTGCCTTGTGCGGCGAGGTCGATCAACTCGTCGTCGGGAACGCTGCTCCACAGGAAAAAGGACAGCCGGGAAGCCAGCGCCAGATCGCTGACGCGGTAGCTCTTACCGGCGGCGAGGCCGGCAGGTTCCGATTCGCTGCGATACACAAATTCCGGATCCACCAGCACGCGCTGGAGCGCCGCTTCGATGCCGCCATCAAAGCTTCCGCCATCGCCCCTGCCGGTCTGATAGAACTGCGTCAACGTCGCCAGGTCCGCGGACGTAGCCGGGCGGCGGTACGCATGCTTCACCAGCGTTGAAAGGATGGTGCGCGCGCACTCTGCTTCGTTCGGAGCAGAGGCTGGATGGCACACGAAAATCCTCTGACGGCTAGCCGTGTTGCTGGCCCCGGCGGCATTGTATGGGCCTTCAATCCAGACCTGGCCGACGTGCGGATAGAAGAGAAATCCGGGGATGGAGCCCGGCGTGTTCATGGTCCGCTGAAACGGCTTATTCAGTTCGCTGCCCGGCACGTCATTGGTGGCCAGGAATGTCACCCCCACGGTGTGCAGGCCTGCCTTCACCGGGATGCGTTGCGTTGAGCGGCCCATGCCAGTGGTCGTCGAAATTTCCTTATCCCAATCGAAGAGCTTCACCCGCTCGCCGTCCACAGTTACCTCGAGATGCTCGCCCTTCACGCCACCCAGGACAGCCTGGAAGTATCCCGTGACGCCTTTGACCTTGAACGTATATTCGCCGTCGGCAGGGAATTGATATTTGATCAGGATGCCGCCGCGAGTTCCGAAGGGCAGACCCTCGATGTGATAATTCTGTGCCGTGTCGGCGGGTACTTCGAAGACGGCCTGCGTGGGAGCCGACACATCGCCGATCGCCAGACGGCTGATCTTTCCCGCGGCCGAAAGATACGCCTCCATCAGTGCTGGAGAAAGCGTCAGCGCCCCCGCGATGTTATCGAACCCGTGTGTCGAATCGTCGGGAGGCAGGAATTTTGTGGCATCCACTTGGAGCCCCAGCACGTCGCGAATCGCATTCGTATATTCGGTTCGGTTGAGGCGGTGCATGCCGGGCGGAGTCAGATTGGAGACGGCGTCGCGGTCCAGTTCCTTCTCCAGGAAAGAGACCATGGATTCCATCACCGGCGCATCCGGACGCCGCATGCCCGCGGGAGGCATCATTCCGGCGCGCAGCTTGCGCACCACTTTTTCCCAGACGTCGGCGTGGTCGTGCATAGCGGCGAGATCGAGCTGATCGAGCATCAGGCCACCGGTTTTCAAGCGCTGATTGTGGCAGGGGACGCAGTATTGGTCGAGAAGGGCGCGCTCGGAAGGGCCCGACGTGGGGAGCACTGCGGGGGCCGTCGCAAGCTGCTGTGCGCGGGCAGTCTGGAGACAAACCGGCACGGCGAGGATTGCCAGCGCAGCCGCAAGGCTCTTGCCCTTAATCAATTGGCCTCCCAAGGTTTGTGGCCCTCCGCGAGACTCCGGCGAGCACTGCGGACCTGTTAGTAATGTAGTCAATACTTTCGCCGGACACAAGGCCCCCCGGCATTAGCGCGACGGCGCCGCCAATGCTAACGGGCGGACGCGGCCGACAAGCTCGGCAAGATAAGCATCGGCGGCGATAACGAAAGCCAGGTGGCTGGCGCCGTTGATCGGCACGAACGCCTTTTGCGGCGCGTTGATGGTTGAGACCCACTCGCCTGCCAGCTCGGATGGCGTCATCACATCGTTCTCGCCTTCAATGATGAAGATCGGCGTCTGAAACGACGTGCCCAGCCGGTGGGCGTCGAACCCCATCCACTGGGAGTAAAGCTTGGAGATGCAAAACATGCTGCCGGCTATGAAATCGACGATGTCCTTGAGTGAGTAGCTTGGTGAGAAAAGCACCATCCGACGGATTCGGCCGGCAGTGCGGCCATAGGCCGGATCGGCTACCTCGGCGGCCCGTTGCTTGGCGCCCCAATCCATCGGTTTCTTATAGGGCGGGGCTCCGACGCGTTCGAGTGTTCTGACTGATCTTGCGCTCCCGGCCGCGCGAGTGCGCTCGAGAATTGTTTGGTACGAGACCTCTTCGTTTCGCGCCATGTTGATGATCTGTTCCGTGCCGACGTAGGCATGGAAGAGATCAGGACGGCGCGCTGCCATCAAGATACCAATCATCGAGCCCATCGAGTGGCCGAGCAGGATGATNNTGCACGATGGTAAAGTGCTTCTCCCAGAGTTGAAAGAATACCGCGAACGACATGTAGGAGGTCGCCGGGCCGCCGTGGAGCACTAGCACTACCGGGTTGTTTCTGTCCTCGCCACGAACGCTAATCCATTGGTCGATGTCGCCGGCACGCACAAACAAGCCCTCGTCGATCCCATTGGGCGTTCGGATTGCGAGAGCTGAGGCATTGACGCGCTGGCGATGGGCGCGATAAGGCTACGGCCAGGATCACAAGAGCCAGCAAGAGGCCGTAACATACCATGCAGTACGTACTTTGTAGTATGCTGGAGATGATGTCAAGCAACTCAATAAAATCAAAGGCTAACGGACTGGGTGCGCGTCGCGTTCGCACGCGAGCGCGGTTGATAAAAGCCGCTTGGGAGGCGATCGGAGAAAAGGGATTTCACCGTGCCACGCTCGATGAGATCGCATCGCGCGCCGGTCTCACGAAGGGCGCGATCTACGATAACTTTGCGACTAAAGATGAGCTGTTTCTAGCGGTGGTCATTACGTGGACGACGGAGCGGAACCAGAGATTCGCATGGCCGCAAAGCATGGCCGGAACCCTGAAACAACGTCTGCGTCAGTTGGCTAAGGCCATCATTGCCGATGCGCCCGAGGCCAGGCTCGAAGCGCCCATGCGCGCGGAGTTTCTGCTTTACGCGCTGACCCACGAAGAAATGCGGGAGCGGTTGGCAGAGGCCTGGCCGTTGCGCGTCGCCAAGATGCGCGAGCATTTGCACAAATTCGTCAGGGAAGATGAGCTATCGCTGCCGCTGGATAAGTTCATTGTTCTCCTGGAGGCCCTGGTGCCCGGACTCATGTATATACGCTCACAACTCCCGGACATGGTGAGCGACAAAACAATCATCGCGATTTTTGAATCCCTGGCCGGTCAATCGTCAGCCGTTGTCGAGCAGGCGCGACAGAAGTCCCGACGCCTTAAAATGACGCCGTAAACTTGCTCTAGTTCTGACTTCTTGATACGATCTGGTGGCATCATGACGGGCAAGCTCGGTATCGCACCCTTTGCGCTTCTGCTTCTGTCCGCGGCTGCCTTTGCGCACCACGCTTATACAGCGGAGTTCGATACCACAAAGCCGATCAAGCTCACCGGAGTGCTCACCAAGGTGGAATGGGCCAACCCGCATATCTGGCTCTACCTTGACGTCAAGGACGAGAACGGCAAGATTACCAGTTGGGGTTTCTCCGCCTCCCCTCCAGGAATGCTGACGCGGCGCGGCATCACAAAGTCCAGCCTAAGACTTGGCGAAGTGCTCACCATCTCCGGGCACCGCGCCAAGGATGGCTCCAACAACTCTTCCGGGAACATCGTGACCTTCGCGGATGGGCGCGATGCTTTAATCGGACAGGACCAAGCGCTTCGACCAGCGGAGCTGGCATCCCCGGCCCCCAATAACGCCAAGTAGAAGAGGATTTAAAATGAGAAAGCGTTCCGCTGCGGCATGGGCCCTTCCTGCGGTTATGGCTTTGCTATCCTTACCGTGCGCGGGGCAGACCAAGGGCATTCCGCGAATGCCCGACGGCAAGCCGAATTTCAGCGGCGTGTGGGCCGGTCCCGCTTTTGCTCACAACGCCGGGCCCAACGACACCGATACGCCGGTGGTCACGAACTTCGACCCACGGCGGATGTCTCCACTACTGCCGGGTGCGGAAACGAGATTCCGACAGGCGCCGACCGGGGACGTTCGCCATGATGATCCGACCGAGCTTTGCCTGCCGGACGGCCACCCGAGAGAAGCTCTGGCTCCCTATGCACAGCAGATCGTTCAGACCCCAGACACAGTTGTCTTCCTGTACGAATACATGCATTTCTTCCGCGTGATCCCGATCAACAAGCCCCATGCCGCCGATGTGGATTCCACGTTCATGGGGGATGCCGTCGCCAAGTGGGAGGGAGACACACTGGTGATCGACACCATCGGCTTACGAGAATGGACCCTGGCAGCGAGCAACCAATGGCATAGCGACGCTCTCCATACGGTGGAACGCCTTCGGCGTATTGATGCAGCCACGGTGTCCTACGAGATCGTGATCGACGATGCAAAGCTGTTCACTAAACCCTGGTCGCAAGAGTTTCAGATGAAGTTGCATCCCACCTGGAAGCTTCTCGAACAGGTCTGTGAGGAGAACAACCGGTGTGAGGCTGGAAAGTGCTCGCCTTCGGACGCGCAAAAGTAAATGGAGTGAGAGCCTACACGTGAGAAGAAAATTTGCTGGTTCGATCCTGGCCGCGGCGGCGGCAATGGTGTATCTGTCGATTCCCGCGGCGGCGCAGTTCCCCGCCGAGAGCACCATCGCCAAGTCCAAGCGGCGTTCGCGCCCACTCGCTGCGGCGCCCACCGGCCCCGCGCCCCGCACCGCCGACGGCAAGCCCGATCTGAGCGGCGTCTGGGGCTACGCGGGCTACACTTCCGACATCGCGAAAGACTACGACGTCGGCGAAGTGCCCATGACCGCTCTGGGCGACAAACTCTTCAAGGAGCGGCAGGTTAACAACGGCGTCGAAGATCCTGAAGCGCGCTGCCTTCCGACCGGCGTGCCGCGGCGCGACCCGTACCCATCCAAGATCATCCAACAGCCGAACCTGGTGGTGCTCCTGTTTGAGGGGAACCTGCATAGCTTCCGCCAGATTTTCCTTGACCGCAAGGAACATCCCGCGGACCTGAATCCTTCCTGGTGGGGCGACTCGATCGGCCACTGGGAAGGCGATCGGCTGGTGGTGGACACGGTGGGCTTCAATGGCAAGACTTGGCTCGACCTGGCCGGGCATCCGGCCTCGGATCAGCTCCACGTCATTGAGCGCTACTCGCGGCCGGACTTGGGACACCTCAAATGGGAGATTGCCATCGAGGACCCAGTCATGTACACGCGCCCCTGGAACGTCACCGAGATCACGCCGCTGATGACAAACGGCGACCTGATCGAATACGTCTGCACTGAAAACGAGCGCGACTCCCGGCATCTGGACGCGATCGATGCGCTGCAAAAAGCAGCGGAGAAGGCGAAGTAGCCGCAGCGGTTTAGTTCGATCCTGAATATAGATCGGAGTTCGCGGACATGGCAAGGATTGCGGTGATTGGATGCGGCCATTGGGGCGTTGCGTTATCGCATGAGCGTCTGCTCGATGAACGCCAGTGCGCGCGGATCGCCCGACTGGCCCAGCCAGAAGAAAGCCTGCTGGCGCACCTCTCTGTTCCGCTGGTTGCTCGCGATCTCGATCAGCTTCGGAATCGCCTCGTCCTTGGGAAGCTGTGAAAGCGCGAAAACGGCTTTCTTCTTTACCTCCGTATCGGGGTCGTTCTCGATGGCGCCGACAATGGCTGCCGCGGCACGCTCTCCTGCTTTCTGCCCCAGCCAGAAAAGCGCCTGAGCACGCACGTGCGGCGATGAATCGTTGTGCGCCGCCCGGAATATCGGGTCGAGCGCGTCCGGTTGCTTGCTGATGGAAAGCGCAAAAACCGCCTTGTCGCGAATCTGCTCGCTCGGGTCGATCTCGAGGATGTTTTTCAGAACCGCGACGCCGCGCGCTCCGCGATTGGCCCCCAGCCAGAAGATCGCTTTCTCGCGGATCCTTTGCCCCGCCGCCGGGCGCGCAAGTTGTTCCAGAATGCCCGAGGCCTGCGTGTCTTCATGCATCGAGATCGCGAGAATGGCGGAATACGACGTGTGATCTGCGCCGCTCGCCGAGACCAGCGTCTGCAGGTAGGTGAGACTCGCCTTCGCCGGCACATCGGTGATCCAGACGAAGGGAAGTCCGCCGGCGTCTAAAGAACAATTCGTCGAATAGACCCCGACCTTCTGCACCGTGTTGTTCTCCACGCGAAACAAAACGTCGATGGCGGGTGAGGCTTCCAGATGCACTGGGCCACCCGGGGACGACGTGCCGGAGAAGATCGCCGAGCTCTCACCTTCCAGGCGCCAGCCGTGCTGCGTGCCCTGGTTCCAGCCGCAGCTCGAACGGTCGCCTGGCACGCTCTTGACGGCATAGCCAAACCAGGTGGCGGATCCGGCCCGAATTTGCGCGGCGAGATCGCCCGCGGGCGTGCTCGAAAATGCCCGCGTCTCGAACCGGGCGTTGGTAACAACTGGCCTCTCATCCTGAGCGAATGCGGCAGCGGAAATGGCGAAAAGGACGGCGAGCGTTCTCATTTCAGAATCTCCAGCATGTAGTCCGTACTCTCTTTGGAGTGAACCATGGCGAGCTTGTTGATGATCTGCTTCTTCATCTGAGGATCTTGCTCGTTCCGCGCCAGATCGACCAGAGCCTTGCCGTTCTCCTGGATGAACAGGGCGTTCAGTATCGCCTCCCGGACGGTGCGGTCCTGGTCTGAATGATAGATAGAGACGAGAACGTCGCTGCGGCCGTTGTCGCCCATCACTCCCAGCGACTTAATCGCGGCGAGGCGTAGGCGCTGATCCTTCTCCGAACGGGCGACCTCAACCAGATGGGCCGAGCTCCCGCCCACGAACATGGACTTCAGGATTTCTTCCTTAGCTTCGACGGAACCCTCGCTCTGGTAAAGCTGCCAGAGTTCGTCCTGGCCGCCGCTGACGCCGAGCTCACGAATCGCCTCTCTGCGCAGATCCGGGTCCTTTTCAGTCTTGGCGACATTGAGCAGGAATTCGCGCGAGCCCGACACCATGAAGGCCTGCAGGATGGCGCGCCTGACGTCTTTGTCTTGCGAAGAGGCATAGATGGACGCCAGCTCGCGCCGTACGTCGTCGCTGCCCATCATGCCCATATACCGGATGGCCGCTCGCTGGAGATCGGGGTTGGAGCCCCCGAGTGCGACACCGCTCAGAATCTTTCGCGCCTCTGGCGACCCGCTCTGGGTGAGCACGAAGAGCGCTCTTTCTTTGAGTTTCGGCGAGTTATTGCTCTTGAGGAGCTTTTCCAGAATGGGCAGGGCCTGGTTCGGGTCGGATTGCATCAAGCTATTGATGGCAATGAGCTTGAGATCCTCGTCCGATTCGGCAGCGGGATTGACCGGCGCGCCGGCGCGAGCGTGGATCTCCACCTCCAGCGCCTGTGCATCGCTTAACCAGTGACTGGACGGGTATTGCTGGCGCAACGCGGCCAGGGTGGCGAGAGCGGCATCGCGCTGGCCGGCACGGTTTTCCGCATAAGCCTTCCAGTAGAGCGCCCCGTCGGCCGCGGCTCCTTTGCGTGCGGCTGAATCGCTGAACGCGGCGATGGCATCCTCCCAGCGGCCCGCGTCCAGTGCCGTGCGGCCTCGACGATAGTCCTTGTCTTCACCAGCGCCCTGCTGCGCCTGAAAACCGAGACGCATGAGCCCGTTGAGGTCCTGCGCGGGCAAGGCCGCGGCCAGAGCGGCCAGAATGAACATGTTGCGGATCATAATTGCTGTCCTTTGCGATGAATATTGGAGCTGATAATACGCACCTTAAACAACAGGCCTTCGTTTTCGATGCGCCTCTGCAAGGATTCCAATTCGGGGGCGGAGATCTCGGAGGGGCTGTGCGCGATGTCGAGCAACGCACGTTCCAGTTCGTCCAGCACGGCGGCACGAGAGGCGTCGCCCATACGCGCGGCGGTCTGGCGGAGCAAGCGGTTCTCGTCCAGCAGGTCCCGGGCGCTGGAACGCTCGTCGCCGAAATCGGCGGCCCCCGGCGGGGCGTTCACCAGTTCGGCCAGGAGAATTTCCGACCGGTCAAGATGATTGCCCAGCGTGATGAGCAGGATCCTCTGGCGAGCCTCCGGAGCGATGCCGGCAGTTTTCGGCTGTGTGAACCGTCCGGCCAGGAAGGCCACAGCCAATAGGCCTGCCAGCACAGGAACAGCAGTCCACCAGCGGAGCCAGACACGCCGTGGTTTTTCGAGCGGCAAGCGCGGAAGCAGGCGGTTCCAGACCTCGGCGCCATAGGCAGTCCCGCGTTCGGGAACGGACTCTGAGAGCAACTCGTCCAGCATTGTTTTCAGGTGCTGGAAGGCCGCCTGGCACTCCGCGCAATCGGCCAAATGACGGCGAGCCTCAGGATGACGGCGCGATTCAGGCTCTTCGTCGCCGTAATACGCTTGCGTAAGTTCTTCTTCGCTGAGGTGATTCATTTTGCCCCTCCCCAGGCCGGTTCCAGCGCGCCGCGGAGCTTTTGCACGGCTCGAAAAACGCTGTGCTTTGCGGCGCTGTTCCCGACCCCCAGTACCTTCGCGATTTGGTCAATATTGCAGCCTTCGTAATGGCGGAGCAGAAATGCGGTCCGCTCCGCTTCGGTGAGCTGCTCGAGTGCGTGGTCCAGTATTCCCGCAAGTTGTCTACTGCGAGTGACGCGCTCGGGAGAAGGGTCGGGCGATGCGGCGGTGTCCAGCCCAGGCTGTCGTTCCCCGCGAACGCGCCGCGCCCGAATCAGGTCCAGCGAGCAATTTGCGGCAATCCGGTACACCCAGGTTCCAAACGAGGCGCGCCCATCAAAGCGATGCAGCTGTTTGAAAGCGCGAAGAAAGGTTTCCTGCACCATGTCCTCGGCGTCCTGTTCGTTGCCAGTCATACGAAATGCGAGACGGAAGACGGCGCGGCTGTGCCGCTCTACAAGGACACGAAAGGCCAGTTGATTCCCTTTGCGCGCTTCTTCGGCAGCCGCTCGATCAGTCCAATCCATCCCGGCTGCTCGTTAGACTAGTTTGCGGGCGCGCGGTTAGCCCGGCAGCGACTGAATACGACCGATTGAGCGTAGAGCCTCCGTGGTTAGCTCGGTTGTCCCTGGCGAACACGCCAATTTTCTAGAACTTAGCCGCCTCACGCGGCCCTAGAACCGCCTGCGGATTTTTTGCTCGGCTGCGTTTCTGTCCACGTATCGCAGTCTGTTATAATCACACGCTTATACAAGGAGCCAGCAGATATGGTCAGGATTTCGGTGATTGGATGCGGCCATTGGGGGCGCAAACCACGTCCGCGTCTTCGATTCCCTTTCCAGCGGCAGCGTCAAGCGGATCATCGATAATGACGAGGCGCGCTTGGTTCGCGCCTGCAAGCAGTCCCGGGAGTACTTGTCGACCGGGATTATCGGGCGGTGCTGCAAGATTCCGATAGAACTACTCCACGTCGCGTACGAATGGACCGCGTATGTTTTGTCCATCCTGGGATGGACGGTTCGTCTAGTCTCAAACCTTGCGGGTGGAAAGACCGCTTCCCCATGACTTTGGTGAAGAGCGCCTAAGTTGGGTGCATTAAGCTGCGGCTTCGCAACGCCGTCGGCGACCACATCGACCTGGATGCGACCGAGGGTAACACGCCGAACGTTGAACTGGCTTCTGCGCCGGTCGCTTTCGAAGATCGAAGCGTTTCCAGGCTCGCCAGACCCTTCCCGTAGCGCGGGCAGATCACTAACCATTGGCGCCTACCGATTGCTATTGTGGACGGATGTAGCAACACGCATTCCGGTCCTAGGAGTGAAATCATTCATGCAAAGCATTCGTCGCCTCTTCGCTCTGCTGTGCTGTGTGGCGTTGGTTCCGAGCGCTCCCGCACAACAGAACAAGCCCCTGTCGGCCATCCCGCCGGAGGGTTTTCGGTTTACCGGCACATGGGACTGTGCCGGTACATTTCGCAATGCGCAGGTTCACAAAGCTACCTTCACAGGCGCGATCATTCTGGCAGATAAGTGGCTCGAACTTACGGAACAGGATGTGGAACCGGCAACCGGTTATGTTGCCAAATACCTGATCGGGTACGATGTGCAGCAAAAGCGCTTGGTCGAATTCGATGCCAACAACTTCGGCGCCGCTACCTACGCCAGCGACGACGGGTGGCAGAATCATGTCCTGACTATGACCTCGCCCGTGTCGGAGGACACCAAAGCATCGTATGCCGCCAATCGCTTTCTCTATTCCGTCAAAGGTCAGGACACATTCCTTGTAGATTGGCAGATTAGCAAGACCGGAGCCCTGAACTGGGTACAAGCGGATCATCTTACTTGCCAGCGCAGACCCAGTTGATTCACCGATAGGCGTAAAGAAGTCGAACGGTTCACCATCAGCCGGAACGCTTTGACCTGCGCCGGTGTCCACTCGTCGCAGAGGATGACCGGGATGGGATCTCCGTGATGCCCAACTTGCGCGCGGCCTTGAGCCGCAGGTGACCATCGACGACCTCGCCATCGCTTCGAACCAAACACGGGATCTTGAAACCGAACTCGCGGATCGAGGAACGCATGCGGTCCACCGCCGCGTCGTTCTTGCGTGGGTTCCGGGGGTATTCAACGACCCGATCAATTGGCCACAAGTCGATATGATGGGTGAGCGCTTGGGAAATCAGAGATAGTTATCTGTTACTAAGGAATGCTCAGGGTCGCTAGGTCTGGGCGCCGTGCAGCCTAAACGGAAGCCTAACGGTACGGATTGGCGCTGTACGTTTTGTGGGCATTGGCACCGAGTGCGAGCTCGAAGCGATCACGCGTCATCGGCTCCAGGGTCCGAGGTTCACGCTGCCGGTTCCACAATCTCCAACGGATGACTGACCAGGAAAGCGTTGCGCGAGATGGCCGCGCTGAGCACCGGAACGCGGCGATCCTCACGAAGCACGGGCTTTAGCGCGCTCGGGCGCCCTTCGGCTTGTTCTTGCTTCCCGGTGGCCTGCCGCGCCGTTTCACTGCCGTCATCCAAGCAGGCGGACGGCCCCGGCGTCTTCCGCGTCCGGCTGCGAGCCGCTGCAAGGTCAGTATCGCTTCGTTGAGCTGGTCCCGTTCCGCCCGCAGCTCGCCAAGCATTTTTCCGATATCCATCCTTGCAGAATAGCGGGTCGTGGGTTGGATCGTCTTTCATTAATCCGACCGGGACAGAACTCTGACCTAGCGGAGCGGCTGTCGAACCGTATTCATGGGCTACGCTGTGGGCCTGCCCGCGTGATCCACGATTTTTCCGTGGGCCCCCGATTCCAATGCGGTGCGGACCTCAGGGGACAGCGGCAACTTCGTGAGCGTCTTGGAATCGACGTTGACGTAGATAGTTTCTGCCTTGCAAATGACTTGCTCCAGTCCGGCAATGCGGAATTCCGTGACCACCGTGAACGACGTGTTGCCGAGCAGCGTGGTGTAGATGGATAGTTCGATTACTTGATCGAAACGGGCCGGCGCTTTCCATTCGAGCGTCAGCTTGACCAGCTGATAGTCGAAGGTGCCGCTGGCCAGCGCTTCACCGAATCCGAGGGCGTGAAAGTATTCGACGCTCCCGATGTCTACGTAGTCGGCCCAGCGAGGATTGAAGACTACGCGTTGGGCGTCACACTCCCCGTAGCGAACGCGAAGATAATAGCGGAATGGATCAGTCATAGAGTCAGGATATGCGGAACCTGTCCCGCGCGGCTGATCGTGGCAGACGGACATCTCAGCAACGTATCAGTGAGGCGCTGGACTGTCCGAGCGGGAAGCTGTTACTCTGAGGAGTCGAGTACGATTCGAAATCGAGGTGAGTTCAGTTGGCAGAAGTTCGTCTTCACGAGGGCGAGAGCCTGGAGAGCGCGCTCAAGCGCTTCAAGCGACAGGTCATGCAAGAAGACATCATCAAAGACATCAAGCGGCACGCGTACTATCTGAAGCCCGGCGAGAAGAAGCGCACCAAGGCAGCCCTGGCACGCAAACGCGCCCGTAAGAAGCGTCCGAGGGACGGCGAACCGGATCGATCATCCTAGGTCGGGATTGCGGGCCGTGGGGGACAACACTTCGTGTTCGATCGCCCTAGCTTCAAACTGGCGCACCTCGTCATTCTCCACGCGCATGAGCGGGGCGCCCACGGTGCGGAACGACGTAGATTGCGCGAGAGCGGTTCGCGGCGTTGGGCCGGATGCGGACTGGTGAGCTGAACTCTGAATTCCTGCCCATCGCCAAGAGTGCCCAACTGGTATTCGAGCAGGCGAACATCCAGGCGCCGCGGTTCGGTTGCGCCGGCGGACACGTTTGGCCGGTTGTACGGGTTGAATCCCGGAGCAGTGATCGACACGTCGTAGGCGCCCGGCAGCAAACTTGCCAGCGTGCACTGACCCTGCTCGGAACCGGCGGTCTTGTAAACCATTTTTGTGTTCTTGTTGGTAGCCTGAACCTCAGCATTTTCGACAGCCTGGCGTCGGAGTCGACCGAAGTGCCGGTGATTGTTCCGCCGCTTTGTGCGCACGCCCCTGTTGAGCATAGCAGTGCAATCCCGCACAAGGGGAGCATCCGATTCATGATGTGAAGATTATATGCGACGGATCGGCCTCATAAGTTCGCTTGAGTGAAACTCATGTATGCTAAGACCCATGGGAAATCACGCTCTTAAGATAGTTGCCGCCGTTGCAATTGCGTTCGTCAGTCTGGTGAACGTGGCCAGCTCACAGGCTCCGCCTCCCGCACCCCTGGCTGTGCCAAATCCGAACTACGTTTCGATTCCCATGGAGATCATGGTCAACCGCCCGGCCGCCGAAGTGTGGAAGCGCGTCGGTAAGTATTGCGATATCGGGGAGTGGTTTCAGATCCCGTGCACCATCACCTCGGGCAAGGATAGCGAGGTCGGCGCCGTGCGATCCGTCGGCAACGAGATTCTCGTAGGGAAGACGGAACTTTCCTACACTTATACGCAACCCGTGAGGGAGGGCCGGCCGTACAATCTTTATCACGGCACACTGGAGGCGAGGCCGGTAACGGCTACCACATCGAAGCTGGTGTACACTCTGATGTTTGACAACTCGATGCTGGCCGACGACGCCGCGCGAGAAAAGGACAAGGCGCAAAGGACGATGCTGTTCACGCGGGCGCTGGAGAATATGAAGATCCTGGCTGAAGGCGGAACGCTTCCACCTCCGCCGGCTCGCGGCGGAGCGCCGAAATAAACCTACTGAGCTAGTGAGGTGTTCGGTGGGGGCCATTGGGGCCAGCGGTTTCCTGCCGTGGCTTCAATCGCAATTGGGCCGGTGAGTGAGAAACCGGGGACAAAACCGGGCGGCCTGGGTCGCGCCGGAGCCGGCGGCTGATGGTCCACCGCGGTGGTGCAGCGCATTTCATTCCATCCGACGTGAGCGGTGACGTGCTTATAGAACGTCGGCAGTTCGCCATCGCCCCAGTCTTCGTGGAGGATGTTGAATTTCAGTAAGTCACCCTGGATCTCGAAGTCATCCAGCGCCGCCATGGTGTAGGGGTTATCACAAGTCCCGCAGACCATTCCGCGCAGCTTGTCGCCGACCTTGCGAATGATGAAGTACTGCTTGGGCGCGCCGACACCAAAGCCCAACCACACTCCGACCACGTCTTGCTCGGTCAGCGCAGATTTCCAGGGTCCGGGCTGAATGTAGCGCGGGGCGGGTGCGCCCACGCCCTGCTGGTTGATTGGCACGGAGGGAACAGGAGGAGCCTTGGGGAGTCGGGAAACAATGATCGGCAGCGGGTCCGGTCCCCTGGGATCTTTAATGAGGGTGCGCTCGAATTTGCCGCCGGCCGGCGCGCCACTCGTGCCGGTGACGGTCAGATGGCCGTGATCGAACCTGGCGGTCGCGGTGTCCTGATAGGCGGTGCTGCCGTCCGCATTTACATGCGTGACCGTGAAGATAATGCCATTGGAACCGAACGTGCCGTCGACAAAAGCCAGCGTCGTCGCATCCGCGCAATACGTGCAGTAGATGCCTCGCACCTTGTCGCCGCGGATGGAGAACTCGTAGGTGTGCGCTTCACCTTGGTCCGTTCGCCAGCCGCCGCGGTAATCGTCGGCGTTCTGGGCGAGGGCCGTTTGGACGAATCCGCTCGTCGCCACAAGAAAGACGAGGTGGACTTTTCTGTTCACAAATTCATGCTAGCGGAACGCGTTCACATGAGTGCGTGCGCCACCGTCGTCAGTGCACAGTTACGCTCACGTCGCGTGAGGTAAACAACTGCCCGTCATTGGCGGTCGCCCGCAAAACATAAATGCCGGGCGCGCTGAAACTCACCTTCGAAGCGAGCGTCACTGGCTCGCCGTACACAACCGCGGAGTTCGCGGGATCGAACGTAACTTTGCCCGGTCCGCGATACTGAATCCATTTGATCTGCACGCCGCGCGGGCGGCGAGACTGCGAATCGCGATCGGGATTGGAGGGAGCGCGCCGGTACGGTTTCGGAAGACCGTCGTCAGTGGCCGAGGCAGTCAGTGTTGCGGCGGCCGGCAGCGTTATGGTTGAAACATCGCCGATGGTGAGCGACGGAGGTTTGTTGTTCGGGTCGGGAACGCCGCCGCCCATGTTTTCGACGACGACGTCCTGGCTGAGCTCCCATACCGGCTGGAGCCATCCCTTGGCCTGGTTGGTTCGCCCGTGCGAGGTTAGGGTCCAAATCACTTTCTGTTGCTTGTCCCAATCGGCGGGCACCACCACTCGAAACAGGAAGCGCTGGCGTCTGGGGTAGAAATGCGTCGGCTGTCCGCGATCGCCGGAGGTATCGGCGCCGGCTGAAATGGTGTTGTCGGGGCCGACCGGTATGTCCACCTCTTCCTCGTAATTCCGGTTGAGGTACCCGAAGACCATGCTGAAGGTTCCATTGGGATTTCGCTCCCAGCCCTCAAACACTGGAGCGACGTCCTGGCCGCGCGCATACTGGACTTGGGCGCGCGACGCGCTCACCGCAAACAAAGCGGCCGCCACCATCAAAACCCAGCGCACCCGCTACTCCGCCTTCGCCAGAGTTCGCTTCCCTTTTCGCGCTTCCACCTGCTGCTTGAACTCTTCGTCGGAGAGATAGTAGTAGCTGACCCACGCGCCCCCCATTTCATCGACGGTGCGCTGCCCGTAAGTGATCAGGTTGTCCGGATCGGGGTTGAACTTGTTGCCGGGGGAGTTGTCATACCAGGAGATCATGTGCAGGATGGTCCCGGCCGGCAGCAGCGGTTGCTCGTCTTCGGTGTAGAGGTACACCAGATGCCAGGCAAACTGGTACTTGCTTACGCAGCTCAGCATCTCCACCTTGTGCCCGCCCGGGTAGATGGCCTCCATGCACGAGGCCTTCCCTCGGTTGTGCAGGTGCGGTTGGAACGATAGCAGCCGAGCCGGCTTGGCCAGCGTGTTGTAGCCGTCGAAGCGGATGTTGTCTGCGTTCGGCGGAATGTCGAGCTCCTTCGGGTCGCCGATCTTTTCGGTGGTCTCGATGTACTTGGGCGTAACTCCCTTGGGATAAAACTTGAGGGCGAGCGCCACGTTCGCCGGAGTCTCTTGGCCCATCGGGTGCAGATGAAGGTTGAAGTTGATCTTCGTCCCGGCCTTCATCAAACGGCCAGCACCGTCCGGAAATACGTCGGCGTTTTTTCCGAGAGCATACTCGTTCAGAAAGGTTCCTTGGACGTTGTCGCCGTCATCGGGATCATCGTCGTGCTTCATGGACGTGGTTACATGGTGAACGGCCCTGAATCCCTTGATGGGTTTGACTTCGATCGCTTTGATGTACCGATCCTCGGTGAGGCCGGGGTCCACCAAAACGTCTATCCACCGGTCGGAGGCTTCGGCGGGCACTAACTGGTCCTTGGGCAGCGTTACGATCAGATCCGGCTGGTCGAAGTGCCACTGATCCGAATCGTTGAACGTGCGCGGCCGGGGCATATCGGCCGGATTTCCCTTGGGCGCGCCGCTATCCACCCACTTGACGATGGTCGAGATCTCGTCGTCAGACAGGGACACATCGTTCTTGAAGTGCTGAATGCCCACGTTCTTGTCGATGTACCAGGGCGGCATCTCGCGGGCCAGGACTTTCTGCTTGATCGACTTGGCCCACGGCCGCGTTTCTTCGTAACTGAGCAGCGACATCGGAGCGAACGTGTCCGGCCGATGGCAGGCCTGACATCGGTTTTGAAGGATGGGCGCGACGTCTTTTGTAAACGTGACTTGGCCCTGGGCCATCGCCGTGATCGCGATGAGGCCGGAAACGCCGAAAATAGCTTTCATGTTGCTACCTCCCGCAGGAACTCTTTGAGGCTAGAGGCATGAGACCTCGGTGTCAAGCCCTGGAACCCATCCTTCCATTGAGATTCTCACTTTCCGTATCGGGGACTACACCGGACTTGACCAATCAATCCTGCAATCTGCTACTGGGAGGATCACTTACTCGCCGGCGGCCGCAGGCGCGTCGCCCGGCGCAGGCGGGGCGGTGGCACGGCGGCTAGGAAAAATCCTTCGGTTCAACTTTCAGGCTGGAATTCGTTAGCTCGGTTCCGTCGCCAGGCCTTCGAACACGAATTGAATGTTAATCTGGCATGAATGTTAATCTGGCTTGCATCCCCATGCGTTGTAAGCGAAACTGCTAACGTGCCCTTGGCGGGGAACGAAGGCGAAACCGAGAATCCGCTGCGAAAAGCGGTGCGACTTGCGCGCGAGGCGGGTTGGGCCATCAACCCACCTGCTCTCGACCCGACCACGGAGCTGCTCGTGCTCCACTTGGCAATTGACCACAACTTCTGGCAAGCTCTGGCGTCCGTCGAACACTGGCCCGACTGGGAACCGTATCGTCAGGATTTCATCGATCACCTGGCAGGAGGTGAAAGCGCCACCTCGTTCTTCGGGCAGATCTTGAAATAAGCTGCGAAACCGGTTTACTGGGGTTGCATAAGCCTGCGGAGATCGGCGGCTATGAGGGTCTGTTCCGCGCGGCTTGGTCTCCAGTGGTTATCACAACGGGCACATTGGCAGGTCAACGTAAGACTCTCGGTTAGGGCGAGAAGTTTTGCGTGGTTCGTACCCTGGTTCGCAAGTGTCCGGCACTCGGGACATTCGATCACCATCCAGGAATGTTAGCACGTCCCCGAAATGGGCAGAGCGGTTCTGGGCAGTTGACTGGGAGCGAGACTACCGGCCTGATATCGGACATCAACGGTAGCTTCCAGACAGCACCGATTCCGGCCAATGTCTGTGTAGGGACTATCCAGGAGTTGAGCCCAGCTATTAGGGTACGCCCGCCGACCAATCTGAGCTGCTGCCTACGTTTGCCGTGATCGTGGCCCATCCCTCTCACGACTCGACGCCAACGCTATCAAGATTTGTGGCTTAATATAACGTTACTGGAGGAATTGAGGGATGAGCAAAGTACGAGTCTTAGTGGGAACACGCAAGGGGGCGTTCGTACTGACGTCAGACGGAAAACGTGAAGAGTGGGATGTTAGCGGCCCCCACTTCGGCGGCTGGGAGATCTATCACATCAAAGGATCACCCGCTGATCCGAACCGGCTCTATGCTTCGCAGTGCAGCGGTTGGTTCGGGCAACAGGTGCAGCGTTCCGACGATGGCGGCGGAATTTGGACGCCCGTTGGCAATAAGTTTGTGTATGATGGGATTCCTGGAACGCACCAATGGTACGATGGCACGGCGCATCCTTGGGAATTTAAGAGAGTCTGGCATTTCGAACCCTCGCTGACGGACCCTGACACCGTCTACGCCGGCGTTGAAGATGCGGCCTTGTTCCGCTCGAGCGACGGCGGACAGAACTGGCAAGAACTCGCTGGACTGCGCGGACACGGGTCGGGACCGCGCTGGCAGCCGGGCGCGGGAGGAATGTGCCTGCACACTGTCATTCTAGATCCAACCGATCCCCAGCGTATCTTCATCGCTATCTCGGCTGCGGGTGCTTTCAGAACAGACGACGGCGGTCAGACCTGGCAACCTATCAACAAGGGACTATACTCGCAGTACATTCCCGATCCCACCGCCGAGGTCGGACACTGTGTCCACCATGTCGCCATGCATCGAGCGCGTCCGGGCGTCCTGTTTATGCAGAAACACTGGGATGTCATGCGCAGCGACAACGCCGGCGAATCGTGGCAGGAAGTGAGCGGGAATTTGCCCACCGACTTCGGCTTCGTGATCGACGTTCACGCGCACGAGCCCGAGACCATTTACGTCGTTCCGATCAAGAGCGACTCGGAACACTTTCCGCCAGATGCAAAGCTACGGGTGTACCGCAGCAAGACGGGAGGAAACGAATGGGAACCATTAACAAAGGGGCTCCCACAGAGCAATTGCTACGTGAACGTGTTGCGCGACGCGATGGCCGTAGATTCGCTCGATGAATGCGGCGTCTATTTTGGAACCACCGGCGGCCAGGTGTACGCATCGGCTAATGCGGGAGATAGCTGGACGCCTATCGTCCGAGACCTTCCAGCCGTGCTTTCGGTCGAAGTTCAAACGCTGGCATGATCCAAGTTGTACTACCGGCACATCTGCGGACACTCGCGCGCGTCGACGGCGATGTCAAACTCGAGGTCCAAGGCGAGGCCACGCAGCGCTCGGTCCTCGACGCTCTTGAAACCAAATATCCAATGCTGCAGGGGGCGATCCGCGATCACGTCACCCAACAGCGACGGCCCTACATAAGGTTCTTCGCGTGTTCTGAAGATCTGTCGCACCAATCACCGGATGCCCCGCTGCCCGATCAGGTGGTCGCCGGCACGGAGCCATTTTTCATCGTGGGAGCCATTGCCGGTGGATGAATGGCCTTCCGACCGAAATCGTTATCCTTGATTTGAGCAGGGCGAACGCAATCGCAGGGAACAGATATATGGCGCGAAATAGCAGTGGGATCAGCCCACACTTAGTGCGCGAGACGCGGTCCGGTTACCAGATATCAGGCTTTGCGGCTTTTCGTTCAGATGGATCGCGCCCGGGTTGCCGACGAAGCCCGCGGCCGATGCGAACCCCAGTGGCACTCCGCCAATGACACTCCGGCCGCGAAACCCCGAAAAATTTCAAGCTCCGGCACCCAATACGAACTCTAAGACCTGATCGGCGGTCATGGCAGTGTGGATGGTCTGATCGAGTTGTTCGCGCTCCGCCGTGGAGAGCGAGATCCCCAGATTTTCGCGCATGGCCGCCCCTGCGCCCTCCAGTTTAAGCGCCCAATCAGGCCGATCGCTATTGTTGGCACACGCGGCGAGGCGCTCGACGCGCCAGTAAGCTTGAAACAATGCTTGACCCTGGAGCCGGTTCCACCCTGCATACTATTCTTGGGATGTGGGAACCGATACTAGGCAACGCTTTTTGCGATCCGGGGAGCTTGCGAAATTGACGGGCGTCAGCACCGACACCTTACGGCACTATGAGCCGGTTCGCGTGCTGCCGCGGCCGGCGCGCACGGCCGGCGGGTACCGCCAATATCCGCCTGAAGCGGCGGATCGGGTTCGGCTCATTCGTCGTGCTCTCGGCCTCGGCTTTAGCCTCAATGAATTGACCCGTATCTTGCGGGTACGCGAAGCCGGGGGCGCACCATGCCGGCACGTACATGCATTGGCAAAAGAGAAGCTTGCCCAACTCGATCTGAAAGTCTCCGACCTTTTAGCGCTACGAACTCAGTTACAGATTCTCGTTACGCAATGGGGAGACCAACTCGACCGCACGCCGGAAGGTAAGCGTGCTGGATTGCTTGAGAGCCTGATTCCGCCACTTTCCACTGAGGACCACTAACAAAATGAAAACGAGACCAATCGCAACCCTCCTTCTGGCGACTACCGCCATCATGGCCCAAGACGATCATCACGAGGGTGTTAAACAACGCGGGGATCACACGATGGGATTCTCCCACGATAAAACGACCCATCATTTCCGGCTCTACGTCGACGGCGGTGCAATCGAGGTGACAGCCAACGATCCGAGCGACACTGAAAGCCGTGACCAAATTCGTACGCACCTATCCCGTATCGCTGGTATGTTCGCGGCGGGTGACTTCAAAGCGCCGATGCTCATCCATGACCAGGTCCCACCGGGCGTGCCTGTGCTCCAGACGTTGAAAGCAGAGCTGAAGTATCAGTATGAAGACATTGATCGTGGCGGCCGAGTGCGGATCGCAACACAGAACAAAAAAGCACTAGCGGCCGTCTACGAATTTCTGAGGTTTCAAATCGCCGATCATCAGACCGGGGATACTGCGGAGATCACTAACGATACTGCCACCGCCAAATAGAATGCTTTGCCCGCTAATTACGGCGCCGACCGGGGGACCTACCCGATTCTAAAGATGGCCGATATTCTCGACACCAAAGTCGTGCTCCTCCATGGGCCTGAGGTGGGCGCCTATGGCGGCGGATAAGAGGCAGCGAATGCCCTTGCCGCGCCCGCCATCGCGGCGGTATTTTATGACGCAACGGGAAAGATTGCGCGGCGTCTTGCGGCCTGATTACGTGCAGGCAATTCTAAAGGCGTAAGCAGCCAAGCGACAGCAGCTGTCGTAACACCGTTATGGCGCATTGAACTAAGCCCTCGGCAGGTAAAGCACAAAGCTGCAGGACCGCTGAAGGGATGACGGATTCCGTCGCGTCCGGATTTGTGATGTGGTCACAACGAAAGGGGTTTTGTTGTGAACCCACTTCGCCGACGGATGCTGGAAGATCTCCAGATCCGCCATTATTCTCCGACCACGATCCGGCTCTATCTGCGCGCCATCGCTGAGTTCGCCGAGCACCTCGGAAAGCCACCCGATCAACTCGGCGCGGAACACATTCGCCGGTATCAACTGTTTCTGACCAAAAAGAAGAAGGTATCTCCGTCGACGTATGTCCATGAACGTAGCAGTAGCCGATTCCGGTGGTAACTTGGTTGCCTTCCAACGAATGGACGGCGCGATGCTTGCCTCAATTCAGATTGCGGAACACAAGGCGCGCGCAGCCGCGACTTTCCGGCGCGAAACAAAGGTCTTCGAGGACGGTATCCAGCTTATACATCTCAACTATCTGCTCGCGTTTGACGGAATCATTGCGTCTCGGGGCGGCATTCCACTGATCGAGCAAGGCAAGATTATCGGCGCAATCGGTTGTTCGGGTGGTACCGATTCGCAGGATGAGGTGGTCAGCAAGGCAGGCGCGGCAGTAATTTGTTACTGGCATCTCGCTTCCACAACTTCGAAGCGAAGATCTGAACCTGCTCCGCACGCGAGCTTCCGTCGTTATTGATCCAGAGGCGCAACCAGTAGCAATCTCCGGTCCAGACGACGGCGTTGTTCTCGGAAACGTTGATCGAAGAGAGAAGGCAATCGGGCGGTCGAGGCTCAATTCGAACGCTCAGTTTTGGCCGTCGGAAGTAGCGGAACAATTCATCCTTAAACAAGGCTACTAATACAGCGGCGAGTGTTCCGAAGGCCGCGAGCCATTGCGGCAGAGTCCCTTGCTGTAGCCACTGCGGTATGGTTACCTGTTGGAGCACTCAAATCGCCCGTGACTTTTCACTATCCTCCTCACTATGCGCGCATCGAACGTACAACATTTACAGGTTTCGATATGGCTTTCTTTCTCCTGTTGACTCTGCATCCGTGCCAGGCCTGCACGGAGACGAATGTAAAAGTTCTCCCGTCTTTCGGTTATCCGCGCCAGGAGTACGTTGGGAGCCAGCCAATTGAAGGTTATCCTCGCAGACCAAACCACTTGGCAGTATAGTCGGCGACGCGGAAACAGCCACCTGGACGTATCGTCGGCTATGCGCGGAAGTGCCAGCTGCGCCACATAGAGAGGGCGTTATTTTACATTATCGGCACTCATAGGCCAGATCAGCGACTAGTCCGTTAGCCGTCAAAGAGCGATGACTTCCGAGCGCGCCTAAGCAGTGGGATCGCCCGCTGCGTCCCCGCCACGCTGTTTGGTCGTCACCTTCTTCTGACGGCTCGTGCTCTGATAATGCAGGCTGTATTCCAATCCGTATGGTGTCTTCACCTTCATCCTCGCCTTTTCGTCGTAGAACGCCTGAGCGGATTGGTGTCGCGCCGCGATCTCCTCTTCCGTGCCGTCGCGAAAGGTGATCTCTTCTCGTGGCACAAAGATCACCTGCCCGATCGGCATGTTGTGTGACGCAGAAATCGTTTCGCCCGGCTGGAGGACGTAGCGGAACTCGGAGTCGTGAACGTACCAATCGGTCTCTACGCGGATAACCAGCATCGGGGCGAAGGGCCGCTCGATCGTGTTGAAGACCGGGGTGTAGACCGTGTCCCAGCCCTGCGGAGTCTGGAAGTTCCACGCTCCCCGCAGCGTCACGGCACCTGCCGGTGTCCCCATGTCATCCTCGGAGATGAACATAGCAGCCATCAAGTGGGCGATCTCACGGGTTTGCGGCGTGTCCTCGATGTGCATCTTGATTTCTCGCTTCGTGGCGCCGATCCCACCCATCGGCAGCAGATACGTCACGATAAAGATCGGCTCCCACTTGCTTCCTTTGGTATTCACCGAGTAAACCAACTGATACCGGCCCTCCCCCTCATACCCGATTTGAAATGTCTCTTTTTCAGCGAGCGGAGGATGGACAAGGAAGCCTACGGTGCTTCCGGCTTCGAGCACGGGACAGTGGCGGGCGTGCTGGGGCAGAAGGGGGCGCTGGGCTTCGCGGCGGGGTCGCAGGCCAATTCCGGGCCTGAGCGGGTTGGGAAAGAGCCCTACTTCCATCTCCGAAGTATCGCACCGTCGAAAAATACGCGATGTTCCGCGGGCTGCAACCATCGCCACTGCGGCTTAAGTTCCCGGCGGGCAAACTGTCTCTGAGCCGTCACATCGTACCTTCGCCTTGGCAGGGGTGTGCGGTAGAACTATGGTTGAGAGCTTGGCGCTTTCCATTTCGCAACCGGGCGCGCTAAACTGCCGCGAGACCCCCTAAAGGGTGTCGATATCGCAGAGCGGCCCCGTGGGTCACAAAGGGTCCTCGGTGCAACACGAAGGGGAATTATCATGAGGTTATCCATTGTCCCTAGATCTGGGCTCAGAACGTGGATCGCGCGGGGAGAAACCGCCCTGCGCGCGCCGACGCGGAAGCCGAGAGGAGGCACACTATGAACATCCTGTTGTGGGTCCTGCAGGTCCTCGCCGCGCTCCTGTACGGAGCGTCGGGCGTCATGAAGGTCTTCATGTTCGACAAGGTAAGCGAGGGGGTCCCGTCCTTTGGTGCGTTGCCGCGGGAAGCCTGGATGGCCCTCGGCATCCTCGAACTCGTCTGCACGGTCGGCCTCATCGTCCCCGCCGCCCTCCACTGGCATCCGGCGCTCACGGTGGTGGCCGCCACGGTCCTGACGATCGAGAGCCTCGTGTTCGTGTGGGTGCACGCCAAGTACGGCGAGATCACGGCCATCATCTTAAGCGGCGTGCTGGGTCTCCTCATGGCGTTCATCGCGTACGGCCGGATGGTCCTGAAGCCGATCTTATGAACGGCGGGCCGTCTCACAAAGGGTCGTTTGTGAAACTACGCCTATCGGAGATTCAATCGGTGAACCGCAGAAAAATTACCTTTCCGACACGGGCTCTTGGTTATTCTCATTCAAAGGAGGCATGTGATCATGAAGAACCTGTTCGAAGCGACGGTGGCGAACCAGGTAAAGACCCGGCTGGGAAAATTGGGGCAGCAAAGTGAGAGGCGCTGGGGCAAGATGACGGCGGCGCAGATGCTGGCACATTGCTCGGTGAGTATGCAGTGGGCGGTGGGAGAACTCGTGCCCGAAAAGGGAGCGCTACCCGCGCGTCTGATGGGGCGGCTGGTGAAGCCGATGGTGTTTCGGAACGAAGACCCGCTACGGAAGAATTCGCCGACGGCCAAAAGCCTCATTGTGGCGGACGAACGAGATTTGGGCAACGAACGGGATCGGTTATCGGGACTGATTGACAAATTTGCGGCGGGAGGGACGGCAGGTTGTACGAAGAATCCGCATAGTTTCTTTGGGAAGATGACGCCCGAGGAGTGGGCGATTTTAATGTACAAACATCTTGACCATCATTTACGGCAGTTTGGGGTGTGACCGCCTCGAAAAGGGTAAGTTTTGAGACTGGTACACGACCGCTTTCGAACATGCGTCGCGCCGTTACTTCGCTAGCCGTTTGTTTGTAGTGGACGGGGATAGTAGAACGAGTGAATTTCGTTCACTTCACCATCGAGCAAACG
>PMUP01000094.1:0-32700 GCA_003166865.1 Bryobacterales bacterium
GCTCGCTGTTGCTCATCTCGGCCTGCTTAAAAGGAGGACAGGAAGTGCAATCTCCGCAACCTGAAAAATCGAAGCCGCCTGTCAAAATGGAGCAGCGCGGGCGCATCCTTGGAATCGGCGGTGTCTTCTTCAAATCCGCTAATCGCGATCAGATGCGCGAATGGTATTCGATGCATCTTGGACTCGCTGACAAAGGCGGAGGCGCGATGCTTCCCTGGCGCGAACACGATGACCCGCAAAAGGANNTCAACTACATCGTGGACGATCTGGATGCTTTGCTCGACCGCTTAAAACAAGAGGGAGTAAAGATTGACGCCAAACGAATGAATGAATCCTACGGTCGCTTTGCCTGGATCTATGACCTGGATGGGAATAAGATTGAGCTCTGGCAGCCGGCGTCCGCAAAGCCCTAAGGGCCTTCCACGGCACTTACTCAATCGGTTTTCTGTAGCTACGGTCCCGTAGTCGTAGAATGGCCGGAAATGCTTTGCGCCTGGTCATCTCAATATCCGCATCGGCCGATTCCCCCCGATCAGTCGCGCAGTGTAGAGGTTAATGGTACCGGCAGCGTCGTGGTTCCAGCCCCCGCCGTGTTACAGGGCTTGTCCAATCATTTCTCCAGCGACAGGGCTCGCCACAGCGTATGGCGACTGACCTCAAGCTCATCAGCGACCTGCACTTTGCTGTACTCCCAGACCGCAGCAGTGCCCGCGCCTTCTTCAAATCCGCTTCATCGAGCGCTTTGGGTCTGCCGCCCACGCGACCCCGACGACGGGCGGCCTTCAGACCTGCGTTCACCCGTTGACGCCATATGTCACGCTCAAACTCCGCAAGCGCGGCGAAGATGTGAAATGTAAGCTTACCGCTGCTAGTAGCTCGGAATCGGGAGTCCGCAATGAACGAATGAGGGTGGCGAATCTACCCCGGACAAAACTGTAAGAAGTGCGGTAAAGAACTGCAAACGGTTACGCCCTCCTCACGGTACACGCTTACGATTTACTGGAACCTGCAGTACAGAATGCCAGACACAATAGTACCTGTAGTACAGAATGCCAGACACAATCGTACGTTTTTCACCTCCCGCGTATTCCTTCACCAACCGAAAAGTGGCAGAATGAACGTCATGTCCCCCACTGACACCCTTGCGCATCGTCGCCTACCCACCATTCTCGGATTGCTCTGCTTCGTCGCCCTTTGGGTGCTGCCTATCCATGCCGAGGTGATTGTTGACATATATCAATCTGGCCCCAACGTCCTCTCTTCCTACTCCGGCACCATCAATCTCACCGATCTTGCCTTTCTCGGCGAAGCCGGTCCCACTCCCGCTTTCATCACCCCCGATATCGCGACGGAGGTATTCGAAGGCACACCGGGGGGCGCGCCCGTATACGGGGGCATCACGGCCCCGGCCGATTTCGGCACGGGTAACGAGACGCTGGCCACCACCACGGCCGGCGACACCTTCGGATTCGCAGGAGACGGGGTGGAAGAATTACTGCTCCCCATCGGATACATCAGCGGTTCTTCCATCTCGGGTACGGATACCTGGGACGGTACAAGCCTCGCGGGCTTAGACCTGAAAGCCGGCACTTACACCTACACCTGGGGCACCGGAATCAACGCCGATTCGGTCGTGGTCAATATTGGTATTGCGCCAGTGCCCGAACCGTCCTCTCTGGGCCTCATGTCGCTGGTTGTCCTCGCCCTGGTGGTCCTTTTGCGCGGCCGCCGAGCATCGAGCGTCTAAACCGCCAAAGAACCGGCGAAACCACGCTGTCTGGGAGCTGTCCCTTGGCTGCCTTTGTCAGGCGCGAGCCTGTCCCACCAACACTCCGGCCATCGAACCACACCCGACCGTACGTGCCAGGCCGCTCTGGGCCACGAGAGCGCTGAAGATCGTAAGAGCGCGCTCCCCAAGGTTGGAATGTGGGTTTCGATATATCGGCGCACAACATCGAAGCAGAAATGATTCCATGAAAACGCTAGGGTAGCGAGGTCAGAGGCTTGAGCGCTCGTTCGCTGTCCGGATTGGGGACTCGGACGATTGGCGTAGTTTGGCGAGTGTGCGTAATGAAATACTCCGCCACGCAGAACGCCTCGGCGAGCCGCGTGGTTCCGAAATCAGAACGGAGCTGGACGCGCTCGGGCCCGCAGCACCCTCGTCATTGGAGCAACATAGCGTCAAATACCGCTGAAGAAAGCCCGCCATTTTTCTCTGAAGGTCACAGGGCGATCTCTACCCCGCCGTTCCGTCGGCCGATCACAATACGGCGTTCGAGAGTGACCTACAGACCCGCTTGGCGCCCATCACCATCGGCCGTTATGCGTCAACTTGACGGAAGCCGTCCGGCCCCTGTAGCTCGAAGACCGCCTAAACCTCTTTCAGCAGTTCAGTTCGATACTTGGGCGCAAGCGCCATGACCCTTTGTACGAATTCCGCCTGCTGCCTTTCATCGAGCTTAGGAGGGGGCGTCGTGCGGGTCGCGACCGGCGTCCCAACCTCTCTAAAGAAATTCTCTTGTCCGGCCGGGGAACAGATGCACAGCAGCCGGGTCGGCTTGGAGGAGGCGTTGTGGAACTGATGGGGCGCGTTGGCGGGGATGTTTACGGTATCGCCGGCCCGTACCACGGATTTCTTGCCGCGGAACGTCGCCTCGATCTCGCCTTCCAGCAGAATGAAAGCCTCCTCGAAATCATGGCGGTGTGGAGGAGGACCTCCGCCGGGCGGGATGTGCATATCGATCACGCAGAATCGTCCCGCTGTGTCATCGCCGCTGACGGTGATGGTGTACGTATCTCCTACCAGACCAATGTGCTGCAGGCCCTGGTCTTTATCGATCTGCGCGATGGTCAGATTGCGCTTGAGATCGTCGGGCGGCACGGCGGGGTACTCAGATGTCTTTTGGACCATGTTGTTTCTCCTTTGGTTGGTTCTGTCCTGGCCTTGTGGGCTTGCGCTTGGAGGACGGAGGGCCATACTTTTGCCGTGATTGCGAGCTCTTGACTATTGCGCGACGGGCATGACCCGTTCCGCTGTTACATCTCCATTTTTCATGTCAACTCTCCTTTGCCCGTTAGCACTTTCCCCTGTACTCGGGTTAGGCAGCTCGTTGCGGCATCTTGGGTACTGTCGCGATGAGCAGTTGAATAAGCACTGAGCCCTGAGGGGTGCTCCAATCCTGCACAAGCTCAGCGATCGCGGTGTTCGTCGTCGTCAATACCACGCCTGCATGTTCCATCCTTCGGCGTGCCAGGTTCTCCTGCACTTCGTACGACGATCCCGAGGCGTCCAGCACCGCTAAAACATCAAAGCCCTCTTGCACAGCGCTTATGCTCGGAAAAATTAGGCAGATGTCCGTCGTGACGGCGGCCATGATGATCTTCTTACGTCCGGTCGCCCGCACTGCCCTGCTAAAATTTGGGTCGGCCCATGCGTTAACAATTCCGGTGCGCTTGATTCGGTTTTTGTAGGCCTCCGGCAAAGCTTGCTGCAGCGCGGGCGCAGTCGGCCCCTGAAGGTGATCTTCCATGCTGGTTGTAAGGACTACGGGCATGCCATAGGCATTTGCAGCTTTTGCCAGCATGACCGCGTTCCGAAGGGACTCGTCGGAAGACATGTTGTGGACAAATTGCAGGGTTCCAACTTGATGGTCGATCAGAACAAGTGCGCTGTTTTCGGGCGTGAACTGGCCTTGCATCTCAAACTTCTTGTCGCTTTGGTTGGACATTTTCTCCTCTCTTTCTTTGTGACTTGCTGGCACACACAAAATGGGACACCGTCGTCAGTGCTCTGACCATTGCGCTGCCCACGTTGCCTGTTCCACGCGTTACGAGAATCTTCATGTCGTAATTTTCTTGGCGCAGTCACACCTACCAAACTACAGGAAGAGACTCTTGGAACGGACGCCTCGAAGCACCCTGTTTCGCAATTCCATTTTGCACAAGAGCAACGCTAGTGTATCCTCGTGAGGAGAGGTCGTCCGCTTGGATACGCCTGATTTCGATGATGTAGGTACTTTTGTCGCCGCCGCGCAGGCCGGAAAGCTCACCGCCGCTGCCAGGGAACTGGGCCTTCCTCCCTCTACGGTGAGCCGTTCACTGACTCGCCTCGAAAAGCATCTTGGCGTCCTGCTTGTGCAGCGCGGCCCGAAGGGTCTCGTGCTGACGGACTCAGGGAAAGAATACCTGCAGTTCTGCAGGCGGGCATTGCGGACCCTGAAGGAAGGAAGGGACGTACTCGAAAACCGACGCTTAAAACCGAGCGGTATGATCAAAGTGGCCTGCCCCGTCACCATGGCTCGCGATGTGTTGGCGCCCTTGCTGGGAAAGTTCCTCGGACGCTTCCCGGACCTGCGTGTAGAGATCGAATCATACTCGTCCGGTTATGATCAGGAGCCGCGAGAGGATGTTGACGTGTTCTTCAAATTGCGCGCGCCAAAGGATTCGCTGCGGCGCGTCCGACCCTTTCCCGGCACGGCTCGAGCCCTCTTCGCGAGTCCCGGCTATATTCAGGCGTCCGGGAACCCAACGAATCCAGACGACCTCACCACCCATAGTTGCATTGGTTCGGGCGTTTGGAACTTGAGCCGAGGTAAGGAGGTGACAACCCCGAATCTCTCCTTTCGAGTCGTGTCGAGCGATCCTGTCGTTAATCTGAAGGCCGCCCTTGATGGGCTTGGCATCGCCATTCTGCCGTTGTGGGTCGCAAGACCAGCGCAGGTCCGCAACGCTCTGGTCCCGATTCTCCCACTTTGGAAGCCTGATCCTATTACCCTATGCGCGCTTTTCTTCAGCCCATCACGCCTCACTCCCAAGGTCAGAATCCTCCTGGATTTCTTTGCTGAATATATCGGAACCGACCGCGATCCCCGCCTTGAAAATCAGCCAGCAAAGGGTTACTTCACGGAATCGTCTATTCCGCCAACATCTGGACCTTAGCTCTTAGGATTGAGCTGTATTGGACGGGTGGCCACTCGGAAAAGAGTCCATCTGGACGAATTGTCGGCAAACCGCGGATTAGGGATCGCGACTCGGCGAGCTATGGGTCGACGGCGCTCATACAATCACGAACTTCAGCCCGCTCTTTCTACTTCCCCTTCAACAAACAATGTCGGCCCGTCGGTCAGCTGCATCCCCGCCCGTGTTATCCCATTAGCGCAAAGGGTGCGGCGCGTACCACCAATCGGATCAGGAACTGACCCGCGCCGCACTCCGTTTTGCGCGAGTTCTGTAAAAGCGCAAAGGGTGCGGCGCGCACCACCAATCGGATCAGGAAGTGACCCGCGCCGCACTCCGTTTTGCGCGAGTTCTGTAAAAGCGCAAAGGGTGCGGCGCGCACAACGAATCGGATCAGGAACTGACCGGCGCCGTACTCCGTTTTGCGCGAGTTCTGTAAAAGCAACCGAGGTGAACAAATGGCAACCGCAGCCCAAACTCAAGCAACACCGACAACAACGGATCCCATCGAAAACTGGCTGGCCCAGCGCGCCGCCACCAACCGCGCGAGCGCGACGCCAACCCCAACCCCCCAATCCCTAATCCCGGAGCCCCGCACTCGCGCGAACCGCGCGAATGCGAAGCACTCCACCGGTCCTCGCACCGAACCGGGCAAGCAGCGTTCGTCGCTCAACGCGTTGCGCCACGGTCTCACTGCCCAAGCCGCTGTCTTGCCCACTGAGGACCCCGAAGCCTACCAGCGCCACATCCAGCAATTTCTCGACGAGTACCAGCCCGCCACCCCCACCGAGACTCAACTGGTCCACGAAATCGCCAACACCGCCTGGCGCCTCAACCGCATCCCATTCCTCGAAGCCGAGCTGCTTTCCGCCGGGCTGCTTTCTGACGCCCCCAGCCCCCAAACCCTAATCCCGCAGCTGGCCACGCTTGGTCTGCACGGCTCGCGCCTCTCCCGCCAGTTCCAAAAAGCGATCGAGCAGCTCCGCGACATCCAGGAAGAGCGTCGCCGCCTGGAGCGCCGACAACTCACCGAAGCCGCCGAACTCTTCCTACGCCATCAGCGCAAAGGACTCCCCTGGGAACCCCTCGACCATGGCTTCGTTTTTTCAAAAGAACAAGTCGAGCGCCACGCACGCAAGCTGATGCTTCAGAACCCGGCCTTTTACGCCCCCCACCCCCGTTTCCAAGCGGACCCGCCGCCGACGAGAGCAGCAGTTTCGTGAGAACGCTTAGCGCCGAGTCGCGCTCGTTAGCGCGGCTTAGTTCACCCGGAAACGGCGGGCCAAAGGATCTGCCAGGGCGCGGGCCGCAAGCTCCAGTTCACTGACCCGCAGGATGCGGCAGGCAGCGTAAAAGATCAAAAGCCCCAGTGGAATGGAAATGGCCAGATCGATCAAACGCGCCAGGCGGCCAGCGCCCAGCCAGCCTTCGATCCCGTGGCTCGAAAGCAGAACGGCCGCGCCCATCACGGCGGACGCCACAGTGATTTTCCAAACGCTGTCGATTAGATTGCGGCCATAGATGCCGCCCATGCGCTTTCTCAAGATGAGAAATAGCGCCACGGCGCCGAAGACGGCGTTGACGGAAGTGGAGAGTGCCAAACCGGCGTGACCGAGCGCCGTATCGCTCAGCAAAAAGCTGGCGGTGACGTAGTTGACCCCGATCGAGATGAGGCTGACCAGCATGGGGGTGCGCGCGTCGTGCAGCGCGTAGAAAGCCGGGTTGAGCACTTTGAGCGCGGAATAACCGGCCAGGCCCACCGCGTAGCAGGAGAGCGCGATCGCGGTCTGCTCGGTATCGTAGGCGCTGAACTTGCCGCCTTGGTAGATGGCCCCGATCATGGTACGGCCGAGCGCGATCAGCCCCACCGAAGATGGCAGCGTCAGCAGAAACACCATCCCGAGCGATTTGGAGAGCGTGCGGCGAAACTCGTCGAAATCGCCCACGCCCGCGCTGCGCGAAATGGAAGGCAGCGTCGCGGATGCGATGGCGACGCCAAACAGCCCGAGTGGAAGCTGCATGAAGCGGAACGAATAGGCCAGCCAGCTTACCGGGCCGTTGCCTGGAATTCGCGAAGCGAAGTTGGTGATGACCAGCACGTTGATTTGCACCGCGGCGCTGCCCACAATGGCCGGGCCCATGAGCCGGAAAATCTTCCGTAGGAGCGGGTGGCTCCAATCCCAAGCCGGATGAAAGTGGAATCCCTCGGCCCCCAGCGCCGGCAACTGCCAGGCGAGTTGCAGGGCGCCGCCGAACAACACGCCCACGGCCATGGCGGTGATGGGCTCGATACCAAAGCGCGGCCCCAACAAGTACCCGAGGATCAGACCGAATCCGACGGATCCGATGTTGAACAATGTGGAGGCGAGCGCTGGAACGGCGAATCGGTTGCAGGCGTTGAGCACACCCATGGCCTGCGCGGCGAGAGCTACCAGCAGCAGGAAGGCGAACATGATGCGCGTCATCTTCACCGCGAGTTCGAATTTTCCGGGCACTTGATGGAATCCCGAGGCCAGCAAGCCGACCCAAGCCGGACTGAAGATGATTCCGAGGAGACAGAACAGGCCAACCACGATGATTAACGCCGTGGCGACGAGATTCGCCAGCACGGCTGCTTCTTTGCGGCCCTTGTGCGCGAGGGTTTGCGTGAAGATGGGAACAAAAGCCGAGGACAGAGCGCCTTCGGCAAACAGGTCGCGCGTGAGATTGGGAATGCGGAAGCCCAGCAGAAACGCGTCGTAGACGAAGCCGGCGCCGAACAGGCGCGCCATGACGATTTCGCGCACCAGTCCAGTGATGCGCGATATGGCCATCGCCACCGAGACCATCCCGGCCGACCGGACCACGCTCTCGGCAGGCGCCGGATTGTCAACTCGAGTCGCCAAATTTCGCCTAACTTGTCATCGCGCCGGACTGCTCTCCCAGCTTTTCGAAAAAATGCGCGATGGTCATAATGCCGGTATAGTAATTGGCGAGCCGATATTTCTCGTTGGGCGAATGCAGCCCGTCGTCGGGCAGGCCAAAGCCCATCAGGATGGTGGGAACGCCTAGATGCCTGGCGAAATCGCCGACCACCGGAATGGAGCCGCCGTTGCGCGTGAGCACAGTAGGCTTGCCGAGCATATCGCTGAAGGCTTGGGCCGCGATGCGAATCGCCGGATGATCGGGATCCACCAACACGGCCGGCGCTGCGCTCAAAACACGCAATTGCAGGCGGATACCCGGAGGCGCGTTGTATTGCATAAAGTCGCCGAATGAAGTCAGGATCTTCTCGGGATCCTGGTTGGGCACCAGACGAAAGCTGATCTTGGCGACGGCCTTGGACGGGATGACAGTCTTCGATCCCGCGCCGGTGAATCCGCCGGCGATGCCGTGCACTTCCATGGTCGGACGCGCCCAAACGCGCTCCAGCACGGAGTAGCCCGCTTCGCCGGTCAATTCGCTAGCGCCCACCTCGCGGCGCAAGAATTCCGCCTCGTCAAAGGGGAGCCGCTTCCAGCTTTCGCGTTCCACGGGAGCCGGAGGCGCGACATCATCGTACATACCCGGAATTCGGATGGACCCGGTGGCATCTTTACATTTCGACAGCAGCTCGATGAGACCGGAGATGGGGTTGGGAGCGGCGCCGCCGTAGAGACCGGAGTGCAGATCGCGATCGGGACCAGTGGCTTCCACTTCCATATAGACCAGGCCGCGCAGGCCGATGCACAAGGTCGGAAGGCCTTCGGCGTAAAGTTGTGTATCGGAGACGAGCGCGACGTCGGCCTTGAGCTTGGCCGGATTTTCCGCAACGAACTTGCTGATGGACGCGCCGCCGATCTCTTCTTCGCCTTCGATGAGGAACTTGAGATTCACGGGCAGTTTGCCTCCATGCACCACTCGCAGCGCTTCAGCGGCCTTGATGTGCATGTACATTTGCCCCTTGTCGTCGGACGAGCCGCGTGCGTAGATGTTGCCGTCGTGGATCGCCGGTTCGAAGGGAGGCGAGTGCCAAAGCTCCAGCGGATCCGGCGGCTGGACATCGTAGTGGCCGTAGCAAAGCACCGTGGGCTTGCTGGGGGCGTGGAGCCAGTCGCCATAAATGAGCGGATTGCCCGCGGTGGGGATGATCTCGACATTTTCAATGCCGGCACTGCGCAGACTTTCAGCGACAAAATGCGCGGCTGCGGCGATGTCCGGCTGGTGTTCGGGGAGCGTGCTGATGCTGGGGATGCGGAGGAAGTCCTTCAGCTCCTCAAGGAGGCGGTCCTGGTGTTGCTCGACAAAGGTATCGGTGGGGCGGTGCATGGGCGCGGGTAGGACCATTATCGCAGAGGGCGGAGATGGACCGAATTGCCGAGCCGGCAAATCGACCGCAGTTTTGGCTGTCCCGGCCGATATGTCAGGCAGACATGTCAGCCACACTTGCCGGTAAGCTCCAAGATCACTATGCACTTCTGGGGATCGACCCACAGTCGGATCCAGACACGATGCACCAGGCCTACGCGACCCAAGCGCGTAAGTATCGTCCGCAGAACTCCCTCACTGGCGATGCCGAGATGTTTGATGCCGTCAATCGGGCGTATGAAGTACTCTCCGATCCAGTCCGGCGCCGTGAATTCGACGCGCTGCATGGCACTGGCCAGGAAGCAAGCGGGCCGAAGTTCAGCGGCGTCGAGTTCTTTCACGCGCTGGGACGCGAAACGGCTTTGCGCTCGGCCATCCTTTGCCTGCTCTACGATCGCCGGCGCACCAGGCCGTCCGCTCCGGGTGTCTCGATGCGGTCCATCGAAGTCATGGTGGAAGCCACGGCCGTGGAGTTGAGCTCCGCGCTGTGGTATCTGAAGCAGCGGGGATTGGCGGCGAGCGACGATAAAAGCAGCCTGGCAATCACGGCGGATGGCATGGACTTCCTGGTGAGCCAGAAACCCTTGCTCGAGGTTGTGATGGCGTTCATCAAGCCGGCGGCAATCGCCGTTTCTCACGCTCCACAACCCCAGCAGGCAAAGCCCCCGCGGATTCAAGCGGAGACATTACTAGATCCGAAGCGTGACAATGAATCGGTGCTGAGCACGCTGCACCGGGCGCTGGCAAGGGTTTCTGACTAGTGGCGCGGCCGCAACGGCCCTCCGGTCAGATCACCATGTCACTGCTATCAACATAAGGAGATGACCAAGGACCGAGTGGTGAGCGCGACCGAGTTCAAGGCCAAGTGCCTCGCTTTCCTGGACGAGATCGAGCAGCGCGGTGGACCCATCACCATCACCCGGCGAGGCCGGCCCGTCGCGGTACTTGGCCCAGCCAAGAAAAAGGCCTGGAAATCTCCTCGTAATAAGTTGGCGGGGAAGGCCCGAATTGTTGCTGACATCGTGAACGTGGATATGTCTTCGCTTTGGGAAGTAGCCCGGAAGTAGGAGCAAGCCGGTTGCCGCCTCGGTTCTTGTTAGATACCCACATTGCGGTTCGATGGCTGATCGACGCAAGGAAGCTTTCACGCGAACAGACGCGAGTGCTCGAAGGCACGGTGCGGCGCGCCGAACCGGTAGCTTTAAGCGCCATAAGTCTCCTGGAAATCGCCAGTCTCACAAGCGAAGGAAAGCTCAAGTTGATCTGCGAGATCCCGCCGATCGCGCAATCGTGGCAACTGCGAGAGTGCATCGGCTGCGCTTGGTGACATCGGATCAGCGGATCATCGAATCGAAGCTGGTGCCAGTGGTCGCATAGGCGCTGGCTGCTAATAAGACTTCGCAATCACCACGCGGCGATCCACAGGCTCTCCGGTCACGATGCATTTTCCGGGGCCGTCGTATTCGTCGACCAGCGGAATGCAGCGGACCGTGGCTTTGAACTCTTTCAGGCGGGCGTCGCACACCGGATCGTCCTTCAGGTGCGCCATGACGAATTTGCCGCCGCCCTTTTCGGCGGTGACGTCGGCCAGGATGGACTGCACTTCATCGATGGAATTCGCAAGCACGGTGTTGGATTTGAGGCGCTGCTTCGCGGCGGCATAGAGATCGCTCTGCATTTGGGCGAGTGCCTCGGGAATCCGCGCGGCGACTTCTGACTGCGGCAACACTTCCTTCGCTCCCGTGTCACGCCGTTTGAGCACGATGTTATTGGCAGCCACATCGCGCGGGCCCAACTCAAGAACCAGCGGGACGCCTCGCCGCTCCCAATGGAAGAACTTCGCACCAGGACTCGGGCCTTCTCGATCGTCGATTTTCACTTTTACGCCTTGGGCGCCGACGTCGGCGGCGATGCGGTGCGCGGCCTCGAGCACCTGCGCCTTCTCATCATCCTTGCGATAGATGGGCACCAGCACGGACTTCACGGGCGCGACTTTCGGAGGCAGCACCAGCCCCTTGTCATCGGAGTGGCTCATGATGAGGCCGCCAATCAGTCGCGTGCTGACGCCCCAACTGGTCTGCCAAACGTAGTCGAGCTGGCCTTCCTTGGTTTGGAATTTCACGTCGAAGGCGCGGCCGAAGTTTTGGCCGAGGTCGTGGCTAGTGCCGGATTGCAGCGCCAGGCCGTTCTGCATCATCGCCTCGATGGCATAGGTGCGCACGGCGCCCGCGAATTTCTCGGCGCTGGTTTTCTGGCCCTTGATCACGGGCATGGCCATGATGTTCTCGGCGACGTCGGCGTAGACGTCCAGCATGCGCAGCACTTCTTCGAGCGCCTCTTCGTGCGAGGAGTGCGCGGTGTGGCCCTCCTGCCAAAGAAACTCCGTGGTTCGCAGGAACATGCGCGTGCGCAGCTCCCAGCGGATGATGTTGGCCCACTGATTGAGGAGCATGGGCAGATCGCGATAGCTTTGAATCCACTTGGCGAAGAAGTGGCCGATGATGGTTTCCGACGTCGGCCGGATGACGTAGGGCTCTTCCAGCTTCTTGCCGCCCGCAATGGTGACGATCGCAAGCTCGGGGGCAAAGCCTTCGACGTGTTCCGCTTCCTTTTGCAGAAAGCTCTGTGGGATCAGGAGCGGAAAATAGACATTCTGGTGGCCGGTGGCTTTGAAGCGGTCATCCAATTCGCGCTGCAGGACTTCCCAGACAGCATAGCCGTTGGGCTTGATGACCATGCAGCCTTTGACGATTTCGGCCGGCTCGGCCATATCGCCATGCAGCACGACGTCTTGATACCAGGCAGCGAAGTCCTGGCTGCGTTGAGTGATGGGAGATTCGGCCATGAGATGGGGAAAGTCTTATTGTAGGTCACAGCGGCGGGAAGCTTCCACGGGAAGGTGATGTGTTCTTAGGGCAGCATCCCGAGCGGGATATGGTAACGCTCGGCAAATTCCTCTTGCGTCAAGTCCAACGCCGGCTCCCTGACGGTCGTGGCTCGGCTACCCCCGGGCGCGCTTCAGCGCCGGCTTCAGATTCATGGTCCGGATCAGCTTGTGCAAATAGTTGGGATGCAGTCCCAGGATCTTCGCGGCCGCTTCATGATCGTGATTCACTTGTTCAAACGCCCGCAGAACCACTTGGCGCTTGGCGGCTTCCACGGCCTCTTCGTACATGCTGGCCGAAACGGCGGCCGGGCGCGATTCGCGGATTTGCTCGGGCAGATCCTCAGCCAGCAGCATGTCCGACGAGCCCAGCACAACCGCGCGTTCGATGGCGTTTTCGAGCTCGCGCACATTGCCCGGCCACGAGTAGCTCTGGAGATAGGCGCGCGCTTCCGGCGCCAGACCGACGATCTTGCGGCCGCACTCGGCGGCGTACTTCTTGGCGAAATGCTCGGCCAGCGGCAAAGTGTCCTCGGGACGCTCTCGCAGGGCGGGCGCCTTGAGCGACACAACGTTCAAGCGGTAAAAAAGATCGCGCCGGAAATCGCCTTTGCCGACGGCCTGCTCCAGATCGCGATTGGTGGCGGCAAGCAGCCGGATATCCAACTGGATTGTCTTGGTGCCACCCACGCGCTCCATCTCACGCTGCTGCAAGACACGCAGAAGCTTGGCTTGCAGAACGGGCGAAAGCTCTCCGATTTCGTCCAGGAACACAGTGCCGCCCTCGGCGATTTCGAGCTTGCCCTTCTTTTGAGTGATCGCGCCGGTGAACGCGCCCCGCTCGTGGCCGAACAGCTCACTTTCGAGCAGCGTCTCGGTGAGCGCGGCGCAGTTGATGGCCACGAACGGTCCCGCCGCTCGCAGGCTGTTTTGATGGAGCGCGCGCGCGATCAATTCCTTGCCAGTTCCGCTTTCGCCCAGGATCAGCACGGTGGAGTTGGACGGCGCCACTTTGGCAATCTCACGCTGCAGGCGGTGCAGCTTATCGCTTACGCCCACCATGCCGTGTTCAATCTTCAGCTCGGATTGGAGACGTTCGTTCTCTTCTTGCAGCCATCCCAGGATGGTGGCATTCTCCCAGGCAACTGCCGCCATGCCGGCCACCGCCGTAAGGACTTGCATATGGCCCTCGTCGAAGCGGTGCTCCGGACCGGTTGATTCCAGGTACACCACCGCCGCCACTTCATCGCGCACAACCAGCGGAGCAGCCAGCGCGGAAAGACCCGACTGGTCTTCAGGCTCCTGCCAGACCACCACGCGTTCGCCGCACACACGCGTTAACACTTGCGGATTCGGCGTCCAATCGCCCGGATGAGAGCCGGGAATAAAAATAGCGGCGCGCGAGGCGGGAATCAAGTCCAGCAGCAGCGATGTAAGATGGCTTCGCAGCACTTCCGCTGCTGTCACGGAGGTGGTATCGTGCAGTCCCCGAAACGAATGCAGCATGGTGCTCACCCGCAGCAGCGTGCGCAGATCGTGGAGGGCGCGCGCCGAGGGAGGCAGGATGGTGTATTCGTCGGAGGAAAGATAGAGCGATTCCTCAAATCGGAGCTCCCGCGTACTCGTGCCTGAGTCCAGCTTCTCCTGGCCCGCGGTGGCGTTGGCTTCCACCCGGTAACAGAAAAGCGAACCGCCGATCCGTATCTCGTCGCCCGGCATCAGATGCTGTTCAGTGACGGGCGTGCCGGTGACGAACGTTCCGTTGCGGCTTTCCAGATCCTTCAAGGTGCAGTTGTCACCCGAACGGATGAAGAGACAATGCCGGCGTGAGACCGCATGATCCTCCAGTTGCAGATCGTTGGTGGCTTGCCGGCCCACCCAAAATTCGCCTTCGGGTAAGGGGAAGATATTGCCCTTCAAGGGACCGCGCACCGCCACCAGTCTCGGCTCGATTCCCGTCTTCAAGGAAACGCTAACCATCTGATGCATTTATCGTACCCCGTCGCGGCCAAGTCCGGTCTCAAGCCGGAAAGCTATCGGTTAGCGGGACTCACCTTTTGATTCTCAGCCGTCCAGCCCAGCCACTCCAAGTGACTGTGCAGCAGGCCCAATGCTTGTGGCGACCCAATTGCTCCCTTAGGAGATCAACATGCAACCAATCACGGCACGTCCTAGATCGAATACCGGCTTGCGAGCGGTTGTGACTTACGGGGTACTTATTCTGGCCTTGTGCCTCATGACCGCGGATTTCTGCCGGCTGATGCGGGCTCCCGCGGCTGCGCCATTTGCGGCGTCAAGCAGCAGCCATCATTCAAACCGTTTCTAGGCGGGCAAACCGTTTCTAGGCGGGAAGGCTTCTCGGAGGAGAATGGATGCGCCCCACGTTCACCTGGAGTGGCGTGGGGCCTTTCCTTGCTTGAGATATGCTAAACCCTGCGCGCCGCGTGAGTGATCAGCGACACCAGGAACAGCACGATAAATACAAAGAACAGGATCTTCGCGATTCCCGCGGACGCGATCGCGATTCCACCGAATCCGAAAATCGCGGCCACAATCGATACCAACAGAAACACCAGCGCGTAATACAACATCTATTGTCTCCTCTCCCGTTCGGCCCTTCTTCCCTCGATGGCCGTGAGACGGTCTCCGTACCCACCGTGCAGTTACGTTGCCACTTCGCAGGTCGTGACATTGCAGCAACATCCGCCGTGTCCGGCGCCGATACCCGGAAGAAATTGCCAGCGTTGCCGCGCTTCTTCGCTGAGCCCATACAAAAGTACCGGTACAAGCCTTCCCGGGTACGCGGCGCTGGCCCTATTGCACCGGGATCGGATTTCGAGTGATACTGCTCGGTAGAGCCCTCCGCGCGGGAAAACATGATTTTGCCTATGGAACGCCTTGTCGGCCAGACTGTTTCGCACTATGCGTTCCTGGAAAAGCTGGGCGCGGGTGGGATGGGTGAAATTTATAAAGCCCGCGATTCACGGCTGAACCGCATTGTGGCCGTGAAGGTGCTGGCACCCGGTAAAACTGGCGATCCAAACCGCCGCCGCCGCTTCATTCAAGAAGCGCAAGCCGCTTCCGCACTGAATCACCCCAATATCATTACGATCCACGACATCCTGCCCGAGGGTGACACGCAGTACATGGTGATGGAGTACGTCTCCGGCAAGACCTTGCAGGAGATGATAAGAGCAGGCAAGCTTCTGGTTCCACAAGTGCTCCAACTCGCCACGCAAATGGCGAACGCACTGGGCGTGGCGCACGCGGCCGGCATCATTCACCGCGATTTCAAGCCCGCCAATGTGATGGTGACCGGCTCCGGGCTGGTAAAGATCCTGGACTTCGGGTTGGCAAAGCTGACCGATCTTTCCGCGCCGATGCAGGATACGTCGGATGGGCAGCAGAATACCTTGACGGCGGCGCCGCTCACGCGAGAAGGCTCCATCATGGGCACGGTGAACTACATGTCGCCCGAACAGGCTGAAGGCCTGAAGGTAGACTACCGATCCGACATATTTTCATTTGGCGCGGTACTGTACGAGATGCTCACTGGCCATCGCGCGTTTGACGGCGATTCGGGTATCTCCACGCTATCGGCCGTGTTGCGGGACGAGGTGAAACCGATTCACGAGATGGCCCCGGAGGTGCCAGCCGAACTCGCGGACCTCGTGAACCGCTGTCTGCGCAAGAATCCCGCGGCGCGCTGTCAGTCGATGACCGAGGTGGAGGCGGAGCTGACCAGCTTGAAACGCCGGTCCGACTCGGGCATTTTCCATAGCCCGGCCGTATCGAGCCCGTCCGTATCAAGCCCGTCCGTATCAAGCCCGTCTTTATCAAACATGCCTCCGGCGGTCACCACTCGAAAGAGCGGAGTTCCGAAGGCCATCTTGCTGGGCGCCGCGTGCCTGGCCGTGCTGGCACTCGCGATTGTGGCTGCTTGGTGGCCCACGCACACAAAGCAAACGGCAGCAACTGCGGCCTCGCCCGCGCCTGTTTCATCCGCGCCCGCTTCATCCGCGTCTGTATCCAATCCTGCAACCATACCCAATCCTGACCAGCCGCCCGTAACGCCTGCCCAGCCGTCCGCCACACCTAGCGAGCCGCCCGCCACGCCCGCGCAGGCGCCGGCAACACCGGCAGCCGAATCTCTTCCACAGCATAAACCGCCTGCGGCTCCGAAGAGATCGGTATCTCCATACGCGCCAGCAGGTGCAAAGCTGACGACACCCACGCCCACCGTTTCGAACGTGCCGAAAACGGTAGTGGCGCCGCCGGTCCCCACTCCCACGGCGACGACGCCCGCAGCTCCGGTTCTTCCGCCACGCCCGGTTGCGGTTGCGCCGGTGATTCGATCCGCCGCCCCAGCCGAACTTGTGCCAGTGAAGCTCACCGATGGAATTCCCTTCCGGATCGCGCTTGTAGAGGATGTGCCCATCGATGCCGAGGTGGGTCGAGCGCTGAAATTCCGTGTGCTCGACGGTGTCCAATCCGGAGATACAACGGTCATCGCTAAAGGGTCCATCGTAACCGGATCGTTGGCGGATTTAGGCGGCAAGAAAAACTTCTTCGGCCAAAGCAGCAAAGTACGATTCCGGCTGATCGCAGCCGAATCGGTGGACGACGCAAAGATCAATGTTCGCGCGACTCCAGCATCGCGGAGCGATGGCGTTGAGAACCGCCCCTTCGCCACCCCCAATGGGACCAAGGACAAGGACCTGATCGCCACCAGCGGCACCGAATACATCGCCTACATTTCGGGCGACCAGACTGTTTCAGTCCACAAGTAAAGTTCACTAGCTCAACGAAAATAGGCGGGCGGCGTTTTCTTTCAAGATGAGCGGCCGCACTTCATCGCGGATGGCGATGGCAGCGAAATCGGCCAGCCATCGATCGGGCGTGATGAGCGGGTAATCGGAGCCGAAAAGCATCTTCTTTTTCAGTAATGTATTCGCGTATTGAATCAAAATAGGCGAGAAATACTTGGGCGACCATCCCGAGAGATCGATGTAGACTTGCGGCTTGTGCAGGCACACCGAAATGGCCTCGTCCTGCCACGGGAAGGACGGATGCGCCATGATGATCGGCATGTCGGGAAAATCCACGGCCACGTCGTCGATGTCCATCGGGTTGCCGTACTTCAGCCGCACTCCACCGCCGCCCGGCATGCCCGTGCCGATGCCGCTGTGGCCGGTATGAAAGATCACGGGGAGCTTCGCTTCGGCCACCACTTCATAAAATGGATACGCGGCTTTGTCGTTGGCGTGAAACTGCTGCAGCGGAGGATGCAGCTTGAAGCCGCGAATGCCGCCCGTGGCGATCAGACGCCGCGCTTCTTTCACGGCATCCGCGCCGCGCATTGGATCGACGCTCGCGAACGCCATCATGATATCGCTGTTGTCGGCCGCGAAGGCGGCGACGTCGTCGTTTGAAACCTGCGGCCGTCCGGTGAGCCGCTCGTCGACGGAAAACACCACGCAGCCAATGTTGCGCGTACGATAATATTCCGCCAATTCCTTGCGGCCGTAGCCGACGCCGGTGTTGCCGAAGTACTTGCGCGCTGCTTCTTCGGCGGCATTGCCGGTTGGGTCGGGTTCCACGTGTACGTGAGTGTCGATGGCGACTAGATTGTCGAGTTTCATGTTCTTAGATTACGCCTCGGGTTCTTAGATACGGATGACGCGCGCCGAGGGCTCGGGCGCATACAGCTCTTCGACCAACGCCGCGCGATTGCGCAGCACCGCGCGCTGATTGAACGAGCCTTTGTCGGTGACTTCCTGCGCGTCGAGCGACGGCGGATCTTCCATCAGCATCGCGCGCGCCACGCGGCTGGCGCTGCCAGTGCTGGCTTGCGCCAATTCCTGCAGCAGTTTCGTGAATTTCGCGCGCACCTGCTCGTTGCGCACCACCTCTGCATCCGACCCGCCCGTTACCAGCGCCCGGCAGGCCTCCACGTTCGGAAAGATTAACGCGGCAACGTAAGGGCCGTCGTGACCCGCGAACACGATGTCGCGCAGGTAGGGCGCGCAAGCCCCGAGAAACTTTGCCCGCAGCGGCCCGACGCTGACCCAGGTGCCGGTAGCGAGCTTGAAGTCCTCCGCGATGCGTCCGTCGAAAATAAATCCCTTGCCCGGATCGCCCGGATCCACAAATTGCAGCGCGTCGCCTAGGCAATAGAAGCCTTCCTCGTCGAAAACGGCGCGCGTCAACTCGGGCTGCCGCCAATAGCCGGGAGTGATGCTGGGGCCGCGCAGGCGAGCTTCCGTCTTTTGGCCCGCCTTCACCAGCTTCAACTCGACTCCAGGGGCGGGAAGGCCGACATGTCCGGCGCGGTCTTCTTCCCAGTAAGGGAACAAGGCCGCCGGGCCCGTTTCGGTGGAACCGAGACCGGTATACATCAAAATGCGCTCGCCGCAGGATTCCACCGCCAGCTCTTGCAACTCGTCCCATACCGGCTGAGAAAGGCCCGCGCCGGCGTAATACATGAGGCGGAGCCTCTGGAAGAACCGATCGCGAAACTCGCGCCGCTCGCGCAAATAGGGCAGCACCATCTCGAACCCGCGCGGTACGTTCAAGAAGATGTTTGGTCGAACGTCATCAAGATTGCGAATGGTGGCCTCGATGCCGCTTGCCACCGGCCGGCCGTCGTCGATGTAATAAGACCCGCCGTTGTATAGCACCAATCCGAAATCGTGATTGCCCGCGAAGGTGTGGTTCCAAGGGAGCCAGTCGCACAGAACTGGCGGATCGTCCACGACGAACGGCAGCATGGTGCGCACGATTTCCTGATTGCTGCACAGCATGCGTTGCGTGTTGATGACGCCCTTGGGCGTGCCAGTGGAACCGGAGGTGAAAAGAAACTTCGCGATCGTGTCGGGTCCGACGGCCGCGCAGGCTCGATCGACGGCGGAGGTGGCGGAAGTGGTTTCAAGCACGGAGAACGGCGTCGCCTTCAGGCCTGCTGGATCGCCACTGATGACGAGTTCAGCATCTGGCGGCAAAACCGCTTCGATCGCCTTACGGAACGGCGCACCGTCCGAAACAAACACCAGCCCTGGAGTTAAGATGTCGAAGATCAATCGTAGCTTTCCGAAATCCGACGACACCAGCGAATAGGCCGGTGAGATGGGTGCAAAAGGAATGCCCGCGTACATGGCGCCGAGGCCGAGCGCGGCGTGCTCAATATCGTTGCCGGAGAGAATCGCGATGGGGCGTTCGGCGGATAGCGGCCGCTCGAGCAATGCCTGCGCCACATTGCGAGCCGACGCGCGCATCTGCGCATAGGTCGCGGTCCGCCATTCGCCGTTGGGATCTCGCTCGGCTAGGAAAACCCGATCGGGCGCGTGCGCAGCCCAATGATCCAGGCGCTCTGTCAATTTATCGGGATACGGACCGAGCGGATGCAACGGGCGAACAACGAGTGAGCCATCGGGGTGCGTAGAACATTCGACGTCTGCGGGCGGAAAGCGTACCTGTCGAACGGGAGCTGAAAGATATGTCATGCAACTGCGAGAGACTGCTCGCGGGCTGCGTCATAATCCGCGAACGTCTCGCCTTGATCCGCCAGCTTCGCGAGCAGCGGCGCGGGCTCCCAGAACTCGCCATGCTTTTCGTGAAACTCGCGGATGCGATCGCGAACCTGCTTCAGACCGACCGTGTCGGCATACCACATGGGGCCGCCGCGATAAGCCGGAAAACCATAGCCGGTGAGGTAGATCACGTCGATGTCCGCGGCGCGTAACGCGTAGCCTTCTTCGAGGATCTTCGCGCCTTCGTTGATCATGATGTAGATCGAGCGTTCGATGATCTCGTCATCGGAAATGTGCCTGCGTTCGATGCCGCCCTCGTGCGCGGTTTTTTCGATCAGCGCATGCACTTCCGGATCCGCGGTCGGCTTGCGATTCTCGTCATAGCGATACCAGCCCGCGCCGGTCTTTTGGCCGTAGCGGCCCAGATGAAACAGCTTTTCGAGCACGATAGGCATGCGCACGCCCGGCTTTTCCAGATGCTTGTACTCCTGGCGAACGCGCCACGCCAGGTCGATCCCGCCCATGTCGTCGACGGCGAAGATGCCCATGGCCATCCCGAAATTGGTGAGCGCGCGATCCACTTGCTCGGGCGTTGCGCCTTCTTCAACCAGGAATTGAGCCTCGCGCATGTAAGGCAGCATCATTCTGTTGCCGACGAAGCCGCGGCAGTTTCCAACCACCACACCGACTTTGCCGAGTTTCTTCGCGAGTGCCAGCGCCGTCGCCACCACTTCCCTGCTGGTGGCCTTGCCGCGCACAATCTCGACCAGCCGCATGACGTTGGCAGGGCTGAAAAAATGCAGCCCGATGACCATGTGAGGACGCGAAGTGACGGATGCGATCTCATCGATATCGAGCGTGGAAGTATTCGACGCCAGCACGCAATCGGACTGGGCGATCCTGTCGATCTCGCCGAAGATCCGTTTCTTCAGCTCCATGCTCTCGAACGCGGCTTCGATGATGAGATCCGCTTGCGCGAAGCCGTCGTAGGTGAGTTGTGGATGGATGAGCGCGATGCGCTGGTCCATCACTTCTTGCGAGAAACGGCCTTTTTTGACCGAGTTTTCGTAATTCTTACGAATGATCGCGAGGCCGCGGTCGAGCGCCGTTTGTTCCACTTCCTTGAGCAACACGGCAATGCCGGCGTTCGCGCAAGCCATCGCGATGCCGCCGCCCATGGTGCCCGCGCCGATAATCGCGGCCTGGCGGATATTATAAACGGCCGTTTCCTTCGGAATATCGGGAATCTTCGCGACGGCGCGCTCGGCGAAAAACGCGTGGATCAACGCGCGCGCTTGATCGGAAGCGATGCACTCCTCGAAGATCTCGCGCTCTTTCTTGCAACCCTCGTCGAACGGCAGTGTGGCGGCGGCTTCGATCGCGTCGACGGCCATGAGCGGCGCGATCATGTTGCGGCGAGTCTTACGCGCCTGATCGCGTCCGGCTGCGAAAATCGACGCGTTCACGAACTCCGAACCAAGCTTGTCGCTGAGTTCGCGTGTCTTCGGGAGTGCTCCGCCTTTATCGGCGATCGCGCGAGCAAATGCCACTGCGCCCGCGAGCAGATCGCCTTCGATCACCCGATCGATCAATCCCAACTTCAACGCCTCCGGCGCCCGGATCGGCTTGCCGGAAACGCACAGGTCGATCGCCGCGGCCACTCCCACCAGGCGCGGCAACCGCTGCGTGCCTTCGGCGCCAGGAATGATTCCGAGATTCACTTCCGGCTGGCCAATCTGCGCATCTGGCACTGCCACGCGATAGTGCCCGGCCATAGCGACTTCGTTGCCGCCGCCGAGCGCGGTCCCGTGAATCGCCATCACCACCGGCTTGGTCGAATCTTCGATGCGCGCCAGGATGCCGTGAAACTCGGGTGGACCGCTTCCCCGCCCCGAGGCCGCCAGTTCCAGCTCCTTGATGTCCGCTCCGGCGATGAACGTTCTTCCGCCGCCGATGATGACGATGGCGCGAGCCGATGGATCTCTCTCCGCGGCGTCCAACGCCTCCACCAGACCTTCGGGAACACCAGGGCTCAACGCATTCACCGGCGGATTGTTGATGGTGATGACCGCGACGCCATCCTGCGTCGCCAGGTTTACGAATTTGTTCATAGTTTCCGAGCCGCGCGTGTCAGTAACCGGTTTTTTGGCCGCTGTTAGACCGCGGCCGGTATCTTAATCAGCGACGCGCCCGGCACACTACTCAGGATACTCGCATCGTAGAGCGCCAGTTCAACATTGCGCCTGGTCATGCGGGCATGTTCGCGCGCCAACGCCTCGGCTCGGGCACCTTGTCTGTTCTCGATAGCCTCAACGATGGAGCGGTGATGCTCGTGAGCAACGGCCAGGATCTGAGGTGCGCGAGGCAACTTCGCGTACACGTACACCATCGCGCTCGGCGACGCAAACGGAACCGACGTCACCTGATCCAACGTTCGCCGCAGCATGGAACTCTTGGCCAGCGTCACGATTTCACGGTGAAACGCTTCGTTGAGATCCAGATAGCGCGCGTAAGAATCGATGTCGGGCGCCGCGATCTTGTCCGGGTCGCCATTCACCTCGATCATCGCGTCCATTTCGTCGCGACATTCGCGCAACTGGGCCAGCTCGCTATCGTGCTCCAGCCGCTCGGCGGCAAAGCGGGCAGCAGCGCCTTCCAGCACACCGCGCGTTTCGATCGCGTCCCAAATATCTTCAATGCTGAATGCGCGCACCACGAACCCGCCGGTGGGCGACGATTCCAGCAAGCCCTCATGGGCCAGCCGATCGAGAGCCAAGCGAATGGGAGTTCGCGATACTCCCAGGCGGGCGACCAATGGAAGCTCGGAAAGCCGCTCTCCGGGCTGAAAATCACCCCGCAATAGCATTCCCCGCAGGTTTAGCAGCGTACGGCCGGTTTGCGAGCCGAATTCCGAGGAACTACCAGCCTTTGACTTGCTTTCGGTACTTTGCACTGCCCAAAATCCTCCCGGCCGTCTGATATTGCACCATGTTACCACCGGGTCGATCTTGCACGCAAAACCTTGCGACCAATCGGATGCGTATTCTCCCGATTAGCGGCTATGCTTCGCGCGGGGCGCCGAGATGATGTACGCGGCGTTGTTGGCGCCCCAAGCGAGCCAGCATCAAGCTAGATTCTAAGCGATACCCGGACAGATGCATTCACCAGACGGTTTGCACGCTGGAAGTGCGGATGCGGCCATCGCGACTGATGGCCGGCCCGCCAAAATATATCGCCGTGGCTGCGACGATACGATCCGGCATATCCGGAATGTCCACGCGCGGCACCTCCAGCATCGCATCAATGATTTCGGAGGTCACCGGGGCTTCCTGAAGAACGTGATCGGGGTCGTGCAGCGCCTTCTTTAAATCAGCCGTACGCAGACGTGGGAAGGCGGTTTTTCTCGACGAGGTAGACGACCTCAGACTGGCTGATAACCGACAGCACAATCTTGCGCCGGTAATTCGCCGCCGCGTCAAAGGCTGACTTGGCCGACGCTGACAAGCGGGGATCGCCGAACAGATACCAAAGCGCGGCGTGAGTGTCGGCGACGCCTGCGATCATCAAAAATCTTTGGCAAAGCCGCGGAACATCTCCCGGCGGTTTTCGTCGATTTCCTCGGCCGACGGCGCGGGGCCGTACTTCGCTAGGATACCGTAGCCCGACTTGAACGGCTTCATAGGCTGGTCGCATTTGGGCTCTTCGGCAGCGAGCTTGTGAAGCCAGTCTTGAAGCGTAAGGCCCTGCGCAGCAGCCTTGGCCTGGAGCCCGGCGAGTTGCTCTTTCGAAACCTCACTACTTAAGATCATAGCGGCCTCTCTTAAAGGTTAACGCGACAAAGCCAAGTTTGAGGAGGTCGAGCTCTTGACTCTCCGCTAGCAACACGATAGCATCGGTCCCACGGTGAGCCCGGCCTCAGCGACAACCACTCGCGCGAGTCAGCCCAAAGCAAGCTTGGGCTACGCCTGGTACGTCGTCATTGTGCTGACGGCGCTCTACATGCTGTCGTTCGTCGACCGGACCATCCTCAGCCTGCTGGTCGGCTCCATCAAACGCGATCTCGGCATCAGCGACACCCGCATCGGATTGCTGCAAGGCTTGTCGTTCGCGCTGTTCTACACCATCATGGGCCTGCCGCTGGGCCGGCTGGCCGACACCCGCAGCCGCCGCAATCTGATCGCGGCCTGTGTGGTGGTCTGGAGCTTTTTCACCGGCGCCTGCAGCATCGCCAAGAGTTTTTGGTCGCTGTTTTTCACCCGCATCGGCGTGGGCGTCGGAGAAGCGGGCCTGTCGCCAGCGGCGTACTCGCTCATCTCGGACTACTTCCCGCCCGAGCGTCTGGGCGTCGCGATCAGCGTCTACTACATGGGCGTGTTCCTGGGCTCCAGCTTGGCCCTGCTGGTTGGCGGGATGGTGGTGGACACGATGGCGCGAATTCACACCGTGACCCTGCCGCTGCTCGGAACCATCGCGTCATGGAGAGTGACATTTCTGATTGTCGGCGCGCCTGGGCTTTTGGGTGCACTGCTGGTGTACACGATTAAAGAGCCGGTGCGGAAGAACATGCTGCGAAGCGCCCAAGGCGTTGCGGCGCAACTGAGCTTCGGACAAGCGCTCGGGCAATTGCGCCTGCGCTGGCAGTCGCTGGCGGGCATTTCGCTGGGAATGGTTTTTCAATCCATGGCGAATTACGCGCTAATATCCTGGGGGCCGACGTACTTCTCGCGCGTGCATGGCTGGACGGCCGGACAATCTGGAAGAGCTCTGGCGGCGATTTTGATCACCGCCGGTTGCGGCGGCATGTACACCGGGGGCCGCTTGAGCGACCGTTGGCAGCGGCGCGGGCTGGACGAAGCCCCGATGCGCGTAATGGTGCTCGGCGCTATTGGAACGATCGTGCTGCTGCCCATCGGAACGCTGCTTGCGGACGTCCGCTGGACGCTCGCGTTTCTGTTCGCCGGCGTCTTCGCTCTCGCCCTGCCCATGGGCATCTCGGCGGCCGCGCTCCAGCGCATCTTCCCCAACCAGGTGCGCGGCGTGGTGTCGGCGTTGTACTTATTTGTCCTCAATATTGGCGGCCTCAGCCTGGGCCCGCTGCTGCCCGGCCTGTTCAACGATTATCTGTTCCACAACGGCAAGATGATCGGCTACTCGCTCTCGATTACCATGGGCGGCGCGGCTGTGCTGATGCTGATCACGTTCCTGGCGGCGTATCGTTATTATCGCGCGCACTATCAACTGATGGCCGCAACCACCGTCGCGGCCTAATCACGGCACCGTAATTGCCTCCTGCCTCATCCAAAGATGCGGCAACGCGATGAAGATGCGCGACGTTCGAACTGTTCGAGGGGGCATTTTGGGACACAGGTCCGGCGACTTGCCACACACGGCTGGATAATTTCCGCGGCTCTGCTGGCAATTCCCTGTATCGCGCAGCCGCCTGGGATTGTCTATTCCACCACCGTTCCTTATTCGGGTCCGAAATTTGGTACTGATTACTTCCCCTATCCGAATGTAAGCCTGGTGGTGACTGATGCATCTGGTAACACTTACATCGCTGGATCTGTCGCTTCGAGTGGTTTGCCCGCTACTCCGGAGGTAGTGCAGCCTGGATATGCTGGCGGAACCTGTTTTTCTACTCCGTGTCCCGACGCGTTCATTGCAAAGTTCGATTCAAACGGCCTGCTCATGTTCCTGACCTATCTGGGCGGCACCGGCAGCGACATTCCGAATGGTTTGGCAGTGGACGCAGCCGGCGATATCTACATCGGCGGGGAAACCACTTCCAGCGATTTCCCACTGGCCGGGACGCCGTGGCGGCCGACCTTGTCCAATCCGGGCACCTTTCTGACGAAGCTCTCCGGAGATGGAAAGACTTTGATCTGGTCGACAGTCCTAAACGCAAGTTTGCTTCAATTGGCGCTTGCGCCGGATGGTTCCGTCTATTATTTTTCCGAAGCACTCCCAACACCCGGTATGCCCGGTGCGCCAATAGCGTTCAGTGTGACGAAGCTGACCGAGGACGGACAATTTGTAGCGTCTTTCAACCCGCCATTAGGGACTGATGCGTTCGCGGTTGGCGCCGATGGATCGGTGTACATCGGCGGAACGACCGGGGGCCCCGGCCTCACAGCCACACCAGACGCGTGGCAGACCACGCAGGGCGGGAATGTTGACGGCTTCGCCGCGAAAATGAATTCGAGTCTCTCGGGATTCGTCTGGCTTACTTTCGTGGGCGGGAACGGAAAGGATTCCAAAAGGACCTTTCTCAACCTGATGCAGCCGGCAGCGGACGGCAGCTTGTGGGTGAGCGGAACCACAACCGATTCCACCTTCCCTGTTCTTCCGGGCGCGCTGGATTCGCAACTTCTTTTTCCCTCGGGTACCCAGTACCTGGTTCATATTTCCGCGGACGGATCGAAAGCGCTGGCGGCCACTCTCCTGCCTGGTTCGCTGACGACATTCGCGTTGGACTCCACCGGCAACGTGGTCTTTAGCGGGGGCGGTTTCCAGGCGACTCCAGGAGCGCAGTGGCCCTGCCAGCAGCCAACTTATGGCGGGCACGATCCCGTCTTTTTCGGCAAAATCGACTCAGCCGGGCAACATCTGCTGTGGGGTACCTGGAGCGGTCCTTCGGTCCCCATCGGCGCCGTTGCGGTTGACGCAAAAGGAAACGCGATTGTCGCGGGCAACGTTCCTGGCCAGGAAGACATTACGTTGACCGCCATGACAACCGTACCCGGGCCGCCCAGGCTGGTGGCGTCTTGCATCGGTCAAGCGGCGTATCCGTATGTTTCGGGACCGCTCGCTCCGGGCGAAATTGTTTCGATCTACAACGCGGGTTTCGGACCCGAGCAAGGCGTTGGGGCGCTGCTGTCGGGAAACATGTTCGGGACCGAGTTGGCAGGCGTGCGGGTGCTCATCGAGGATACGCCGGTACCGCTGCTTTATGTTTCGTCGGTGCAAATCAATCTGATCGCTCCCTATTTGTTGGATGGACGCGTCGCCGCCCATATTAAGATCGTGACGCCGTCCGCTACGTCGAACGAGGTGGTGCTGGGTGTGCGACCGTCAGCACCGGAGATCTTCGGAGTTTTAAACCAGGACGGCACGGTGAACAGCCCGGATCATCCGGCGGGCATCGGCGACACGGTGGCGATGTTTGTATCTGGCGCAGGCCAGACGAACCCGCCCGGAGTGGATGGCGAGATTGCGACAGCGGCGGGGGGAACGCCGCTGCTTCCGATCAAGGTGGAATTGGAGACTGTCGCGCCGGCCAACGCTAGTGTTACCTATGCGGGCAACGCACCCGGACTGGTCTCAGGCGTTGTGCAAGTGAACTTTCAAGTACCCTATCTAGTGCCGCCAATGGGTGCGATCGGCCCGGCACCGCCCTATCCTGCGACGATGCTTTTGTCCGTAGGAGGGAATGCCGCAGGTGGTGCCCTAATCTGGTTCTGGTGATGCGCTCGGCCCTCCGGAAGCTATTGACCGCCCTAAAGTTCCTGCATGCAACAGCCGATCAACTAAACATCCGAGGAGGGTTGCGTTTTGAGCGTGCATGCGAGCCATGTAGCCGAAAGCACCGCGGCGCTGGAAGCGTCCGAATCGCTGGCGCTAGAAGCGCCCGAATCATTAGCCTTGCTGGATCGCCAAATCCTGGAGCGGCGGCTCCACGACAGCGAGCGGCACTTTCGAAGCTGGTTTGAAGACGCGCCGATCGCCTGCCACGAAGTGGACCGCGACGGACTGGTGTTGTGCGTCAATCAGGCTGAATGCGAGTTGTTTGGTTTTCACCCGGAAGAAATGCTCGGCCGGCCCATCTGGGAATTCATGGCCGCGGAGGACCGCGCAAAGACCAAGGCTGGACTTCTGCAGCGGATCGCGAGCGACCAGCCATTAGCGCCACTGGAACGCGAATACAAACGGCGGGATGGCTCCTCAGTCGTCATGGAGATTCATCAGAAGCGCATTCGCGACGCAGCCGGCCACGCCACCGGCCTGCGCACGTTCCTGCTGGATATCACGCAGCGCAAGCGCGCCGAACAGACGCTGCATGAGCAGGCCGAACAACTGGCGCGGTCGAACGGCGAGCTGGAACAGTTCGCCTACGTCGCCTCGCACGACTTGCAGGAGCCCCTGCGCAAAATCCAGGCCTTTGGCGATCGCTTAAAGAGCAAGTACGACGCGAGCCTCGGCCCGGACGGCGTCGACTACCTGGCGCGCATGCAAAACGCGGCCGCGCGCATGCAGGTGTTGATCCAAGATCTGCTCAGCTTATCGCGCGTCGCGAGCCACGCCAAGCCGTTTGCCGCAGTGGACTTGGGCGACGTGGTCCGGATGGTGATTTCCGATCTCGAAATCCGGATCCAAGAACGCAACGGGCGCGTGGAAGCCGCCGATTTGCCGGTGGTTTTCGGAGATCGCGGCCAGTTGGCGCAGTTGTTCCAGAACCTGATCGGCAACGGATTGAAGTTTCAAAAGCCGGGTGAGAACCCGGTGGTCAAGGTTTCGAGCGAAGCCGTTACGCTGCCCGATGTCGCTGCTGGTGGCGCTGGCGCCGCCTGGCGGATCACCGTCGAAGACAACGGTATTGGGTTCGACGAAAAATATCGCGACCGTATTTTTCAGATCTTCCAGCGTCTGCATGGACGCAACGAGTACGAAGGAACGGGCATTGGCCTCGCGATCTGCCGCAAGATTGTGGAACGGCACGGAGGCGTCATTGCGGCCCAGAGCTCGCCGGGGGCGGGTGCGAAGTTCGTCATTACGCTGCCGCGGCAAACACCAGGAGAAAATCAACATGAGTAGAATCGGAAAGCCCATCACCATTCTCTACGCCGACGACGACGCCGAGGATCGCATGCTGGTGAAGGACGCCTGGGCCGAAAACCGCCTGGCCAACGAACTGCACTTCGTCGAGGATGGCGAGGAGCTGATGGACTACTTGCGGCGGCGCGGCCAATACACGCATCTCGCCGGCCAGCCGCTGCCGGGCATGATCCTGCTCGATTTGAACATGCCGAGGAAGGACGGCCGCGAGGCTTTGCAGGAGATCAAGGCCGATCCGCGCCTGCGCTCGATCCCGGTGGTGATCCTTACCACGTCCAAAGCCGAGGAAGATATTCTTCGAGCGTATGATCTGGGAGTGAATTCCTTTATTCTGAAGCCGGTGACGTTTCAATCGCTGGTGGATCTGACTCTTACACTCAGCAAGTATTGGTTCGAAGTCGTGGAGCTGCCCTCGGAAGCTACCGAGGCTGCATAGCAGATCGGAGGTTCTCCGATGGACACACGCGAGTTACGGGTCCTCATCGCCGACGACGATGAGGATGACTATATACTCACGCTTGATCTCCTGCAACGTATCGGCCGCCAGCGCTTCCGCGTGGACTGGATACCTTCCTACGAAGCCGCGCTCGAGGCCATCGAACTGAACCAGCACGACGTTTACCTGTTCGACTATCATCTCGGCCACTCCGACGGGCTGGCGCTGATGCGCGAAGCTTTGGCGCGCGGTTGCAAGGCGCCGATCATCCTGCTCACCGGCACCGATGACTGGGAGACCGACGTTGAGGCCATGAAAGCCGGCGCGGCCGATTACCTGGTGAAGGGCCACCTGGACGCCCGTCTGCTGGAGCGCTCGATTCGCTATGCGCTGGAGCGGAAGCGCGCGCAAGAGGAGCTGCTCGAATACGCGCACGAGATCGAGCGCAAGAATCGCGACCTGGCGCAGGCCGTGAAGGTTTCGCAGGAAGCCACCAAACTCAAGAGCCAGTTCCTGGCGAACGTGAGCCATGAAATCCGAACGCCCATGAATGGCGTGCTGGGGATGACGGACTTGCTGCTGGATACCGAACTGACGGCCGAACAGCGGGACTACGCCGAAACAGCCTACCGGTCCGCGGAAGCTTTGCTCGACATCATCGATAGCATTCTCGACTTGTCCAAGATCGAGGCGGGCAAACTGCAGCTGGATATCGTGGACTTCAGCCCGGCCGAGGTATTGCATGAGGTTCTGAAGCTGGTATCGGGGCGCGCGCGCAGCAAGGGCCTGAGGGTCACCACGGACGTCAGCGAAGAAGCGCACCAGCAGTTCCGCGGCGATCCGGTGCGGCTGCGCCAGGTGCTGTTGAATTTGGTGGCCAACGCAATCAAGTTCACCGAGTTCGGCGAAGTGTCGGTGAAGATCGACGTCGCCGACAGTTCCGAACACGGCGTGCAACTTCTGTTTGAGGTGCATGACACCGGCATCGGCCTGACCGCGGAGGCCCAGGCGCGCCTGTTCCAACCCTTTGTGCAAGCCGACGGATCCATCACGCGCAAGTACGGGGGCACGGGCTTGGGACTGGCGATTTCCAAACAGCTCATCGAGATGATGGGCGGCCGGGTGGGCGTGGATAGCCAGCCGGACCAAGGGTCGCGATTTTGGTTCACCGCGCGATTCCAAAGTGCGCGAGCGGCAGAGCCTTCAGTCACCCTCAATGCACCGGCGGCGTAGCAGCACCACGCTTCACCGGTTTCATCAAGAGCATTAACGGAATCAGCGCCACGCAAATCCAGGCCAGAATCCGGAACACATCGACGAAAGCCAGCATCGCGGATTGCCGCAACATTTCGCCGTAGAGCAGGGCCTGCGCCTGCTGGGCCGCTTGCGTGGGGTCGGATCCGGCGGCCTGTAGCCCAGCCTGCAAATTGTGGAGCCTCGCGGCATACGCCGGATTGAGCGACGTGATGTTGCCAGCCAGGTTGCTCTGCGAGATTTGCGCCATGCGCGTTTGCGCCGCGATGACCAGCGAGATTCCCACGCTGCCGCCCATGTTGCGGGTGAGATTGATCAAGCCTGTCGCGCTATTGGTTTTCTCGCGCGGAATGGACGCGAAGGCCATCACATTGACGGGCACGAACAGAAACGGCATGCCGGCGCGCGACATGGTCCAGGTGATCACGAAAGTCCAGAAGCCGGTTTGAAGGCTCAGCTCAGAAAGCCGGTACATTCCAGCGCCCAGGATGAGGAGCCCGCACACCACCAGCCAGCGGGGTTGAACGACACCCAGGAGCCGGCCGACCAGCGGCATCGCGAACAAAGTGACGATGCCTCCAGGCGAGAGCACCAAGCCCGCCCATTCGGCGGTGTATCCCATGAGTGTCTGCACCAGAATCGGAAGCAAGACAGTGGTGCCATAGAGCACCACGCCCATGGCGAACATCATGAAGGTGGCCACGGCGTAGTTCCGCTGTGCGAATAGACGCAGATCCACCAGCGGCTCCGGTTGCCGCAACTCCCAGAGCACCACGCCGACGATGCCGAGGATGCCGACAACGGTACACCACACGATGAAGCGGGACTCAAACCAGTCGTCAGTTTGGCCTTTGTCGAGCACTACCTGTAAGAAGCCGAGGCCGACGCTCAGCAATCCCAGTCCGATGAAATCGATCTTGAGCCCCTGCTTTAATGTTTTGCGGATCATGTAGGGCGGATCAACGACGAACGCGATGGTCATCAGGATGGCCACCACTCCGACCGGAACATTGATGAAGAAGATCCAGCGCCAGGAAAAGCTATCGGTGATCCAGCCGCCGAACGTCGGACCGATGATGGGCGCCACCACGATGCCCATGCCGTACACAGCCATCGCCATGCCCTGCTTGGTGCGCGGGAAACTCTCCACCAGAATGGCTTGGGAGATGGGCTGTAAGCCGCCGCCGCCGGCGCCCTGGAGGATACGAAAGAAGATTAGCAGGGGAAGATTCGGCGCCAAGCCACAAAGGAAGGAGCTGATGGTGAAGATGATGACGCAGCCGATGAAAAGGCGCTTGCGTCCAAGGAGCATGGAGAGCCAGCCGGTGAGCGGCAGCACGATGGCGTTCGAGATCAGATAGGAAGTAAGGACCCAGGTGCTTTCGTCGACGGTGGCCGAGAGACTACCGGCGATGTGCGGCAGCGAGACGTTGGCAATGCTGGTGTCCAGCACTTCCATGAACGTCGCCAGCATCACCGTGGCCGCGATCAGCCAGGGACTGACGGCGGGAGTCCAGGGAACTTGGGGATTAGCGACCGGCGTTTCGACTGTTGCCACGCGGGTCGCTCAGCTCCCTTCCACGCGTTTATTTTACGCTAGCGGCTGATGGGCGGTAGGTGGTGGGTGGTGGGTTCTTCTTCCACTCGGCTGCCTTCTCCGGCTTGCCCCACGCCTGATAGAGTTGCACAATCCATTCGCGGGCGCGATCCAGGTGATACCAGTCCCCAGCTGTCATTCGGTCTTTCCGCGCGAGCATTCCCTGATAGCCTTCGAGCAGCAGCGGTTCGGCTTCGGCGTATTTCTTCTGTCCAGTCAGGCTCGAGCCCAGCAGGCTCTCGGCCCGGAATCCCTGCCAATCGTCGGGCTGCTTCTTTCGATTGAACCCCATTGCCTCGCGCGCGAGAGGCTCGCTCTCGGCGAACTTCCCCTCCGATTGGTAGTCCAACGCCAGATCGGCCGCCGACGTCATGGTATCCGGGTTTTCCGAGCCCAACGCGTGCCGTCGCCCCGCCAGGGCCTGCGCGGTGTAAGTCTCCCCCATGGCGAATTTGCCTTGGCGTTGATACATGGAAGCAAGGTCCGCGAGGAAGACAAGGGTGGCGGGATGCTCCGAGCCCAGCACGCGCCTAGCGATTCCCAGGGTCTGGTTGAACAGCGCCTCGGCCTGCGTATACTTGCCCTGGGCGGCGTAGACGTCGGCGAGATTGTCCATGGAATACAGCGTTTCGAGATGCTCGGGACCCAGCCGCACACGGCGCCGGATCGCCAGGGTCTGGCTGAGGAGCGGCTCGGCCTGCGCGTACTTGCCCTGTTCGAAGTAGGTCGCGGCTAGATTGCCCATGCACCGCAGCGTGTCAGGATGCTCGGGACCCAGCACGCGGCGCTCGATCTCCAGGGTCTGGCTGAAGAGGGCCTCCGCTTGCGCGTACTTGCCCTGTTGTATGTAGACGATGGCCAGATTGCTTATGGAACTCAGCGTGAC
>PMUP01000094.1:32726-47770 GCA_003166865.1 Bryobacterales bacterium
GGATGCTCGGGACCTAACACTCGGCGCTGGATCTCCAGGGTCTGGCCGAGAATCGTCTCAGCTTCGGCATTTTTGTCTTGAAGCCAGGAAGTACGTCCAAGACGGCTCATGGTTTTGAGGGTCTGCGGATTCTCTGCCCCGAGCAGCCTGCGGTGCAATTCCAGTGCACGTTCCAACTGCTGCCGTGCCTCCGGGTACAGACCGAGGTCCATGTACGTCTGCCCGATGGTGTCGCGAATCGATGCCTCCACCTCCGGCTGCTGGTCGAACTTTCCAGTGATGCGCTGGGCCGCGCGGTCCAACGCTGTCCGCACCTTCAGGTCGGGATCGGGTTTGGCGCTCGGCCCGGATTGATTGGCTGCGCTGGCTTGCGCCAGCATATCGTTCTGCAGGAAATCGTTGACCGCTTGGGCCACGGCGGCTTCTTTGTTGGCGCGTATGCTCTGCCGGATGCTGATGACGGCTGCCACGATGAGCACGAGGGCGAAGGCGCAAGCGGTAATGAGTGCCACTCGATAGCGGCGCGCGAACTTGCGGGCGCGGTAAGCCACGGACGGTGGGACCGCCAGCACCGGCTCGTTGTGCAGATATCGGGCAATGTCGGCAGCGAAATCGGACAGCGATCCATAACGGCGCGAGCGGTCTTTTTCCAAAGCCTTCAGAGCGATCGAATCCAGATCGCCGCGCATCTGCTTGACCAGTGCGGGCGGTTCGGTTTGGCGCTTTCGCGCTACCTCCGTCGACGTGGCAGGGTCCTGCGTGCGAATCTTTGTGCTGGGCTTGGGCGGTTCGTCCTCGCGCAATCTGCGCAGGAACTCGTCGAATGCGATTTTGTGCAGCTCAAGTGGCGGCGCGCCCGCCAGCAATTCGTAAAAAATGATGCCGAGCGAGTAAACATCGGTGCGAGTGTCGATATCCTCGCCTGACGAAAGCGCCTGCTCCGGGCTCATGTATTCCGGTGTTCCGACCAGCGCCCCCGCACGTGTGAACAGCGTATCCGCGGTCAGCTTCTGCGTGAGCGCCTTGGCGACACCGAAATCGATGATCTTCGGTGCCGGGTGGCCGTCCACTTCGGTGACCAGAATGTTCGAGGGTTTCAAATCGCGATGGATGATGGCTTTCTGATGCGCGTGCTGGACTCCTTCGCAGACATGCATGAACAGATCCAGCCGTTCGCGCGTGCTGAGCCGGTGATTGTCGCAATAAGCTGTGATCGGAACGCCGGCCACGTACTCCATCACGAAGTACGGCGCGCCTTGGGGAGTGGAGCCGGCATCGAGCACCTTGGCAATGGCAGGATGATCCATCAGAGCCAAAGCCTGGCGCTCGGATTCAAATCGCGCCACCACCTCGCGCGTGTCCATGCCCGCCTTGATCAGCTTGATGGCAACGCGGCGGCGGACAGGTTCCTTTTGCTCGGCCAGCCACACCTCGCCCATGCCGCCTTCGCCGATTTTCTGGAGCAGGTGATAGCGGCCGATCACGGCGCCCGCGGCTTCGCCGGGGTTGATCGCCTGCGTAGGTCCTAAGCCGGTTTCGTTCAGGGGTTCGTCCGGAACGTTCACGGTTTTGGTTTACCCAGCACCCCAGCGGCCTCGCCCCAGAACATCTTTAACTCGGGATCGATCGGCTCCTTCTTGCTCGCCGCTTCGACGCCGCGCTGGAAAAATTGTTCTGCTTCGCTCTTATCGCCACGCCGCCCGTGGGCCATGGCGAGGAAGAAAAAGTCCGTAGGATCCGGCGCAGCTTTGTGCAGGTCGACGGCCCGGTTGAGGCTCGAAATCGCCTGATCCCAGTGATCGTTGCGGTACTCGACGAGGCCCAGCGTGTTGTCGGTGTCGCCGCTATCGGGCATTACCTGGACGGCGCGGCGGGCGAGTGGCAACGCTTCGGCTGGGCTGCGCTGGCCGGGATCCGTGGAGGCCGCCAGATACCATGACAGAGTATTGAGTAAAAACGGATCATTCGGAGTACTCGCGACTAGTCCTCGGTAAAGCGCCGCGGCTAGACTGTACTTACCCTGCGCTTCGTAGTCTTTTGCTAGATTGACAGTGGAAATGATCGTACTGGGGTGCCCGGGGCCGAGCACGCGGCGCTGGATCTCCAGGGCCTGGCTGAACAGGGCTTCGGCTTGCGCGTACCTGCCCTGCTCGTAGCAGACGTAGCCCAAGCTATTCATAGACATCAGCGTATTGGGATGCTCGGGACCCAACACGCGACGCCGGATGTCCAAGATCTGGCGGTCCAGTGCTTCTGCCTGCCCGAACTTGCCTTCGCGGTCGTAATCCAGTGCCAGAAAGTTCATGGAGTTCAGCGTATCGGGATGCTCGGGGCCGAGCACGCGGCGCTGGATCTCGATGGCCTGAGTTAAGAGGGGCTCAGCTTGCGCATACTTGCCCTGCTGCACGTAGTCGTCCGCCAGGCCATATGTAGCCTTTAACGTACCGGGATGTTCAGCGCCAAACACGCGCCGCCGGATTTCTAGGATCTGGTTGTCGAGGGTTTCAGCTTGTGTGTACTTTTTCTGGCTGTTGTAATCCCCGGCCAAGAAGTACATAGTATCCAGCGTGTCTGGGTGCTGAGCGCCTAAAACTCTCCGCTGGGCTTCTAGAACCTGGTTGAGAAGCTTTTCCGCCTCGGCATAGCGGCCTTGGTCGAGGGCAATCCGCCCGGCTTGGCTGATGACCTTCAAGGTCCTCGGGTCCCTTTCCCCAAACACGCGGCGATCTAGTTCCAGTGCGTGCTCCAATTGCGCGCGAGCCTGCGGGTACAGGCCAAGATCCAGGTACGTCTGCCCGATGGTGTCCCGAATCGCCGCCTCCACCTCCGGCTGCTGGTCGAACTTTCCGCTGATGCGCTGGGCCGCGCGGTCGAGAGCTGTCCGCACTTTCAGGTCGGGATCGGGCTTGGCGCTGGGGCCAGATTGGTTGGCTGCGCTGGCTTGCGCCAGCATATCGTTCTGCAGAAAATCGTTCACCGCCTGGGCGACCGCCGCTTCTTTGTTGGCGCGGATGCTCTGCCGGATGCTGATGACGGCTGCGGCGATCAGCACCAAAGCGAAAGCGCAGGCAGTGACGAGAGCAACGCGGTAACGCCGCGCGAACTTGCTCGCGCGGTAAGCCACGGATGGTGGGACCGCGAGCACCGGCTCGTTGTTCAGATAGCGAGCAATGTCCAGGGCGAAATCGGAGGGCGAACCATAGCGGCGGGCTCTAGCTTTTTCAAGAGCTTTTAGCGCGATCGAATCCAGCTCGCCGCGCATCTGTTTGATCAGCGCCGGCGGCTCGGTGTGGCGTTTGCGCGCAAGCTCCGTCGACGTGGCAGGGTCCTGCGCGCGGAACTTCGTGCTCAGCTTCGGCGGATCGTCTTCCCGCAACCGGCGCAGGAACTCTTCGAAGGCAACCTTGCGCAGATCGATCGGGTGAACGCCTGCCAGCAGTTCGTAAAAGATGATGCCGAGCGAATAGACGTCGGTTCGGGTGTCGATGTCTTCTCCGGAGGAAAGCGCCTGCTCCGGGCTCATATATTCCGGAGTTCCCACCAGCGCTCCCACGCGGGTGAACATGGTGTCCGCGGTCAGCTTTTGCGTGAGCGCTTTGGCCACGCCGAAGTCGATGATCTTGGGCGCGGGATGACCATCCACTTCGGTGACCAGGATGTTGGACGGCTTCAGATCGCGATGGATGATGGCTTTCTGGTGCGCGTGTTGGACTCCTTCGCAGACGTGCATGAAGAGCTCCAACCGTTCGCGGGTGTTGAGCCGATGATTATCGCAATAAGTTGTGATGGGAACGCCTGCGACGTACTCCATCACGAAGTAGGGCGCGCCTTGCGGCGTGGACCCGGCATCCAGCACTTTGGCGATGGCGGGATGATCCATCAGGGCCAAGGCCTGGCGCTCGGACTCAAAGCGCGCCACCACCTCGCGCGTGTCCATGCCCGCTTTGATCAGCTTGAGCGCGACACGGCGGCGCACCGGCTCTTTCTGTTCGGCCAGCCAGACTTCGCCCATTCCGCCTTCGCCGATCTTCTGAAGCAGATGATAGCGGCCGATGATAAAGCCCGCGTTCGGCTCCGTTGCGCCGATGGTGCGAGTGGCGAATGCGGGTTCGAGGTTGTCAGCGTTCGCTGGGGAATCCTCGGTCGCCATGTCAATCAATTATGCCTCAGTCAAGTGGAGCGGGCCTTGTGGAGCGCGTTTTTCTGATCTAGACTCGGGGGATGCGAATGGTCAAGAATAGGGCCGCGGCAGGCTTCCCCAGCTTTGTACCGCTGCTTGTTCTGCTCGCCGGAGTTGTGCCGCTCGGCGCGCAGGTGGAAGCGGTCTACGAGATCGTCCCGACGAAGAACGTGATGGTGGCCATGCGCGACGGCGTGCGCCTGGGGACCGACATCTATCGACCGGCCCGAAACGGCGTGCCCGTGGAGGGCAAGTTTCCAACTCTCCTGGAGCGTACACCATACAACAAAGACGGCGCGGCGGCAACAGCTAACTACTTCGTGGCGCGCGGTTACGTGGTGGTCCTGCAGGACGTTCGCGGCCGCTACCAATCGGAGGGGCACTGGCGTCCGATACGCGACGATCCGAACGACGGATTTGATACGGCCACGTGGATTGGAGCGCAGCCGTGGTCCAACGAAAGCATCGGCACACTGGGGTCGTCTTACGACGGCGCGACGCAACATGCACTCGCGATCGCCAACGCTCCCTATGTGAAGGCGATGATTCCACGCAATGCGATGTCGGACTTCGGCCGCTACGGCGTCCGCCACAACGGCGCCTTCGAGCTGCGCTTTTTCAATTGGGTGTTCACGCTGGGGAACGCCGCCGGAACCCCAAACGCGTCCGCAGCCGCGGCACGGGCGGCCTCGGATCCAGCGGCGGCAGCAGCATTGGTGGACATGGGGGAGCAGGTCCGCGAGTACGTGCGCAGCCTGCCGTTGCGCCCCGGCACAACACCACTCAAGTTCGCTCCCGATTACGAAGCCTGGCTGATCGAAGCGATGAGCCATGGCGAGTATGACGCTTTCTGGAAGGATTCAGGTTCCAGCGTGATTGACCACCTGGCGGAGTACAAAGACATTCCGGCGTACCATACCACCGGCTGGTACGATTCCTGGGGCACTCAGGTCGCCAACCTGAACTACGTCGAGCTGCGAAGGACCAAAAAGAGCCTTCAGCGGCTGATCGTAGGGCCATGGATTCACAGCAGCGAGAACCGTAGCTACGCCGGCAAGGCGCAGTTCACCGAGGATGCGGCGCTCGATCTTCAGGCGTTCCAATTGCGATGGTTCGATCGCTGGCTGAAGGGAATTGACAACGGAGTGGATCGGGAACCGCCCGTGCGGATCTATGTGATGGGCGGAGGCGATGCGCACAAGACGGCGGAGGGCCGCATTTTTGTCGGCGGCCACTGGCGCGATGAGCAGGAATGGCCACTGGCGCGGGCGGCGCCAACGCCCTACTACTTGCACGCGAACGGCGTTCTCTCGCCGGACAAACCAGTGGACGACCGGCCTATCACCTACCTGTTCGATCCGCGGAACCCGGTGCCGACGTTGGGTGGGAATGTTTCCTCCCAAGGAACACTGATGTTTCAGGGAGCGGCGGACCAGCGCTGCCGGCTGGACTTCTGGCTGTGCTCGGACACCAAGCCTCTCTCAGCCCGAAACGATGTGCTGGTGTTCCAAACGCCTCCGCTGGCGGGCGACATGGAGGTCACGGGCCGGCTCATTGTGAAGCTGTGGGCGGCCTCCAACGCTCTCGATACCGATTTCACCGCCAAGCTTGTTGACGTGTATCCGCCCAGCACCGACTTTCCGGCCGGCGTGGATCTCAACATCGCCGATAGCATCGTGCGCGCCAGATACCGCAACGGGCTGGACCAGGCCGAGCTTCTGAAGCCCGGAGAGCCCTACGAGTTCACCATCGAGATGTATCCGACGTCGCTGGTTTTTAAACGTGGACACCGGATCCGTCTGGACATATCCAGCAGCAATTTCCCTCGGTTCGACGTGAATCCCAACACCGGTGAGCCGCTCAACAATAACCGGCGCTCGCAGATCGCGGAGAACACTGTTTACCTGGACGCGAAGCACCCTTCTCAGTTCATCGTTCCCGTTATTCCGGCCGGGCCGGCGGATCTGTCGGCGCATAAAACTGGAGCGCAATAACTGACGCCGCGGTAACGAACCCGCGCCGTCTTCGGGTCCCTATCCAGCCTTGCCCATCTGCCCGAACAACTGCGCCGCTAGCTGAACCGACGACTCGGCCGCCGCCCGATCCGGGGTCTCATTCGCGTCGTTGTAGCCCACCATGTCGCTGAGCCCTTGCTGCACCACGATTCCATCCCGCCGCGCCATGATGTAGACACCCTTGTAATTGACCCCGTAATTGACCTCCGGCTGTGGAATCAGCCATGCAATCTGTCCCCGCACCGGAACAACGGACTCGTCCTTCCACAGCGCGCGCGCTCCGTATCCAGTGGCATTGATCACCACTTTCTGCGCCAACTGGCTCAACTCCGTCGGTGCATGAAACTCCACCCGCTCGATCTTGCCGCCTTCCACGAGGAAATCGTTGACCAGCTGCCGCGAGTATGCCGCAATATTGAACATGAGGCTCGAGGTCCGCTGCGCATAGCGGGTAGGGAAAGGATGACTCCCCGGAGGCAAATCCAGATTGCGCGGCGTCAAATCGGCGACGCGATCCTGATAGTGTGCAAAACCCAGCGGGTCTTCGCGCCGCGAGCTCGCTAGATCCTCAGCCGGACTGTTATCGGAAAGCGTGTATCTGTCGGTCCATTCCACGGGGTTTCCGGCCATGCCCAGATAGCTCTCATAAGTATGAAATGACCGGCGGCACATGTTTTCCCAAAGGGCCGGGAAATCGGGCGTCACCGAGTTCGTCAATGCCACGCGGGAGTCCGGCGACCACGTTCCGGTGGCCCGCGCCGACCGCACTTCGGGCGGACGCTCCTTGGCATAAATCGTCACTTTGGCGCCGGCGCGCAGCAGCAGAGTCGCCGAGGTCAACCCCAGCGCCCCGCACCCGATCACGGCGACATCTCGCTCCCCAACTTGCATGGCCTTTTCGACGGCAATGCTGCTGGATCCCCACGACAACGACCAGCCGCTGCCGCCATGACCATAGTTGTGGATCACGGTTTTATCGCCCACGCGCTCGACATCCAGCCTTGGCCCGGAGGCGCGGAAGGGGCGGAGACAGACCGTGACGCGAAAGATCCGATCCACCTCAGCGCGGACCGGCATCAGTTTGGGCACCGCGTCGTAGGGCGCCAGCGGTGTCAGAGGCCCGCGCGCCCGAGCTGTTTTAAGTTGACGGGCGCAACCGGTCAGGCCAACGGCGGCCACGCCACTCAGGAAGCTGCGTCGATTCATCGGGCTCCTTTTAAGCAATACTACCAATCCGCCGCATGGGGGCGCTGCGTTTCTTGAAGCGATAATGGAGCGATGCCAAACTCCTTCCCACAATATGAGGTACAGGATTCACAGGCTTTGTCCACGCCGTCGTTGTTGATTTATACAGAGATGATTGAAGCGAACATTACCGCCGCGCTACGAATGATGAATGGCGATGCGAGCCGATGGCGGCCGCACCTGAAGACTGCGAAGCTGGGCTACACCATACGCCGCCTGGTGGCGCGCGGAATCAAGATGGCGAAGTGCGCGACTACCTTGGAACTGGTGACGGCAATCGAGTCTGGGATGGAGGATGTGGTGGTCGCGTTTCCCCTGATGGGTCCAAATGCGGCGCGGGTGCGGGAGATTGCAGCGGCCCATCCGGAGCGGCGGATCTCCACGCTGGTAGAAAGCGTCGATCAAATCGATGAGTGGCGGCGAAGTGCGGTGGGCGTGTTCGTGGATCTCAATCCGGGGATGGATCGGACGGGGATGGCGGAGGACGACTTCGAGGAAGTGCGCGAGTTCATCGGTCAGGTTCAGAAGGCCGGGCTGCGTTTTTGCGGCTTGCATCACTACGATGGACAGATCCAGAATACCGACCAATCGGCGGCGGCGATGGCTCGCGAGGGTTACTCGCGGCTGGTGGAACTGATTGCGTATCTCAAGCGAAGCGGGATCGAGGTGCGGGAAGTGATTACGTCGGGAACGCCCGCGATGCCGCATGCTTTGAACTTCGCGCCGTTTCGCGAAGGGGAGTTTGTGCATCGCGTGTCGCCGGGGACGATTGTCTATAACGACCGAAGCAGCCTGAAGGAGTTGCCGGACTACGGGTTTCAGCCGGCGGCTCTGGTCTTGTCGACGGTGGTGAGCCGTCCACGGGAGAATCGGGTGACTTGCGATGCCGGTCATAAGGCCGTGTCGGCGGATGCGGGCGTGCCGACTTGCGACGTGCTGGGGCGGCCGGGGCTGGTGGGGCTGAAGCCGAGCGAGGAACATTTACCCATCGAGGTGCGGAGTGGCGAAACGCCGTCGCGCGGCGAGTTGCTTTATCTGTTGCCCGCGCATGTGTGTCCGACGGTCAATAACTTTGATAAAGCGGTTCTGGTGCGCGGTGGGAAGGTGGAGGAGATCGTCCCGGTCAGCGCCCGCGGACACGAGATGTTTGTGACGTGACAAGAGGCGAAAAGTAACCTCCCAGAACGCCGTATCGCGGGGGCGACTCCTCAGGGTCCGAGTCCAACCCATTCTCCGAGTGGCGCGTTATCCAGACGCTATACACTCGCTGATCGGGCTAAACTAAATGATTCCTGAATGCCTCTTTCTGCTGGCGACAAGCTCGGCCCCTACCAGATCCGCTCGCTCATCGGCGCGGGCGGGATGGGGGAAGTGTATCGCGCGCACGATCCGCGGCTGGGGCGCGATGTGGCCATCAAAGTCTCGGCGCAGCAGTTCAGTGATCGTTTCGAGCGCGAGGCTCGCGCGATTGCCGCGCTGAATCATCCCCACATTTGCCAGGTATACGATACAGGTCCCAACTACCTGGTCATGGAGTTTATCGAGGGCGCCCCGCTCGCCGGTCCATTACCGCTCGATCTCGCGCTGCGCTATGCGGTGCAGATCGCCGATGCGCTTTCCGTGGCGCATGCCAAAGGCATCACGCACCGGGACCTGAAACCCGCCAATATTTTGGTGACGGCCGCCGGCCTCAAGCTGCTCGATTTCGGACTCGCGTCATTGAGCGGAAGGTCCGCGGCGGACGAGACCGCCGTCATGGGTCTGACCAATGCCGGCACCGTCCTGGGCACCCCCGCATACATGTCTCCCGAGCAGGCCGAGGGGAAGCCGGTTGATGCGCGCTCGGATATTTTCTCGTTCGGCTTGGTCCTATACGAAATGCTCACAGGGCGGCGCGCCTTCACGGGTGATTCGGCTGCGGCGGCTCGTGCAAAACCCGTGATGCGTCCGTTGATTCACCACCAGCGCCGGCTCCGGATGGCGCTGCGACACACTGTCAGCGCAAACCGGCCGTAGCGCGCTTGGGCTTGATCCCCAGGGCGGGTTGCGCAGGAGGCGCGCTAGCGCGATAATGCTCGGTTGGATCGGCCTCCCCGGTAGGCGATCCATCTAAGGCATGCCGTCCATCAAAACGACCTTACCTTTCCTGCTTGCTCTGGCCGCGTCCCCTCGGGCGTCGTCGGCTCCGACCTATGACTCCAGCGGAAATGGGCTGCTAACCGGCGCCTACCATGTCCGGCAGATCATGGTCTCCTCTGCCGCCATCCAGGGCACCATCACCTTCGATGGCAGCGGGAGTTACACCTTCAGCGGCACGAACGTCTATTCTGACGGGAGCGGTGTTATCTCACAGACCATTACCGGCAGCGGCACGTATGTGATTTCCGCCAGTGGCGAGGGCTACATAACCGCCATCAGCCCGCAAGTTAGCCCCACCGACCAGATTGTCGGCCTGGTCTCGCACGGCATTTTCATCGGCAGCACCACCGAGAACACCGAATACTATAACGACCTGTTCATCGCCGCACCCGTTGGTTCCCCTGCGGCCACCAACGCGACGATGAACGGCTCCTACACCGTCGCCTACGTAGACACCTTCTCCCTTCCCCCTGGCGATGCGCTCTTCAACATAAACGCTAACGGGCAGGGCAACTTAGGGACCGTCAATGTGACAGGGTATACCGTAACCAACACCAAGGCGAGCGTCGAACGCCTCACCGGCGTGACTTACGCCTTCAGCAACGGGGTGGCGCAGATCAACTTTGGCGGGAGCAACACGGCACTGATCCAAGGGACGGCAACACTTTACATCTCGCCCGACGGCAATTTCATATTCGGCGGCGCGGCGAACGCCGCCGATATGTTCGTGGGAGTGCGCAATGCGACCAGCAGTCCCGCAAATTACAACGGGCTGTACTACCAGGCGGGTATCGATATTTCCGGGGGGATCGACAGCTACTACGGCTCTATCGATGCGTTTGACTGCACGGTTCAGGATCCATGCCCCACCGGATTTTCAGGCCACATTATTGGCCACCAGAGGCAAAACGCCGGCAGCGTCTGCTACTGGTACTACGGCAACTGCCCCTTTGACTACACCTACCACGACCTCTACACCCTCAACAATAATGGCAGCTCCACCGACAACGAGTTCAGCCAGACATACTGGAGCAGCGCGGACGGAACCATCCGCATCGGATACGGCGTTCCCTCTACAGGATTCAATGTCCTGGGTCTCAATGTAGCGCTCAAAGCGCCCGCGTTTAACGGCTCCGGCGTCTATCTGAATCCGACCGGCATGCTGAACGCCGCCAGCACTTCGCCGTTCACGGCGGAATTATCACCGGGCGAATATATCTCTCTGCACGGCACCAACCTGGCGCCCAGCGCTGCGTCCGCGACGTCGTTTCCGCTTCGGGACAACTTGAACGGCGTGCGGGTGATGATCAACGACCGTGCGGCGCCCATCGGTTATGTGAGCCCGACCCAGATCAATGTGGTGGTCCCGTACGCAACCGAATCCATCGCCCAAATCCAGGTGATCAACAACGGAAAAGTTTCCAACACTGTTACTCAGTTCGTGGGAACGGATTCGGCGGGAGTTTTCACCTATGATCCGGTCGGCGGCATCGGCTACGCAGCCGCGCTGCACTCCGATTATTCTCTGGTAACCGAAGCCAATCCCGCGCAAATTGGCGAGACCATATCCGTGTACCTGGCTGGAATGGGCACTGTGAGTCCGGCAGTCGCCGACGGCGTCGCTCCCACCGGACCCACCGCCACGGACCCGCCGGTCGTCTATATCGATGATCCGGTCAACTCAACGTTGGCCACGGTAACATATTCGGGCCTCGCTACCGGGTACCCGGGTCTCTATCAGATCAACTTTACGATTCCCACAGGCGTGGCCGCCGGTACCACGTCCCTGGCGGTCCTAGGAGCGAATTCCGACGCGGTCGAGGCCCTGTTTCCAGTGGGAACGCCCGCTGACGACACCACTCCCGCAGCTCGCGCCAAACCTGGCCAGCATTTATTGCTTCACCACCACCGGCTGGCACTGCGAACCAGGCGGCCCGCCACCACCGAGGCGCTTGCGCTTGATCCCGAGGCAAGTCATGCGCGAATCGGCTCGGAATTCCATCCCCCTCCGGCAAGGGACGTGGGATTGTTGATGACAACGTCAGGGTTGCCTGATCTGACCAGAGACCAGGGTGAGCCCCCCGACCCTGACCTAGCGGCGAATGGCTCGACATCCAGTCTCCGATAATGTCCGACATCAGGCGGAAGCCAGCGGCCAACGGTAGCCCAATGTCCGGGTAGGGATCTGAGGATGCATACCGGAGTAAAATTGTTCAACGCCCATGGCCCTTACTGCTGGGACTCGTCTGGGACCCTACGAGATCCTTGCGCCCATCGGTGCGGGCGGTATGGGCGAGGTATATCGTGCGAGGGACTCCCGGCTGGGTCGCGACGTCGCCATCAAAGTCCTCCCCGAGCATCTCGCCAATGATCCCACCGCCTTGATCCGTTTCGAACACGAGGCCAAAGCCGTGGCGGCGTTGGCTCATCCGAACATTCTGGTCCTCTACGATGTCGGCTTGAGCGACGGTACTCGCTACGCCGTAACGGAATTGCTCGAAGGCCAAACCCTGCGTGAGCGCCTCAGCCGCGAACGACTCCCCTGGCGCAAAGCCGCCGAAGTTGGAGCCGCAGTAGCCGACGGCTTGGCCGCCGCGCACTCTAAGGAGATCGTTCATCGCGACATCAAACCCGGCAACATCTTCCGAGTCCAACCCATTCTCCGAGTGGCGCGTTATCCGCCCGCGGCATCTCAAATTGCAACCGCGAAGACCTCGGTAAACGCTGGCCGACATAGAAGGACCTATCGACAAGAGCCTGGGCACAAAGGAGGCGTTGGCGGTGCGCTTAAGGAAGCTCGCCATCGACGGCGAGAAGACGCTCCAGGGGTCGCACAACTTGCGTACCAGCAGAGCTTCCAGGTGTAGTGCTTTCAGCGTTTGAGCACCGCCTTGACCGGACCGCCCGAACCTATCTCTCGTTCATCGGCGCGCTGGAGTCGGACCGCCTACCGTAGGGATACCGCGTGCCGAGAGCCATCGAGCTGGAATACCAAGCGCGCTACATCGGCGAGGTGCGGCACCGTGACGCGAGGAGTCCTAAGGCCGTGCCGAGGTTGATATCCACCACGAGGAGGCCAGCTCCGGGGCGCGCGTTGGTGTAGGATGTCATCAGGTCGTCGAATAGGAGCAATCGCATGAATGTCCGCCACCTCGTGCCGTCCGTGAGCCGCTGGCTCCTGTCCATGGGATACCTCATGTTGGCAGCCGGCCTGCAGCAGCCGGTTCACGCTTCAGGCGTAGACCTCTCGAAGTTCAGGCGCATCGAGCCGCAGTACATCGCGGCGCTAGGAGACCCCGGGGCCACCTCCGGCAACGGCGCGCAATCATGGGGCCTCTGGAGCCAGGACCCGGGCCCGCGCGGTTGCAAGCTGGACCGCTACGATCAATTGAAGGCGGCTGGCGGCGTGGCGCCGTCACAGTGGAAATTCGACGCTGCGGACTGGTGGCTCGAGGAACACGGCTTGATCATGGAGAAGCCGACCTTTCCGCTGCCCCCTGGGAAATACCTCGTCACGGGCGACAGCAAGGTGACGACCGTGCTGACAATTCAGCCCAAGGACAAGGACGGCAATCAGCGGTGGGAGCTCGCCGACGGCGCGACCCTCTACGATGTCACCCATCTCGGATGCCGCTCCGCACGCTACACGCCGGCGACGGCTAACAACTCGTGCTCGCCCGCGAACGTTCGGACCACGGGTTTTCCGGTGAATCCAGGGGCGGCCATGCCCGTCGTGAACGGCTGCCGCAAGCAGGACTACGCGGTTCTCATCGTCGTTGGACTGCCCGCCACTCACTGAGTGGCCGCACGCATGGCGCGACCGCTCGCCACGTGACCACGCCGACACCCGAACGCTACTTCTCCACCGAGTGGCCGGAGCGCCTCTAGAACAGATTCATAGCGGAAGGATCAGACTATTGCTCCCGAGTAACGCCGTAGTGTTTACCGGGACCAGCGGGCGGATTGTCGGTAACCCTTCCAGAATAACCACTCAGGGATTCGGCTCTATGCCGATGCGGTCGTTGACGACGGATGAAATTCGTTGGGTGCAGCCGAGGTAGCGCTCAGTCGTCTGTACCGAGACGTGGCCGAGGAGAAATTGGATCTGCTCCAGCTCGCCGCCAGCGGCACGACAGAGGCGAGCGCAACTCCGCCGGAGATCGTGCGGCGCGAGTTTGCTCACGCCAATTTTGGCCGCGAACTCCTTGACGACGTGCCAGACGAGCTTCTCCGTCACTCTTTCGCCCCAAACCCTGCCAGCGCTACTCACGCGGCGGAAGAGGCTGCCACTGGTAATTCCAGCAGATTTCATCCAGTCGCCCAGGAGACCGCGCACCCAATCGGGGACGGGGACGGTCCGAACGTGACCAGCCTTCCCACGCAGGTCCACGATTGCCCAATGCCCTTCACGCTGCTGGAGGTGATCGACTGTCAGAGCAGCAAGTTCGTGACGCCGAAGTCCGCAAGCCAGAAGGACGGCAAGTAAGGCCCGATCTCGTTTGCCCTTGATCCGGTCGCGATCTGGTGCCTGCCAGAGAGCTTGGCTTTGGTCGGCCGTTAACCAGTTGCCAAGCCTCACTCCGAGCTTCTTAACGCCTTTAACTCGCCGTATTCCGGCTGCCAAGTCTGCGCTGAGCAGCCCGCAATCCGCAGCTTCGTATGCGAGACGCCGGACTGCTCCGAGTCGAAGGTTGATGGTGCCTGGGGCGAGGTTGCGAGACTCCAAATGCATCCGGTACCGGACAACCACGGTCTTGCCGAACGACAACCGCGGCTCCGAGCAATACCAATCCACGAATTCGTCGATCGCATGCCGGTAACCCCGCTGAGCGTCGGGACAAGAAAGACTGTTGAGGACGGCGGACTTTGCGACCTCGAGGTCCGGCAGTCGGAGGATCGTCTTGGGAGTACGAAGCTTCCCCTTGCTTCGAGTCTTATGCTTCATGACCAGTGGCCTCCAATCGCCACTAGCCTTCAATCGACAGGTCATTAACCCGCTCGGTCCGTGTAGCGCGTCACCCGGAGTGGTGCAACGAGAACGCCGTTTCTGGAGAACTTCGCATTCGATGACCACGGGATGCTGTTGGCCGTTACTACCTGTGCGTCCACCGCCCGATGGAGCTTTCTTCGTGCGCTCACCTGCCGGCGTGAACGGCGCAACTTTATAAGAAAATGCCCGAAGGCGAGTTGTAGGTTGGTCTTTCGCTGTGACGTCTCGCCTATTTTTTCACTCCCGCGGCCCAGTTGAGGACGACGGTAACGGGCGCGGACTCTCCCTCGCTGGCCTCGGAATTTGTGGTCATCAGGAAGCGCTTCCCGTCCGTCGTACATCGTAGGAAAAGAGGGCGAGTCTCGGGATTCATGGCGTAGACGCCTACCCTCCTTCTGCTTGCGTACTTTGAGGGCGCGGAAGCGTGCTAGTTAATTCCTTGGAGTCGCTCGGCTTCCTCTCGGTGTTCAAAGCC
>PMUP01000062.1 GCA_003166865.1 Bryobacterales bacterium
CGCAAAATCTACATCGCGTGGGACGAGTGGAACGTGTGGTATCGCGCCCGCGGGCCGGAGCAGCGCGGCCGCAATATTCTGGAAGAGCGCTACAACCTGGAGGATGCCCTGGTTGTCGCGACGCTCCTCAACTCCTTCGTGAATCACGCGCACATCATCAAAATGGCCAACATGGCGCAGCTAGTGAACGTGATTGCGCCCATTTTCACCAGCGATCAAGGCATCTTTCTGCAGACCATCTACTATCCCCTGCAACTGTTCGCGAGCAATTCGAAAGGCAAGGCGCTGGAGCTCTTTGTAGACACGCCCACCTATCCGAACCGCCGCTTTGGCCAGGTTTCTTATCTGGATGCTTCCGCGGCCTGGGACAGCGGCACACTGGTTCTGAACGTGGTGAATCGCCACCAGACCGAATCGATAGCGGCGGATCTGGAATTGGAGGATAAGCAATTCTCGGGACCCGTGGAGATTTCCGAAGTGAACGGGCCGGACGTCAAATCGCGGAACGATTTCGGGGCCACGACTGTAAAGACCGTGAAGCGAAGCGCGAAAGCGGAGGGCCGCAAGTTCACCTACAGCTTCCCGCCGCATTCCTATTCGATGCTGAAAGCGAGATTAGTTTGAGCGTGATCCCGAGGCGCTACCCGTGGCGCTTGCACTCCCAACGTGAGATGATCGGAGCAAGCTAATCTTGCCATTGGGAGAAGGAGAACTTGAATGAGCCTTCGATTCCACGCATCCGCATTGGCAGCTTTCGGCGCCGCTCTGCTGCTAATGCCCGGCAACGGGGCTGAACCGGCCGCCAAGGACCCCACGAAAGCGCCCAAGAGCTGGACTGTCCCGCGCACGCCTGACGGGCAGCCGGACTTTCAGGGTTACTGGAGCAACGGTACCTACCTTCCCTTGGAACGCCCCAAGGAGCTGGCCGGCAAGGAATTCTATACCGAAGCCGAAGCCGCGGCCTTCGAGAAAAAGAGGATACAGGAGGAGCATAGCCAGGCCGCCGACGACGTCCACTATGACAACGTGATCTGGCAGGGCGACAAGTACGCCAAGGGCTCGCCGAACCTGCGAACGTCCATCGTTTTCGATCCGCCGGACGGCCGTCTTCCTCCCTTGTCGCCAGAAGGGCAGAAGCGCGCGAAAGAACTGGCCGCGGTGATCCCTCATCGCAATGCCGCCGAAAGCGCTGAAAGCCGCACCTTGGGCGAGCGCTGCATCACATGGGGCGCCGACGGACCTCCTATGCTGGGTTCCACCTATAACTCCATTTTCCAGATTCTTCAGAACGGCTCCTCGGTTGTAATTCTCACCGAGATGATCCACAGCGCTCGCACTATTCTTCTGGATGGCCGTCCGCATCTGCCCGCTGCCATCCACCAGTTGGCCGGGGACTCGCGCGGCCATTGGGAAGGCGACACGCTGGTAATCGACTCCACCAATTTCACCGACAAGACCAACTTCCGCGGGCCGCCCTCGACCGCTCGACAGGATATCTTCTCCAGCCCGGACATGCACGTCATCGAGCGCTTCACGCGCATTGACGAGAACACCATCGTCTACCGCTTCACCGTCGATGACCCCGCAACCTGGACACGGCCCTGGTCGGGTGAGACTCTGATGCGGAAGACGTCCGGTCCGATCTTCGAATACGCCTGCCACGAGGGGAACTATGGACTGACGGACATCCTCGCCGGCGCTCGCGCCGCGGAGAAGAAGAAGTCGAACTAATCTAAAGAGGTCGTACTATGATGAAGCACTTCGGAAACCTGATATTTAGCCTGGCTATTTGTATAGGCGTGGGGTTACCCGCGGCTGCCGCGGAGGAAGGCGGCAGTCAAAAGGCCACGCCTGTAAGCAACGCATCCAATTCAGCCAGTAGCGCGGTAATGTCGCAGATCCGCGCTTTGGAACAGCAGGAAAAAACAGCTTTGCAGAATCTGAGCCAACAGATAGCGGATCTGAAGGCGAGACACCAAAGCGAGATCGCGACCCTGCAACAGCAACTGGATGCTCTGAATAGCGCGTTCCAAAGCGCGATGAAACAACTGCGTGATCAATATGATGAGACCCGCAATCACGATAACGATGAGCGGGCGGCACTCATGGATCAAATCAAGCCGGGTTACCTCGCGCTCTACAACCAAAAGAAGGAGTCTCTAGCCGGCGTCACTAGCAAAGAGGAGCAAGCCTTCCAGAGCCTGCACCAACAAGAGGACGCTGAACTCCAGAGCATTCGCGAGAAATACGACGCCCAGCGCAAAAGCTTGCAACAAGAGTACGCTGGTCAGCGCCAGGCGATCAACGCTCAATTCGATACCGAGGTTAAGGCGCTGAGGTAAGAAAACGGTTCTTGTCAGGCTTGCCGGGCGCGTCCTGGCTCTGGTAAGCCACCTGCGGATCGCGATCCGGCGCCGCTACAACCCTGTTCAGCTCTCCGCAGTCGAGCCACAGCACGCTGCACGGCTCGCATGAATCGACGTTTATGTTGCCTCCTCCGCCGTAAGGATGATTGTCCATCGCATGCTTGCACAGAGGGCAGTGCAGGACTCTGCCGGCGTCGAAGTCGCGCGGCGCTTGCGAGCTTCTTGACCAGTAGCGGTATTCGCGCAGAACTTCGATCAGCGGCAGGAACTGTTCCATGTCGAGCAGCATCCCGTGACAGTGCGTGCAGTAGAGCATCTCCTGGGACTCGATCGACGCCTCGGCCAGAGAAGTCGCGCACACCGGGCAATTGTGCGAGGTGGGGTTCATCACCAGCACGCCGTCTTCATCCGTCCGAGGGGTGGTCTGGCTGCCGCAATAGTCGCAGATCATCAAACCCTGATCGCGAGACAAGCGCATGGGGGCGCCACAGTTTCCGCAGGTCATACGGATGCAATCGGCGGTAGCGTGGAAGCGCTACAGGGGGAGGGCCGTTTTTTAGCGCGCCTGCGTAACCAGCTCCAGGCCAGTTTTCTTAATGACTGGAGCGGCGGCCGGTGACGCCAGGAATTTGATGAGCGCTCGGGCCGCGTCCGGCTGCTTCGCACCTACGGCGACACCGGCCGAAAACACAGTGACTTTTTGAACCTCACGCGGCAGAGGTCCCACGTAGTCTATGCCCGGCACGGGAAGCAACTCACTGATCTGCTGAAAGCCGATCTCGGCATCTCCACGCGCGACCACGGCACCGACTGGCTCGCTTGCGATTCTCTTGCACTTCGACCGGATCTGATCCGCGATTCCGAGACGCTGAAACATCTCATGCGACAGATAAACGCCGCTGGCGGAGGCGGAATACGCGATCGATCTCGCTTCAAGGAGCGTGCGTTTGAGTGCGTCGACAGTGCTGATGTCCGGCATGGGTGCTCCTGCCCGCACCGCCATGCCGATGCTGGATCGTACCAGGTCAACGCGGCTGCCAGGGACAACCTTCCCCTGCTTGATCAGTGCATCGAGCGCGTCGGCGGCCAGGATCACGATGTCCACGGGTTCGCCACGCTGGAGCCGGCTCGGAATGGAGTCCGGCGCGTTTCCCATCGAAGCTCCGTAGGCAGTGACGATCTTGTTGTGGGTCGCGCGTTCAAACTCTGGGATGAGTTGAAGATATGGCGCCGTAAAGGCGCCGGAGGTCATGACTCTGATTTCCTCCGCGCGTGCCGTACCTCCAAGAAACAGAATGCTTGCGGCGAACAGCGCTACCGTTCTGGAAGCCCGGGCCGCCGTTTTCATGACGGTAGTTTACTCCATAAGCGCCGCTGCAACTTGGCGAATTCTTGAGTAATCTGTTCTTCGTGCGTGTGGTGGCCCTCCTCGATGACCGGCTCACCGTTGACGAAGACTCCACGAACCGCTGTCCGCTGCAGCGCGAAGACAATATGACTGAGCAATGATTCACGATCGGCTCCGGCAATCGCGACGTCGTTGAGATCGACCGTGAAGAAGTCGGCGGGCCGGCCAACTTCCAGTTTTCCTCCCTCTGCGCCGATACTTGCGGCTCCGGTTTCTGTCGCTGTTTTGAAAAGACGGCCGGCCAGACTCTCTCGCTCGGGTGTTGGCGAAAGAATCGCACGTTCGCGCTTCGAGAGCCTCAAGTTGTATTCCAGCTGCCGGGCGTCTTCCAAACTGTCGATCTGAACATTGCTGTCGGAACCCAGAGAGATTGGAATGCCGGCGGCCTCGAGTGCATCGGCGGCCAAAATGCCATCGCCAAGATTGCGTTCGGTGGTGGGGCAGGCGCATACGGTCACCTGGTGGCGCGCCAAACGAGTGATTTCATCTTCGTTGATGTGAATTGCGTGCACGGCGGTGAAGCTGGAACTTAGGATGCCATTTTGATCCAGGAACGCGACTGGTCTTGCGCCATATTCGCCGAGACACGCCTCAACTTCGGCTGGCTGCTCAGCGACGTGCATATGAATCGGGAAGCCCCGCGCTCGTGCGTAGCCGGTCACCTCGAGCAGATAGTCCAGTGGCACCGCGCGGATGCTATGAGGCGCTACGCCGATCCAAGCGCGTCCTGTTGGAGAAGTTTTTCTCACGAATGCATCTAACGTATCCGTGTCATCTATAAAGTCCTGCGGCCTCGGTGTGATGAATCTCGCTTGACCCGGTTCCGGTTCCTTTCGCCAGCCTGCTCGCACGTATGCTGTTCGGAGCAGGGCGACCCTGATGCCGACTTCATCTGCGGCCCTGAGAATCTGCTTGGCAAGGAAATTGCGATCCTCATAGGGAGTGCGATCGGCGGCATGATGCAGGTAGTGAAACTCACCGACGGCTGTGATTCCGGCGAGCGCCATTTCAAGGAACGCCATTCTGGCCGCGATATAAATATCTTCTGGCGATAGCCGCAAAGCCGCGTGATACATGGACTCCCGCCATGTCCAGAACGTATCCTTAACCGCCGTCGTCCGGTATTCGGTCCGCGCACGAATCACGCGTTGGAAGGTGTGAGAGTGGCCATTCACAAGGCCGGGCAGCAACGCGCGGTTATAAAGCCGCTGGGCGTTCGCTAGATCAGCTTCGGTTTCAGAGAAGCGAGTGATCCGTCCGCTATCATCGGCGAACAGCGCGATTCCGCTATCAAACCTTCCGTCGCGATAGAGAAAGTCGGGTAGCCATCCGCGCTCCTTGTCGTCAGCCATCACAATGCCTTCGATAGACGCTTTGGCCGTCGATGTAAACCGTTAGCGCGGATTCAATTCCTACGAAATAACTGATCTCCCGATAGTCGCTGCAATCATGCATGACAAAATCCGCGCGTTTTCCCAGTTCAAGTGACCCAATCTGGCCGCCCCGGCCCAAGCTGTACGCCGCATTGATGGTGGTGGCAGTGATGGCTTCCGCCGGCGTCATCTGCATTTGAGTCGACGCCAAAGATAGAACAAAGGAAATGGAAGGAGTCGGCGAGGAGCCAGGATTGAAGTCCGTGGCCAACACGATCGCGAGGCCGGCCTCGATCATTTGCCGTGCCGGAGGATACTTGTGGCGGCCAAGACAGTAAACTGACGCCGGCAGCAACACCGGCTGCACTCCCGCCTTAGCGAGCGCTCGAATGTCAGCTTCATCAATCTGCTCCAGGTGGTCAGCGGTGCTGGCGCCGAGTTCCGCGGCCAGTTGAGAGGCGCCGGAATGAGTGAGTTGATCGGCATGCATGCGAATGCCAAAGCCCAATGCTTTTGCCGCCTCGAGTATCTTGCGCGAGCAGGACACGTCGAAAGCCGACGGTTCGCAAAACACATCGCAATACTCGGCGAGCTGCTCTCGTCGAACACAAGGAAGCATTTGATCGATCACAAGATTCATATATTCCGAGGCGCGCCCCCGGTATTCATCGGGGACTTCATGCGCGCCCAGGAACGTGGCCACGTAACGCAGGGGGCCCGTTGAGTTCAGACGACGAATCACTCGCAGTATCTTGAGCTCGTCTTCGAGCGTAAGCCCGTACCCGGATTTTGCCTCAACCGTTGTTGTTCCGCTTCGCAGAAACCACGCGGCCCGCCGCTTGGCAACCTGAAACAGTTCATCTTCAGAAGCAGCACGGGTCTTTCTGACCGTTGACCGAATGCCTCCGCCCGCAGCGGCAATCTCTTCGTACGTCGCCCCGGCTGTCCGCTGCTCGAATTCATCGACGCGGGTGCCGGCGAAGACGGGGTGAGTGTGCGCGTCGACAAATCCAGGGAGGACGACGCGGTTACCCGCATCCAGGACTTCGCAATCCGATGGGAATTGCGAGGTCAGCGTGGTTTGAGGACCCACTCGGTCGATTACGCCATTGCGTATGAGCATCGCACCGTGTTCAATGATTGAGAGTTCTCTCAATTCCTGGCGCACGCGCGGACGAGCGGGACCAGCGAGCGTCACAAGTTGCCTGCAATTCACCACCGCCAACGCGGTCACTCAGGATCTCGTTCTCTCATCGGAATTCGTACGTGTGCGCGCTCAGCCACCTCAATCGCCGCCTCGTAACCGGCATCGACGTGCCGGATGATTCCAGTACCCGGGTCCGATGTGAGCACGCGCTCGAGCCGCCGGTCCGCTTCCTCGGAACCGTCCGCCACCACCACCATGCCGGCGTGTTGTGAATAGCCGATGCCCACACCACCGCCGTTGTGGATGGATACCCAGGACGCACCGGCCGCCGTGTTCACCAGTGCGTTCAGCAACGGCCAGTCCGCGATCGCGTCAGACCCATCTCGCATTCCCTCCGTCTCCCGGTAGGGCGAGGCGACAGATCCGGTATCCAGATGATCCCTGCCGATCACGATGGGCGCCTTGAGTTCGCCGCTCCGCACCAGAGCATTCATCGCCAATCCAAAGGCCGCGCGTTCGCCGTAGCCCAGCCAGCAGATTCGCGCTGGCAACCCTTGAAAGGCGATGCGATCTTGAGCCAGCTTGATCCAGCGCGCCAGGTCCGCGTTTTCTGGGAACATCTCCAGCACCAGGCGATCGGTGCGGTAAATATCAGACGGATCGCCCGACAATGCTACCCAGCGAAAAGGCCCCCGGCCTTCACAGAACATGGGACGAATATATTCGGGAACGAATCCAGGCACGTCGAAGGCGCGCTCTACTCCGGCGATTTGCGCTTGCGTCCGCAGATTGTTTCCGTAGTCGAAGGCTACCGATCCGGCATCCTGGAGCGCGAGAATTGCTTCCATGTGCCGTGCCATCGCATCCATGGACCGTCGCACGTACTCGTCGGGATCGCGCTCTCGCAATAGCAGCGCTTCCGCCAGGCTCATACCATTCGGCACGTATCCGTTCAGCGGATCGTGAGCGCTGGTTTGATCCGTCACGATATCCGGCGCCAAACCCCGTTTGATCAAATCCGGCAAAACATCCGCGCAGTTCCCAATCAGCCCCACCGAAATGGCTTCCTGCCGTTTCCGCGCGGCATCCAACATAGAAAGCGCCTCGTCAAGCGATCGTGCGAGATAATCGCAATATCTCGTCTTCAAGCGCTTTTCGATGCGAGCGCCATCGACATCGATCCCCAGGAAACACGCGCCGGCCATCGTGGCCGCCAGTGGCTGCGCTCCACCCATGCCACCCATGCCGCCCGAGACGATCAGCCTTCCAGCCAGTGTGCCGCCGAAATGTTTTCGGCCAGCGGCTGCGAAGGTTTCGTAGGTGCCCTGAATGATTCCTTGGCTCGCGATGTAGATCCACGATCCCGCGGTCATTTGCCCATACATGGTCAAGCCCAATTGCTCCAAGCGGTGGAATTCCGCCCAGTTCGACCAATGTCCGACTAGATTGGAGTTGGCGATCAGTACGCGCGGCGCTTCGGGATGCGTCCGGAAGACCCCGACCGGTTTGCCGGACTGCACCAGCAGTGTCTCGTCGTTCTCCAGACGGCGCAGCGAACGCACGATCGCGTGGAAGCAATCCCAGTTTCTTGCCGCCCGGCCCGTTCCCCCGTAAACAATCAGAGCATCCGGATTCTCGGCAACCTCAGGATCGAGGTTATTCATCAACATGCGGAGGGCAGCTTCCTGGTGCCAGCCCTTGCAACTTCGCTCGATTCCCCGTGGCGCCCTAATCTCGATTCGTTCCGCGAAATTCGGCATCACTTCAATGTATCCCGGACGAAGTTACATCGTCGGGCTTCGGCTGTGTCGGGGGGTTGGTCAGTTTGTAATCGTGATCGTCGCCGGCGCACTGGCGACTCCGCCCACCGTCACCACCACCTGGTGCACGCCGGTCGAGATGTCATTGGGAACTTGCACGTTGATCTGCGTCACGCCCACCAACGCCCAAGGAATGCCGATGAAATCGATGGTCGCTGGAAGTCCACCAATGGTCACGGTGGTCGTCTGCTCCGGCGCCGGGAGGTCGGCGAGCAGCGTGGACGACGGGGGCGCGGCGCCGTCCGAGATGGCCGGCGAAACGGCTCCGGCGCCAGTGATATAGAACGCGATCTCCAGCCCGGGCGTTGCGGTCGCCGTGGGAACCAGCGCGCCGGTAGAGGTCGTGAAAATTCCCGGCGCCGCCGCGGCCACCTGGAACGATTGCGTGGTCACCTGCCCGTTATTGTTGACGCTCAGCACTGCCAAACTGTTGGCCGGTGTCTCATAGGGGATCTGCACGTTCAACTGGCTCGGAGAGACATAATACAGCGGCGCGGCGACTCCGTTCACCAGCACCGCGACCCCCGAGGCCGACATCGGCAGGGGCACGCTAGACGCGCTCTCGGTCACGGGCGAGAGCTCGGATCCGAACACGCTCAGAGTCGCTCCCGGCGCGACGCTTGGTTTGAAGCTGGCTGCATTGGTAAGGCCGGCGATCGCCGGCGTGCCGTTTGAGCCCGATCCAGAGGCCGTCACGCTGACCGTCACCGATGCGCTGCTGGTATTGTTATACGTTGCTGTAATCGTTCCACTGCCCAACGGCAACTGCAAGCCGTTCACCGCCAGCGTGGCCGTAGCCGCGTCCGCCGATCCGGTCAGCACAGCGGATCCCAACGAGGTCTCTCCTATCGAAAACGAGATCGACCCGGACGGCGTCGTCCCATTCGTCGAAGTCACCCTCGCCATCAAATACACCACGTCGTTCGCTGCCACCGTGCTCAAATTCGCAAGCAGCGTTAAGTTTGTCGTCGAAGTGGTTGGCGGGGGCGGCGTGCTCGCGCCGTTCCATCCCGTCACCAGTTTGTACATATCCACCGACCCCAGCCCGGTCGCCTGATCGTAGCCCGGGCCTGCGTAGTAGCCCACCGGAGTGTTCGTGCAATTGAAAGCTCTTTGCGAACAAGTCACCGTGACAATGTTGTTGCCCGTTGTGATGTCGTGAAACATGCCGGAACCCCAACCCGATGGCGCCAGCGAATAAAGGTGCGGATTGATGTTGCCCACTCCGCCCGAGCCGAGCTCTTGATTCAGAAGCACAGTCATCCCGGCAAAGGTAGGGCCGGCAAACGACGTCCCTCCATAAGCCTGAAGGCTCCCGCTGGTGTAGACCACATAGGGGTCGTGATCGTCCGACGTGTTCAGCGATATGTCGGGCACGTCGCGTGCATTGTCGCTGGGCACGCCCGGACCTGTTTGCCACGAAGGTTTCGGAAACAGAACGCTCGCGCCGCCGCCGCTCGCCGACGGCTCCTCGTCTTCCACGCTAGTGTTCCACGTCGTCTCCGGAATATAGGACAGCGCCGATCCCCCGGTGGCGTTGTTGGTGAGACTCCAATACGTGCCCGTTCCCTCGGCGAACTGCGTGCCGCCCGAGCTGGTCACTTCCGGTACGCTGCCCGGAAGGTCAACGGCCAGCCCGGGGTTTTGCGAATCGGCGCAATCCGCCGCGCCATCGTCGCCCGAAGCGGCGAACCACGTCATTCCCTGCGCGTTGGCTTGCTGGGCCCATTGTTCGAACGCAAAGGCTTCTGACGCGGGCGTCTCCAGCTCGCATGAACCATAGCTCACGCTGACCACCGGCGCGAGGTGCTCGTCGATCGCATACTGTACCGATGTCATGACGTCGGTGGAATAAACAAAAATGATGGTCGCGTTCCGCGCCACCGAGCCGGACCATTCCAGATCCAGGTCCGACTCCGCCAAGTCGCCCGAGGTCGGATTGTTCCCCGGGTTCTGGGACCCTGGCACCAGCAGCATCTGCGGATCGTTGGCCGGTAAATCGAACATGCCGCGGAACTGCTGGATGTCGGACAGATTGACCTCGATCTGGCCGGCGATCGCAATCTTCTGCCCGGTTCCGTTGATTCCGGTGCTGTACAGCGGTGTGACGTCGTAAATGGTCGCGAAATCGCCGGGCGCAATAAAGTTCCCCTGGTTTGTCGCGTAATGAGGCTTGCTGGAATCAGGCTGGAAGGGCGACGCGCGCAGCCGCGGCTTCATCCGGAAATCGTTCAGGCCGCGAATGCCTTTCACCACCGAGCCGAAAGCCGCGGGCACAGACGGCTCCGACGCATTCGCGAAGTGCGTCTCGTCCTCTGCCACGTAGCTGTGAATCTCGGTCTGAAACGCCGCCTCCACCTGCGCCGCCGTTCCGCTCGCCGCAATCCAGCTCTTCCCGCGCGCCACCGAAACAACGTTCAAGCCCTGCTGCTGAAGCCACTGGGTGATCTTGCCGAGATCGGAATCGCTCACTCCGAAGCGCTGCCCATATTCTTCCGGCGTCAGCCAGTGATGGTAATCAGGCGAGCCCGGCGCCTGCTGTTCCACCAGTAGTTTTTGGAGGTCGGCCTGCTGGCTCGCCGATGGCGCCAGCGTCAGCGTGATGTAGGGCATCGCAAGCGACGGCGCCACGCGCCCCTGGTCATTAGCGGCCAGGGCCTTCGTATGAAGATTCCCCGCCAGGACCGCGCGCTGTCTATTGTCGACTATTTGCGTAATGCGGCTGCTCTGCGCCGTTGCACTGCCCGCACACAAGATCGCCGCGACTATGGCCGTGGTCCACGAATTGAGACACTCCAAGAGCATATCCCTCTCTTCGGCAAAAAAGTGGACGCGGTTGAACCCTGCGACTCTGAGCCACGCAGAGCTGTCCTGTCATTGCGACGCTTCCTCATCCCCCGCGGTTTCGTGCCCGGGGCCTTACTTACTTTTTGTGACCCCCGCCGTGTGAGTGCCCGCCTCCACCGGAATGGCTATGACCACCACCGCCGCTGGAGTGGCTATGCCCGCCGCCGCCCCCAGTGTGGCTATGACCGCCACCAGCGCCGAAGTGCCCGGAGGATTTTGGAGCCGAGTAGTGGGCAGCGGGCGCGGAGTAGCCTCCCCGACTGGCCGAGCCGCCAGCGTAACCGCCGCGGTAACCGGCTCCAGCGGGTGCGGAGTAACGCGATTGGTAACCTGAACTTCCACCCCGGGCAGAGCTGGCGGCCAGACCGCGATAGGCGTCCATCTGCCGGCTGCCGCCGTGATAGGCGGAACGATAAATGGAACCAGCGCTGGAACCAGCATAGGCCGAGCGCCCTGTAGCGTAGGAGCGGCCGGAATAGCGAGCGCCCGCGTAATGGTTCCCATACGGAACGCCGAGCCGGTGGCCCGAATCGTGTACCCAGGGGGCGCGGGTAACGTAACTCGCGCCCGGGTGAAAACCGTAGCCGCTGTAACCATGAAATCCGAAGTGGCTAAAAAACAGGCCATTCAGGAAGAGGCCGTGGCCCAACCAACTCAGGCCCCAGCCCCAACCGCCGAAGCTCAAGAGTCCCGTGAAGAGAGCGCCCAGGAACGTGCCAACGCCGTAGTAAATGCCGAAGCCAGGCGCCGGATAGCCGAGAGGCGGATAGACGCCGTACGCCGGCGGGCCCCAAACGTATTCGGGATTGTAAACCGGCGGATAGACCACCTGCGGATCGGTGGGCTGAATCACGATCGCGCTTTGGCCGTTCTCTTGTTCAGAAGTGACGCGCTGTTGCGGCGTGTTCGTCAAACGTCCGTTGTCGCGGGCGGAAGCGCGCAGCCGCTGGATGGCGTCCATCACGTCGGCTTGCTGCGAAAGGAAAACGTTGCCGAGGTCGGTGGTCCATTGAATGTCACGAGTGAGCATGCTCATGACATCCGGGAAGGCCACCAGGGCTTGCACGCTGGGGTCCCAGTTCTGCTGCTTGGCGGCTTCCACGAGTTGTTGGCCGCGCAGACCTGGATTCTGCTGCATCCACTGCTGAGCCTGAGTGAGCTCTAAGGGATAGGTACTAGCCGCGAGAACCTCGCTCAGCAGCAAATCGGGATAAAGAGCGATGGGAGCCACGATGTTGCTCAGCTCTTGCGGAGACAAACGTGGAGCTTCTGGAGTCTGGCTGGCCGGAGGCGGTTGCTGTTGGTATTCCCGCGGAGCTTGCGCCAAGGCCGGCAAACTCAGACCGGCCCATGTGGCGGCGTACAGCAGGACGGCTCGATTCATAATCAGGCACGCTCCAGTCGTTCTCCTGGACGTGTCCTGATCGCCCCCGGTCACCATGTAGGCCATTAATTTCCGGTAATCGTCGCCGGCTCGGCCGTCTTACTATTCGCCTCTGCTGTTCTTAGCGTTTTGCTACGTGTCCGCGCCCATCACGCATTTCTTTTCCTTTGAAGTGCTCAATTTTGTCGAGACGCTTGGCCGGTTCCGGCCGCTCCCCAACCTTGGGCATTGGACCTTTATAGCCATGCTCTGGATGGAACCGGTTATCTACGTGGCCGCGGAAGTTGGCGGAGCCATGAAACCACGGGCCAGCGCCAATGAAGACACCACCCGTAAACCATTCCGGGCCGTAGTAGCCGTAAGGAGCGCAGGCATACGGCGCGACATCATAGTATCCGTAAGGGCAGACAGGGGCCACTCCCACTTCGACGGCGACCTGAGCCTCCATTTTGGAAGCAGTTACCGTCAAGAAGATTCCGGCAACAGCAGCTAGTGCAAGATATTTAAATCTGTTCATATTCGTGATTGTCCTCTTACCGTTAGATCCAATACGTGGACCATCGTTTCACCTGGCTACTCGGAGATCCGCCAAAGCGGGCCCGTTTCACTTACCGGGCAGGTGATCCACATCCCGGTTGTTTTCGTTGCAAATGAACTCCAGCAGTTCGGTGTCCGTCAAAAGATGCACTTCTTGGTTGACGGTCCATGGTTTCGTGTACGCTTTGGGATCGTCGATGGTGATCTGAAGATTCATGTGGCCGAAGTCCTTGCGCCGGAAGCGTTCGATAACATGCAAGGCTTCGGTAGACGGCTTGCCTAACTGATCCAGCCACGCTTTGCCGTTGAACCCGTGCGAATCGACCACCAGCGTGTCGCCATCCCATTTGCCGGTCGAATAGCCCATCCACGTGGGGTTCGCGTCGGGCTCGAGCTCGCGGCCATCCAGAAATACCTGCCGCCAGAGGTTGAACGCCTCGTAGACTATGACGATGAATCCGGGCGTCTGGACAATTTTCCAGGGCGCCGGAGCCGCGTCGATCTTGGGCACGCCCTGCGGCAGACAGTTCGCGTCGGGATCTTCCTTGGAATGCGAGCCGTCAGTGCGCTGGTCGTACAAGGCCTTGGCCCACGGCTGAAACGGGACGTCGCCAGGTTTCAGGTCGACCGCGATATCGCGAAGATACCTGTTGGCGCTTGGCTCCCAAATGCCCGAGAGATCCGGATGGCCATCTGAGCTTCGGGGCGCCGGCGCCGAAAGATTGACTTTGCCGTCCGCGCCTTTTGGAACGCCCTTGGAGGGGAGATTCTTCCACTGCGCGGCGAGCGGTAGTGAGAATAACATTGCCGTCGCAATATAAGTACGGATTCGTGCTTGCATGGCCGCCTTTCGATTCGCGTATGATTATATTCCTGTTCGATGCTGAACGGAGAGCCACTCAGGAGGGAACGATGAGAAAAGCATTGGTTGTCGCTCTGGCACTCGCTGTTACGGTAGGCCAAGCAATCGCCGCCGAGGACGCCAAGACGGTGATCGGCAATGTCTCAAAGGCCATGGGCGTCGAGGGGCTGAACTCGATTCACTATTACGGGGTCGCCGAGAATGGCAATCTCGGGCAGAACAACAATGCCAACCAGCCCTGGCCGATGGCCGCCGCAAACGACTATGTGCGCGTGATCGATTTCACCCAGCCGGCCTCGCGTGCCACCTGGATGACCTACGCCATACCGGTGACCGGCGGCGTTGCCGCATTGACTCCCGGTCAGCAGAACATCACACCTCAGACCACGGCTTGGGCGCAGCAACTCGAGATCTGGATCACTCCCTGGGGATTCCTAAAGGCCGCGGCGGCGAACAACGCGTCGGTGCGCTCCGAGACCGTCGGCGGTAAGCGCTACCAGGTGGTCAAGTTTGACGCACCGGTGAAATCGCCGGGCGGCCAGCCTTACAAAATGGTCGGCTACATCAATAGTCAAAACCTGGTTGAAAAAGTCCAGACCTGGGTGGAGAACCCGATCTTCGGCGACATGCTGGTCGAAGCGGAGTACACGAATTATCGGGATGGCGCTGATGGACTCAAGTTCCCGGCGCAAATTATCCAGAAGCGCGGCGGCTGGCCGACATTCACCGCATATATCCTGGGCGCGCACGCGAATCCCGCGAACCTCCAACAACTGCTGACACCGCCTGCGGGAGAACGTGCTGGTGGCGGACCTCCCGGCGAAGGCGCTCAGCGGGCCGCGGGCCCGACGTCAGAGAAACTGGCCGACGGCGTCTATCGCATCAACGGCGCTTACAACTCCCTGGCCGTGGAGTTCGCCGACTACATCCTACTCTTCGAACCCGGACCGCAGAACGAGACGCGCGCACTAGCTGTCATCGCCGAGGCCAAGCGAGTGATCCCGAACAAGCCGATCCGTTACGGCGTCATCTCACATCACCATTTCGATCACACTAGTGGCCTTCCGGCCGTAGTCGCCGAAGGCATCACGATCGTGACGCCCGAGGTGAATCGCGATTTCCTGATGAAAGCGCTCTCCGCGCCACGGACGCTCGCTCCCGACTCCATGTCGAAGTCCGGAAAAAAACCGGTGATCGAGGGCTTCAAGGGCGACAAGCGCGTCTTCCAGGACGCCACGCGAACTTTCGAGGTACACGTGATCAAGGGCCTTCCCCACGCCGACGGCATCGTCATCGGGTATCTTCCGAAAGAGAAGATCCTCGTGTATGCCGACATGTTCAATCTGCCTCCGCCGAACAGCCCGGTGCCCAACCCTCCGGTGACCGGCACGATTGTGTTCCTGGAGAATCTCCAGCGGCTGAATCTGGACGTGGATCGGATCCTGTCGATTCACAGCCTGAACCCGGACCGGCTCACGTCGGTGGCTGACATCAAAGCATCGCTTGGCAGATAAGACAGACCCTTACATTGATGGCAGTAACCAACCCATCTTCGACTCGTCTTTACGTGTGTAAGGAGAATCGAAACAAATGAACGCAAAATCGTTACTTTTCGTTGGTGCATTTACTTTTGCAAGCCTGGGTATCGCCAGCGCAAAATCGTACGACATTACCCTGAACGCCCCCGCCATGGCGGGAGCCACCGAGCTGAAGCCCGGCGAATACAAGCTCAAGGTCGAAGGATCGCAGGCCGTTTTCACCGACACGGAGAACGCGAAGTCCGTCAGTGTCCCAGTCAAGGTTGAAACTGGTGACAAAAAGTTCAATTACACTTCGGTGGAATCGAGCAATCAGGACGGCATGGACCAAATCAAAGCAATCGAACTGGGCGGCTCCAATACACGGCTTGCGCTAGGCCAGTAAGCATCCTGCGCTCTAGTGCGCCTTGCGCGCTGCCGCGGCGCGCTCTTTGGCGTGAGCCACGAGTTCGTCGAATCGCGGGTCACCGTGCAGCGATTTGAGATCGGGATCTTTTTCCATCCCCAGGTCCAGGTCAGCTCGAAGTCCGTTATCGACCGCGTCTCGCAACTCCGCGAGCGCCTCGTCACGCTTCCCGTTACGGGCCGCGAAGCAAGCCAGGTTGTAAGCGGAGGACAGCGTCTCCGGATGCCGCGGCCCCAGGACACGGCGTTGAATATCCAGCGTCTGGCGTTCCAGCTTCTCCGCCTCGGCATAGTGGCCCAGGTCATTTACAATCGTAGCCAGGTTATTCATCGACCCCACTGTATTTGGATGCTCCGGCCCGAGCACGCGGCGTTGAATATCCAGCGTTCGGCGCAACAACTCCTCAGCCTCGGCATCGCGGTGCTGGTCGGCGAGAACGTTGGCCAGGTTGCTCATCGTCAACAAGGTGTAAGGATGCTCCGGCCCCATGACACGGCGTTGAATGTCCAGGGTCTCGCGATCCAGCTTCTCCGCTTCCTGGTATTGGCCCTCGCTGTCGAGAACGAGCGCTAGATTGTTCATCAATCCCAGGGTCTCCGGCTGCTGCGGCCCCGACACACGCCGTCGAATATCCAGCGCCTCGCGATACAGCTTTTCGGCCTCGGCATTGCGGCCCTGTTTAGAGAGAGCGCCAGCCAGGTTTTCCATCGACAACACGGTGTCCGGATGCCGCGGCCCCGAGACACGGCGTCGAATATCCAGCGTCTCGCGATCCAGCTTCTCCGCCTCCCCATAGTGGCCCTCGCTCTTGAGAACGGTAGCCAGGTTGTTCATGGACAACAGTCTGTACGGATCCTCGGGCCCGAGGACGCGGCGTTGAATATCCACCGTCTCGCGCAGCAGCTTCTCTGACTCGGCGTAGCGGCCTTCGCCAAAGAGGTTCGTAGCAAGATGATGCATGCTGACCAGTGTCTCCGGATTTTCAGAACCGAGCACATGGCGTCGAATATCAGTAGACCGCTCCAGCAGGGGACGTGCGCTGGAATAGAGCCCCAGGCGCTCGTACACGGTTCCCATGACGTCCATCATCTGGGCCTTCAGCTCCGGGTCGCGGTTCAGACCGGTATCGATCTGCTTCGACGCTTTGTCGAGGATTTCGCGAGCCGTGATGGTGTTTCCGCGAGCAGCGCTTGGGTCCGACACTTTGAACATGTCGGTCATGAACGTGGTGACGCGGCTGGCCCGGTCCCGCTCGCGATTCGCGCGGTCACGTTCGCTCATGGTTCGCCGCAGTTGGAACGTCTGGGCCACGCCGAACGAGATCAGCACGGCCACCAACCCGGCCGCCACCGCAACGGCAATCCGATGGCGCCGAATGTACTTACGGGTTCGATACGCGGCGCTGGCTGGGCGCGCCAACACCGGCTCATTGCGCAGATATCTTCTAATGTCGGCCGCCAGCTCTAAGGGCGTGGAATACCGCTGGGAACGCTCCTTTTCCAGAGCTTTGAGCGTGATGAGGTCAAGATCGCCGCGCAGTTGCCGGGCGAGCCTGGCGGGATCGGTGCCACGGTTCTGCGCCGTGATTTGGGATTGATCTCCCAGCGAGCGCAGCCTCGTGCTGGGGCGTGGCGCATCGTCCTCGCGCACCCGCCGCAGGATCTCCTCAAACGACAATTTCTGGAAGTCCAGCGGTCGCGCGCCTACCAGCAGTTCATACAACACTACGCCCAGCGAATACACGTCCGTGCGCGTGTCCACATCCACCCCGGTGGATTCGGCCTGCTCCGGGCTCATGTAACCCGGCGTTCCGATAATGGCGCCCACGCGTGTGAACAGGGTTTCGGCCGTCAGCCGCTCGGAGGTCGCTTTTGCCACTCCGAAATCGATGATTCTCGGCATTGGCTTCCCATCCACCTCACCCACCAGAATGTTGGAAGGCTTCAGGTCGCGATGGATGATGGCTTTCTGATGGGCGTGCTGCACACCCTCGCAGACACGGATGAAAAGGTCCAGGCGCTCGCGTGTGGTCAGCTTGTGCTGGTCGCAGTACTGCGTGATGGGAATGCCGGTAACGTACTCCATCACGAAGTACGGACGGCCTTGCGGAGTGGAGCCGGCATCGAACACCTTGGCGATGGCCGGATGGTCCATGAGCGCCAGCGCCTGGCGCTCGGATTCAAACCGCGCCACGACTTCACGCGTGTCCATGCCGATCTTGATTAGTTTGACAGCGACTCGGCGGCGAACCGGCTGCTCCTGTTCCGCCTCATAGACGGCCCCCATCCCGCCCTCGCCGAGCAGCCGGAGAATCCGATACGGCCCGATGGTAGTCCCGCTTTTGACCCAGTCGTCAACCCGCTCACCCAGTTCTTCGGGAACGGTCATCTCGGCGATTTCGCCCCAGACCTTCGCGATGTCAACCTGGTGGAGAGGATTCGGCAGCGTGTTGTCGGCAAACGCAAGCAGTGACTCGACGGCGGTACGCAAGGCCGGATCGCCGGCGCAAGCGGACTCGAGATAGGATGAGCGTTCGCCCGGCTCCTTGGCGAGAACGCCGTGGTAGATCGACTCAATTGCGGCTATGCGTTGAAGGTCCATGCTGTTCGTCGCGGCTGTGTGCTCAACTTCCAGCTCCCCTGCTTTGCGCCAGGTCGCGAAGCAGCCATGCTTTGGCAAATCGCCAGTCGCGCCTCACGGTCACCTCGGAAACGTTGAGCACTTTGGCTGACTCCTCCAGGTCCAAGCCGCCGAAGAAACGCAGTTCTACTACTTGGGCTTTTCTTGGCTCGATCACCGCCAGGCGCTCCAGCGCATCGTCGAGCGCTATGAGGTCCGCTTCTTGTTGCGGGGCTGCCGCCAGATGGTCGTCTAAAGATACGTGAATCGCCTGGCCCCCGCGTTTTGCGCTATGCTGCTCGCGAGCGTGATCCACCAGAATTTGCCGCATCAGGTGGGCCGCAATACCGAAGAAGTGTGCCCGGCTCTGCCAAGCCGGCAGAGTGCTGCCCACCATCCGGATGTAGGCTTCGTGCACCAAAGCAGTCGGTTGCAGCGTGTTTCCCGGTTCCTCACGGCGCATGTAAATGCCGGCCAGCCGCCGCAGCTCCGAGTAGACCAGGGGCGTCAACTGATCAAGTGCCTGGCGGCTGCCATTGGCCCACGCGCGCAATAAGAGCGTCACGTCCTCGGACGGCGGCATACCAGAGAATATATCATCACCCGCCTTACATAAAAAAAGATCGCCACCCCGTGATCGGTTTCGCGCCTGGCTTCCGCATGTGTGTGTGAGAGGCGGCAAGGACGTACCGAATGCGCCTCTCAGAAAAAAGGAGGATTTTATGAAAAACGTTCCAGTAACAATCGGTTTCGTGGCTGCGTTGCTCCTCGCGAGCGGCGCCCAGGCAGAGGACATAACCATCGATTGGCAACAAACCGGCCTGAAATACGGCACCGGCTATCTGCCGAAAGTAGCTTCCGACGGGCTGACGAGCCTGGTAAGCATTGCCCAGACCGGCACTGGCTTTAGCTCGCTGGAGGATATGACCGGAACCTATCCGACTGAGTTGTCAATGTCCTGGACTGCGTACCACTACCTCTACAGTCCGCCCCAGTCCACCCCGCAGGTTGGACACGCGCCATCGATAGCTTTGGTGCAGGCCGTTAATGCAGGTGTGGACAACCTGATCGAGGTCCATCAAGGGGGTCAAGACAATGGAGGCGCACTGTGGTATCAGCTCGCCTCCGCCAGCGATCCGCTTCCCAACAAGATCAATTGGTCGGCTGCGAATCCGTACGACGAAGGTTACAACCCCACCGTGGCCGCGGACCTCAATGGCCCGAGTCCACTCGTCAGCACCATCGTCGAAGTGCATCAGGCGGGAGTGGATATATCGGCTCTTTATTATCACGTCGGCGTTCTCACGCTGGGGACCTCGCCATCCATCGTGTGGGGGCCGTCTACTGAAATCAATTCCGGCTTGAACCAAGGCTACGCGCCAACCGTCTCCATCGCCAACAATCTTGCCATCCTGGTGGCGCAGGGAACCTCCGGAGCATTGTGGTATTCGATCGGAGTGGTGGACACCTCCACTTCCACAATCGAATGGAGCAAACCCGATGTGTACACCAGTGGATACAATCCGAGCATATCGGTGTTTGGCGATGGCGTTGATGAATTCTTTGGCTCTGGCTCCGGGCGAGTGGTTGTTGAAGCGCACCAGGGGGACAAAGGTACCGGACCGCTGTTGTACCGAACAGGGATTTTGGGCGGCGCGGCGCCAACGTCAATCAAATGGACCCCAAGCTCCAACGTGTCCTACAGCAACGGGTGCTATCCATCCGTCGCGCTGTCCTTTACTGAAGTCGATTACAACCTGGCAGTGAACGAAACCCATTCAAGCGCGTGCTCAGAGGCAGCAACTCTGTATGCTTCGCTGGGTGATTTGGTGGAGTAGTAACTGCCGCTTGACAAGTAGTTCCCTTCAATTCCGAAGGATTAATCACTGGACGCCGCTCTCCTAGCAGGCGTCCAGTTGTTTAGATATCCGCTCCAACTGCGTGACCAGGACGTCGGCGATCTCGATCGCATTCTCGGAGAGACGCCTCTGCCGCTCCCGGCGCGAACGGTCGAACGGCATGCGGACAGCCGATCCGCCCGCAACCGGCCGTGCAGACCGCACCGCTTTGGCGAAAGCCGACACGTTCTGGCGAAATATCTCGGCTGGGCCCATCAGGTCCGGCCGCATCGCCACAATGAGGTAGCCGAAGCCGGCGAGTTCAGGCGGAATCGGTGGCGAGCCCGCCAGGATGCCGAGAAGCTGCACCACGATGCCGAGGCCCGATCCCTTGTGTCCACCCCAGCTTGCGAACGCGCCCGCGAGCGCGGCCGTGGGATCGCGGGTCGGCAGGCCGTCACGATCGAAAGCGGCGTTCTCAGGCAGGTCGTTGCCAAGGCGATGCGCGAGTGTCACCTCTGCGTGGATGATCGCCGATGTGCCGGCGTCAAAAATGATGGGCTCGTCCGCGCTCGGAAAGCCGAAGCAGATCGGGTTGGTCCCGAGCCGGCCCTCATTCGCTCCGTGCGGCGCCACCCAGGGCGAAGCGATCGATGCGATCATGCTCACCAATCCGTGAGCGGCCGCCATCTCCGCATAATAAGACAGCATGCCTGTGTACCAGGTGTCGCTGGCTCCAACCACCGCGATCCCGGCCGCCTCCGCCTTCTCGATTGCAACGGTCGTGGCACGGTGCGCGACAACATATCCGATGTGGTCGCCGCCATCGATCCGGGCAGAGACGGGTGTCTGATGAAGTATGGTGATCGGACGGCGACAGTCAGCATGGCGTTCCATCCGCTCGGCGATACTGATAGCTCGCGCCAGTCCACCGTAACTGAGCCCGCGCAGCTCGCAATCGATCAGGTGGTCCGCGATTAATTCAGCGTCGGTAGCATCGTGGCCAAGCGTCGCCATGACGCGCGCGGCCAGGCGATGTGCCTCTTCGATCGTCAGTCGCATAGCCGGTGTTTGAGCCAGGCCAATCGGCTGAGTGGTGGGCGGTCGCGGGCTCGAACCGCGGACCTCCTGCTTGTAAGGCAGGCGCTCTAACCAGCTGAGCTAACCGCCCATCTGCTGCTCCTCTTGATTCTAACCTTATCAAAACCTCCCTAAGTTGCCGTGGCTGTATCAAAACATCACCTGGCTGTCTTGCCGCCGTCGACGGGGTACGACGCACCCGTGACGAACGACGCCTTGTCCGACGCAAGAAACAGGATGGTCTGGGCGATCTCTTCGGGTCGTCCTACTCGATTGAGCGGCACGGTCGCCGCCAGCCCCGCCTTTCTTTCGGCAGTACCGGTGAAGCGATTCAGCATCCCAGTCTCGATTGGACCTGGGGCGACCATGTTAACGCGCACCCCCGATGCCGCGGCTTCGAGCGCAGCCGACTTGGTCAGGCCTTCAACTGCGTGCTTGCTCGCCGAGTAAACGGAGGCACCAGCAGCGCCGGTACGGCCGTAGGTAGACGACACATTGACGATGCTGCCGCTTCCCTGGTTGAGCATCACGCGCATCTCATGCTTCATGCTGAGCAGCGTACCTAGGACGTTTGTGTCGAACGTCGCGGCGTAGGTTTCTGCAGTCTGCTCCGTCACCGGGCCAGGCTTGCCCTCAGTTCCAGCGCAATTGACAGCAACATCCAGACGGCCAAAACGCGCGACGGTCCTATCCACCAAATCACGCACATCTTCTTCGTTGCGGACGTCACCACGGATAAAACTGGCCTCTGCTCCGAGCGCTTGCAGCTCCGCAGCCAACTCTTGTCCTTCTTTATCTCGACGACCGGACACCACAACATGAGCGCCTTCATTGGCAAACGCGAGGGCCGTTGCCCGCCCGATGCCTGTGAGTCCTCCTGTGATCAAAACAACCCGGTTATTCATTGAGTTTCTCCGGGTATGAGCGCCAGGGCTGCTCTCACGCAATCGACGTCGTTCTGCACTGTAGGTGCCCCGCTCACTCCGATTGCCCCGACAAGTTCGCCGTTCACCTTGATGGGAAACCCTCCACCCCACGCCGCTATGCGCGCAATCGTGGGGATGCCAGCCAATAGCGACGGGTCGCCCTGGATAAAGTTGAAAAAGTCCTGCGTGGAGACGCCTAACAGAGCTGTATACGCCTTGTTCTGCGCCATCTCAATGGTGGGAATTGGGGCCCCATCCATCCGGCTAAAGGCCTTGAGATTGCCTCCGTCATCGAGAATCGCTACGTTTTCGGCAACTCCAAGTTCTCTGGCCTTCGCCACCGCTGCATTCACCATTTTCTGAGCTAGCTCAGAAGAGATACCGTATTTCTTGACCACGTTAGCCATTGGACACCTTCCTTCACTTGATTTGTGTTTCGTGTTGACCATCGGCGCACTCGGCGGTTACGCGTTCATTCCGCCATCGACGGTAAGATTCGCCCCAGTAATATAGGAGGACTCCGGACCGGCAACGAACGCGACCATCGCAGCGATCTCTTCAACATGCCCATAGCGGTCGAGCGCTGTGGCGGCCTTCTGAGGCACGGCCCAATCACCCGAGGCGGGATTCAAGTCCGTGTCGATCGGACCAGGCTGGACGTTATTTACCGTGATACCCCGGCTCCCTACCTCTCTGGACAGCGCCTGAGTGAACATCTTGACGGCTCCCTTCGTGGCCGCGTAGGGCACAAGCCCGGGCGCAACGGCACGCTCGCCCACTGCCGAACCAATCATGATGACGCGACCACCATCATTCATGTGCTTCAGCGCCGCCTGTGTCGTCACGAATACGCCGCGGATGTTGATGTCGATCACACGCTCCATCTCTTCCAACGTCGTCTCCTCGAACGGTTTCGGAATGGCCGTGCCGGCATTGTTCACAAGCACATCCAGACGGCCGAAGGTTGCGACTGTCTTTTCCACCGCGCTTTTGACAGCTTCGACATCGGCAGCGTCCGCTTGGATCGCTACAGCCTTTCCGCCATTGCTCTCAATGGCTTTGACAACGGCGGAGGCTGCGCTGGCGTCCTTCGCGTACGTGATGGCCACACTCGCGCCATCCGAGGCCAGTCGTTTCGCGATGGCTGCGCCAATGCCCCGCGAGCCGCCGGTGACGAGTGCCACTTTTTTGTTTAAGTTAGTCATGTCATCTCCCTGGTATCTTGATGTGCCCTCATTGCCAGGAGATTTGGCACTCTGTGGAATACCAACCATTCCCAAGAGGAATGCGAGAATCGTTATCCCTTGCATAGCATCCATTCCATAGAGGAATAGGAGGCCCGTGTGAACACATTTGATGCAATGCAGATGTTCGTCCGAGTAGTTGAAAAAGGGAGCTTCTCGGCTGTCGCAAAGGAGCGTGGAATTGGTCAACCTGCCGTCAGCAAGCAAATCTCCGCCCTTGAAGATGAGCTCGGCACGGAACTTCTTCACCGCACCTCTCGTTCCATTGCACTAACTGAGCCGGGTCGCGACTTTTACGAGTCTGCTTTGCACATTCTCGACGACTTTGAGAACGCGACTTCACGAATCGGCAGAGGCCAAACTGCACCCAAAGGCCTCATTCGCGTGACCGTTCCTCCCACGTTTGCTCGCCTCCACATGGTGTCAAAGCTGGCTGCGTTTTTTGCCTCCTACCCCGACTTGGCAGTTGAGATGGCGGCGTCGGAGAGCCCGTCAACGATCATCGAAGACGGCTTCGATTTAGCGATCCACTCAGGTGAGCTTCCAGACTCCACCCTGGTTGCCCGAAGATTCGCGCAGACGATGATCATTCTCGTCGCCACTCCTCAGTACCTTTCACGACACGGCGCCCCGGAATCGCCGGAAGACCTCAAACGCTTTCGATCTGTCGTTTTTGTCGAGCGAGGCTCCGTGCAGCCGTGGAGCTTTGGCTCTGGACAAGACGCGAAGCGTGTTATCCCTACAGGAGTCTTTCGCACCAGCGATATTGAACAGATGCGGATGGGTGTCCTTGAACATCTGGGGATTGCCCAGGCGCCAGCATGGCTCTTCGCGGCAGAACTCAGGGAAGGTACTGTCATCCGTCTTCTAACTCCCTATGAACGAGCTGTGCCGATCCTTACGGTTCGACCCGCAAGCCGCCGGCTTTCGACCAAAGTACGGATCTTCATCGAACACCTCGAGAAGACTTTCGCGCTCTGTTCCCAGTTCAATCCGCGGCCCAGTTAAGACTGTTGACGGAAGCACGTTTCGGTGATTTGACCCGCAACCTCGCCGAGATGCAGGGTCTTCAAGCGATCGTCGAAACCGTTCTATGGCTGGCCAGGCTCGGTTCGGCGGGAAATGTCCGAGATGCGGGCTGCTTGTTGATCTACCGTATCAAAACCGTATCAAAACCTCTGCTTTTGATCCCGCTGAGGTTGTCGGCTTCTATCGAACCTCGCACCGTGGTCCTGAAATTCTGGTACGATCAGTACAATGATACGAATTCGCTTCAACTTTGGCGGAACCGCTAACCCAACCGCCCCCGCCTGTCAATGATTCCACCCAGAAACTACCCGCCCCGCCGTCCCAGGGTCCGGGAAAACGTAAATGAGGCCATCCGCGTTCGTGAAGTTCGCGCGGTGTTCCCGGACGGATCGGTCGAGATCATGCCAACGCTGGCGGCAGTCCGCAAAGCACAGGACATGGGTCTGGATCTGATCCTGATCGCGCCCACCGCCGAGCCTCCGGTTGCCAAGGCCATGGACTACGGCCAGTGGCAGTACGAGAACAAGAAGAAGCAGCACGAGGCCAAGAAAAAGCAGCACGTGATCCAGGTGAAGGAACTTAAGTTTCGCCCGAACACGGACGATCACGACTACGAGTTCAAGAAGAATCACGCGATCCGGTTCCTGAGCGAGGGCAATCGCGTGAAGGCGGTGGTGCAATTCCGCGGACGCGAGATCGCGCACGTGGACCTGGGCAAAAAGCTGCTGCTCCGCTTCGCCGCGGATCTTTCGGGGCATGGACTGGTGGAAGGCCAGCCCCGGCTGGAAGGACGCAACGCGCACGTCCTCATCAGCCCGGTGAAGGCCACCACAGCTCCTAAGGATAAGCCCAAAGAACCGGGTAAAGACCCGACCGTGCACTAATTCCTTGTATTCCTAGAATTCCTCGTATTCCTGGAATTCTCAATAGAACAGGTACTTCCGCCACTGATCGTCGCTCTTCGCGAGCAGGCGCATCAGGTGACGGCTGGTGTGTAAACTGAAGGGCCGCGGCGCGCGCGCCAGCCGCATGCCGGCTTCTTCGGGAGTACGGCTGCCTTTGCGATTGTTGCAGGGATGGCAGCAGGCCACCAGGTTTTCCCAGGTGGTTTCGCCCGCGCGAGACCGTGGAACCACGTGATCGAGCGTCAGCTCGCCGGATGGCATGGTGCGATGGCAATATTGGCAGGTGTAACGGTCGCGCATCAAAATGTTCTTGCGCGAAAGCGCCCGGGTCTGATGGGGGATGCGGCGATATTCCAGCAAGCGAATCACGGACGGCACACGGATGGTGTGGCGCGGCGAATGGACGTGCGCCTGCGATTCTTCCTCGGCCGAAGCGACGCCCTTGAGCACCAGCACCAGAGCCCGGCGAGCCGCGCAAATGTTGATGGGCTCGTAGCTGGCGTTTAGGACGAGTACCGGTCTATGCAAACGGTCGAGGCTAGGCATCTTCGGATCTCCCGGAGAAATTCGGATCGTGGGGTGAATCAGATATGACGAGCGGCGCATCGGACAGCACTGGATCGGATATGGCCCGGCGGTCCGCACGCGCCAAAGTCAACAACGTCACTTGCCGCGCACCAGCTCGTTGCAAAGCTCGCGCGCAGGACGCCGCCGTGGCGCCCGTGGTCATCACATCGTCGATCAGCAGCACGCGCCGGCCATCGATGGCAGCGCGCTTCTTGGCCCGGAAGGCGCCCGACACGTTCAATCGGCGTTTGGCGCTGGTCAATCCTGCCTGCGCCGCGGTATTGCGCACGCGCCGCAGTGCGTTCTCTACCGGCGTATTGGTGCGGCGGCCGATCTCGCGCGCCAGCAATTCCGATTGATTGAATCCGCGCTGCCAGCGCTTACGCCAATGCAGCGGCATGGGGATGATGATGTCGAAGGCTTGCTCGCGCGGCAGAGCCCTGGCCAGCAGCTTCCCCAACGGCGCCGCTAACGTGCGGACGCGGCCGTACTTGAACAGATGAATCAGCTGGCGCAGCTCGGCTTCGTAAAATCCAAACGAATACGCGGCATCGAAGCCCCGCACGCCGCGCCGGCACAGCCCGCAACGGCCCTGTTCGTCCAACGGGAACCGGCTCAAAAACGGCGCGCGGCACTGGACGCAGAAATATTCCGCCGCTAGCGGCTCGGGCTTGTTCAGGCATGCGCGGCAAACTGGCACCCGGGAGATGTCCTGGAGCGGTTCGTCGCACAGCCGGCACTGGTCGGGAAACAGGAAGGAAAAAAAGGCAGCGGGGATCTTTCGAGCAAAAGAAGGCGCTAGCTCACCTGAGGTACTTCGTGCGAGCCAACTACTGCTGAAGACGCACCCCCTTCAAACAACCAGTTTACACGATGTAGCGGCTGCCTTGTGGATGGTTCTCTCACTGCCCACAACCTACAACCCGCAACCCAGTACAATGGAATCGAAGCCACTGCATGCAGACCTTCTATATCGAGACCTTCGGGTGCCAGATGAACGCGCACGATTCCGAAAAGGTCATCGGCACGCTGCTGTCCGAAGGCTACCGGCAAGTGGCCAAGCCCGAAGAAGCCGACCTGGTTCTCTACAACACTTGCAGCATTCGCGACAAGGCCGAACAGAAGGTATTTCATCGTCTGGATGAGTTCAAGCGGAACAGCCAGGGCAAAGTATTCGGAGTGTTGGGTTGCGTCGCGCAGCAGGAAGGCGAGCGGATTTTCGAGCGCGCCCCGCACGTCAGCCTGGTGGCGGGATCGGCCAGCTACGCCAAGCTTCCCGAGATGCTGGTGCAACTGGAAGCCGGCGGCCGCCGCGTGGCCGGTTTGAGCCTGGATAACGATCAGGCTTTCGAAACGCCGTTCACCAAGCGCGACAATCCGCATCGCGCCTACATCACGGTCATCGAAGGCTGCGACAAATCATGCGCCTACTGCGTGGTGCCGTTCACGCGCGGCCCCGAGCGCAGCCGCACCAGCCCGAGTGTCCTCGACGAAGCTAGGGAGCTGGCGCGCATGGGCTACGCCGAAATCCAACTCTTGGGGCAAAACGTGAATAGCTATCGCGACCCCACGCCCGCCGGCTTCGACTTCGCGCGTCTGCTCCGCTCGGTGGGCGAAGTGGCTGGCATTCGCCGCGTGCGCTTCACCACATCCCATCCGCGTGATTTCGTCAAGGATATCATCGACGCCATCGACGACAACCCGGTGCTCTGCAATCACGTCCATCTTCCCGTGCAATCCGGGTCGTCGAGCATCCTTGAGCGCATGCAGCGCCTCTACACGCGCGATGAATACATGCGCCGCATCGATTGGATGAAGCAGGCGCGCCGCAACATCTCCATCACCACCGACATCATCGTCGGATTCCCCGGCGAGACCGAAGCCGACTTCGATCAGACACTCGCGCTGCTCGACGAAGTGCAATACGATTCGCTGTTCAGCTTCAAGTACTCGCGCCGGCCCAATACGTCGGCGCTGGAGCTCGCCGATCACGTTCCCGAGGAGGAAAAGAGCCGCCGCTTGGCCATCCTCCAGGAAAAGCAGCGCGCCATCCAGATCCGCCGCAATTCCGAGGCCGTGGGGACCATCGAAGAAGCCTTCGTGGAGGGTTATAATCATGCGACGGGTCAGTGGATTGGACGCACTTCGCAAAATCGCCCGCTCAACTTCGTGCATCCCCAGCATGCCGGACCTGGCGACGGCGCAACCCTGTCGGGTGCAAATCTGGCTGGCACGTGGTGGAACGTTCGTGTTACTCGCGCGGGGGCGAATTCTTTAGCGGGTGAGGTGGTGCTTTGAGTTTGCAAAAAGGGGGGGATTGCATGGAAGTCGAAATGAAAATCCGCGGATTGATGATGGATCCCGTCACCAACATGCCAATCGTGGTGCTGAAGGACATTAATGGGAACGCCATTTTGCCAATCTGGGTGGGAATCTATGAGGCCAACGCGATTGCCCTCGAGATCGAAAAAGTTTCGACGCCGCGCCCCATGACGCACGATCTGATCAAGACCTTGCTGCTCGGCTTGGGAACCGGCGTTCGCAAGGTGGTTGTGAGCGAGCTCAAGGACGACACCTTCTATGCCGTGATCTGGCTCGACAAAGACGGCGAGTTGATCAGCGTGGATTCGCGGCCAAGCGATGCTCTGGCTCTGGCCTTGCGCCTGGATTGCCCAATCTATGTCGACGAATCCGTCCTGAAGAGCTCCAAGCGCTCCAGTGCCGCCGCCGACAAGGCCAGTGAGGAAGAGCAACGGCGCTGGCTCGAGAGCCTCGACGACGAGGATCTTGGCCGCTACAAGATGTGACTCCGGATCTGAATGACACGCTTGAGAAGCTGGTGGCTGCTGGGATTCAGATTATCCCGGCTGAAATCACTTCCCATTTCATCCTGGAGCGCGACGGGTTCGTCGCATTCGTAGAACGCCGGGAGAGCTCTTTCGGTAACATCGGAGCCCCTGGGCTGATGACCGAACGAGGTTACGCCGCATTGATCTGGCGTGGCGATCAAGCGTTCTTCGCCAGCAAAGGTTTTGAGCAGCCGGCATCAACCGAGCAAGTGCAAAAAATCCGGGCTTTCGCGTCGGATCTTGAAAAAGCCCTGGCCGCTATTTAGCCGGTCGTGGACGCGAAGCATTCTTGCCGGTCCAGCCATGCAGCTTGTCGGGCTCTACGTTGAAGACCACCATGTAAGGGCTGGCCGTGTAAGTCTCCGGCACTCCTTCAAATGACAATTCGGTGCCAACGTCCACTTTGCCCGCCAGCGGCATCTCGAACTTCAGTGTGGCGTCTGGTGTGGTGCCGTCTTCCAGCGCCAACACGAGAGTCTTGGGCTTTAGCTCGGGCGTGAGCTTCACCACTTTCCCCTTCAGCGTCGGCACTTGCGCGCCCTTCATGCTGGATTCGAAATACGCGGCGCCGTCGGCCCCGGTAAGTTGCGCCTTGAGGTTCTTCCACATCGTGAGCTCGGGATGACTGGCCGCGTCGGCCTCTTCCTTTTTTTGCGACTCCGCGGCGATTTCGCCGGCCGTCCGGATGTGGTAATCCGCCGGCGGTGCGGGCTGTGCTTTGGCCAGCGCCACAAGATCGCCGAATCCATCGTCGTTTCCGTGATAGCCCTTGTAGGCGCGCTTCACGTAGTCCAGAGCCTGCTGGCGTCCAGCAGGCGCCAACGCCTCAGCCCCGTCAACCGTAGCAGCCCGCGCGAAGTAGAACATTGCCGCCGGCATCTTCTGCGGATTCTTCTCGGACGCAATCACCGTGCCCATAAAGAAGTCCACTTCAGCGTTGTTGGGATCCAGTTGCAGCGACTTCTGGAATTCACCCTCCGCGGAATCCCAGCTCTTGCGTTGCATCGCGATCCATCCCAAGGTGGAATGCCCCAGCGTCTCCACGCCCGTCCGCGCGCCCTTCCATTGGTCCGCGGTTACGTTCGGTGGAGGCGTATCGATGTTCGCCACAATCGCGGCTGCGGCTTTCTCGCCTTGGTCCAGCACATCCGGCGTCGGATTGTTGCCCGCTAGCGCGCGAGTGAAATACATGGTGTAGTACAGCGACGTGAAATCCTTGGGATCGTCCGCCAGGATCACCTTCGCCGCGGCCACTGCCTCTTTCGGCTGGTTCAGCTTGGTGTAGGTATCCAAGAAGAGCGCCTTGCGTATCTTGGCGAACTCGGTGGCGGGATATTTGGTTTGCCACTCCTGCAACTTGTCCAGCTTGGTTTTGGGGTTTGTATCTTTGAGGATGGAATCGTAGAGGGTGTATTCCCCCGGATCCTTATATTGCGGCCCGCCCTGCGCCGCCGCGGGCTGATCTTGTCCGGTCATCCATGCCGGCGCCAGCAGCCCCACAACAGCAGCGGCCATCAACAAATGCTTCGACGATTGATTCCACATTCGCGGCCTCCGTTTGACCCTCCGCCTGCGGACGGAAAGTCTTTTTGGAATAGTACCAGAGTCCGCAAACCGACGCAGCCTTAGCTGCGCAATACCCTAAGGCCGTGAACTACTGGGAGGCTGCGGGCCGGCGCGTGCGCCCCGCGGGCTCATTCTTGCCGGTCCAACCATGCAGCGTGTCTTTGTCGACGGTGACGACCAGCATGAATGGGCTCTGCGTGAAGCTCTCGCCAACGCCCTCGAATGTAAGCTCCGTGCCCACGTCCACTTTGCCCGCAAGCGGCATCTCGAACTTCAGCGTTGCGTCCGCGGTGGTTCCGTCGGATTTGCCGTCTTCCAAGGCCAGCGTAATCGTCTTCGGCTTCACGGCAGGCTCCAGCTTTACAACCTTGCCCTTCAAGGTAGGCAGCATCGCGCCCTTCATTCCCATGTTGAAGTAGTTGACACCCTCCGGCGCCGACAAGGCCTCTTTGAGATTCTTCCAAGTTGTTTCCAAGGGATGCGCCTTGTCGTACTCTTCTTGATTCGCGGCCGTGGCTTGAGCGATCTCGTTGGCATTCTTGATGGTGAAACCGGCCGGAGGCGTGGCGTTACTCTTCGCCGCAGCCAGCAGATCGTTGAAGCCTTCGTCACTGCCGTGGAAATTCTTGTACTGCTTCTGGACATAGGTCAGGGCGGTCTTCTGGGCGTCTGCAGTCAGCGCGCCTTGGCCCTGGTAGGTCGCCGCGCGCGCAAAATAGAACATCGCCGCGGGTAACTTGTCCAGCTTCTTCTCGGACGCAATCACCGTGCCCATCCAGAAGTCCACTTGGGCGTTGTTCGGGTTCGCCGTCAGGACCTTCTGGAACTCAGCCTCGGCTGGATCCCAGTTCTTGCGCTGCATCGCGATGAAGCCCAGATTCACATGCGCCAGCAGCTCCACATCCGGCCGCAACTTCGCCCATTGATCCGCGGCCACGCCGGGCGGAGGCGTGTCGATACTGGCCAGGACCGCTTGCGCCGCCTTCTCGCCCTGATCCAAGATGTCAGGCGACTGATTTTGCCCGTACAACCCTTGCGTGAAGTACATCGTGTAATACAGCGCTGTGAAGTCCTTGGGATTGTCGGCCAGGATCTGCTTGGCCTCCTCCACGGCGTTCTTGGCGTCGTTCAGCGCCACGTATGTGGTCAGGAACAGCGTCCGGCGTTCCGTGATAAACTCCGTCATGGCATACGCCATTTCCCACGCCTTTAACTTCTCGAGTCTGGTCTTGGGGTTGGTGTCCTTGGTGATCGCGTCATACGCATCGAACTCGGCGCGATCCTTCCAGTTCTTCTGAGGCTGTGCCGATGAAGGCGCGGCGGCAGCCTGTCCGAACATCCGCGCGGGCGCCGGCCCCAACACCCCAGTCAGTATGATCGCGATCAAATATTTTGATGATTGCATGGACACTACGCGCCTCCCAAACTGTCCTGATTTCAGTGGCGATGGACCAGCAGAAACTGGGCCGGGCGCCACGGCACGGCTCCTCAAACCTGGAGCTCGTGCATTTGCGGAGTATATCCGAATCTGAACCACCTCCGCAAGTTTCCCCAATGAGTTAGATGCCGCCCAGCCGAATCTTGTTCCCTTTGGCACCTGGCTTCTTCTATAAATAGAGTACGCCCAATGAGCACGCAACGAAGCATGTCCGGAGGCTGGGCCCGCCGCGAAAACCTTCCCAAAGGTCCCTATGGCCGCCATCTCTGCCGCTGGTGCAGCCTGGAAGTTCCCCAGGGACGTGTCACGTTTTGCTCGGCTTGGTGCGTGGAGGAATGGCGTCTGCGCTCCGATCCAGGCTATCTTCGCGAAAAGGTCCTGGAGCGCGACCGTGGTATTTGTGCGGGTTGCGGCATCGATTGCTTGGACGCCCAACGCCAGCTCAAACGATTGCGCGGAGCCCCGCGCCTGAAAGCTTCGCTCGACTGGGGGCTCGGGCCCGGATCCCGAAAAAGCCTTTGGGATGCCGACCATATCGTTCCGGTGGTGGAAGGCGGAGGCGAGTGTGATCTCGAAAACCTCCGCACGTTGTGCCTGAAGTGCCATCGAGCGGCCACGGCCGAGTTGCGCAAACGCCGGCGTAGCCCCACTTCAACTCAGGGCGCTAATGCAGCAGCGGCTTCAGATAGCGGATAACGGTTGTCGCGACGATCTCATTGCCTTCCGCCGTGGGATGAATGCCATCCCGCTGCATTAGGTTGGGATGGGTCGCGACGCCCTCCAACAGAAACGGAATCCGCGCCACCTTATATTTGTTCGCTAAGTCCTTGTAGACCTGCTCGAAGCCTCGGACGTAATCCGGGCCGTAGTTCGGCGGCAGCGTCATGCCCGCCAAAACCACCGCGGAGCCAGCATCGCGGAGCGCCCGGATGATTTGTTCCAAGTTCGCGCGCGTCGTCTCAATCGGCAGCCCCCGCAAACCATCGTTGCCGCCAAATTCGACGATGGTCACGCGAGGTTTATACCCCAGCGCTTCAGGGAGTCGCGAGACCCCGTCCGTGGTGGTGTTGCCGCTCACGCCGGCGTTGACAACGTGCCAATGCAATCCCGCCTGGTCCAGATCCTTTTGCAGAAAATCGGGAAAACTCTTGCCTGGATCGGCGCCGAACCCGGTCGTCAAACTATCGCCGAACGCAACGATCACCGGACGCGTATCTACGCGTGGAGTGGGCTGTGCCGAGCCTTCCAATCGAGCGACGGCCAGCGCCAACGCTAGACACCCAACGAAACGAAGCCGATCAAACGACATGCACGCCACCCAATGTCATAATAAGAAATTGGAAGTACATCCGCCCCGATCAGACCTTCGCGCGCCCGCTATCCAGGTCTCCGGTCTTACCAAGAGCATCCCCACGGCCACGCATCGTGTGGATATTCTGCGCGGCATCGACCTGGAGATTCAGCTCGGCGAGTTTGTCGCCATCATGGGACCATCGGGCAGCGGCAAGAGCACGCTGCTCGGGCTTCTTGCAGGCCTCGACACGCCCACCTCCGGGCAAATTATTTTGGATGGCGAGGACATTACCGGCCTGGACGAGGACCGCATGGCGCTACTGCGTGGCCGAAAAGTCGGCTTCGTGTTCCAGTCGTACCATTTGCTGCCCACGCTCACGGCGGAAGAAAATGTCCTGCTGCCATACGAGCTGACCGGTGGCAACGGCAGCAGTGGCATCAGTGACGGGCCCAAGCGCGCGCGAGAGTTGCTCGAAAGCGTTGGCCTGCTCGATCGCCGAGATCACTATCCCGTCCAGCTTTCCGGCGGTGAACAGCAACGCGTCGCGCTGGCCCGCGCGTTTATGGTTCGGCCGCCCATTCTGCTGGCCGACGAGCCGACTGGCAACCTGGACACAGAGAACGGAAAGCACGTCCTCGAATTGCTCATCTCGCTCAACCTGCGCGAAGGGACCACGCTGGTGCTGGTGACGCATGACGAGGCGCTGTCCAGCCGTGCCTCGCGGCGAATCACGCTGCGCGACGGCCGCATCGTCAGCGATGAGCGCGAGAATGCCGAACGCGCTACCGAGCCGCGACCGTGAGGGAGTCGGAATCTTGAACTTCTCCTGGGCCACAGCCTGCAAGATCGCCTGGCGCGAATCGCGCTCCTCATCCTTCAAGTTTTTGTTCGTGATCCTGGCCGTGGCTGTCGGCGTCGGATCGCTTACCGGCGTCCGCGGATTCAGCCGCGCATTTCACGAGATGCTCTTGAGCCAAGCCCGTACGCTCATGGCGGCCGACCTGTCGTTACGGGTGTTCGAGCTGCCCACGCCCCAGCAAGATAGCGCGCTGGCCGCGCTCTCAAGGCTAGGAGTCGATCGAACGTGGATCACTGAAACGGTCACCATGGCATCCGCCAGCGTGGAGAAACCGCCCATGCTGGTTTCGGTGAAGGCGGTCGATCCTAAGAAATATCCGTTCTATGGCGAGATTCGTTTGTCGCCACCCGCTCCGCTCTCTCGCGCCTTGACCGCGGATACAGTTGCGGTCTCCGACGACGTGCTTCTGCGCCTCAATCTGAAGGTCGGCGACTCAATTCGTTTGGGTGGTCAACCGTTCCGCATCGTCGGCGAAGTCACTTATGAGCCCGACCGTATGCTGGGCACCCTCAACGTGGGTCCGCGCGTCATGATGACCCGCGATGGACTCGATCGCGCCGGCTTGATCCTGCCCGGCAGCCGCGCCGCCGAGCGCTTCCTGTTTCGCCTTTCGCCCAACTCGCCCGGCATCGAACCGGTTCGCGAGCGCTTGAAAGCCACCTTCCCGGACGCCCTGATCGCCGATTTTCGCGAATCGCATCCGCTCGTCACGCAAGCCCTGAATCGAGCCACCACATTTCTAAGTCTCGTGAGCCTGATCACGTTGATCATCGGGGCCATCGGCGTCGGCACCGCCATGCGCGCGCACATCCAGCAGCGCATGGATTCTATCGCGATCATGAAGTGCATCGGCGCGCGATCCAGTCACGTGATGCGGATCTACTTGCTGCAAACCATCGCCCTCGGGCTCGCCGGCGGGCTTGTCGGCGTCGCATTCGGACTTGTTGTCCAGCGGGTCTTTCCGTCGTTTCTCGCGCGGTACTTCGAATTGGAACCAACCGCGCATTGGGATTTCGTGACCGCCGCCCAAGGCATCGGGATCGCCGTGCTCGCGTCCTTGCTCTTTACGTTGCCGCCCTTGATCGGCATCCGGCGCATTCGTCCCAGCTTAATCCTGCGCCGCGAAATGGAAGAGACCAAGCCGGATTGGCCCACGCGGTTCGCGGAAGCGCGGGCGTCACTCTTAGCAGGCGCTACCATTCTCATCGGATTCGCAGGCATTGCAATGTCCTTTGCCACCGGTACGCCCCGCGATATTTGGCGAACCGGTGAGTACTTCGCCGGCGCGCTGGTGATCAGCTTCACGGCTCTGTCCGCGGTTGCATGGCTGATGCTGCGCGTTCTCAAGATCGCAAGCCGCGGCAAGCTGCCTGCCTCCGTCCGGCACGGCATCTCGAACCTATATCGCCCCGGCGCGCACGCGCAATCCGTACTGGTCGCCCTGGGCGTCGGCGTGATGTTCACGCTGACCATCTATCTAGTCCAACACGGCATGATCGCCGAAATGAATCGCAGTTCGCCGCCCGGCATGCCCAACGTGTTCTTGATCGACATTGCGCCGAAGGACCGCGACGCCGTTCTCGATCTGGTGAAACAGCAGCGTGGCGTCGAAGGCGCGCCAGAAGTGATCGGCACCGTGGCTGCGAAGATTTCAAGCGTTGACGGACAACCAGTCGACCAGATGAACCTGAAGGGTTTTGCCCGCCGCTACCGCTCTCCGCGATCCGTTACTTCAGCCGCCGCGATGCCGGACTATGTCGATCTCGTCCGCGGCCGCTGGTGGGACTCGGCCAGTGGCGCTCCGCAAGTCTGCGTGGACGAAGATGCCGCGAAAATCCTGCACATCCAACCCGGCTCCGAAATGCGCTGGGCCATCTCGGGCAGGGAAGTGCAAACGCGCGTGGCCTGCGTCCAGAGCATCGATTCGGTCCACCTTTCCAGCCGTGTCGAATTTATCTTCAACACCAGCGCGCTCGCCGGCTTCCCGGTTATCTACTACAGCAGCCTGCGCGCGCAGCCGTCCACTGTGCCCGCGCTGCAAGAAGCGCTGTACAAGCGCTTCCCCACCGTAACCGTGGTAAACATCGCCGACGTGCTCCAGATCATTCAGGGCGTCGTGGATCGCATCTCGCAAGTGGTGCGCTTCATTTCAATGTTTGCGATTTTAGCGGGCGCGGTGATCCTGTCTTCCAGCGTCGCCGGCACGCGCTTCCGCCGTATGCGCGAAGTGGTGATTCTCAAAACGCTCGGCGCCACTCGTTGGCGCGTCAGCCGCATCTTCTCGGTCGAGTTTCTGGTGCTCGGCGCAGTCGCCGGATTGATGGGTAGCCTACTCGCCGGCGGATTCGCAAATCTGTTGCTCAAACGTATGCTCGACGCGCAGACTTCCATTCCCGTGGTTCCGATCGCAGTGTCCGTGGTCGCTACCGCATTCATCGCCAACGCCGCGGGTTGGATGGCCAGCTTTCCGATCCTCGGCCAAAAACCTCTCGAGATCTTGCGCGAAGAGTAGCTCTTACCTATGCTTTCCAGGCGCCCAATAAGCGCCGCAACAACACGAGTTGTCCCAAATGATACGAATTATGATCGGCCACTAACAGCGCCTCGCGCAGAATCGTCTGTCCGCTCCCATGCGGAATCCGCGCAAATAAGTCGGTCTTCTTGTCCGCCACCAGTTTCGCCGTCGCCTTGAGATCCGCGCGGAAACTGCGCAGGCTATTGTTCCACGACGCGGCGCTCGGCGGCGCTTCGGTCTTCGGCCAGTAGCCCTCCGGCCAGGGCGGCGATTTGTGTTTGGCGTCCCGGCTGAACCCCAGAATGTCCGACTGCGCGATGCGCATGTGTTCCAGAAGTTGCCAGCCCGTGTGGGGCGCGCCCGGTGGCTTCACCCCGCGCAGCCGGGAAGGAAAGTCCGCCATCACAACGTCGAAGTCCGCGTGCGCGTTGCGTCCCCGCAATAAATCCAAAAGATGCTGGCGTAAAGCGTCGGATTCTGCCATTCACTCAGGGGAACACAGCCCGCTGGAGATTTCAAGACCCGCGCGCTGGCCGCTTGGATAGAATCAAGGCTCATGGCCAAAACCGCCGACGTCGTCATCATTGGTGCAGGCATCGTGGGTTCCAGCATCGCTTTCCATTTGACCGAAGCCGGCGTGCGGAACGTGCTGGTCATCGAACGCGAAACACGGCAGGGTCTCGGCTCCACCGGCAAGAGCATGGGCGGCGTGCGCGCGCAGTTCGCCACCGACGTGAACATCCGCATGTCCATTTATTCGATTCCGTTCTTCGCGCGATTCGAAGAGGCCACCGGCCACCCTTCCGGCTACAAACCGCGTGGCTATCTATTCATGGCCACCAATGACTCGCACATGAGCTATCTCCGCAAAAACAGCGCCCGGCAGAACGCGCTTGGATTGAAGAACGTCGAACTGCTGTCCCCGGAAGATATTCGCAGAGTGATGCCGCAGCTTCGCTCGGACGACATCATCGGCGGCAGCTTCTGTCCCACCGACGGCTTTGTCGATCCCGAGAGCGTAATGACCGGCTTCATGGCGCGCGCCATCGAGCGCGGTGCTACGCTATGGCGCGGCACGGAGGTCACCGGCATTTCGACCAGCCACGCGATTGTCTCCGGCGTGCGGACCACCAACGGAGATGTTCAAGCGCCCATCGTCGTCAACGCTGCCGGACCATGGGCCGCCGCAGTCGCGCGCATGGCGGGCGCGGACCTGCCCGTTCAGCCGTTGCGCCGCATGCTGGTTCTCACCGAGCCCTTTTCCGGACTCCCCGGACTCCCCGAGCGCCTCCCCATGATCATCGATATGTCCACCGGCTGGCACTTCCGCCAGGAAGGCCTGGGCTTACTGATGGCCTGGGCCGACCCCGATCAGCAGCCCGGGTTTCGCGCCGATTTCGATCCCGCGTTCGTCGAGAAGATTCTCACGCACGCCGCCGCTCGCGTTCCGGACTTCGCGAATCTGGCCGTGAACCCGCGCCGCTGCTGGGCCGGCCTTTACGAAATGTCGCCCGACCACCACGCCATTCTTGGGCCAGCCCCGGAAGTCCGCGGATTGTACTTCGCCAATGGTTTCAGCGGCCACGGCGTCATGCATTCTCCGGCCACCGGCCGCATTCTCGCCGACTTGATTGTGCATGGCGAGACCCAGGTAATCGACGCCCAAGATCTGAACGTTCAACGCTTTGCAGAAGGCCGCGCCATCGAAGAAACCGCGATCTTATAAGATCCGAAACTTTTCCGGAACAAATCCAGCTTTCCTTCGTCTATCACCCCATGAAACTGTTGATCCTGGGCGTTCTTGTTATGGCACTGCTTGCCTTCGGCGGCGGCGCATGCATTGCGGACTCAGATAGCTCTTGGCGCTGGAGGGACGAGGCGCGGGAAAGAGCTCGCGAGGCGCGGGAAGAAGGCCGCCAGGCACGCGAGCTCGCGAGAGAACACGCTCGGGAACTTCGTGAGGACTTGCGCGCCCAGCGCGAGGCCATCCGCGAACAACGCCGCCAGATCCGCGAACAAATGCGCGAACTCCGGCGCGACTGGCGCAACAGCTACTAACGCCCCTCCCGCTCATACATCACCTTCCCGCCCACAATCGTGTAGTCCACCTTCGCCGACCGAATTTGGTCCTCCGGCACTGTCAGGATATCTCTGGACAACACCGTCACATCCGCCAGCTTTCCGACCTTCAACGACCCCTTGCTGCCCTCCTCAAAAGCGGCGTACGCATTGTTGATGGTGTATGAGCGTAGCGCCTCCATGCGGCTCATCCGCTGATCCGGAAAAAACACTGTGCCATCCTTTAGCCGCCGGCTCACCGAAGCGTAGTAACACTGGATCGGATCCACGTCTTCCACCGGCGTGTCGGTTCCGTTTCCAACCACCGCACCCGATTTCATGAGTTTCTGCCAGACGTAAGCGCCGGTCTGCGCCCGCTCGAACCCCAGCCGCGCGATCACGAACGGCCCATCCGACGTGCAGTGAATCCCTTGCATCGCAGCGATCACGCCCAGAGCCGCGAATCTCGGGATCTCGGCGGGATCCAGGTGTTGCGCGTGCTCGATCCGCCAGCGCAGGTCATTCTGTCCCGGATGTTTCTCCGGGTGCTCGCGGAAAACCGCCTCGTACAAATTCAGCACCTCTCGATTCGCCCGATCTCCAATCGCGTGCGTGCAAAGCTGAAACCCATTGTTGATGGCCAGCTCCGCGGTCTGTTTGATGTCCGCCAGATTTTCCGTGTTGATTCCGCTCCGATTCGCCGCATCTGCCGGCAGATCCGAGTACGGCGCCAGCAGCCACGCCCCGCGCGACCCCAATGCTCCGTCCAGGTATTCTTTGATCGCGCGCACCGTCAGGTGATCGCCTCCCACACCGATCATGTAATACCGGCGCAAGTTCACGGCCAGCTCCCGCTCAGGAGCCCGCAGCATCACCCACATCCGCATCCCCAACTCGCCGTGCTCCGCCAGCTTCCGGAACAAATCCACCGTCGCGAGCGGCGAACCCGCGTCCTCAAACGTCGTGATCCCCTTCGATAGACATTCGCGCTCGGCCAGCTTGATTTGTTGCTGGAGCTCCGCCTCCGATTCGATCTCGGAACGCCGGGCGCGATACGAATCCAGCACGCGCTCCACCAATTCCTGCGCGCGCTCATTCAGCAGCCCGGTCGGATCGCCTTGCTGATCCCGCAAAATCTCGCCGCCCGCCGGATCGGGCGTATCTCGATTGACCCCCGCCTCTCGCAACGCCTCGGCATTCGCGAAACCCGCATGACCGCTGGCGTGTGTCATCCATACGGGATTCCCAGGCGACACGCGGCTCAGGCTGTCCTGCACTGGAAATCCTCGCACGTTCGGCTCCGGCGGCCGATCCCATTTCGCTTGATGAAATCCGCTCCCCAGAATCCACGTACCTGGCTTCGCTTCTCGCGCCGCGGCCGCCACCATCGCGACAATTTCGTCCCAGTTCTTTGCGTCGCGCAGGTCCAGCATCATCTTGGACGCGCCAAACTCCGTGAAATGCCCGTGTCCTTCGATGAATCCCGGAATCGCGAGCCGGCCCTTCAGATCGATCACGCGCGTTGACGGTCCGATGAACGCGCCCACCTTTTGGTTCGTGCCGATCGCGACGATCTTCCCGTCCCGCGCCGCCAACGCCTGCGCATCCCCCGTGCTCCGCTCCAGCGTGACCAACCTGCCGTTGCGCAATACCAGATCCGCTGATTGGCCTCGAGCGAGTTGAGCTCCCGCGATTCCCGCGCCTGCGATCTCAATGCTCAGCGCGAGCGCGATCCACCAGCATTTGGTCTGCAATGCAACTACAATCATATGGACGCCTCTCCCGAGTTTCGCGCATCATGGCGATCGTTCCAAATGTCGTTCCACGGGAACGGGCCTACCGCCCGCTGATTCGGGCTGTGCGCAGAGTCGCCACCACCCCCGTATCCTGCGCCGCGTGCGGCTCCACGGATGTCCGCCGTTCCCTGCGCCAGAGTTTCTTCGACGTCGCCCTCGCTTGCTTCTTCCTCGCGCCCTTCCGTTGCCGCGCTTGCCGAGCGCGCTTCTTTCGAGTCTGGCGCCCGGTTTTAAAGAACCCCGCGGAGACTCCTCGCGCCCCGGTTCTGATCATGCCGCGGCAGCTCCTGGAGATCGATCCGCTGGAGCCGTATCCTACACCAGACTCCGTCGAACCGCTACGCACGCAACCCCTGCCGCATCTCGTCGAGTCTCTGCCCATCGCGCCTCAACTGCTGCGCTTTACCCGCCCGCGATCCATTCTGATTCTGGAAAGCGATCCGTCCATCCGTAAACTGCTCTGCCGTTTGCTCGATCGCCGAGGCTACTTCACCCACGAAGTCATCGAGCCCGGCGATCTCCCGGCCGAGCTGCGCGAGCGGCGCGTGGACTTGCTGATCATCGCAGACGGACTGAGCGCCGCCCTCGCGCTGGCCCTTCTCCATCCGAATCTCAAGATCCTCGCGCTCTCGCCGGATTCTCTGAACGGTGCCGAAATCCCCGGCCGCTGCTTAGCGCTCACGAAGCCGTTTTCGTTCGAGAGTTTTCTCGAATGCGTCGACCGTCTGCTCGAACCTGTGACTCCAGTGGATAACGGAATCGGACTGTGAGTGATTTAGCCAAAGCTTCTGCTTTGCTCCGGCGCACTCTGCCATATCTCACCGTCGCAGTCGTCATTGGGGTCGCTTATGATGGCTGGATTTTCTATTCCCGTTGGCGCGATGCTCGTGACGCCGAAAAAGCCCAGGCGACAAAACAGGCCCAGGACGCGCGCCGCTTAGTGGATGCACTCGGAGGCGACGGCCTGAAGATTCTCAATTTCTATGCCAGCCCTCCGACCTTCCGCCTCGGACAAAAAGCCCTGATTTGTTATGGAGTCAACGCCGCCGCAAGCGTTCGCCTCGATCCGCCGGTCGAAGAGCTTCACCCCGCGATCAGCCACTGCTTTCAAGTCGCTCCGCGCCGCGACACCGAGTATAAGCTCACTGTCGCCGACTACGCCGGCCATACTCTGACGCAGAGTCTCGCGATTCGCGTAACGCCCTAGCCTTACGCATCCCCGTGCTTGATCCGGTTCGCGCGCTGCACCCGGCAATTCAGGCAAAGGTCGATCGTGACGGTTCCGTCCGCATTCTCCACGCCCACCGCGCCCAGCGCTTCCGCCTCCCCTTTCGACACCGCTTGCAGCGATAGCCTCGACCCCGGCGGCAATTTCTGCCCGCAGCCGTCACAATATCGTCCGTTGCTCTTGAGCACTGCCTACTAAAATAGAACTTGATCTCCCCAGCGCGCCAGATCGCCTTCGATGTCCTCCGAAAAGTCCATCACGGCGGTTACGCTTCCGACCTGCTGTTCGAGCGCTCCGCGCAACTCGACTCGCGCGACGCCTCGCTCGCCTCCGAAATCGTCTTCGGATGCCTTCGCTACCAGGCCCAGCTCGATTACCTGATCGCCCGCCGCGTTCCACGTGCCCCCGAGCCCGAAGTCCGCATCGCGCTCCGCATGGGCATCTACCAATTGCGCTATCTCGATCGCATCCCTCCGCACGCCGCCGTCGGCGAAAGCGTCGAGCTGGTGAAGCGTCTTGGCAGAGCGCCGGCAGCAGGCCTGGTCAACGCGATTCTGAGAAAAACGGATCGCACGCCGGTCCCCTGGCCCGATCGCGCCACCGCACTGTCCATGCCGGCCTGGCTGCTCGAGAAATGGGATCGCCAATTCGGCCGCGACACAACCGATCAGATCGCCGCCGCGTTCCTCCAGCCCGCCCAGAGCTACATCGCCAGCACCGGCCGCATCCAGGATATCGGCGCGCAGTCCATCGTGCCGCTCCTCGATCTGCATCCTCGCCAGACCTTCCTCGATCTTTGCGCCGCGCCTGGCAACAAAACCGCGCAAGCGATCCAGCAGGGAGTCCGCGCCATCGCTTGCGACATCCATCTGCACCGGCTGAAACAGATGCGCGATCTCGACTGCTCGTTGGTCGTCCTCGACGGCACCCAGCCGCTGCCCTTTCGCGCTGGGTCGGATCGAATCATGTTCGATCGGATCTTGGTGGACGCGCCCTGCTCGGGCACCGGAACCCTCGGCCGCAACCCCGAGATCAAGTGGCGGCTTAAGCCATCCGATTTGACGGAACTGCACGCCAAGCAGGTGGCTCTCCTCCGTCAAGCCCTCCAGCATCTGTGCCCCGGTGGCCGTCTGGTTTATTCCACGTGCTCGCTCGAAAAGGAAGAGAACGAACTCGTGATCCAGCAAATCCCCGGCCCCTGGCAAATCACCGAGCGCCTCCCTGGCCTCAACGCCGGCGACGGCTTCTTCGCCGCCGTGTGTTCGCGCTAGCTGACGCGAACATCAAATACCGCCAGCCAATATTGGAGCGATTGCAGCGCAAATCCGCAAAACATCAGCCCGATCCCAACCACTCCCATACGCCGCTGCGGAAGGTTGTCGGCGTAGTATTCCACGTAAGGACTGAACACCGTTCCCGCTCCCGTCACCACTCCCGTTACGAGCCCCAGCCGTAACGCGAATAGCCAGGGGTGCTCCACGTGCCGCACCAGCGCGCTGCAGAGGAGGGCGGCCGCTATGTAGCCTGCCGTTCGAAGTACGGTCGACCAAACCAGCAACCGCGCGAATAGCGGACGGCGAGTGGTGGAATACAGCAGCGCCGGACGCACCCCCCGGGCGTAAAAAATTACTTGTCCGGCCGTGAGCAGAACGGCGTATAGAATCGCGAATCGGAGACCCACCTGAGGGTACAGCGCCGTGCTGAAGGCCGATGCGCGAATCGCGGCGAACAATGCTTCCCACGGCAGCGAGTAATGGTCCTGGCGCTTCGACGTCCGATTGAGTTCAATCGCGATGGTTACTCCGGTTGCCAGCCCGGATGCCACGCCGAAGATCAGGCCCAGCCCGAGACCATAACCGAGTCCAAACAGAATCGAATACGTTACGGCTCTCGTCAGCAGACGCAACGGACCATGCGGGCCGCCCAGCAAGTCGTACGCCAGGTAGAGGCTGCCGAGCACATCCAGGCAACTGCCCGCGATGCTGATGGAAGCAACCGTGTGGTGGTCCATCCATAGATTGTAATCGCGCTGCGCCTATTCGTCCCTCGTTATTCGTCCCGGAGGGCCCGCATCGGATCGATCAGCGAAGCGCGCCGCGCTGGAACATACGCCGCCAGCAGTGTCACCAGCAAAAGTGGCACCGCGACCGCCGGCAGCAACGCGTAGTTCATATGGCCGGCCAGAATCCAAAGCGATGATGTCATCGCGCGGCACGCGAAGAAGCTCACGATCAGGCCGGCGCCCGCGCCAAGCGAACCCAGCACCAGTCCCTGCCGCAACACCATTCGAAGCACGCCTTGCCGATCCGCTCCAATCGCCATGCGGATGCCGATCTCCCGCGAGCGCCGGCTCACCGAGTAAGCCACCAGCGCATACAGCCCGACCATCGCCAGCACTAAGGCCATCATGCCAAGGCTGGCGACAACTTCAACGATGATGTTGGTGGTCTTCACCGCGCGCTGCGTAAAGAAATCCTGCATGGTTCGCGCATCGGAATAGGGCATCGCAGGATCGATCTTCCGCACCACCTCACGCAACACCGGCGCGAGTACGCCCGAGTCCGGCGCGCTCGATTCGGCGAGCACGGTCAGAGCCCGCGTCCCGTGTTGCATGTACGGGAGGTAAATAAAGTCGAGCGGCGGTTCCGAGATCCAGACGTATTTTCCCGTTTCCGCGATGCCCACGATCTCAACCATCGGTCCCGTCGCGTCACGAAGATGGAACCGCTTCCCCAGCGCGTCTTGCTGGGGCCAATAGTGCCGGGCAAACTGTGTGTTCACCACCGCTACCAGCGGCGTGTCGGATTGATCGATACCGAGGAAGCCACGTCCCCTCAGGAGCCCGACCCCCATGGTCTGAAAGTAGCCGTCGCTCACGTAGTAGTTCAATACGTTCAGGGACTGCTCGCCGGGCGGTAACGTATATCCCTCCGGAACCACGCCGACGTTGGACTGGTTGAATGCCATCGGAACATCCGACGCCAGCGCCGCCGACCGGACACCCGGCGCCGAGCGGGTTTTGTCCAAAAGATCCTTGTAGAATCTCCGGGTTTGTTCTGCGGAGTAATTAACTGGGCGCGTGTTGAAACCGGCGAGATACAAATGATCGGTCCGGAAACCGGTCCCTTGCTTCAATTGATCCCGGAAACCCTGCCACGAGACCGCGGAAACAACCAGTAACACCAGCGAGAGCGCCACCTGGCCGGCCACCATCAGGTTGCGTCCCCTGAGGCGTCTTCGCCCGCCGCTATCCGCATCGATTGATTTGAGCGCCCGAACCAAATCGACACGCGTGGTTTGGAACGCCGGAGCCAGACCGAATACAAATGTGCTGAGGATGGAAACGGCCAGTGTGAAAAGCAACACCCGCTGGTCGATCACTGCTTTCAGAGACACCGGAACATCGGTTGGGATCGGAATGCCGTTGAAAAAATCCGTGATGGAGTATGCCAGAAGAATGCCGGCCAGACCGCCCGCTAGCGCCAGCAAGAGGTTTTCCAGGAACAGTTGCCGGATCAGCGCGCCACGGCCCGCCCCGATCGCCAGGCGCACCGCCATTTCCCGCGAGCGTGCCCGCGCGCGGCTCAGCAGCAACCCGGCCACGTTGGCGCAAGCCACCAGCAATACGCAGATTCCCAGCGCGCTCATCATAACCGCCATTACCGCCTGAGGCGGAACCTGCTTCACACGAAATTGAAGCTGGGTCTGAACCTGGATCTTCTGGTTGCGGTTGCTCTGAGGATAGAGTTGCGCCAGCCGGGCCGCGATGGCGCCGAGATCCGCGTTCGCCTGTCCAACGCTCACGCCGGGCTTGAGACGGCCCTTTACGGTTAACCAGTGGACATCGCGCTTCTCCAGAAAGTTGTCGTGTCCCAGGCGCGGAGACATTGCCAGTGGAACGAACAAGGCAGGTTTCACCAACGGCTCAACGCCGGTGAACTGCTCGGAAGCGACGCCGACGATCCTGCACTCCACGCCGTTCAGCCGCAGGCTTGAGCCCACCACCGAGGGATTGGCGTTAAATTCGTTCACCCAGAAGTCGTGGCCCAGCACAACCACCGCATCCCGCCCCACCGCGTGATCTTCGGACTCTAGGAAAGCTCTGCCCAGCGCGGGCTGTACACCCAGCGTCCGGAAAAAGTTTCCCGAGACGTACGTGCCGTAAGTGGTCTTGGGAAGCACCGTGGCATCGGGACTGAAGCCGAACGCCCACAAGCTGGACGCAACCAAACCCTCGAAACTACGATTCCCGTCACGGAAATCGCGGTAATCCGGGTAGGAAATTGCGCTGTCGACGCCAAACGCGCCCATCTTGGCAGGCGTCACCGCCACCACTCTGCTCGGCTCCAGCACTGGCATCGGCCGCAGGAGCAGCACGTCGGCCATGCTGAAACTCGCCGAGGTGGCTCCAATCCCGATCCCGAGCGATAAGACGGCAACCAGCGTGAACCCCGGATTCTTGCGCAACATCCGCAGAGCATAGCGTAGCGGTTGAGCAATGCTTAGCGGCGTCAACATTTGGTTCTACCCAAGCAATTGTTGCACCATCCGAGGATGTTGCAAAGGCGTGCCTTTATGCCGGGATAGTTGGGATAACGGATCGCATCTGGGATCGTCTGTCCGTGTTCGGACAGCAGCCAGCCGCCGCGGCCCGCGTGTGGTCGCTCACCTTGACATTCTACCGGGAGCGCGCTATCCTCACCTAGAATGTCTACTAAAGAACAGAAAGAACGCATCGAGCTGCTGCAGGGCACCCTCGACCTGCTGATTCTCCGCACGCTGCTGCTTGGGCCGTCGCACGGCCACGCCATCGCCCGGGCCATCGAGGTCAACTCCGAGGATGTGTTGCAGGTCGAACAAGGCTCGCTCTACCCGGCCCTTCACCGGCTCATCAAGCGGGGATGGATTTCATCCGAAGAGGGCACCTCGGAAAACAATCGCCGGGCCAAGTTCTACCGGCTCACCGCCAAAGGGCGCAAGCAGCTCGCGCTCGAAACCAGTAAGTGGGACAAGCTGGCGGGAGCCATCGCGCGGATTCTCCGCCCCGCCGGCCAAGAGGGCGAATCATGAGTGGCCGCAAACGCACAATCCAGGATCTCCACCAGGACATCCGCGACCACATTGAGCAGGAGACGCGGGACAACATCGAGCGCGGAATGCAGCCGGCGACGCCCAGGCCGCATCGACGAAACCCGCCGCGCGCCCTTGATCTCTGCCCTCCCACCGAGCCGCGACCGTAAGGGAGCCGGTCCCCATTTTGCCGGGCGCACTTTTCCAAATACACCGCTCCATTGCTGAATATATTTCTTGCTTCAGGCGGCTCGCGAGCATACCATACTTTAAGTGACTAACATTAACGGCAAGGCGTACGCCATGAATGCGATTACGCCCATGAAGCCCTGGAAAACGCCGATTCTCAAATTGCTGTTTTTTCTTCTCGGCGCCATTAAGCCACTACAGAAGGACCTCAAGAACCTGTCGTTCATCCACTTCGCGCGCTGGGTCGTGGTGGGGCGGAATCAATTCCCGCACCTCTCCGCCAAACAACCCCGCGAAGAACTCCGCTACGATTACCTGCTCTTCTTCAGTAACTTCAATGGGACCTGGAACCAGTACATCGACGCTTTTTCGGCCGTGCTTTCCAGGGGGCTCAATCTGATATGGCGCTGGAGCGAGAAATATCCCGGCTCCCGGCCGGTTACCGAATTCAAGCGCTACATTGCTCTTGTCCAGTTCGACACGGATTATTATTACAACGTCTATCCGCGAGCGGCGACAAATGACGTCAAGGCCGCTCTCCGCGTCCAGGACGCGCTCGATCAATTCGCGCTGCGCAGCCAATCTCTTTCTCCGGCTGAGTTCAAAACAGCCTGGCTCGAACTTTTGGTTCGCGTTCAACCCGATCTTGGGTCAACCGGCGTGGCCCCCGTCGGCACATAAGAATATGGCTAATCAAAGTGGGCAGGTTTACGGTCTTACCATTCTTTCCCCGATTATCGAGGACAACCGCTTGGATATTTGCCATTCGATGGACCTTCGATGGTATCTGGGACATCTGCCGCGCGATCACAAGAGTCCCTTCGCGCGGATCTCAAGCACATATCTGGCCCGCCTGGTCGTCATGGATGACGTCGTTTACGTGGGAGCTCCGGCCTGCGAAGAACACCTGAAGTCGCGCTATCTCATTTTCGAAACGAATTTCGACGGCGATCTCGATGCGTACCTGACGTTGATGGCGCGCGAAACTCCGGAGTTCGTCGAAGCGGTGTGGAAACATTGCGTCGGATACCCCGGCCTCTCCGACCTCGCGGTCTTTATCGCCTATATGAAGAAGTGTCAGATCACGACCACCTTTTACTTCGCCGATGTCAACGACCGCACGGTGCAGACCAGTCTCAAGGCCCTCCAAACACAATCGGCGCTCGCGCGCTTTATCGAAAAACACCAAGGCCAGCCGCCCGCCGAAATCCAGCGTGAGTTCGGCGCTCTGCTCCAGGCCATGGCCAAGGCGCCGCCGCCGGTTCCGGGTGGAGACGAATCGCACCGGATGCCGCAGGAGGATCGCGGGCATGACTAACATCGCGGATCAGACCAGGATCGACGTCTCCGATATCCAGGGCTTCTCGCTCAAAGGCTATAACTTTCCGCGCGCGCGATATCTGCTCCTCGAACTGCTCCATCCCGCCGCGGCGCGAAACTTCGTGGAGCGTCTGCTGCCGGTGATCACCACCGGCGAGCGCTGGGCCATCAACGCCAAGCCGATGAGCACCGTGAATCTGGCGTTCACGCACCAGGGACTCATACAGCTTCAATTGCCCATAGTGAGTCTGCTCAGTTTCCCGGTTGAATTTCAGCAGGGCATGAAGGCGCGGGGCGATATCCTTTACGACACCGGAAAGAATTGTCCTGAGCACTGGGATCCCGTGTGGAAGCATCACCAGGTGCATGCCTGGCTCGCAGTGAATGCCCAGACACCTGAAGCCCTCGAGGAACGTTGCGCGGCGTTGCTGCGGCTAATGGATGAAACGGGCGGAGCAAGATTGCTCCAGCCACAGGATGCTTGCGCCATCTATCTCCAGAACAAGCCCTCGCCAAAGGAACACTTCGGATATACAGACGGGTTCGGCAACCCGGATTTCAAGGGTGCGGAGCGGGAGTGCGTGCCAGGGCAAGGCAAGTTGACTTCCGACGGCCAATGGGAAGCGCTGGCCACCGGCGAATTCCTGCTGGGCTATGCCGACGAAGCGGGCGAACTTCCCGTGGCGCCGATTCCGCACCTGCTGGGCCGCAACGGCACCTTCATGGTGTACCGCAAGCTTCATCAGAACGTCGCTGCTTTCCGTAAATATCTCGACGACCAAGGCAAGCTCTACGGCGGTGGCAAGGAAAAGCTCGCCGCCAAGTTCGTGGGCCGCTGGCGCGATGGAACACCGCTCGAGCTTTCTCCCGATGAACCAAATCAAAGCATTGTCAACGACAATAACCGCAATACGAACTTCACTTATGGCGGCGATCCGGCAGGCGTGCGTTGCCCCATGGGCGCGCATATCCGTCGCGCAAATCCGCGGGATGCCTTCGGGTTTAACGGCGGACTCGTCAACCGCCGCCGCGTCATGCGCCGCGGGCTTCCGTATGGCGAGTATGTACCCGAAGGGCAACCAGTGAGCGACGAAGACGATCGCGGCATCATCTTCATGGCGCTCAACGCCAGCATATTCCGCCAGTTCGAATTCGTGCAGCAGCAGTGGATCGAGTATGGAAACGATGCCCATCTGGGTAACGACAAAGACCTGCTAGTCGCAAATCACGATGGAACCGGCAAGTTCACGGTGCAGGGCTCGACCGATCCGAACAATCCGCCGTTCATCTGCGGCGGGCTGCCCAGCTTCGTCGAACTCCGCGGCGGGGACTACTTTTTCATCCCGGGCCTTACCGCGCTGGCAATGATCGCAACCGGAACAGTGGATCCCAGATAAGACTTATGTCCCCCACTACGGTCTTCCATAAATTCCGGAGTGCACTCCAGCGCATCGAAGCTCAGTTTGGAGATTTGGCCCACCAGGCGGGAGAGGCCCTCGACCGGGAACTGGCATCGGTCGAGCAGGACGTGATGGCGTTTCTGGATGGCCTCAAGGCACATGTCATTCAGTATCCGGAGCCGCTGTTCGCGCTGCTCCGGAAGGTGAAGCCGATCCTGATCGTCAAGGAGTTTGCGCTGGTGACGCGCTTCGAGGACGTGCAGGAAGTGCTGGCGCGCGACGACGTGTTCCAGGTGACCTACGGCGAGAAGATGCGCGTGATCACCGGCGGGAACGACTTCTTCCTCGGCATGCAGGACTCGCCCGCCTACACCCGCGACGTGGCGCATATGCGCTCAGTGTTTCGCCGCGAAGATATCCCCGGCCGGATTGTTCCCTTCATCGAAAAACAGGCGTCCGATCTGGTGGACGCGGCGGGAAACGAACTGGATGTCGTAAAGCAGTTAAGCCAGACCGTCCCGGTGCGATGGGTAGGCGACTATTTCGGCTGCGAACCCGCTTCGGAAGAAGAATTGGCCCAGTGGAGCAGCGTGATTTTTCAATTTCTCTTCACCGATCTGAATAACGATCCGGCAGTGGGGAAGGCTGCGCGAGATGCCGCGGCGGCGACGCGCGACTGGCTCGACCGGACCATCGCGAAGAGGAAGGCGAATCCTTCGTCGCGCGACGATGTGCTGGGGCGCTGTCTCGCCTTCGAAAGCATTCAGACGCCGGGTATGGACGATCTAGGCATTCGGAACAACCTTCTGGGATTGATTACTGGAGCGATTCCGACTACCTCGAAGTGCTGCGCCCAGGCCCTGGATCAGTTGCTCGACCGGCCCGAGGCCTTACGCGGCGCACAGGAGGCGGCGCGGGCTGGCGATGATGCGCTGCTTGCCCAGTATGTGTTCGAGGCGCTGCGCTTTAATCCGAATAACCCAGGAGTATTTCGCATCGCGGCGGAAGATTATACGGTCGCGAAAGGATCATTGCGGGCGACGACGATCGGCAAAGGAACCACTGTTCTTCCGGCAACCCAATCAGCGATGTTCGATGACCGCGTGGTGGACAATCCCAACGAATTTCAAATCGGCCGGCCCGCCTATCTGGACATGCAGTTCGGCTACGGATTGCATACTTGCTTCGGGCAATATGTGAATCGCGTACAGATTCCGGGAATTTTGAAGCCGCTTCTGCGCAAGCCAGGGCTCCGCCGAACCGGCGCGCTCCAGTATGAAGGACCGTTTCCGTCGAGTTTGCCGGTTCGATTCGACTGACCAAAGGTCAGCCCCGGCATGATCCAGCGCAAGACCCGCGCGGCTATTGGCCGATAAGGCTGGCTACCAGCACTCGTCCTCAATGAGGTAAAATTCGCCCGGTTAGCGGCGCGAGTCATGATCGGCCAGACCATCTCCCACTACCGCATTCTGGAGAAGCTTGGCGGCGGCGGTATGGGTATCGTCTATAAGGCCGAGGACACGCGGCTGCATCGATTGGTGGCGCTGAAGTTCCTGCCGGACGAAACCGCGCATTCCCCGAGCGCGCTCCAACGTTTTCGGCGTGAGGCTGAAGCCGCCTCGGGGCTGAATCATCCCAACGTCTGCACGGTTTACGACATCGGCGGCGAAGACGCGCAGCCCTTCATTGCCGTGGAGCTGATGGATGGCAAGACCCTGAAGCACTGCATCGAAGCCAAACCGCTAGCGCTGGACCAATTGCTGGCATTGGGGGTTCAGATCGCGGATGGGCTCGACGCTGCCCACGCTGCAGGGAATAATCCACCGCGACATCAAGCCTGAGAACATCTTCGTCACCAAGCGAGGGCACGCGAAGATCCTGGACTTCGGCCTGGCTAAGCTGGCACTCGCGGAGGGTGTCGATTCGAAAGCCGCGCTGCCGACTCAAGCGGCTACCGAAGAGATGCTCACCCACCTCGGCACGGTGATGGGCACCATCGCTTACATGTCCCCGGAACAGGCTCGCGGCGAGGAACTGGACGCGCAAACCGATCTGTGGTCTTTCGGCGCGGTGCTGTATGAGATGGCAACAGGACGAATAGCATTTCCCGGCAACAGCGCCGCAACGGTTCACGATGCGATTTTGAACCGCACGCCGCTTCCCGCGACGCGGTTAAATCCGGAACTGGCGCCGGATCTGGACCGGGTCATTAACAAGGCGCTGGAGAAAGACCGCAACCTTCGATACCAGCACGCCTCTGAGATTCGCGCCGATTTGCAGCGGCTGAAGCGCGATAGCGAGTCCTCCAGAAGCGCTGCCACGGCAGCTTTACCTGATAAAACGCTCCAACGTCGCAAGCTCGGGGTCGTTCTAGCCGCCTTGATCGCCATCATCGGAGTGGCAGCGGCTGGCGCTTGGTACCTGCGAGCGGGTAGGGCAGCCTCGATTGATTCATTGCCGTGCTGCCCTTCACCAACCTGAGCGGAGATGCCAACACCGACTATCTCAACGACGGGATCACGGAGGCGTTGATTGCCAGCCTCACGCATGTGCCCGAGCTGAAGGTGAAATCCCGCAACTCGGTCTTCCGCTACAAAGGGAAGGATGTGGACGCGCAGAAGGCCGGCAGTGCTTTGGGGGTAACTGGGCTGGTGAGCGGGCGTGTGACGCCGCGGGGGGACCGCATTGAAGTGAGCGCCGAGCTTACCGAGGTTCGGGACAACACCGAAATTTGGGGGCAGCACTACAGCGCCAAGAGCGCAGAGATGATCTCGTTGCCAACAACAGATTGCTGGAGACCTTGCGGATAAGTTGAGTTCCAAGCTCAGCGCTCCAGAAAAGCAGCAGGTAACCAGGCAAGGGACACAAAATCCGGAAGCCTATGAGCTGTATTTGAAAGGGCGTTACTCCTGGAACAAACGGGCGAAGCCAGACCTTGAAACAGCAATCTCTTATTTCAATCAAGCCATCGCCAAAGACCCCGGCTACGCCCTGGTATATTCGGGTCTAGCGGATGCATATCTCGTAATGTCCAGCGACGGTGGTGATGGCATTCCGAGCGAAGCCTTTCCGAAGTCGAATGCCGCCGCCCGCAAGGCGCTGGAATTGGACCCGACCTTGGCCCATCCCCATGCCGTCCTAGGCACTAACGAGATGCAGTACGACTGGGATTTTGCCGGAGGAGAGGCTGAGTTCAAGAAGGCTTTCAAACTCGACCCCAACGATGCCACGGCACACCAGTGGTACGCGTTGAATATAAGCCTCATTGGCGGCAGGGACCAGGAAGCCTTGGCTGAAGCCAATCGAGCCCACCAGCTAGATCCGCTGTCACCGATTATCAGCTACCGGATAGGAGCCGTTCACTTCTTGGCACGACGGTACGACGAGGCCATTGCCGTCTACCAGAAGATTGTAAATGAGAATCCTACATTCGGTGCAGCGCACCATGGTTTAGCTTGGGCTTATTGGGGGAAACGCATGTACCCCCAGGCGGTTGAAGAATCGAAAACCTTTGGCCAGCTTTCCGGCAACCGGGACGAATCTGATTTCGCTTCTGCTATGGAACAAGGGTTTCGCGCAGCGGGCTGGAAGGGCGCTCTCACCAAGAACATTGAAGCGCGGCAAGCGCGACGCGAGGCCGGATACTCGTCTGCGTACATGGTTGCTATGATGTATGCCGACTTAAGGGACAAAGAGCAGGCCTTCCGGTGGCTCAGGACTGCCTATCAGGAACACGACTGGGTTCTGATGGGTTTGAAGACTGACTTCCAACTCGATCCCATACGTTCGGACCCGCGGTTTGCCGAACTGGTGCGTAAGGTGGGGCTACCGCAGTAGCCAACGCCACCCACCCGGTTACATCCGTCCTACCGAGCCGCGCGCGTCAGCAAGCGGTCCCCCCGTGCTAACATCATCTTTAAGTTCCAGCATGATCCAAGTCCTCCCCAGCATCCTCTCGGCCGATTTTGCGCGCCTAGGCGAAGAAATCGCCAAGGTCGAGCGCGCTGGCGCGACCATGCTGCACGTCGATGTCATGGACGGCCACTTCGTCCCCAACATCAGCATCGGAATCCCGGTGGTCGAGTCTATCCGCAAGGTTACGCGCCTCAAGCTCGACGTTCACCTCATGATTTCCGACCCGGACAAATACGCCCCCGAGTTCATCCGCGCCGGCGCCGACTACATCCTGGTCCATCAGGAGGCTTGTACCCACCTCGACCGTACCCTGCGCCTCATCCGCGACGAGGGCGGGCGCCCCGGAGTCGTGCTGAATCCGGCCACGCCGATAAGCATGCTGAGCGAGGTCCTGGATCTGGTGGATCACGTGCTCATCATGAGCGTTAATCCCGGTTTTGGGGGCCAGGCTTTCATCCCCAACGCCCTCAAGAAGATTCAGGCGCTCGCGTGGCGCCGTAAAGAGTTAGGATTGAAGTTCGCCATTGAGATCGATGGCGGAGTCGCCCCGGAGAACGCCGGTGACATCACTCGCGCCGGGTGTGACTGGCTGGTTGCAGGGTCGTCGATTTTTCACACCCCAGACCCTGGCCAGGCGTTTGTCGAATTGCAGCGAGCGGCGCGCGACGCCGTGCTCGTTAAGGTTTAATATATAAGCCTCTGACGGTTTACTATAAGGTGGATATGGCAAAATACCTAATGATCGCGATAGCAGGAGCGGGTCTTTTGACCTCCTGCGGTTTCCGCGCGAAGAAATATGCTGACCCGATCACCAAGGACACCAAACAACCGGACAAGGTCCTGTTTGATCGCGCCGTCGACGACATCGAACACGGCCGCTACGAGATCGCCCGTATTACGCTTAATACCCTGATCAACACCTACGATCAGAGCGAGTTCCTCGCCAAGGCCAAGCTGGCCGTCGCCGACAGTTGGTTTCGCGAAGGCGGCACCGCCAGTCTGGCTCAGGCGGAAGCCGAGTACAAGGACTTCATCCTTTTCTATCCGACCATGGAAGAGGCCGCCGAATCCCAGCAGAAGATCTGCATGATCCACTACAAGCAAATGGACAAGTCGGATCGCGACCAAAGCCAGGCCATCCGCGCGGAAGACGAATGCCGCGCCCTCGTCACGCAGTTCCCCAACAGTAAATATGTCGACGAGACCAGGCAGCTTCTGCGCAACATTCAGGAAGCCATTGCCGACGGCGAGTACCTGGTGGGCAGCTTCTATCTAAAGCGCGGCGACAACTCCGCTGCGGCCAACCGGCTGGGCCATGTTGTGGAACAGTATCCTCTGTATAGCAAGGCCGACTTGGCGCTCTGGGAAATGGGCCAGGCCTACGGAAAGCTGGGCAATCGTTTCCGCAAGCAGCAAGGCGACGCCTATTCCAGGATCGTGCGCGATTACCCTATGAGCGCCTATGCCGACGATGCCACTGCGAAACTGAAGGAGCTCGAAATGCCGGTCCCGGAGCCTGACAAAGCCGCGGTCGCGCACATGCAATATGAGCGCGATCATAAGGAAAAGGCCGGCATCGTAACGCGCAACACCCTGTGGCTCAGGCGCAATCCGGATATGAGCACGGCCGCTCGTCAGGGCGATCCCGCCATGACGAATCTGCGTCCTTCGGTTCCGCCGCTGGTTCCGCAGCCGGCCGGCGCCGGCACCGCATTCACTGGCGACGTGACTCAAACACCGGTAACTTCTAACGCGCTGGATACCAAACCGGATGCGCGCGCCAATCCTCCCGCGCAAGGTGAGGCCGCCGCAGCCGCTCCGAACACCCCGGCTGGCCAAACCGCTGCCGCCGCCGATCCGTCGAAGCCTGCCGCGGCTGATCCGAACGCCAAGAAGAAAAAGAAGAAGGACAAAAAGCAGCAGCCCGCGGCCCCCACTACTGATCAACCCGCTAGTGCCCAGCCCGCTACCGCGACGCCCGCTGCTGCACAGCCCGCGGCACCACCAGCCGCCGCGCCATCAAATTGAGCCGCATCCTCCTGGCTGACGACAGCCCGCACGCCCAGCGCATGGGTGAGCGGATCCTGCGCGAGGAGGGTTTTGAAGTTGTCAGCCTCACCGACGGCGACGCCGCGATGCTGCGCCTGGCCGACGTCGATCCCGACCTGATCCTCGCCGACGTTTTCCTTCCCGGTAAATCCGGATTCGATCTTTGCCGCTACGTCAAAAACGATCCGCGCTTCAAACACGTGCGCGTGGTTCTTACCGCTGGGCTGCTCGAACCGTTCGACGAGGACGAAGCCAAGCGCGCCGGCTGCGACGCCATTCTCAAGAAACCGTTCGAGGCTTCGAAAGTCGTCAGCACCATCGATCCGTTGGTGAAGGAAGCCCAACTGGCGCGCGGCCTGTTCGCCGACGTGATCGCTTCCGCGCCGCCGGCTGAACCCGGACTGCCGCCCGCGCCGCCAAAGTCCCCCGAACCGCCCACCCCTGAAATCGATCCCGAACGCGTCCGCGCGGCCATCACGCTGGCCCTCGACGCCGCCTTGCCAGCCATGATCCAGGAAATTACCGAGCGAGTCTTGATAGCATTGGGTCATTAGCACATGCCCGACAATACATTCGATATCGTGTCCAAGATCGACTTGGCGGAAGTGAACAACGCCGTCCAGCAAGCGCTGAAAGAAATCCATCAACGCTTCGATTTGAAGGATTCCAAGTCCGACATCCAGCTCAACGAAAAAGACAACAAACTCGTGCTGGCCAGCCTGGACGAATTCAAATTGAAAGCCGTCACAGACGTGCTGCAACAGAAGCTGGTGAAGCGCAGTGTGCCGCTGAAGGGTTTAAGCTTCGGCCCGATTAATCCGGCCGGAGGATCCACCGTCCGCCAGGAGATCACGTTGCAACAAGGCATCGCAATCGAAAAGGCGCGCGAGATTGTGAAAACGGTCAAGGACAGCAAAAAGAAAGTGCAAGCCTCCATCCAAGGCGATTTCGTGCGCATCTCCGGCAAGGACCGCGATACGCTGCAGGAAGTGATGGCGCTGCTGCGGGGCCAGGACTTCGGCATCGACATGCAGTTCACCAACTATCGCTCTAACTAAGCCCGTCCCAAACCTAACCCTGTCCCAAATCTAAGCCTGTCTCAAACAATGCCGCGCCGCATCGAAAGCCTCTTCATCGACGGACCCGCAGGACAGTTGGAAGCGCTGCTCGAAGAACCTGAGGATCAGGAACCGCGCCACGCCGTTCTGGTTTGCCATCCGCACCCGCAGCATGGCGGCACGATGCACAACAAAGTCGTTTATCGCATCGCGCGCGGGCTGCGCCGAGCCGGCGCGGTGGTGCTGCGATTCAACTATCGCGGCGTCAACCTGAGTGAAGGCAAGTACGATGGCGGCATCGGCGAAACCGAAGACGCCCGCGCCGCGCTGGCCGTGCTTCGATCCCGCTATCCCGGCCTCCCATTTTCGCTGGCCGGTTTTTCGTTCGGCTCGCGCATCATGCTTAGACTGGGCTGCGAGATCCCCGGCTCCGAAACACCGGGCCCGTCCAGGCTGATCGCCGCTGGCTTTCCGGCTAACTCGTCCGAGGGCCATGCACTTGGCCGCTGCCCAGTCCATCGCGTCTTCATCGCGAGCACGCACGACGAATTCTCCTCCGTTCCCGCGATGGTGGCATACTTCGCCGCGCTCGAAGAACCAAAGGAACTGATCTGGATCGAGGCTCCGGATCACTTCTTCAGCGGAGCACTGGATGAATTTGAAAACGCGATCTACCGAATCGGCAGCGAGACCTAGCTGGTAGCGTGCCGCATTTCGCGCTGCACCCTGCGGGCCGCGCGCTGGCTGATCAGGTTGGCCACTTTGCCGAGCAACCCCGGAATATCCTCAGGCGTGATGAGCATACGCGCCTGCGTTTGCGGCTTGGCGTTCTGGTCTTTGGCAGTCTGGTAAGTGGTTACAATCGCCGTCGCTGGTTTGTAATCCATAATACGAGCGTGCGCCAGCACCTTGAGACCAGCTTCGGGCGATTCCATTTGCAGGTCGCTCAAAACCAGCTCGTACTCCTGTTCATCCAGCATTGGTATAGCTTCTGCTGCGGAAGCTGCTGAATCTACATGATATCCGCTAGCTTCTAGAACAGTCTGCAATGTCAAACGCGAGGTAGGGTTGTCGTCTACCAAAAGTACTCGAGCGAGTTCAAACTGCGTGCACCGATCAGTCTGGTGTGTAATTTTCATTCGGCGCCACCCGCGTCCTAGGTATAGTGTAAACGATGATCCGCGAAATGGAAGCACAGATTTATGGTAGGCCGTTCTAGTCAGTTGGGGAATACACGCTGGAAGATCTGATCGATGTTCCGTAACTGTCTGGAAACAGAGAACGAATTATCGATTGTCTGGGGGCCTAGGTGCTTAGTGATGGCCGGATCGGATTCTATGGCAGCGCGGAAATCGCCGTCCTGCTCCCAGGCGGTCATCGCGTGGCCCTGGACCAATTTGTAAGCTTCCTCACGTAACATCCCCGCCGCCGTGAGATCCAGCAAGAGCTGGCCGGAGAACACCAAGCCCCGGGTCAGGTCCAGGTTTCGCTTCATTCTGTCCGGCGACACCCGAAGCCCCGAAATCAGCCAGACCGTTCGGGCCAGCATGTAATCGACGGCCGAAGTGGTATCGGGCAAGATGATGCGCTCCACCGACGAGTGGGAAATGTCGCGCTCATGCCAAAGTGCGCTGTTTTCGAAGGCCGCTTGCGCGTTGGACCGGACCACGCGGGAGAGTCCGCAGATCTGCTCCGAGGTCACAGGGTTGCGTTTGTGCGGCATGGCGGAGGATCCCTTTTGGCCTTCCGTGAATGGCTCTTCCACTTCGCGAACTTCGGTGCGCTGCAGATGCCGGATCTCGAGGGCGATCTTTTCCAGAGTGGCCGCGACCAGCGCCAGGGTGGCGACGTAATTGGCGTGGCGATCTCGCGAGACGACCTGGGAAGCGATGGCGGCCGGCCGCAGTCCAAGCCGCTGGCAGATGCGGTCTTCGGCCTGTGGTCCGATGTGTCCGAAGGTTCCGACGGCGCCCGAGATCTTGCCCACGCGCATGCCCTCGGCGGCGGCCGAAAAGCGCGTGAGATTGCGCGTCATTTCGTCATACCAGAGAGCGAGTTTGAGGCCGAAAGTGATCGGTTCGGCGTGCATGCCATGGGTTCTTCCGATTTGCACCGTATCTTTGAATTCGAACGCGCGCGTCTTCAACACCGCGGCGAGATCGGTGATGCCCCGGAGAATCAGATCCGAGGCGCTGCGGACCATCAGAGCTTGCGCCGTATCGACGACGTCGTTGGAAGTGAGGCCGTAATGCAGCCATCGCGATGCAGGCGCCTCGCCGGCGGCGGCCAGGCTTTCTGAAACCGCCGTGGTGAAGGCGATGACGTCGTGCTTGACCTCGCGCTCGATCTCCTGAATACGCTTGAGGTCGAAGCTGGCGTGCTTGCGGAGCAGGCGCGCGGCTTCCGGCGGCACGTCATTGGTCTGCGCCAGTGCTTCGGCGCTAGCCAGCTCCACTTCCAGCCACTGGCGGTATTTGTTCTCGTCGCTCCAGATGCGGCCCATCTCGGAACGTGTGTAGCGTTCGATCATTCAATTAATAGATGAAAACTTCGGTTTGTCGTTTCGGCTCCGCAACCACCAGCCGGGTGAAGAGTGCGCGGCGAGCGCCATCGAGCGCGCGATTGGCCAGGTTCCGCACGATCTCGGGATGATTGTTGTGCTCGCTCAGATGGCCAAGCACCAGTGTATTAATGGACGAATCGAGATCGGCTCGGATGAAATCGCAGACCACGTCGTTCGACAAATGCCCCCTGCGGCCCATGACGCGCTGCTTGACGGACCAGGGGTAGGGGCCGACTTTGAGCATTTCGAGATCGTGATTCGATTCGAGTACCAGCAGATCGGCGCCGCGCAAATGGAACTTGATGGAGTCCGTGACGTAGCCCAAATCGGTCACCAATCCTACTTTAATCCCATGCGCGCGGAAGCAGAAGCCGACCGGATCGATGGCGTCGTGCGGAATGGTGAAGCTATCGACTTCGATATCGCCAACCGAAAACGTCGTGCCGGCCTGAAAACAATCCAGGCGAGGCGTGAATTCACCCCAAGGAATCGCCGGGGCTGTTAAGCGGGTAATGAAAATGGGAACGCCAAGCCGACGCGCGAGGGCCACCAGGCCGCTTACGTGATCGGAATGCTCGTGGGTGATCAGGATCGCGTCCAACATTTCAGGGTCTTCGTTGATAAGGGCGAGCCGGGCGAAGATGTCGCGCTTGCTCAGACCAGCGTCAACCAGGATGCGCGTTTTTTCGGTGCGGATGAAAGCGGAGTTTCCCGAGCTGCTGCTGGCGAGAACGCAGACTTTAACTATGACAAGCCTCCGTTTTTTTGATACCGCTCCCTGACGGTCGCGGCTCGGTAGCGCCCGTACTGAGCCGTGACCGTGAGGGAGCGGTTGCTACTCAAGCGCTTCCGGTTCACGCTGAATGTTGTGTTCACCGGCCGTCTTCTTCTCCCAATACTTGCGCAGCCACGCTTCCCAGCCCTTGCCGGCGGCGGTATCGCGGCCCGTGAACGCGAGCGCCTGGATTTCGGAGTAGGGAATTGCGATCTTGGCGTCGCCGTTCTTGGGCAATACGCGGACGCGCGAATCGGCCAGTGTCCGGCCGTTTTGCCGGTCGAAGATATAGCCCTCCACCTGCGTTTCGTTCTTGAGCGTAATGGTGACGTCGCCACGATAGTCGAATGCTTTTTCGAGCGCGCCGCGAATCTCGTCCTCGGTGGCGAGCGGCGGAATCCAGCCTTCCAACTGGTCGTGGGAAAAACCAGGGACCACTTCAAGAGTTTCGGGATTGGGGATCTCGCTCATGCCTGCTGCGATTCACTGGCCGAAGGTTCCAGTTGAATATTGACGAACGGATTGTGCGCGTGTACCGGCCGCACCGGCTCTTGGAGCAGACGCTCGGCGTCTTGGTCGCGGTAGGCCGTGAATAGGTACGAACGAGCCATGGCCGCGAACCCGCGCAGTGAAGAGAATCCATCGTGGACGGCCGACGGCTCAAAGCCGCAATGCACCATGCAATTGGCGCACTTGGGATTGCCCGACTCAGTCCCGTACTGCTCCCACGCGGTAGATTCCATCAGCTCGGCGAAGGTGTCGGCGTAGCCATCCTGCAACAGGTAGCAGGGTTTCTGCCAGCCGAAGAGATTGTAGGTGGGCATGCCCCAGGGCGTGCAGTTATAGTGACGCTTGCCCATCAGGAATTCGAGATACAGCGGCGACTGATTGAAGATCCAGTTGCGTTTGCGATTCGAAAGAATCGCTTTGAAGGTGCGGCGAGTGCGCGCGCGCCCCATGAAATGTTGCTGGTCGGGCGCTTTGTCGTAAGAATAACCGGGCGCGACCATGATTCCCTCGACGCCCAAGTCCATCATCTCGTCAAAGAAAGCCCGGACGCTTTGCGGATCCACTCCATCGAACAGCGTGCTGTTGGTGGTGACGCGGAAGCCGGCGCGGATGGCCTCGCGAACGGCTTCGACAGCGATTTCATAACCGCCCTCGCGGCAAACCGAAAAGTCGTGATGCTCGCGCTGGCCGTCCAGATGGACGGAGAAACTGAGATACTTGCTCGGCTTGAACAGCGAAAGTTTTTCCTTGAGCAGCAGAGCGTTGGTGCAGAGGTAGATATATTTCTTGCGCGCCACCAGGCCTTCGACGATCTTGTCGATTTCCGGATGCATTAGCGGCTCGCCGCCCGGGATGGAGACCATGGGAGCGCCGCACTCATCCACCGCTTTGAAACATTCCTCGGGCGAAAGGTTTTTCTTAAGAATGTGCGCCGGGTACTGGATTTTCCCGCAGCCCGCGCAGGCCAGATTGCAGCGAAACAACGGCTCCAGCATCAGGACCAGCGGGTAGCGCTGGCGGCGCTTGAGGCGCTGCTTGAGGACGTAGGTGGCGACGGTCCACATTTGTGAGACTGGCACTGGCATAAGATGAGTTGGCCTAAGAGTCTATTGTAGCGGGGTCGGCGCGGAAAGCGGTAGTAGCGGCTGGTCCCGGCAAGATCCGCGGAGGCTTCAAGGCGCGACTGGGGTGAACTTCCAGATCGACGAACGCCATCCAACCACCAAGGCCACGATGGAGCCATCGGGAGCCCAGGCCATGTGGTGAAAATCGCTTATGAAATCGAGAGGGATGCGGGTGGATCAGCTAAGTTTAATCCATCCTGCAGGTGTGCCAGGACTGGTACCGGGTCGCTGCTGGGCGGCGCAAGAATCGATTAGCATGTCGTTATGCCGACCAACACAGTGCCCATTCGAAGTTTGATGACGACCGCATTAGTGTTCGCCGGACTCCTCCTGCTGTCAAACCTTTCTTTGATCTCCGATAGGCTGCACGCTGGTCTTAGTTCTATTCCATTGGCGATGGCGGGAGTCGGCTACGCAGTCCTTCAACTGCGCGTGGGACCGCCGCGCGGAATTTTGTTCAAGCGGTTACTTCTCGCGGCGACGTTTGTGATTTGGGCGGTCGATCAACTGCTTCCCTCCGGACGGCTTGCGACACTGATCGGCGATGTGGTGATTGCAGCCTACGTTTTGGACCTGTTCTGGCTAAGCCAGGAACAGGCGCGGGATGTCTTGCCACCAGCATCGCCCCGACCAGCTAGCCTCACGGAGCGGGTGTGATGCCCGGCTTTCCTTTGTCGATGACGTAGGTATCCACCGCCTTCGCCATGGTTGTCCCAATGTTGCGGGCATTGTGAATGTGGCCACGCTCGGTGAAAAATACTTCCCCAGCCCGCACCGTTTGAGGAGGTTTCCCATCCACTTGAAGCACGATGGTCCCCTCGATGAGGTAGCCGAAATCCTCACCGGGATGGCTGTGTCGCGCGGATGTCGCGCCAGGCGGGATCTCAGCCACCGTCGTCACGCCCTCAAGTCCGGTGCCGGGAATCTCGCGGCGTTGCAGTTCGCTAAACTTTGCGGCGGGCTTTTCGGCGCCGCAGAGGACGACCATCGCCAGGATGGCCGCGCAGGAAATCAGCACGGTTCGAGTGGTTGTCATGATTTATGCTCCTGACGGCAATTGTACGGGAGGCACGTCGTCCTCGATTCGACCGGGATGAAACTGTGTTTGTTCGGCTAGCACGTGCGTGGTCGCATTGGCGCAGAGGTGTTACGACGAGGAATTCGCCCGAAGGCGGCTGGCGCCGCAGAAAGTTGCGGAACGCTCGGCGCCGCAGCACACTGTCGTCCGGCCGCTGGACCGGCTGGAGGATTCCGAAGATCCTGAGGGCGATCCCGGGATCGGTGGCGCGGACGGTCCCTAATGGCTGGATGACCGACCCCTTTACTTTCTGCTAAGATGTAAAGCGATGGCTCAAGTAAAGCTTTCTTCCAAGAACCAGATTGTGATTCCCAAAGAGGCTCGCGAGGCGTTGGGTGTGAAGGCAGGCGACCAGCTCTTGGTTGTGGTGCGCGGCGAGAGAGTGATCGTCCTCGAGAAGCCGAAATCGTTTCACAAAGCGATTCGCGGAATAGGCAAGGGGCTTTATCCGGACGGCTATCTGGCTAAGGAACGGAAGGGTTGGGACTGACGGCGCTGCACGCGTTTTTGCGCCGGCATCGGCGCATTGCATTAGACACAAGTGTCTTCATCTATCAAGTTGAAGCCAACGCGCGCTATGTGGAACTAACCGATTCGGTATTTGCCTGGTTGAATCGGCCAGACTGCACAGCCGTCACGTCCACGATCACCATGACGGAGTTGCTGGTACCTGCGTACCGCTCGGGCGCAGAGCAGCAAGTCAATGACTTTTACGCCCTTCTCAGCATATATCCGAATTTGGATTGGATAGCTCCAAGTCTTGAAATTGCGGATATCGCAGCACGGATTAGGGCCGCGCACCGGCTGCGGACTCCGGATGCCCTGCAAGCCGCGACGGCCATGCACGCGCAGGCGACTGGTTTGATAACGAACGATCCGGTGTTTGAGCGCGTGGAGGGCTTGGAGGCGCTGGTGTTGGATCGCAAGCTCCCGCGCGCTACTTAACCACCACGTTGGCGGGAGGACCGGATATGCCCCCAATCGTGAGAACCACCGGCTGCGGGCCAGACCTCACGTTGGCCGGGATCTTCGCATCCACCTGGAAGAAACCATCCACCGAATAAGGAGCATCTCCGGCGAAGGCGATGTCATTGGCCGGCACTGGCACGCCTCCGATGGTGAGCGAGAAGGCCCCCACTGGAACAGGCAGGCTCGCCGGGTTGCTTCCGTTGATTACTCCGTTCACGCCCGCCGGATTGGTCTGGCCTGCACCGGTGCCGAAGATGAAAATGTAAGATCCGGGAGCGGCCGGATGGTCGGGGCCGTTCACAGCGTAGTCCTGATTGAGGATCGCGCCTTGGCCGTTGCCCAGCGGGAAAATTGCCGGGGAGGCAGCAACGGCGTTTACGTTGAATGAGCTGCTGACTGCACCGTTGTCGTTTACCTGCACCGTTACACTCTGTCCAATATTATTGGCGATCTCGTACGGCGCGATAGCGTTGATCTGAGTGGCATCCATATAGAGCAGAGGGGCGACTACATCGTTAACGAGGACGGTGAGCCCGTCGAGCGCGGTGGCCACGCGTCCGGTTTGATCCAGTTGGAGCCCCTGGCCGTTAGCCGGCCCCAAACCCGCGCCGAACACTGTAAAGAACTGCCCGGGCGAAAGGCCCGTATTCGTGAAGCTGGCTCCATTGAGCACGTTTTTGATTTGGGGCGTGCCCACCACGAAGTCGACCTCCACCAGAACAGTCGCCGGCAACGCGTCCACGGACTGAAAGACCAGGAACGCCGGATACAGGCCGGGGGCTAAGCCGGATCCGGAAGCCGAAAGGTACACGCTTGCAGGCCCGGTGCCGGAGAGCGGGTAAACTGTTAGCCACTGGGTGGTCCGGTTGGATGGAAAAAGGGAGATGGTCCAGGCCTGTCCGCTGTTGACGTTGACGTTGATGCCGTCTGTCGCAGATTGAGATGCATTAGCTACCGCTAATGGGACGTAGTCGTTGTTCGCATCGGCGGAGGTGGTGAGCGTTCCGGGATTCGCGGGCGGTCGCTCGAAAGTCGCGGTTGCGGTGGTGCTTATCTTATTGCCTGAGCCATCGACTCCGTCTATCTCATAGCTTAGGGTCTCGGGGAGAGTCTGGTTGCTGAGATTCCAGCAAATTCCACCTGTCAAATCCCCCAGAGGGGGCAGGATGGTAGAGCCGAAGTAAGCGGCAATCTGGCTGGACAAATCCTCACCGTCCGCATAGAAGTGCTGCAGGTATACGGCGTGCCCGTTGAGCTCCTGCAACCCCAGATACTGGAACCACTGGCAGTCGACTGGCTCCGTGGGGTCGCGCAGGATGGTGTCCGGCAGCCCTACCAGCTGCATGGCAGCGGAGATCTGCATGCCATAGAACGGCACCGTGATTTGCTGTGTCCACGAGGCTCCGCTGGCATCCATGCCGGTGAACCCAAATATTACCTGGTCCGGGACCTTCGGGATCGCCTCGTTGTTGGCGTCCAGGACCGCCGATAGAGTGCCGTTGCCGGGGATCGCCGAGGAGCCGAACCAATCGTTGATGTTGCTCGAAGCATCCGCGCCATTGATGGTGAAGCCCGTGAGTGTGGTGCCGGTGCTAGTTGTGTCGGTTAGTGTCAGGGTGAAAAACCAGCTATAGCCGTTCGCGTTGGGTGTCTGTTCATATACCGGATCCGGGTTCACAGATGGAACGATGGCGGATGCGGCTTGGGGAACGCTCACCGAGACACTCACCGATCCCGTCGAGCCGCTTATGCTATTACTCCCGTTGTAGGTCGCTTCGATGGTGTTGTTGCCAGCGGAAAACTGGCTTCCGTACGCAGTGAAGGATGCGGTGGCGCTGGATCCGGAACCCGATAGCGTGGCGCTACCCAAAGAAACACTGCCCACCGTGAACGCCACCGTGCCGGTGGGAGTCGTGCTGCTGGACGCGGTGACCGTCGCCATAAGCTGCGTGCTACCGCTCTGGTTGAAACTGCTGGGGTTAGCCGTGGCCGTAGTGGTTGTGCTGACAGCGCCGGTGTTCCAGTTGTTAAACAACTGGTAGGCGTCCACCGAGCCCAGTCCGCTGGCTGGATCCCAACCCGGCCCCGCGGAGTATCCGAAATATCCGCTGGCCCCGCAATCCGTAGAGTTGGCCACACAGGGAACTGCGTTGTTGCCGTTGGTGATGTCGTGAAACACATTGGGTGTACTCTGCGCCATGCCGTACAGGGTTGGATTGATATTTCCCAGGCCGCTGGTTCCCAACCATTGATTCAGCAGGAGAATCATCGCGGCAAAGGACGGGGTAGCGGCGGACGTTCCCCCTACAAGTTCGAAGTTTCCCCCGGTGACGATGATGTATGGATCGTGGCCATCCGCGGCCGCGAGAGCCACGTCCGGTACCCCGCGCATCACTCCAGCCTGAACGCCGGGACCAACCTGCCAAGCGGGTTGAGTAAAGAAAGTACTGAAGCCGCCGCCGCCCGCCGACAGCTGGCTGTCGGTAGACTCATTCCACACGGTCTCTGGAATATAGCCGGTCGCCGAGGACCCGTTGGCGCTGTTTTGGGAGTTCCAGTAGTTGCTGCCGCCCTCATTAAACATCAAGCCGCCCACTCCAGTGATCTCCGGAACGGATGATTCAACCTGGACGGCTAAGCCGTTCTGGGCCTGCTGGCTATCGCACGCTGCCGCACCGGAGTCACCCGAGGATGCCATCCAGGTAATGCCTTGCGCGTTGGCCTGCTGGGCTAAGCTTTGGGTGCTTTGTGCGTCGGTGCCGGACGCAAGGAGTTCGCATTCCCCGTAGCTGAAGGTGATTACGGGCGCCAGGTTCTGGTCGATCGCGTAGGTGGCGGAGGTGATCACGTCGGTGGAATAAACGAACAGAACCGTTGCGTCCGGTGCCATTCCACCGGCCCACTCGAGATCCAGGTCCGATTCGGTTTCGTCGTCTGTGCTAGCCATGCCCGGGTCCGCGGAGCCGGGAACCAGAACGAGTGTAGGCGGATTGACGGATAGTCCGAAGTTGGAGCGAAAGGTGTTGATGTCGGAGAGCTGAATATCGATTCGCCCGATTACGGCGATGCTCATCCCCGAACCCGTGTTGTTCATGTTGTACACCGGGAGCAGATCGTAGATGATCGCGAGATCCCCAGGCGCCAGCTCGTTGTTTCCGTTGTTGTCTGTGTAACGTGGTTTCGCTGCTGTGCTCGTACGCACCGCCGGCTTTGGTTTGAAATCGTTCAGCCCCATGAAGCTCAGCACCAGCGGCTGGATGGCCGCCGGAACCGAGGGGTCGGTAGCGTTCGCAAAGTGCAGTTCGCCCTTTACCCGGTAATGGTGAATCTCCGTTTTCAGCGCGCTTTGAATCTGCTGCGCGGTGGCGTTGAAGGCGATATACTTCCGGCCGCGGCCAACTGTGATGATGTCGAATCCTTGCGACCGCATCCAGCCGATGATCTTGTCGATGTCGGCCTGGCTGATACCGAACCTTGCGGCGAACTGCTCGGGCGTGAGCCATTTCCGGAAGTTCAGTGAACCAGGCGTCTGCTGCTCGCGCAGCAACTGGTCGAGTGCGGTTTGCTGCGCCGCCGAAGGCTTGAGCATCAGGCGGACGTAGTTCAGCTTCATCGCGGGATCCACCGGACCCTGGTCCCAGGCCGGCGTGGCCTGCGGGTTTACGTTCCCCGCCACTGGCAGGAGGCGGCTGGGATCCACCTGACCTGAGATGCGGTCGGCTTGCGCCAGCAGCGTGATTGGCAGCAAGGCGAGAATCGCGCAGAGTTTGGAGATTCTTCGATTGGCAGCCATATCGCGCGTCCTAATTGGCAGCCTTATTCGAGGCTGGGGCGGGTCGAGGTCTGCGGCGCGCGGGGTGCATGCGCTGCCTAGGTGCTGGTGTCGAGGGTGCTGGCTCTGAAGCGGCTGGCGCTGGCTTGCTGGATGGGGCCTGTGCCGGCGTCGGCGCCTTGCCGAAACCGGACTGGGCGTGGGCGTCGTGGAACGAGACTGCCGCGACAATAGAGATGAGCGCAAAGCGCCGGATGAATCGAGTCGCTAACATAGAGCCTCCGAAAAGACCGCGAATTTGTGGGCTGAAGCCAGAAGGGCAAGAGCGTAGTGGCAACGCTTCTCCGCTCCCAAAGTGAGGGCGCCCTGCGCTGGCAACAAGAATACACCCCAGGGTAACTTCAGTGTGCCCCTAGTATACAACCTGCCGCGCTCGTGGAGAGGAATTTGTCTCAGAATCTGTCTCAAAGTGCTCACACCGATTCACCACCCGCGGGGCGCGCCATGGCAGTAACAGTACCGTTATTGCGGAATTTGTCCCCACCAAAGGTTGATTGCGCCCATACTTCATGCTGAGGCCAGCCAAGGCGAGTGAGCTCTGTTCCAGGAGGAACTAAATGAAAGCTATTTCGAGAGTGATGATCGGGCTAGGTTTACTGCTAGGGAGCGGCGTCTGCGCCATGGCGGATATTGTGTGGACTCTTAACGACGTGTACTTCCAACTCCCTAACAGTACGGAGATCAACGAGGCCATCGGATCCTTTACAACTGATAACTCGGTCGACACGATTGAGACCATTTCCGTCGATGTAACGGGTACGTTGACGTCGGGCGAATTCACGGCTACGGTGGGGGATAACCCCTACTTGCCAGGAGGGATCGGCCTCGCCAGCGCAGGTTATGCCCAGTATCTCAATCTCGTTTTGGCCTCGGATTTGACAAGCGCCGGGGGGACGATCGATATCACGTCCGGCAACGATTGTAACGGTTGTGGGGTGCTCCTGCTGGGTAATGGTTACACTCCCAGTGTGACTGGTGTTGCCGAAACTCCCGAACCTTCCACCATTCCATTTCTGGGCGCCGGGGCGATTTTGATGGGCATCGTGGTGCGGCGCAAGCTGATTCGCGCGAGCTAGTTGAGTCGGACCAAGAGTCCGAATCCGGCGCGGGAAGGCGTCCGCCTTGGTATCCTGATGTTTGGTGCGCCGCATTCTAGTTACGCTCGTCGCTGCTCTTAGTTGTGCGCTTTCGCTGGGCTGGGCGATTCCGCTGGCCGCTGCTCCTGCTCCTTCGCTGCTCGACATTCTCAGCGATGAACTGCAGCGCAACTTCACGGTGTTGAAGCAAAAGGCGGACCCGCCGCCTTACTACATGGATTACACGGTCACCGACGAGGAGAGCCAAACGGTGGCGGCGACCATGGGCACGCTCGAATCACAACACAAGAACCGCTTGCGGTATCTGGATATCACGCTGCGGGTGGGCTCGCCGCAACTCGACAACTATCATGCGGTGAACGGGCAGCGAGGACGGTTCACGCGCGGGGATGTGCTGCCGCTGGACGATGTGGGGGACGCGATCCGGCGCAAAGTATGGCTGGACACGGACCGGACTTACAAGCTGGCCTCACGGCGGTTGATCGAGATCAAGTCCAATCAGGAGACCAAGGTCAAGGACGCGGACAGCTCGGCCGATTTTTCGAGCGAGCCGCCGTCGGTGTATCAGGAACCGCCGCCGGCCATAGGCGCGGTGGACAACGAGTGGGTGAAGCGGGTGCGCAAATGGTCGGCGGATCTGGCGCATTCTCCCGACGTGCTGTACTCGAACGTGAATCTGTCGGTTCAGAGAATCTCCAAATACATGGTCAGCACCGAGGGCACGCGGCTGCTGCATGGGCGCGATTTCGTGGGCCTGTCCATCGTGGCGCGCGGCAAAGCCACGGACGGCATGGACCTGGTGGATCTGGAAGATTTTCAGGCGACTGATCTGGCGCACCTGCCGCCGGAGGCGGTGATCGATGCCGCGGCCAGCCGGGTCAGCGCGAATTTATCCAAGCTGGTGCAGGCCACGGCGGTGGAACCGTTCGTTGGCCCGGCGATCCTTTCCGGGCGAGCGGCCGCAGTCTTTTTCCACGAGATTTTTGGCCACCGCATCGAGGGTCATCGGCAGAAGGACGAAGGCGAGGGACAAACTTTCACCAAGGCGGTTGGAACGCCGATTCTGCCGAGTTTCCTGTCGGTGGTGTTCGATCCGACGCGCAAAACGCTGGGTGGAGTGGATCTCAACGGCTACTACAGCTACGACGATGAAGGCGTGAAGGCCCGCCCAGTGACGGTGGTGGAAAACGGAGTGCTGAAGACGTTCCTGATGTCGCGCTCTCCCATCCAGGGCGTGGACCATTCCAACGGGCACGGGCGGCGGCAGCCGGGATTGGAAGTGGTGTCGCGGCAATCCAACCTGATTGTGGAATCGGCCAAGCAGGTTTCAGAGCAAGCTTTGCGCGAGATGCTGCTGGCCGAGATCAAGCGGCAGAACAAGCCCTACGGGCTTCTGTTCGACGAAGTGACGGGCGGCTACACCACCACCCAGCGGCGCGGCCTGCAAGCCTTCACGGTGATTCCGCTGATGGTGTACCGCGTATATGCGGATGGCCGTCCGGACGAGTTGGTGCGGGGCGTGGACATCGTTGGCACGCCGCTTGCCAGTTTCTCGAAGATCCTGGCGACGTCGGACCGGCCGCAAGTTTTCAACGGCTATTGCGGCGCCGAGTCCGGACAAGTCCCGGTGTCGGCCATTTCGCCCTCGGTTTTGGTTTCCGAGATCGAAATTCAGAAGAAGCAGCGCTCGCAGGATCGGCCGCCGTTCCTGGGCCGGCCCGTGGACCTGGGAGTTTCGCAGTGAGGAGCTGGGCGGTTTGTGCGTTTCTCACAGCGCTGGTTTTGGGCGCCCAGCCAATCCCTCAGCCAAGCCCTCAGCCCAACAATGACACGCTGCTGCGCGCCATGCAGGACGAGCTGAAGCGCTCCAACGAACTGGCCCATCTGGGCCTGGTTGCGCCGTATTACATCGAGTACCGTACCGAAGACACGCTCAGCCACGGAATCGGCGCTAGTTTGGGCGCGCTCATCGAATCCGTCGATAGCGACTATCGGGTTCCCAGCGTGCAAGTGCGGGTTGGAAACTACGATTTCGACAATACCAACCACATTTATTCGGAAGCTTACAGCGGGAGACGCTACGATCCGGACCGTCTTTCGCTCGACGATAACTATCTGGCGTTCCGTGATGTATATTGGCTGGCCACGGATCGCGCGTTCAAGACCGCCGAGGACGCTATCGCGCGCAAGCGCTCGTCGCTGAAGAACGTGAGCCTGCCGGACGCGCTTCCCGATTTTTCCAAGGCTCCGCCGGCGCAATTGATTCTTCCGATCGAGCGGAAACCGGTCGCGCTGGACGCTTGGAAGAAGGAAATCGTCAAGCTCTCAGCGATGTTCGGCGCGTACCCGCAGGTGCTGTCGTCGGGAGTGGAGATGCAGACCTCGCAATCCACCAACTACGTGCTGAACTCGGAAGGCACAACCTTGCGCCTTCCAGAGGATCTGGCGTACATTCGGGTGGCGGCGCGGGGCTTGGCGGCGGACGGCACTGAAGTACACGACGCCCAGGGTTTTCCGGCCTTCGAAGCGGACGGGCTGCCGGGGGAAGAGGAACTGGCGCGCGCTTCCAAAGAGGTCGCCGAGCATGTGACCGCTCTGAGCCAGGCGCCGGCGGGCGAGGCCTATGACGGTCCGGTGCTGTTTGAGGCTCCCGCGGCGGCTCAACTGTTTGGACAATTGCTGGGAGACAACCTCAAGCTGACTCGCAAGCCGATCGCGGATCCGGGGCGAGTTCCCCAGATGGTCGCGAGCGAACTCGAAAATCGCGTGGGATCGCACATTCTGCCGGACTGGATGGATGTAGTGGACGATTCCACCCAGACCAAGTTCGGCGGCCACACGCTGCTCGGCCATTATCTGTACGACGTCGAAGGTGTCGCGCCTCAGCCGGTCACGCTGGTGGAGAAGGGGGTGCTGAAGACCTTCCTGCTTACTCGCACGCCGGTGTTCAAGGATTTTCCCGGCTCGAACGGGCACGCGCGCTTTACCGGATCTTTCGGCGATCAAGCGCCGGGCTTCGGCAATTTGTTTATTCGCGCATCCCAGACTGCGCCCGAGGCCGGCCTGAAGCAGAAGCTGATGGATATGTGCAAGGAGAGAAACAAACCGTACGGGATTTTGATTCGCAAGCTTGACTCTCCCGGATCCGCGGCAGGCGCGCACGCCGTCGCCTCGCCGCTTTTGGCTTACCGGGTATATCCGGATGGGCGGGAGGAACTGGTGCGAAGCCTGCAATTTCACGGGGTCTCGACGCGCTCCTTCAAAGATATCGTTTCGGCTTCGGACGAGAATTACGTTCTTGATTTGATCGATACCAATCCTCGAGGGACATTCATCACGACGGCTTCGGTGATCGCGCCCGCGGTCTTGTTTGAGGAGCTGGAACTGGCGCCGATAGAGGAAGAGACGCCCAAGCCGCCTATCGTCCCGCCTCCGGCGCTGGGCCCGCAACCGGTAACGGCCGCGGCGTTGGGATCGCAAGGCAGATAAACGTGGGCTTGCTTTCCCGCTCGGTTTTCCGCGAGGTGTCCAAGAGCGCGCTATTCGGCGCTGTGCTGTTCACCTTCGTGCTGTTCCTGCAAAGAGCCGGCAAGCTATTCGCGATTCTGGTGCGGAGTTCGGCGCCGCCGGCCACGGTAGCCCAGCTGTTTGCGCTGGCGATTCCATTCACGCTAACGTTTACGGTCCCCCTCGGCGTGCTGGTGGGCGTGCTGCTGGCGCTGAGCAGGATGTCGAGCGACGGTGAGATCATCGCCATGCGCGCGTGCGGAGTTCCCTCTAGCAAAGTAATCGCACCGGTGCTGGGGTTCGCCACATTGGCGATGCTGGTGACGGCTACCGCGTCGCTTTGGTTTACGCCCTACGCCACCTGGAGGACCTACAAGGTTCTAAATCAACTGGCGTCGGCCGAGTTGACTTCGGAAGTGCAGCCGCAAGTTTTTGACGAAGGATTTCCCAATCGGATTATCTACATCAGCGACGTGACCCCAGGGGCGGTGAATCGCTGGCGCAATGTCTTTATCGCCGACACAACGCCGGCGGAGGAACAGAAGAAGACCGACCACGATCGCGGCGAAGGTCCCACCGTCACGGTGGCCGCCCACGCCATCGCCGTCCCGGATGTGGCCAAGAATCAGATCCAACTCTCGCTGCAGGACGGCGCCACTTACGACGTCGGCAAGGATCCGGTGGATTACTACACTACGTCGGCGCCGGCGGGAGCGCAGATTCTGGAGGCCACCAAGCCCAGCGATATTCATGCCAAGGGCTACACCGAAATCGATACCATTCCGCTGTACCGGCTGGCCTACAAAGACAAGAAGCTGGATCGCGATTGCGTTCTTCAAGCGCGCATCGAGCTGCACCAGCGGCTGGCGCTGCCGCCGGCCTGTTTCCTGCTGGCTCTGATCGGGATTCCGCTGGGGATATCGTCGCGCAAGGGCGGGAAATCCCCGGCTTTCGTTTTCACGGTCGCGCTGGCGTTCATCTATTGGATGGGACTCATCGCCGCTCAGGGTCTGGCCAAACAACAAGCGCTTCCGGTTGGAATTGCGATGTGGATCCCGAACGCCACCTTCGCGGTGGTTGGGTTAATTCTGTTGGTGCAGTTGGAGCGGCCGGGCGACCGGGACCTGATCGCCGTAGCCAGCGCCTGGATCGGCACTGCCTGGGCTCGCCTGCGTGGAACCATGCCGCTGGCTGCCGCGCAGTTGCGTTCGCGCCGGCGGGCCTGGCGGATGTTCCTGGCTCCGCAAGTGGTGGACAGCTACGTGCTGAAAAGCTTCTTGTTCTGGTTCGCGCTGCTGCTGATCGGGTTCGTGCTGATGACCCACGTCTACACGTTCTTCGATTTGCTGAGCGACATTGTGAAGAATCACATCAAGATGTTCCGGGTGGTCACCTACCTGTTCTTCCTGACGCCGCAGCTGATCTTCGATGAGGCGCCGATCAGCGTGCTGGTGGCGGTGCTGATTACTTTCGGCGTTCTCACCAAGCACAACGAGATCACGGCTCTGAAAGCCAGCGGCGTGAGTCTGTATCGTGTGGCCGTGCCGGTGCTGGGCGCGGCGCTGTTGATGAGCTGCGGCTTGTTTGCTTTCGCTCATTACTACGTGCCGGACGCCAATCGCAGGCAGGACGCGATCCGGAAGGAGATCAAGGGCAAGGCCGTCCAGACCTATCTGCATCCGGATCGGCATTGGGTCTTCGATCCGGGGTCGAACAACGATCCGCGCGTGTTCTATTTCAGGTACTCAATTGACGGGGAGCAAAAGCTGATGCTGGGACCGCAAGTGTTCGAGCTGGACCCAGCCGACTTCCGTGTTCATAAGCACATCTCGGCGGAGAGGGCGCGTTGGGAGCCGGCGTTGCACACCTGGATTTTCGAGAACGGATGGAGCCGCCAGGATCCGGGGGGGCGCCGCGAGCAGTTCAAGAATTTCGCGGGCCAGGCCACGACGTTTCAGGAGATCTACGAACGCCCGGATTACTTTCTGCAGGAGGTGCTGCAGGATCAGCAGATGAATTACCAGCAACTGGCGGCCTACATTCGCGACTTGAAGCGCAGCGGCATCGACACCATCACGCTACAGGTGAGTTTCTACCGCAAGTTCGCGCTGCCGCTGTTCGCGCTGGTGATGGCGCTGATCGCGGTGCCGTTCGCGTTCCTGGCTGGAAATCGCGGCGCGATGGCGGGGGTGGGCGTGAGCTTTGCGATTGCGATCGCCTATTGGGCGATTGGCCGGCTGTTCGAGCAGATGGGAGACGTGAACCTGTTGCCGGCCGTGATCGCGGCTTGGTCGCCGGACGTTTTGTTCGCGACGGCGGGGATGTATTTTTTCACGCGCATGCGCACGTAGGCGCCGAGGATCTACCGCCCCTGCCCCACAGCCTTCTCCAGATCATCCGCGGCTTTGCCGATGGCCGCCGCGACATTCTCCATCACTTGACCAACCATGGGAACCTGGGCGTCAGCTTCCTTCCATTTTTCTTGATCCATGTATTCTCGAACGGCCGCAATCGGCTTCGCCCCGTATCCGGTATACGCGCCAGGAGCGTAAATCTGATGCTTGTACCACGGCCGCTCCGGTAAGCCTTTCTCAGTCAAAAACGTTCGCTGAATCTGCATTAGCTCCGCGTTCAGAGCTGCAGCGGTCTGGGCCGGCAAATCGGTTCCGCTGGTCTGCCATTTGGCAAACGCCGCCTGGTAACGTTGCGCGCTGTTCTTGATCGCCTCCACTCCATTCAGCAGCGGAGCGAAGTTCATGAACGGCGGCACCGGCTTCGCTGGAGGAGGAACAGAGGTCTTGCGCGGGTCGGCTGTGGCCATGAACACGCCTTCCTTCAGCTCCAGATTGCGCTCGGCGATCTCCTCCTGCTTGTCTTTAAGCAGCTTCTCCAGGTCTTTCACATACCGTCCAATGGTCTCCGCCTGCGCGTTGTACTCGTACGGAATCAACTCGGCATCCGCCAATCGCATGACTGCCCTGCCGCCGGTCTCCGCCAACGCGCGGCCGTAAGAGAAATCGGTATCCACAAACTTGGTGTACCAGGCGAAATCGTCGTAGATGGAATGGTAGGCGTCGGCATCGTTCTCTCCGCCGTAACCGATGTTGAGGGCGGAGATGCCCAGGTGATCCGCAAATGCGGTGTAATCGGAGCCATCCCCCAGTGCGTTGATCCGCAGATCGTTGCTTTTTCTGATCTCAGCCCTTTCCTCGGTGGTGCGCGTTCTGGAGATTCGCAGCAGACGCTCCCGTTGCTGGACTGTGATGTGTTTCTCCGGATCCTGAATTTCACGAGTTACGTCGTTGATGAAGTGTTCTAGATCATGCGTGCCTCCGGCGGAGAAAAAGCCTCTCCCATTGCTGTCGGAGTTGATGTAAGCGACAGCGTGCTTCTGAAGTTCGTCGCCATGGGTTTCGGCCCACTCGGTGGAGCCCAGCAGCCCCGGCTCCTCGCCATCCCACGCACACAGGATGATGGTTCGCTTGGGATTCCATCCTTGTTTATGGAGCTCGCCGAGCATGCGAGCTTCTTCCAAAACTGCGACCATCCCCGAGATCGGGTCCTCGGCGCCATTGACCCAGGCATCGAAGTGATTTCCACGGATCACCCACTCGTCGGGCGCATCCGACCCGCGCAGGGTGGCAATCACGTCGTTCACCGGCTTTAAGTCCCAGTTCGAAGACACTTTCAGATGAACCTTCGCGGGACCGGGCCCAACGTGATATGTGATCGGCAAGGCTCCTCGCCATGCCTCCGGAGCAACCGCTCCCTCTAACGCGGAAAGCAGCGGTAGTGCGTCGCCATAAGAGATCGGCAACACGGGAATCTTGGTGATGACTTTGGCGTCTTTGATAGCCAGCCGCTTGGCGTCGGCGGTGGCGCCAACTCCTGGCGTCAACGGGTCGCCGGGATAATCCGTATCCGTGACGGCGCCGCGTTGCACGCCTCCGCTCGGCCGCCATCCGCCCTTGGGATACTCGTCGCCGTTGAAGAATCCATCGTCCTTGGGATCGGAATAGATGATGCAACCGATGGCCTCATGCTCGGCCGCAACTTTGGGCTTGATGCCACGCCAGCCTCCCCCATATCGCGCGATCACAATGGCGCCCTTAACGGAAATTCCGAGGCGGTCCAGTTGCTCGTAATCCTCGCGGTTCCCGTAGTTCACGTAGACTAGCGGCGCGGTCACGTCTCCGTCGATAGAGTATGCGTTATAGGTAGGCAACTGTTCGGCAGCTTGACTGGAGGTCGGATCGCCAAGGACGGCGGGTTCCTCCAGCTTGGCTCGGAACTTAGTCGGCTCGATCATTTCAACCACGCGCTCTTTGGGCGTGGGGAAAAGCACCTGGAAAGTTTCGATGTGCGCGTCAAATCCCCATTCTTTGAACTTGGAGAGCATCCAGTCCGCATTCTCCTGATTGTAGGCAGAACCCACAAAGTGCGGACGCGCGCTCAGACGCTGCATGTTCTGGCGCAGGTTCTCCGGCACGATGCCGGCCTGGAGCTTCGCTTCCCAGTCGCGCTCTGTCTTGGAGGATTGTGGCGAGTAGCCGGCAAGACTGGAAGCCTGGGGAGGCCCGGTCAGCATGGATTGCGCAAAAGTGGGTTGAGTAAGGCTCTGAATTGCGAGATAGGCGATCAAAGAGCGTAGCGAAATCAACAAGAACCTCCGCGATGTCCTACAAGTCTACAATGGTTGAGTTTGGAACGTGCAGCGCGGAAGAACGATGGTATACTTGTAAAGAGTTGTAACTGGGCGGTGAATTACGTGGCGCAGCGCTTAGTTCGGGTCCGCAGTTTCGGCCTTCTTCCTTCCTGCATTGCTCTGGTTTGGTTGCTGTTTGCGGCGCCGGCTGCAAAATCGGCGGACGACCCCGCCGTCGCGATCACGCCTCGCGTCAAGACCTCCGACAAAGATCCGAAACCGGTGGAGCTGCGATCGGACCGGATTCGCGTCGACACCACGCTGGTGCAGATCAACGTGACGGTGACGGATCCATTGAACCGGTTCGTTACGGGGCTGGAAAAAGAACATTTCAAGCTGTTTGAAGACAAGATCGAGCAAAAGATCCTGGACTTTTCGAGCGAGGACGCTCCGCTTTCCATTGGCCTGGTGTTCGATACCAGCGGCAGCATGGGGCCCAAGCTCCAGAAGTCGCGCCAGGCGGCCGTTCAGTTCTTCAAAACCGCGAATGCGGAAGACGAATTTTTCCTGATCGAGTTCAACGACCGCCCGGAGCTAGTGGTTCCGTTCACCGCCGACACCGGCGAGATTCAGAATCGTTTGGAATTCGCGCAATCCAAGGGAAAAACCGCGCTGCTGGATGGCGTCTACATGGCGATGAACCAGATGAAGAAGGCGCGCAATCCTCGCAAGGCGATCTTGATTATCTCCGATGGCGGAGACAACAACAGCCGCTATACTGAGAGTGAGATCAAGAACGCGGTTCGGGAAGCCGATGTGCAGATTTATGGAATCGGCATCTTCGAGCCCATTGGAGCGCGTGGCCGGACGCCGGAAGAGCAGATGGGCCCAGGCTTGTTGAGTGAAGTGGCTGAGCTGACGGGCGGCCGCAGTTATAATGTGGAGAATCTGAACGAACTTGCCGATATCGCAGCCAAAATTGGAATTGAACTCCGCAATCAATACGTGCTGTACTACAGTTCCACCAATCAGACCCGTGACGGCAAGTACCGGCACGTCAACGTCAAGCTGGTGCAGCCGCGGGGGCTGCCTCCACTCAAAGCGTTTTTCCGCCTCGGCTACTATGCGCCGTCTCAGTGATCAGCGCGCGCTTAGTTTAGTCGCCCTGTTTTTGCTGGCTTCCTCCTGTTTGATTTGGGCGCAGAGCTCTTCGCAAAACCCGCCGCCGCAGACCCCGCTTTCTTCTGAAGAGCCGACCTTCACCGTTGGCACGCGCCTGGTGGTTCTGCCGGTAAGCGTGCTGGACAAGAGCGGCAAGCTGGTCACGGATTTGCAGCAAAAGGCCTTCAAGGTTTTCGAGAACGGTGTCGAGCAGCCCATCAAGATATTCCGGCGCGAGGACGTGCCGATTTCCCTCGGGATGATCATCGACAACAGCGGCAGCATGCGGGAGAAGCGGCAGAAGGTGGAGACCGCTTCGGTCGATCTGGTGAAGGCTTCCAATCCGCAAGACGAGGTGTTCATCGTCAATTTCAACGACGATGCGTTTCTCGACGTGCCATTCACCAACGACATCAAGAAGATGGAAGAAGGCATCGCGCGCATCGATTCAAGGGGCGGCACGGCCATGCGCGACGCCATCAGCATGTCGATGGATTACTTGCGCAAGGAAGGCAAGCGGCAGAAAAAAGTGTTGCTGATAATCACCGATGGCAACGACAACGCCAGCAACATCAGCCTGGAGAAACTGGTGAACCGCGCTCAGCAGAACGAGGTTCTGGTGTATGCCATCGGCCTGTTGAACGAAGAAGAGCGTCGCGAGGCGCGGCTGGCCAAGCGCGCGCTGGATTCCATCAGCCACGATTCGGGAGGCCTGGCGTTCTATCCGAAGGGCGCTTCGGACGTGGACGAGATCGCGCTGCAAGTGGCGCACGAAATACGGAATCAATACACCATCGCCTACTCGCCGACGGTTCAGCAGATGGACGGCAGCTTCCGCCAAATCAAAGTCACGGTGAACGGGCCGGGGCATCCCACGGTTCGCACTCGGACTGGCTATTACGCGACACCGGATTCGGGGCCCAAGAAGGCGCTGGACTCGGAACCCAAGAAGGCAGTGAGCCAGCTCCCCTGATGCTGCGCTTTTTGTGGCGCGCGACGCGGGGCTACCGGCTGCGTCCCTGGCGCAGCCCCTATCTGCGCTGGCGCATGGAAACCTACTGGGGCGTTCCCGCCGAAAAAATTGGGGGTCGAGATTTTTGGCGCTTTGCCTGGGAGCATCGCGCGGATTTGATGCGCTACCTGGATTGGGTGGACCGCATGCGGTGAGCTTCCGGCGAGGGCGTTGCGCGCGGACGCCTCCGCCCTACTACTTGACGAAGTATTCGTCGTTCAGCGTCACCGGCGTCTGGGCCTTGATCTTTTCCATCGCATCCTTCACGATCTTGGGCTTGAGCTGCTTTTCAATTTCGGGTTTGGCCTCCTCGAAGGTCTTGGACGTGCGCGATGAGATCTTGATGATGTGATAACCGAAATCGGTTCTCACCGGCTCGCTCACTTGGCCGACAGGCAGAGTGAAGGCTGCTTCGTCGAAAGGCCCAACCATTTGTTTGTGCCTGAAGGTACCTAAGTCGCCGCCCTTGACGGCGGACCCGGCATCATCGGATTCCGCCTTGGCGAGGGTCGCGAAATCTGCGCCAGCCTGGATCTTGCCGCGGATTTCCTGCGCCTTGGCAAGCGCTTCTGGTTCGGTCAGATCTTTCTCGTTGGTTTTCAGGGGAACCTTCGATCCTTTGAAGCGGATCAGAATATGGCTTCCCTTGGCCTCTTCGAAGTCGTCCTTATGCGCATCGTAGTAAGCGCGAAGATCTAGATCGGTGAATTGAACTTGCTCGTTGATTTTCTTGGCCAGCAGGTTGGCTAGGACGTTGTCGGCCTGGACGGCGATCATTTGTTTGGCTTCGGGGCTTTGGTCCAGCATTCGCTTGCGCGCCTCTTGCGCCATCATTTCGAGATCGCCGTACTGTTCGGCGACCTTCCGCTTTTCGGCGGGCGTGGAAGCAGCGCGTCCGTTTTGCGCCAGCGAGGCGAGCAACAGCTCGAATTGAACTCGGGTGATCGTCCGTTCCCCGATGGTGAGGACCACCGTGTCCGGTGGTACCGTGCTCGCGGGCGCGACTGCCGGAGTTGCGGGCGCCGCGGGCGTCAACGTAACTTTAGGTGGAGCAGGACTGGCGGGGGAAGAAGGCTGCTGGGCACAAGCGACAACGACAGCGCCGGCGGCGAGGCCGGAAAACGCAATTATACGGGCGAACGCAGAGAATCTCATGGATACTTTTATTGTAGCCCGATGCGATTCCAGTGGTTTCCGAGTAAGCCTTCCGGGTAAGCCTTCNNTTCCGGGTAAGCCTTCCGGGTAAACCCTCCGGGTAAAATGGACCCGTGCCGCATTTTGGAGGAATCGAAGCCGGAGGATCGAAGTTTGTGTGCGCCGTGGGAAGCGGGCCGGCGGACCTCCAGACGTTCGAATTCCCAACCACGCAGCCGGGTGAAACCATCGCGCGCGCGGTGGAGTTTTTTCGCGCTAGCGCACCTGTGGCTGCGGTTGGGATCGCGTGCTTCGGGCCCATCGATCCGAACCCCGGATCGCCCACCTTTGGGTACATCACCTCCACGCCGAAGCAGGACTGGAGGAACTGTGACTTTGCCGGCGCTGTCGGCCGGGCGCTGGGTGTGCCGATCGCTTTTGATACCGACGTCAATGCCGCAGCGCTGGCCGAATTCCGGTGGGGCGCGGGACGCGGACTGGGCAGTTTTATCTATGTGACAGTTGGCAGCGGAATCGGCGGGGGCGCAATGCTGGATGGGCGATTGCTTCACGGACGCTCGCATCCCGAGATGGGACACGTTCGAACCCCTCACGATCGGCTGCGGGATCCGTTCCCCGGCAACTGTCCGTACCACGGCGATTGCCTGGAGGGGCTGGCGGCAGCGCTGGCGGTGGAGGCGCGTTGGGGCCGGCCTGGAAAGCTGCTCCCGGACGGTCACGCGGCTTGGGATCTGGAGGCGGAATACTTAGCGCTCGGCATCGTGAGCTGGACCTGCACGCTCGCGCCGGAGCGCATCATTTTGGGTGGAGGGGTAATGGAGCGCGAGGAGCTCTTACCGAAGATTAAGGCGCGCGTGGCGGAGTTACTGAACGGCTACATGGAGCCGCCTGATTTGGTTCCACCCGAGCTGGGGCGGCGCGCCGGCGTGTTGGGCGCGATCGCAATGGCAAACGACCTTCCACGCTAGTGGGCCGTTTCGCGTCATAATTATTGTCATGGAGCAGTTTCGTAAACGCCGCCGTGCAGCCGGCTTCTCGCTGATCGAGCTTCTGATCGTGATTGCGATCATCCTGATTATTCTGGCGATCGCCGTTCCCAAGTTGGGGAGCGCCCGCATGAACGCCAGCGAGATGGCCGTGATCCGCGAGTTACAAACCGTCAACACCATGCAGACCCAGTACATGTCTCAGTTCGGCAGGTTTGCAACCACGCTGGCCGAACTGGGACCGCCCACCAGCGGCGGACCTGGTCCGCAAGCGGCCGACCTGATTCCGTCTTCGCTCGCGATCGGTGAGAAGGACGGTTACATTTTCACCATGACGGCGACGCCATCCGGTTACACGCTCAATGCGAATCCCAAGGTGTACAACACGTCGGGCCGGCGGACGTTCTTCACCGATCAGAACATGATCGTCCGCCAGAATTGGTCCGCCGAAGCCGCGAACGCCGGCAGCCCAGAACTCAAGTAAGCTTCCTCTCGGGTGCAGCTAATAGCTCGCTTGGCGGTCGATTTATAAACACCTCGGTCAATTTGCAAAAACGAACCGTGTTCGGTTGCGGGACGCGGTGTTCTCTTCTGGGAATTGTGCTTGCGCACGCGATTTTTTGCAAACGAAAAGACCGCGGCGCGCGTACAAGAATTTATGAAGGCCGGTGAGCAGATTTCCAACAAGCCGAATGGCGCGTGTCCGGTGACGGATACCGCGGGAAGCACCATCCGCCGCCGCGATATCGCTGGGTTTTCTCTAACGGAAGCCGTATATGACGAGGGCGTTTCTCTGGGCCGGCATTGCCACGCGAACGTGTATCTCTTCCTGGTTCTTTCCGGGAAGTACAGCGAGAAGCACACCCATCGCGAGTTTGCCTGGGGGGAGGGTGCGTTGCATCTTTTGCCGGCCGGCGAGCGCCACGAAAATGTGTTCGCCACCGCGGTGCGCTGTCTGCGCGTGAAGATTGAACCACAGGCGATCGAGCGATTGGGCGATGAATCCAGGTGGGCACTCTCGGAGCCGCGCGAAATCTCGGGGCCGTTATCTCAGTGGCTGGCGAACCGGGTGCTGCGCGAATTCAGGGCGCAAGACGACGTGGCTCCGCTGGCCCTGGAAGGCGTGCTGCTGGAAATGCTTGCCGAAAGCGCGCGAAGCTGCGATGAACGCCAGGAGCCGTCGGCGCCAACGTGGCTACGGCGTGTGCGGGAGGCGCTGGACGAATCGTATCTTATGGCGCCAGGCCTGGCCGATTTGGCGGTCGTGGGCGGCGTGCATCCGGTGCATCTATCGCGCGAGTTCCGCAAACGTTATCAGATCACGATTGGAGAATACATCCGGAAGCGCCGGATCGAACATGCCAGCGGACTGTTGTCGAATTCGGGAATGCCGATGGCGGAGATCGCCAGCACGTGCGGGTTTTCCGATCAGAGCCACTTCTGCGCGCTCTTCAAAAAGTATTCCGGGCTGACGCCCGCGAAATTTCGCGACCTGTCGGAGCGTCCGCGCCTGGATGATCTTAAACCCGCCAGGCTTTAAACCCACCAGGCTTTGGCCGGTGGGTCCTTAATCACGATTTCGTTGAGGAACGCCGCGGCCTTTGTCAGACCTTCTTCGGGGGACAGCAATGAATCCTCGTGCTCGATGGACAAAACGTAATCGTATCCGTACATCCGCAACGTGGAGATGAACTCTTTCCACCATCCCTGGCCGTGGCCATAGCCCACGGTACGGAAAATCCAAGAACGGTTCCGCTCGTCGGTGTATTTCTTAGTATCCAGCACGCCGGTGCGCGGAAGATTCGCGGGATATAACTGCGTGTCCTTGGCGTGGACGTGGAAGATGGAATCGCCGAGAATGCGAATCGCATGGATTGGATCGATGCCCTGCCAGAACATATGGCTGGGATCGTAGTTGCAGCCCAACACGGGGCCGGCGATGGCGCGCAGCTTCAAAAGGGTCTCCGGGCTGTAGGCGACAAAGCCGGGGTGCATCTCGATTGCGATTTTGACGCCGTGATCTTTGGCGAACTGGGCGTGCCTGGTCCAATACGGCGCAACTTTCTTCTCCCATTGCCACTCGAGAAGCTCCAGATATTCAGGCGGCCACGGACAGGTGATCCAGTTGGGGTACTTGGCCCGGTTGCTGTCGCCGGGACATCCGGAGAAATCGTTCACTACCGGCACACCGAGCCGCTCGGCCAAGCGGACGGTCTTCCGGCTGGTATCTTGATAGGCTTTCGCGATGGCCGGATTCGGATGCAGCGGATTTCCGTGGGAGCTCAGCGCGCTGATGGAAAAGCCGCGATCTTCGAGCTTGAGCTTGAACTCTCGCAGAGCGTTGCGATCGGTGAGCAGCGACAGCGGACAGTGCGGATCGCCGGGGTAGTTGCCGGTGCCGAGCTCCACGGTGTGGATGCCGAGGCTCTGTAGTTTTTCGAGAACCTGGACTAGCGGAAGTTGGCTGAGAAGTGCTGTGAAGACGCCGATTTTCATCGAAAGATCATTATACGGACACCTAAGGACGGAAGGCGCCGCCAGGTGCGGTCGGAGGTTACAGCGGTTGCATGGAGTTGTTTCGCCAAGGTGAGGCAAGCCCGATCGCCGAGCGATAGCCCGTGCGATTTGCTGAGCCGGGAAAACTCCGCGCTCCGATATGCCATGTCCTCGGACCACTCTTCCACGCGAAGTTCCAACTTAACAAGAGATTCTCGCACTGCCTCGGGCATTGGTCCCATCTGTGCGAGCTTGTTTACGATTTCGGCTAGATTCACGGCGCTGACTGCCGACTTGCCCAGCACCTCCTTAACGTACTGGTGACCGGGCTCTGAGTATAAGAGGGCTAGAACGGCCGTAGAATCCAAGACGTACTCAGCGCTCGAGCTCACGACGCGCCTCCCTGCGCCGATCCGCTATCAGCTCGTCCGAAAGGAGCTTGCCACCCTTGGGGCGATACCGGGAAAAGACTTCCTGAACTTCCCGGAGGACCTGCGATCGGGTCTGAAGCACGAGCTGTTCTTCGTTCACCCGCGCAATCAGCGCTGAACCCTTCTTCAGTTTGAGCTGCTTGCGGACTTTAGCGGGGAGTAATATCCTTCCCGAACCGTCGACTGCCAGGGTAAATTGTTCCATACTGCCAATATTACCAAATCTGGCAGATTCCATGAGTCTGCCAGAAAGTCGCTATCCCGCCGTACTCCGATGCTCAATTCCCAATTGCTGGCATTTCTTGTAGAGGTGACTGCGCTCGAGCCCCAGCGCTTTGGCGGTGTCGGTCATCTTGTAATTGTGCTTCTTGAGCTCGGCGATGATGATGTCACGCTCGTGCATATCCATGCGCTCGGAAAGCGGTCCGCTGCCGGAAGGGGGCGTTGGCGCGCTGGAGTCGGAGGGGAGCGCGAGACGGGCGGTTGCGGCATCGATCCGGTCGTCGGCCAGCAGCAGCAAGCGTTCCACTACGTTGCGCAGCTCGCGGACATTGCCAGGCCAGGTGTAGCGCTCCAACTCGGCGTAAGCTTCCGGCGCGATTTCGCGCGGCTTCCAATCGTTTTGCTCGGCGACCGCTAGCGCAAAAAAGTCTATAAGAAGCCGGATGTCTTCGCGGCGCTCGCGCAGCGGCGGCAGCAGGATGGGGAAGACGAACACGCGATGATACAGGTCCTGGCGGAATTCGCCTTTGCGAACCAACTCCTCCAAATTGCGGTGCGTGGCCACGATCACTCGGACGTCCACCGGGATGGTCCGGTCGCTGCCGATCCGCTCGACCTCTTTCTGTTCCAGAACCCGCAGCAGTTTGGCCTGCATCAAGGCGGGCATGTCGCCGATCTCGTCCAAAAATAGAGTGCCGCCGTGCGCCTGCTCGAACTTGCCCGCATGCCGCGTGGCCGCCCCCGTGAAAGCGCCTTTCTCATGGCCGAAGAGTTCCGATTCGATCAGCTCGGCAGGCACGGCCGCGCAATTGAGCGTAATGAACGGCCCGTTGCGGCGCGCGCTTTTTTCGTGCAGCGTGCGTGCGATCAGCTCCTTGCCCGCCCCCGTCTCACCGAGAATGGCGACGCGGGTCTCACTCGCCGCCACCCGCTCCACTTTCGCCATCACACTTTGCATGACGGCCGACTTCCAGATCAGTTCCTGCTTGCCCGCGCGTTGCCGCAGCCGCCGGTTTTCATCCTCGAGACGAGACAGCTTCACGGTGTTCTCCACGGTGACCAGGAGCTTTTCGGTGGAGAGCGGCTTTTCGAGGAAATCGACCGCGCCCAGCCGCGTGGCTCGCACCGCCATCTCGATGCTGGCTTGTCCCGAGATCATCACAACAGGCGTGGGCACCCCGGCGGACTTCAATTCTGCGAGTAGCGTGAGGCCGTCCTTGCCGGGCATCACGACGTCGGAGAGAATAACATCGAAGCGTTGAGCTTTTGCGAGCTCGAGCGCGCGATCGGCTTGATCGCACACCACGGCTTCGTGCCCGGCCAAGCGAAATGCCCGCGCGAGCGATGCCAGCGTATTCGCATCGTCATCCACTAAAAGAAGTTTGCTCATGCCTTCAACTCGATGCGAAAGGTCGCGCCTCGTCCGGGTTCACTTCGCACCGTGATGGTGCCTTTATGATCGCTCACAACAGATTGCACGATGGCCAAACCCAGCCCCGTGCCGTGCAGCTTAGTTGTGTAGTACGGCGTAAACAGCCGATTGCATTCTTCGGGCGTCAACCCTTCGCCGGTGTCGGAGACTTCGACGGCTACTTTGCTATCCGAGCGCGACGTGCGAACCGTCAGTTGACCGCCGTCCGGCATAGCGTCGAGCGCGTTTAGCACCAAGTTGCGCAGGGCACGCCGCAGTTGCTCGGGATCGGCGGCCAGGTCGCCCAAATCTTCCGCAAGCAGGAGCTTCGTTTCCACCGCCGGCCTTCCAGGAGCGTGCAACTGTGGCTCGAATAGCTGGATCACTTCGCGCGCGAGCTGATTGATGTTGACGGGCTCCAATTGCGGCGCGGGCATTTTGGCAAAATCGCTGAAGCGCCCGATGATGGTTTTCAGATGGCCGAGCTCGGCAAGCAGCGTGGACGTGCTTTCGCGAAACACTTCGTCAAACTGTTCGGGGGACGCGTCGCGCGCGCGTTGCAAATTCTCGATGGTGATTTGCAGCGGAAAGAGCGGATTCTTCAGCTCGTGAGCGAGACGCCGCGCCAGTTCGCGCCAGGCAGCCACGCGCTCAGCTTGGATCATGCGATCGCGCTGCTCCACCAGTTGCTCGGTCATGCCGTTGAAATCGCGCGCCAACTGTCCGATCTCATCGGAGGAAGAGACGGCGGCTCGCGTGTCCCACTTTCCGACGGCGACCTCGCGAACACTGGACGCCAATCCGCGCAATGGGCGGGTGACGCGCGATGCGGTCCAGAAGCTGAGCAACAGCCCGAGCAGGACGCCGGCGGCGCCCACGATGGCAGCGGTTCCCTGAATATATTTCTTGAGGGCCACCAGGTCCGCACGGGAGTTTTCAATCAGCAGGATCGCGAGCAGTTGATTGTCGCGCCCGCGCAGGGGGAGGGTCGTGATGGTGGCGTCCGAGTTGACGCGAGTAACTTCGCCCGGTTGGCGGTAGAGCCGCACCCGCATGCCTTCCGCGCCGGGCAGGGAATCGAGGAACTCCTGATCGAGACGCCGGCCGCCAGCGATGTACAGCATGCCATCGCCGGCCTTCACGGTTCGCACGGTGATCAACCCGAGCGCCTGGCCGTCCGCGAGGTCTTCCTTCTTCAAGAACACAGCTTGCGATTTCCAGTCTGGAGTTGCGGTGAGCCAATCCTCTTTGTAGCCGAAGCGCGCCGGCCATTCGGCCGAGCTGATGATGGTGGCGTCCGGGCCCACCAGTTCGAGAAAATCGAGCGACTGCTCTTGCGCGAGAGTCTGAGCCTCGGTGAAATACGGCGATGTATCGGCTGGTCCGGCGAGGTTCAAAGCCAGGCGCTGGACAGCGTCGGAATCCGCCACGGCTTCGATGCGCCGCGCTACCTCAATGCCTCTTCGATCGAATTCACGTTGAAATTGATTAACGAGCGCGGCTGTGCGCTGGGCGTCCCGGCGCTCGAACGATTGCGTGACCAGAGTCGAAACCACGGCCGCGACAATCCACACGGACAGAACCGCGGTGGCCGCGATGCTGAGGAAGACCTTGGTGCGGAAGCTCACGGCTGCGGCTTTTCTTGTTGCAACCAGACATCTTCGAGGTGCAAGGCGAAGGCATCGGATTTCGAAGACTCGATGTGGACTCGCGGAGCGATACCGTAAGTTTCGCGCAGATAGACGAGCGGGATCACGCGATCGAGAAGCGAGCGCTCGGCTTGGTATAGAGCCTCGGGCTTACTGGCATCGAGGCGGCTCACGCCTAGCGCCGTGGCGATACGCTCAAGTTCCGTTGCGGGGTCCTCGGAGCTGATCTGCCATTCAATCAAGCGCAGATTACCTCCTGGGTTGTTAAGTGCGTTCTGCGACGGCTGGATCGTGATCCCGGCGTCGCGCGCGTTCAAGGCGATGCGCTCTGCCACGGATCGAAGAAAGGCATCGTTCGCCGGGTAGCTGAGGCTGATCGGCGCAAGGCGCAATTGAGACACGAGTTGCTTGGCGCGCGGCACATCCGGCGCCGACTGGAACAGAAACGCGTAGCCCGTGAGCCATTGCGGCAACAGACTGAACGCCGCTTCGCCCTTGCGTTGCGCAAGCACATTGACGATGGGCGCGCGATCGATCCCGAGCGCCAGCGCCTGCAACAGCATCGGCTGCGCGTTGGCCGCTGTGATGGCCACTGTGATCGCCACCAAAGTCCGCGGCGCCGACGACCACGTCCCTATGCCCTCCGGAAGTATGCGGCGGGCGGGGCCGACAGGAATATCGAATATGTCAGCGCGCGCGCGCCCGGCGCCAAAATCGATGGCGATGGAATCAAGATATGGCCGCGAGCCCCAGTAATCGTCGAATGCCGCGACCACCAGACGGCGGCCCGGCTCCCAGGCGGTCACGCGGAACGGCCCGGTTCCGATGAGTGGATTCGCCGAGCTTTGGCGAACGATGGTGCTGCGCGGCGCGGCCAGGTCCGAGAGCAGATCCGGCATAGCCTCGCTGGATTGAATGACGATCGCTTGGCCACCCGTCTGGATGGAGACATCGGCGTACTTTTTCTTCAGGGCCGCCAGCAACGACGGGGCGGCACTCGCGCCGTTCAGCGGTTCGCCATCGTGAAACGTAACCTTCGGGCGCAGCGAAAATCTCCAGCGCTTCAGATCGGCATCGTGTTGCCACGCGACGCATAAAGCCGGCTCAATGCCGCCGCGCGCGTTGAGGCGCACCAGCGTTTCGGTGATGGGAATTGAGAGAGCGCTGTTCCACTCGGTTGGATCAAGAGTGGTCCACGCGGTGGAGAGCTCCACTGTCAAGCTGCCGCCGTAGTGTGGACGCGTGGCGGCGTTGGCGGGCGCAGCAGCGAGACTACTGAGAGCAAGCCAAGCCCAGACGGGAAGCCTCATACTCTCCTGTTTGTGCGTTTCGAACCACCAGAGTCACCTCGCCGCGTGTTTCGGCCGGCCAGAGCGCGGTCACGGGACCGGGCAAAGGCAGCGCGTCGGTTTCCGGCACGGCTTGGGTTGTGTACGCCCGGACGTTGTCATGATCGGTAGCGCTTGAGGCGATTGTCCCGCCGCAAGCATCGTCGACCGGCGCGATGTCGCTGCCCCATCCGTCAGCGCCCCCGAAGAGCCCATGGGCGGTGGTGTAAAACGGAGCTTTTGCCGCGTCGGATTCCAACAGATTACGATCCGTAATCCAGCGGACCTGCGCATCGGGCCAAGTTTCGTTTCCGGGCGCGCAGTTTATCTTCAGATCGGGCTCGAAAACGCCGGTGCAGGTTGCGCCGGGCAGGTAAGCGCGGAATCCATCGGGAGTGCTTTCGATGCGTCCGCGGGGATCGCGAGGAATTGGCCGCGGCAGCACCAGAGACGCAGTAGCGCTCAGCGTCCAGTTGCCGCCGGAGAGGCGGAAGCTCGCGACCTTACTCACGCTCAGCACCAGCATCTCGGTATTGGAATCAAGTAACAACACGTCGAGGATCGGTTCTTGCTGCGCCCAAAGAAACTTCTTCGTCAGATTGATTCGCGGTTTTTCTTCGGCAGACGGCGGTGGGCTCCAGGGAAGCATCGCGATTTGCCGGCTGTCTCCGGAAGCGATTTCCGCCACAAACAGCAGCCCCCTCGCGCTGTCTGAGAGCGTGAGGCGCACGCGTGGCTCAGCGGATGCCGCGGCCGCTATCTCGACGCCCGCCTTCCGCAGTTCGGCTTCGAACTGGCTGCGAAATGTTGACCACTCCCCCGCCGGCAGCGTCGACAGATTTTGAAGCTCGAGCGAAACGGTTGGGTGGCGCGGCAGCAGGGAGGCGGTACGGGATGCTAGTTGCGCCGCCGCCTGTGTCGCTGTTTGCGGCACCGCTGGCGTCGGCTGGGCGGTTGCCGTCACCAGACCAAACGATAGCGCGAACGCGACGCGGAGCATCGGTCACATTATACTGTTCGCGCGTCACCAGGCTCACCAGGAACTTGAGGCAAAGGAACGCGAGCAGCAGTGCGAGTGCGAGGCTGCAGGCCAATCCCAGCGCGGCCGTCATTGGAGGCCTCCGGCAATCATCGCGCTCGCGCTGGCTTGGGCTTGAAGTACTTTGGGCGCGGCGTCGTCAAAGAGCCTGGCTTCCTCGGCGGTCGGCTCGCCGATCAGATCCACTTCGTCGCCCACGCGCACCAGTTCAAACAATTCCTCCACATCATGCTTTCGCATCCGGATGCAGCCGTGCGATGCGGCGTGGCCGATGGACTCGGGATGATTTGTTCCGTGGATGCCATAGCCTTTGTAACCGAGGCCCATCCAGCGAGTGCCGACAGGATTGGTCGGCCCGGGTCCCACCACTTTGCCGTCATGAGAGTAAGTGGGATTCACAACGTGGCTGGCGATGTGAAAGCTTCCCGAGGGGCTCGGCGTGCTGTGCTTGCCGACGGCCACCGGATACATCTTCAGCACCTTCCCGTCTTCCACCAGGACGATTTTGCGGGCGGCGATGTTGACGATCAGCCGGCGCGAGGGCGCGCTTTCGGCGAATATTTCGGTTGAGGCCGCCATCAGGATCGCGAAGAATTTGATTGTCTGCATCGCTTTTCTCCTCTTCGCGAGTGAGCAAGGCAGGCTGCCAGCCGCAGTCTAAGTTGCAGATCCTAAAGACGATAACGTTGCCTGTCGCGTGTCGACCGCAACACGGCGTGTCAGAGCATACACGTTGGGATCATTTCCAGGCCATGCTCTTTCGGCGCGTCAAGGCATGATAGAAACCGAAAAAGGCCGCCGCGTTCACCATGCAAAAGTAAAACGGCAAAGTCAGCGCTCTGGGGCGAAGCCGGCCGGTGAGTCCGAACGCCGCGAGTGTGTAAAAGGCGAGCTGGCCCAGGAACAATGCTTCGTAGACCGTGGAGCCGAACAAAAAAAGACTAGCGACCAAAGCCGTCAGCATGGCGAATGGCGCAACCAGGCGAATTACTTTGTGCGACAGGAAAAAGAACAGCGGCAGGGGCTGAAGGGGCCTCAGGAGTTGCGGGAGATTTCGAAGTTGCTGTAGGTTTCCCGTCATGATTCGGATGCGCCGCGCGAATCCGGTCATCTCTCGGGCTTCTTCCCAGACCATCGCGGTGGGCTCGTACACCGCGCGGAATCCTCGCGACAGCACGGAGACGGGAATAACGTAATCATCGTTGATTGTTTCGGACGGCGGGAAAGGATACAGCTCTTTGCGGATGGCGTGCAGTTGGCCGTGACCGCCGAGCGTGGAGGCCAATTGCGACTCTCGGGTCTTCAGAAACGTCTCGTACTTCCAGTAGAGGTTCTCGGATGCGCCGATGTTCACTTCCGCCGTCCGCGTCACTTGATAACGGCCGCTGGCTGCGCCAACCGATGGATCGGCAAAGTTCTCCGCCAACCGCCGTACTGAATCGGGAGCGAACATCGCGGAGGCGTCCGAGAAGACGACGATCTCACCGCGAAGTTCCGGGACCGTGGCATTGAGCACTGCCATTTTGCCGCGATTATTTGCGAATGCCAAAACGCGGAGTCGGCCGCCGGCCACTTCGAAACGCCGGGCGATCGCCACGGTGTCATCCGTCGATCCGTCAGAAGCAATCACGATCTCCAGGCGATCAGTTGGGTAGTCGATCGCGAGCGAGTTCAGGATTTTGCGTTCGATCACGCGGGCTTCATTATGCGCGGGGACGACCAACGAAAGCATCGGTGTGATGGGCGCTTTTGTCACCGGGCGTCGAACGATCAAACCCAGGCCGAGCAGCACGAGCGGATAGCCGAGGTACGTGTAGATCGGCAGCGCGACCGCTATCCAGAAGATGAGTTGAACCGGCATGGATTAGGCCGCGCAGCTCTGGAGTGCCGTGGCGGAAAATTCCCGGAACCAGAGTTCCAGCATCAAGAGCTTCCACAAATGGTGATGATTGTTGCGGCGTCCGCGGTCATGTTCGTTGAGAAGCTCGGCGACAAACTCCGGTGATACCATGCCGCGGTCAAAAAACGCCCGGCTGGTTAAGTGGTCGAATAGGAAGCTTCGCAGCGGGCCGCGGAACCAGATAGCGAGCGGCACTCCAAAACCGCGCTTGGGCTGGTTGAGCAGAGCCGTGGGCAAGCGATGCCCCAGCGCGCGAATGAAAACATCTTTGCCACGGTTGTTTCTGAGCTTCCAGGCGTGCGGGATTCGCGCGGCCAGCTCCGCCAATTCATGATCCAGCAGCGGACAACGGATCTCGAGCGAGTTCGCCATCGACATGCGATCCACCTTGACCAGCATGTCGCCGGTGAGCTTCGCGGTGGCTTCGAAGTACATCGCCTGCGTGAGAATATCGGCGCCCTCCGGCAGCAGGCAGTGGGCTAGCGTTCGCGTGAGAAATGCGGCATCCGCCGGCGGAGCCCACTCAGGGGTCAGCAACCGCTCGAACAAGTAATGCGGAGCAGCATTTTCAAAGTAGCGTTCCAGAGCAGAGGGCCGGCTGATCATCCGAAGATAGTTCTTTCCATACGCCGAAAAAGGGAGCAGATCCGCGGCGCGCGAGAGGAGCGCCCGTACGGCGGAAGGCAGATGGTCCGCGCGGCGAAGGCGTTGCACCTGGAGAAAACTCTCGTAACCCGCGAACAGCTCGTCACCGCCGTCGCCCGTAAGCGCAACCTTTACAAAGCGACCCGCGAACTCGGAGACGAGATAAGTTGGAATCGCGGAAGAATCACCAAAAGGTTCATCAAAATGCCGGACCAGTTTCCCGGCCAATTCCACCGAGTCCGCCCGAACGATCAGCTCCCGGTGATCGGTGTGGTATTTGCGCGCCAGGGCCGCCGCCAGAGCGAGTTCGCTGTAGCCGGGCTCTTCAAAGCCGATCGAAAATGTTTTGACGGGATGCGGGCTTTGTAGAGACATGGACGCAACCACCGACGTGGAATCGATGCCGCCACTCAAGAACGCGCCGAGAGGAACATCCGACTGCATGCGCATCTTGACGGCCTGATCGAACATATTCCGCACGGATTCATGCGCCTCGGCTTCGCTCAACTCGGAGCAGGGCTGCTCGGCGGGGACGGGAAGCTTCCAGTAGCGGCCTTCGTCGATTTGCCCATCCGCGCGATAGCGCAACCAGCCGCCGGGCGCGAGCTTGCGGATCGCGAGATACGGGGTCCAGGGATCGGGAATGTAGCCGAGCAGGAAATAGAGCTGCAGCGCGTGACGGTCGTGATCGAGCGGAACTCCGGCGGCGCGCAAACACTTCAGCTCGCTTCCAAAATACAAACCCTCAGGAAGAACGGCGTAGTACAGCGGCTTTTTGCCGAAACGGTCGCGCACCAGCAGTAGCGTGCGGTTGCGCGAGTCCCAAATCGCATAGGCGAACATCCCGCGCAGCCGTTGAATCCCATCCACGCCCTCCTCTTCGTAGAGGTGCACCAAAACCTCCGTATCGCTATTGGTGCGGAAGCGATGGCCGCTGCGAATTAAAGACGCGCGCAACTCGCGGTAATTGTAGATCTCGCCGTTGAACACGACCCAAACGGTTTCGTCTTCATTGGAGATGGGCTGGCGGCCGGTGGCAAGATCGATGATGCTGAGCCGCCGCATACCGAGCGCCATGCTTAGGCCAGGGCCGCCTTCGATGCGGTAACCCTGATCATCCGGACCGCGATGCCGGATCGCATCGCACATCGAACGGATATCCGGGACACCAGCGTTTCTCGACCGCAGAGAATATCCAGCTATTCCGCACATATTGTTGTGAGACACTTCCTGCGAACTCCACGCCAGGTCGGATTTCGGATCCGCCAGGAGTTGGTCAACTTGTGGCTCACCGCGCTACCTCCGGCGCCGCGTATCGGCGGCGATTTCATTCCGGGCTTGCAGTTGCCGGCCCCCGGTGAATTTGCCCAAGAAGTGGCTGGGCTCGCCGAGGAGATCCGGAGCCATCGATTTCCCATTTTCGGGACGACCATCGATACCGGCCCGGAAATCCGATGGCGCCGCGACTACATCCGAGGTATCGAGACCGATCTCATCTATTTCAGGCGCGTTCCATATCTCAATACGCCACGCGCGGGCGACCACAAAATCATTTGGGAGTTGAACCGGCATCAGCATCTGGTGGTTCTGGCGCAAGCGTACCTGCTGACCGGCGAGTCCAGAAACCTGGATGAGATTTGGGCGCAACTCGAGAGCTGGATCGCCGGGAACCCGTTTCATCGTGGAACCAATTGGGCGAGCGCGCTCGAAGTCGCGTTCCGGGCGCTTTCGTGGATCTGGATCGATCATTATGTAGGCCGGGAAATGCCGGCCACATTCCGTGCTCGATGGCTCCATATGCTTTATCTTCATGGTTGCCATCTGGCGAACAATCTCTCGTTCTATTACTCGCCAAACAACCATTTAGTCGGAGAGGCCGTGGTTTTGCACGCGCTGGGACTGTATTTTTCGGGACTACCGCGCGCTGCGCACTGGGAGCAATTGGGTGCTCGCGTGATGCGCGAGCAGATGGATCGCCAGATCCGCGACGACGGAAGTAGCTTCGAGCAGTCGACCTACTATCAGGTGTATTTGCTCGACATGTTTTCATTGCACGAGGCCCTAGGGAGCCCCGGCCCTGGGTATCGCGCCAAGCTGACACAGATGGCGGAGTTCCTGCACGCGATTGCCGGGCCGTCCGGCCGCCTGCCGCTTTTGGGGGACGATGATGGCGGATGCCTATCCTTGATTCCCATAAGACGGGCGCTTGGTCCCATAAAACGGCGGCGCGGGCAAATGATTTGGCAGTCTAAACTTTTCCCCGACGCAGGCCTGGCGGTGATGACGTGCGGCGACACGCACGCGATCGTGGATGCGGGGTCCTTCGGCGCTCTGCATGCGGGTCACAGCCATTCCGATACTTTGAGTATCGTGGTGCGCTCCGGTGGCGCCGAGATTCTGATCGATCCCGGAACCTACACTTACACTGGTGAGCCGGAATGGCGCGATTGGTTCCGGGGCACGCAGGCACACAATACTATTTGTATCGACGGGCGGGATCAGGCCGTTGCCGCCGGGCCGTTCGGGTGGAACACCAAACCTGACGTGAGGATACTCGAGTGGCGCACGAACAACGAGAACGACATCCTGGAAGCCGAATGCCGCTACGCCGGTTTCACGCATCGCCGGCGCGTTGAGTTCCGGAAACCGGACGTGTTCTTGATCACGGACCACGTGAGCGGGCCTCCGGGCTCGCACGATGTCGAACAGCTTTGGCATCTCGGGTCGCCAGAAGCGCGAGCGAAGCTGATCTTGCCGGAAGATGCCGAGCTGACCGAGAGCTGGCGATCCACGATGTTCGGGGAAAAGTTTCTTGCGCCGATGCTGCGCGTGCGCCGGCGCTCCGAGTTGCCTCTACGGTTCGAAGCGCGGATCGAGGTCCATCGCTGAGAAATCAATCGGTGAGCAGATGCAGCACGATGCTGCGCCGGTGCGGCCGCTCGCGATGTTCGAACAGATAGATGCCCTGCCAGGTTCCCAGCGCCAGCTTGCCCTTATGAATCGGAATCGACAGCTGCGTCTGTGTAAGCGCCGCCCGGATGTGCGAGGTCATATCATCCGGACCCTCGGCGGTGTGCCGGTACAGACGCGTGTCTTCCGGGACCAGCCGGGTGAGGAAATCGGCCAGGTCGGCCACGACGTCAGGATCGGCGTTTTCCTGAATCACCAGCGAAGCCGAGGTGTGCTGGCAGAAGACGGTCATCAGGCCGGTCTCAGTTTTATGCCCGTCACTTTTATGCCCATCCAGCCACGACTGAATTTCCCCGGTAAAATCGTACAGACCTTTGCCGCGCGTCGCGACGTGAATCTGATGGGTGAACTGCCTCACTCAGCGTTTATTCAACCGTCACGCTCTTTGCGAGATTGCGCGGCTGATCCACATCGCAACCCCGGCGCACGGCAATGTGATACGCGAGCAGCTGCAGCGGCACGATTTCTAGGATCGGCAACAACAGCTCGGTGGTGGATGGAATTGCGATGGTGTAGTCGGCGATTTTGCCGACTGCCTCGACGTCCTGCTCGCACACCACGGCGACCACGATGCCCTCGCGCGCCTTCACTTCCTGAATGTTCGATAGCGTCTTCTCGTAACGGATGCGGCTTTCGTCACTATCCGGATCGCGCGTGGCTATGATCACCACCGGCAGATTTTCATCGATCAACGCGTTCGGCCCGTGCTTCATCTCGCCCGCCGGATAGCCTTCGGCGTGGATGTACGAGATCTCCTTCAGCTTAAGCGCGCCTTCGAGCGCCATCGGAAAATGGATGCCGCGGCCCAGGAACAGGAAATCGGACGCGCGGAACAGCTTCTTCACCAGCTCGTCGTAGATGGACTCGTGGCTCAATAGCGTCTCGAGCTTGCCGGGCAGCCGCACCAGCTCCTGCACCAGCTTGCTGGATTCCTCCGCGCCGAGAGTTTCACGCACCTGGCCCAGATACATGGCCAGGATGAAGAGCGCCGTAAGCTGCGAGGTAAATGCCTTGGTGGAAGCCACGCCGATCTCGGGCCCAGCGTGCGTCATCAGCGAGCCGGAGGCCTCGCGGGTGATCATGGACCCCACAACATTGCAAATCGCCAATGTTTTGGAGCCATGCTGCTTGGCTTCGCGCTGCGCGGCCAGTGTGTCGGCGGTTTCGCCGGATTGCGAAATCACCACCGTCAGCATGTCCTTGGAGATGATCGGATCGCGGTACCGGAATTCGCTTCCATAATCGACTTCCACCGGAATCCGCGCGAGCTTCTCGATCATGAACTTGCCGGCCAAGGCAGCGTGCCAACTGGTTCCGCAAGCGATGATCTTCAGCGACTGGAACTCGCGAAACGCTTTCGGACTGATGTCCATCTCGTCGATGAACACCCGGCCGGTCTCTTGACCCACGCGGCCCAGCACCGTGTCGCGCACCGCGCGCGGCTGCTCAAAGATTTCCTTGAGCATGAAATGCTTGTAGCCGCCCTTTTCCGCCATGATCGGGTCCCACAGAATGTGAGTGACCTGGCGCTTGATCGGACGGCCGTTGAAGTCCGTCAGGTGTACGCCGTCGGGAGTCAGCACAGCGATATCGCCGTCGCCCAAAAAGAACATGTCGCGCGTGTGGCTCAAGATCGCGGGCACGTCCGACGCAACGAAATACTCGCCGTCGCCCAGGCCGATCACCACCGGCGGCCCCATGCGCGCGGCCACGATTTTGTTCGGATCCGAGCTGGCGATCACGCTCAGCGCGAACACGCCGGTGAGGTCTCGCACTGTCCGGCGCACCGCTTCTTCCAGGTTGCCCTCGTTGTACTTCTCCACCAGGTGCGCAATCACCTCGGTGTCGGTCTCGGTGACAAACTTGTGGCCCTCGAGCTGGAGCTGATGTTTGAGCTGCAGGTAGTTCTCGATGATGCCGTTGTGGACCACCACGATGTCGCCCGTGCAATCGCGATGCGGATGGGCATTTTCTTCGCTCGGACGCCCGTGGGTTGCCCAACGCGTGTGGCCGATGCCGTAAGGTCCGTCGACTGGACTTATGCGGAGAGCGTCTTCGAGGTTGCGCAGTTTGCCCGGAGCACGGCGTACCGCGAGATGATTGTCGCCGTTAAGGACCGCGATTCCCGCCGAGTCGTATCCGCGGTATTCCAGCCGGCGCAGGCCATCGAGAATGATGGGTACTGCTCTCCTGTTCCCGATGTATCCGACAATGCCACACATATGTAACCAGGATACAGGGGAACAGGGGACTTGACAGTGGGCCTTTGGTTTGCCTGCGTAGGCGATCAGTCCTAGTGGCTGCCAACTACGCGGCGCTTTTCACAGCTTCAGCAGCTTCGCCAAGTTCCCGCCCAGGATCGCTTCCTTGTGCGCGTCGGGAATCTCGGCCTGGAGGATCGCATCGATGGTGTCCGGCCAGACGTACGGCATGTCCGTCCCGTACACCACTTGGGCCGGCCCCATTTCCGCCACCAGGTGACGGATGCCCTCCGGTGAGAAGACCATCGAATCGGCCATGATCTGGTCGTGCAGATATTCGCGCGGATGTTTCTTGTTCACGCACTTGGCGTTCGGGCGCACGTAGCAGGCGACGTCCGTGCGTCCGAAGTACGAAGGTAGATAGCCGCCGGCGTGCGCGCCGCAGACTTTGAGGGCGGGGAATCGGTCCAGAGTCCCATCCAAGATCAGGTGCGTCAAGAAGAGGCTCGTCTCCAGCGGATTCCCGATGACGTTGGCCAGATCGCCCGCGCCCGCCAACGCGTCCGTTTTGGCCACGTTCTCCGCGTTGTTGGGATGCATGAATACCATCACACCCAACTCCTGCACTTTGGCCCAGAACGGATCGTACTTCGGCATCGACAGCGGCTCGCCCGCCACGTGGCCGCCGATCGCAATTCCGCGCATTCCCAACTCCTTCACTGCGTGCTCGGCCTGCTGCGCCGCTAAATCTGGGAATTGCAGTGCCGGCGAAGTGAACGCCACGAAGCGATCCGGGTGCGCCGCGCACCATTTCGACAGGGCCTCATCGTGCACCCGCACGATCTTGGTGGCCAGGTCGCGATCTGCCGTGTACCACCAAAAGGTGTTGACGTCCAGCGCCTGTACGTCAATGCCGCGCTTATCCAGCTCCTGAATGCGATCCGGTCCCAGAGCGAGGACTCCAGGCCGGCCGTAACGCTCCAGTGGCGTTCCCTTCACTACGTCCGCAACCTCGGCAAAGCCGGCGTGCGCGTGCACGTCGATCACTTGGATGCGTTTCCCGCCCACGCGCACTTGCCGCCGCGTCACCGGAGCGCCAGCCTGCGAGGCTTGGGCGGCGCCCTTCACAATTCCGCGGCCCGTAAGGAGCGTTCCAGCCGCCACGCCCGCCGCCCTCTGGATGAATTCCCTGCGATTCCGCATGCTCGCCTCCTTCTTAGTCTACTCTCAGTTTTGAGTCACCGGAACCGGCGTTCCAGGATCTTCCCAACGAGCAATGCGGCGCCCAGGGCGAAGCCGATCAGGGCTTGATATTCGCGATTGCGAACGTACAAGTCCCAACGGAAACGCTCGTTGCGTTTAACGGCGTCGAGCGTCGGCCACAGCGCCGGGACTCGTTCGGCATAGGCGGCGAAATTCGGGAACAGCTTCCGCAAGTGCTGCTCTTCAAGCTCGATCGCGGGCAGGTAGATCAAAAGGAACACTGCGCCAAATAGGACCGCCAGCCACCACCGGCGCGAGGCGATGACGAATCCCGCCGCCACCAGCAACGTCCCCAAGTACAGCGGATTGCGCAGGTATGCATACGGTCCGCTTTCAGCCAGCCGGATATTTTTCTCCACATGGCCGGTGGCCCAGGCGCGCAACAGCAACCCCAGCACTGACACCGGGAGGCCCAGCGCCAACGATTTCACATCCGGTTGCGAAAACCAGGCGAACGCTGCGACCAGAACAAAGCCGCAGGTCACGCGCAGGCGCGCCACTAGATCCGCGTAGGGCTTCGGAAAAACGCTTATCATCTGTCCATCGATCCGTGCCTATCAATCTGGCTCAGCGATCCTTGTGTGTGGCAAGGATCGGCGCCAGTGCTTCAAACACCTGATCCGGCGTAATCTCTCGCATGCTCGCGTCCGGCTCCGGCGTCCGGCGATAGGTGGTCACCGCTTCCGGGTTGCGCAGCACTTCGATGGTTCCGCCATATGGGCCGTGCCGCGCGGGATCCGTGGGCCCGTAGATCGCCACGCCTGGTTTTCCGAGCGCCGCCGCCAGGTGCAGAGGACCGCTGTCCAGTCCAACCACCGCCGCGGCTCGCCGCGTAGCGTGGATCAGGCCGGGCAACGTGGAGACATGTGTTTGGGTTGAATCGACGTGGAGCGGATAAGGTGCGTCCACCACCAAAGGCATTCCGCACTCGCGGCGCAACCGCCCGGCCAGCCGCGAATAGTATTCGAGCGGCCACTGCTTGGCGCCCCAGCCGGCCAAGGGACTGGCGAGCACGAAGTCGCCTTCCGGCAATTCTGCTTGCGGCGTGCCAGGCGGCAGCGGAAACGTGCGCAGAATGTTGGAAGCGCCCGCCGCCGCCGCGAGATCCAGGTTCCGCTCCACCGCGTGATAGCCGCGGATGGGCACCTTGGTGGANNCCCTGAAAATCCACGGCAAAATCAAACCGCGCCTCGCGCAGCTCGCGCCACGCCTGCCGCAATCCCGTGAACGTCCGCCGGTCCAGATGCACTACCGAATCCACGTACGGGTTGCCTTCCAGCAACAGGCTCCACTTCGGATCGATCACCCAGGTGATCCTGGAATGCGGAATGCTGTGCTTCAGGCTCGCGACGGCGGGGAGCGCGGCGATCACATCGCCCATGGAACCTAAACGGACAACCAGGATGCGTGGACCGGTCATCTGCCAGATTCCTCGCGGCCAGGTTCTTGGCGATGACGTTCGAGTACGTGATCGATGAAGCGCTGCGTGAGATCCGCGTCGATGGGCGGTCCGGCGGGTAGTCCGGCGTCGGGTTTGACGTCAGACAGCACCACGTAATCCACCATCGCCAGCGCGGCCACCAACTCGGCCCGGGCGCGCTGGGATAACAGAGGGCGGGCTGGATTCGTGACTTCAACCACCAGCAAGCTGCCCGGTTCGCGCGCTCGCCGCAGACGCGCAACATGTTCAGCCAGCAACGGATCGAAATGGCCGGATATCCATCGGGCGGTACGATCTTGGAGTGCTGGAATCTCGTGGAGCGGGATGATTTTCGATCGAGTGTCCAAAAACAAAGTCTAACAGTTATGTGCCGATTTCGCGCCTGGGCAACCGAGGGTGCCGCGAGCTCGGATGCTAGAATCACGGCTGGAAGCTAATCTTGGCCGGTGCTGGGCCTGGTCTTCAAAACCAGTTGTGCGTCACTTTGTGTCGCGGGTGGGTTCGACTCCCACTAGCTTCCGCCATGCAAGAGGGCTACTCTGAGCGCAGAGCAAAAACACGACCTTAAGCATCACGCCAGGGCCAGCCTAGCGTTCGTCGTTGATCCTAACAGTTAGGGCATTGGCAAGCTCTAGCGAATGCTTGAATGCCTCGCCGCCATGAGCAATATGTTCGGGATAAGGCCCGTTGGCACCTAGAATCACCTCAGCAAGAGAGTCCTGAAAGGACTGATGCACCAGATCAACCTGCTGGGCTAAGTCTTGAGCAGAGAGCGGGCCGAGTCTGCGCTCAGAATATTGCCTGTAGGCGTTGTTCTCCTTGGCTTGTACAGATTGAAGGGTGGATCTGACCTCACCAAGGCTTGAACCCTCAATCATAGCTCCGTCTGCTATGGCTGCTTGGTCCCGGAGATCGCCAAGGTAGGTGATCGCGGAAGAATAAAAACTCCCTACTTGATCGCGCGATACTTTTGGCTCAGTAGAGACTACCGAGTGAGTTCCACGCGTAGAGTTGAAGATCGAAACTAGCACTAGCAGTGTCGCTGCAATAATACCAATGATAACGGCAATCTTCACTTCAACACGGTGTCTTTGCTAGAAATTCGGTAATGTCCGCGATCCATTTCAGTGAATTGTTCATCTGACCACGGGCAGTTCCTTACCCTCAAGCACGATTACTTGGACGGGCATGTCCTTATATTGATCCTTGGTCAAGGTTGAAAATCGGAACGTTGGATGATCAACGACTAGCCACCAAGTATCGACGCCATCGTCCTTGAGCTCTGCCGGCCGACTCCAAGAGAAGAAATGTTCGCTTCCGTCGTCCGCCGTGAGCCCAAGGATGCCATGCACAGTTACGTGGTGTGCATCGTCCCATTGGATATCGGAGAGATCGAACGATTTGACCAGAGCGTTCTGGACCCTGACGACGTGGTTCTTATCGGGCTTGACTTGAGTCATCAGCCACTGTTGGAACTCCACGTCCATAAACTTTAGCGCCCTCTTCCAAGCTTCCTTGCTCTGGATTCTCTTGTAGTTCTCTGCGGCAGCTTTGGTTTGTTGATATTGTTCCTGCCGTGCTGCCTTCGCTGCGGCGCGATCACGATGTATCGTGTATCCGAGCTGCGCTAACACGCAAGCCCCGATGATTGCCGAACCAACAATGATTGCTCTTGATGGTTGCATGATTACTAGCGATCAAGCAGGCGATTGCTTGGACTAACCATCTTTACACGAAGCAGGCGCGATAGGCGCAAGGCATTCGGTTGTTACGCGGCGCTACCGGACCGGACCGGGCGGCGGCTGCGAGTAGGCTATCGTACAAGCGCGTTGTCAGGCCTAATCTATCCGGCTGATCCCTCCGATTAGCTTAGTATTATGTTCAAACGGGCTGCTCTTCTACTCTTGCTCACGGGCTCGGTGGCTATTTTAGGCCATGCTCAAAAAGCCGATACCGATGACGACAGAACTAACGGGCTTCTCAATGGCCGCTTCTGGACAAAGCTGCCGGAGCACGGCGATAAAGTCTGGTTCGTCATCGGTTATTGCGAAGGGGCGGCGGTAGACGGCCTTGCTAAGTGCCCGGCGCAATCGGAGTTTGGCGAGATTGTGAGAGGAATCGACAGGTTTTACCAGGAGCCGGAAAACCTCAGGCTCCCGTTCATGGCCGCTGTGAAGATATTCGCTATGAAGGTCACAGGTGCAAAGGCAACTGAGATCGAAGCGTTTATGGATCGTGTCCGCAAAGACGCGGACGCGCCCCTTCCCAAAAAATAGACTGGCTGCTCTGCCTCGCTTGCGGCCCGAAAGTTACCGCGTTGCCTGGGCTTGGTATTATCGGGGCGTGCTACCGGAAGAAATCGTTGCGAGACTCAAAAGCGACGGCCACCAACTAGGAACCCAGGTTGTTAACAGCAGTGACAGATTTGCTGGCTTGTCGATTACGTCTACATGTTTCATCGGGACGCGGCAGATCTGGCACGTGGCCGAGCGACCATTGAACAAATAAAACACCGCAACACTGGAAAAGAACCTTCCTCGATGCTGATTCCGCTATTACTGTGTTCCTTTGGGCCGTGACCCCATAGGAATAACCATCATCCGATGCGCGGCTGCCCGTCCTGGGGCTTCTCTTGAAGGCCGGATATCCTTGGATCTTTGCCGCCGGAACGTTTGCAGTATAAATTGTTCCATGCTACAGTCGGGGCGAAAGCTACGAGAATGCAATACCGAACATTCCAAGTACAAGAACATAGTGCGGATCAGCGGACGATAATTTCCGACAAAACCCTGGATGTCCGATCCATTGAAAGGCTAAAGGACGGCGGCTGGGTTTTTGAGCTGGCGGACGGCTCGACTCTCACATACCCAGTAACGAACACAATCGTTGAAGAGTCAATCGACGGTGTTTGGAATCGCCTAGTGTAGCCTGCACGCGCTTACGGGCTGCCCTTGACTGCTCGTGGGGGCCAATCTGGGGGCATTACTACAGGGTCGAACGGGGCTGTAGCCCACCAGTATTCCTTACCACCACAGTCAAAACACCGACCTATCACAAGAGGGACAGTCGAATCGGTGTACGTCACTTCAAGTTCGGTTTTCGCGTGTATGGGGCATTGCATAACGTCTTAAAAAACATTAGCACGGGTAGTCTGTTTTGAAGGTGTTCCGGCCCAGTTCCGTGTCGTCAATTTGTCGCCAAAGGGCCAAAGTCTTGCAGTTTTGACGGTTTTATAGGTTTGTAAACCGCCAATTCTAAAAGACTTCGTGCATTTTGATCGTCCGACTCCCACTAGCTTCCGCCCACTGGCGTTCATGCTGCAGAGACGCGCCGGTAACTCGACAGCAACTCCTCCAGCGTGAAGTCGCCACTGCCGTGTTTGGGCGTGATTTCGACGGCCTTCAGTCTCGGATATGCGAGCAGCGCAAGTTCCTTATACATTCGCGCCCGCAACTCCGGCGCGTTTTTCTCGTCCATCGCGATTCGGGCCATCCCCTCAATTGGATCGCACCCTAGCTCCTCCAGGCGCGCGCGCGGGGAGAGGTCCGTTGATCGCTCCTTTGGCGTGCCTGTTCGCCGGTCGCCGGGTTTTGGCGTTCCTGCTGCATCAAGTCGGTGCTGCTGCGGTTGAATCTGATTCTTAGGGTATCTCATGCCTGTATATTGCCATCGCTCTCTCTGTCTGAGAACGGCAATCGATGCCCCGCGGAACTACCTCCCCGGCCGCGTCCTTTCCGCTTCCATCAAGTTCGTCAGGATGTCGTTGATGCGCGTCAGGTGGCCGGCGCCCTTGGACTTCAGCCAAGCCAGAACCCGTGCGTCGATCCGCACGCTGACCGATACCTTGGGCGGCCGCGCCTCACGCAGCCGCACCATGCTTGCCAACTGCTCGTCGCTCAGGCGCGGGATGTCTTTCAGGTTAATACGCGAGTCATCACGCGCCGCTTGGCGCTCTGCAATGCGGCGTAGCGCCAGCCGCTCCTTTTTAGTCCATTGCCTGTTCCTGATATCTTCTGATCTCATGCTTTTCAGCCGCGCGGGCTGAGACGATGCGGATGATTTCTTCGCCATCATTGTCCTCTCTGTAGGCGTGAACAACCAGCAGCACGGCGCTGATCTCGGGTTCGATTTGAGCGCCGCCGACCGCGTGCTAGCGTGGCTCCCACTCGTATCGCATCCGGTATATACATATCGTAATACATTACGGGTAAGGAGCGAAGCTGCGGGATCTAGCCCCGCTCGTCAACCAGGAAGCTCGAATCCCCGGGCGATTTCTTCACGCAAGCGCGCCTTCACCACTTCATCCACAAACGCCGCTTCCACCGCCATTAGATTCGTTCGATAAAATTCCTCGCGCCCCCAGCCAAATACACGGGACACCTCCTCGTACTCCCTGGTGAGCGTTGTGGGAGTCAGCATGCGTGTGTCTGTATTGATGTTCAACGAAACATCCGAGCGATAAAGTCTGTCGATCGCGTGGTACTCCAAGTCCGCGACCGACGGGATGATCTGAACGTTGGAGGACGGGCAGATTTCAAGATGAATTTGTTTCTGCCGGAGAAACTGTACAAGTTCTGGATCTTCGATGCTGCGGGTGCCGTGTCCGATCCTGGTTGGATTCAGCAGCCGAAGCGTTTCCCAAACGCTCTCGGGTCCCAGCGCTTCGCCGGCGTGAGCCGTTCGAAACAAATTGTGCTGCTGAGCATACTCGTATGCCTTGATATGCGCTGCGATCGGGAAACCCGCTTCATCGCCAGCCAGGTCGAGCCCCACCACCCGGCTGCCTCTGTACGCTTCAATCAGCTTCGCGGTTGTCATGCTCTCCTGCTCATCGAAATGTCGTAAAGTGCACAAGATCAGGCGTACCTCAATCCCCGTTTCCAGGCTGCCGCGTTCAACGGCTTGATTCACAATCTCGACCACCCGCTCAGCCGTCAGACCGCCCGCCAAATGGAGCAAAGGCGCGAATCGAATCTCGGCATAAACGATTCCATCAGCCTGCAATTGCTGGAATAGATCTTCGGTAACTAGCTTCAGCGCGGCTTCATCCTGCATAAGCAGGAAGCCTTTTGGCGCTCGTTTCAAAAAGTCCGCGAGATTCGTGCAACGAGCGGGCGCAACATAGTCGCGAGAGTACTCGTCGCGGGTGACACCAGGAGCAAGCCGCCAGACAGCACCGAAGCTGAGAGAACAATCCAAGTGGAGATGGAGCTCCACCTTAGGGGGTGCTCCGACGCGCTTCAGGTCAGGCTCCCGTCCAGCATAATGTTGATGTGGAGATATTCTGCTCGCAATGTAAAGCGCCCATGTCTTGTGAGCCGGAAAAGGAATGCTGGTGTGCTGAACTTCAAAACATTCTACCGCTTCCCGATACCGGCACGAAAGGCTGCCTCTGTCGCGCCTGCTTAACAAAGGTTCTGGAGTCGCCGAATTTGAACCTGTGGAAGAAGCGGCTGGGCCGTGTGCCGGAGTGGGTGTGGGAGCGAACCGAGCTGGAAACGATGGTCTTGGCTGACAACGAGCTGTCAGAAGTATCCGTCCAGATTGGCCGCCTGAAAAAGCTTCGCATGCTCGATTTGGGACATAACCGGCTGACTCACGTACCGGATGTCTTGGGCGACCTCGACGGTCTGACTGATTTTCTCTATCTCCACGACAACCAATTGACCTCGCTGCCGGCGTCTCTGGCCAGGCTGACAAAGTTGCGCTACTTGAACATCAGCGAAAATGCCTTCGAAGTATTTCCTGAATCCATTTTCTGCATGACGAGCCTGATCGAGCTGCGGGCCTCGGATAATCGGCTGACATCGCTTCCGGATTCTGTCGGCTGCTTGACGCGCCTGCGCGAACTGCACCTCAGAAGCAACCAGCTAACATCGCTGCCGGAGTCGATTGGGACGCTCGAAGAACTACGGCAGATCGATCTCCGGGGTAACCCGCTGACGCACCTGCCCGCGGCCATCGCCGCACTTCCTCGATTGGAGAAACTCGATTTGCGATGGGCGAATCTGCCGCCGCCAGAGTGGATGGCAGATCTCGAAGCACGCGGGTGCGTGGTCTACCGTTGATGAGCATAACCCGCAGGGCCGTTTTGCAGTCGGTGGCTCTCGGAAGTGTTGCCCCGTCGCTCTTCGCGCAAGGCATGGCCACGCGCAACATCCGCCCGCAGCAGCGCGGCAAGCGCTCCGGCCTGCCGTTCGATGCGAAGTTCACCGATGTCGCCCATCAAGCCGGTCTCACTGCTCCCAGCATTTATGGAAGCATCGATACGAAGAAGCACATCCTCGAGGCCGTCGGCTGCGGTATCGCGTTCTTCGATTACGACCACGATGGCTGGCTCGACATTCTGGTCTTGGGCGGTACGCGCTTCGGTGCCACTCCTCCCGCCGGAGCCGGCAACCGGCTGTACAAGAACAATCGGGATGGAACGTTCCTGGACGTCACTGCGAAATCCGGCCTCGCGCGTCCCGGCTGGGTCTCTGGCGTGGCCGTCGGCGATTACAACAACGATGGACTGGATGACCTGTTCGTCACTTACTACGGCCAGAATGTGCTCTTCCGGAACAATGGCGACGGCTCGTTCACTGATGTCACCCGTGAAGCGGGCCTCACGCTGGCTGCCCCGCAATGGAGCACTGGCTGCACCTTCGTCGACTACGATCGCGACGGTCACCTCGACCTGTTCATCAGCACCTACGTCGATTTGGACACGGGCATGAAAATGCCCACCGGCTGCGATTGGAAGGGAGTTGCCGTACATTGCGGTCCGCGCGGCCTTCCCAAGGGACGATGCTATTTGTTTCACAACGATGGCCACGGGCGTTTCACCGACGTCAGCAAGGAGGCTGGCGTGGACCGAGGCAGGGCCTACGGACTCACCGCCGTCGCCGCCGATTTCGATAACGATGGCTGGCCCGACATTTATGTCGCGTGCGATTCCACCCCCAGCTTCTACTACCGCAACCGGCACGACGGAACTTTCGCGGAAGAAGGTCTGGAGCGTGGCGTAGCGCTCAGCGAAGACGGCGCCGAGCAAGCTGGCATGGGCCTCGGCATTGGAGACTACAAGCTGGATGGAACGCTCGGCATTTTGAAAACGCACTTCGCCGACGACACCAGCGTGCTTTACGACAACAACGGAAAGGGCGAATTCACGGACGTGACATTGAAGTCCGGCCTGGGTGTGGAGACCCGCTTCGTCTGCTGGGGCGCCGGAATCGTGGATCTCGACAATGACGGCCTGCCGGATCTGTTCATCGCCGCCGGTCAGGTTTATCCGGAGCTCGAAAAGCAGGCGCCGCTTTTCCCCTACAAGAATCCGCGGATCGTGTTCCGCAATTTGGGTGGCGGAAGGTTTGAAGAACTGTTCGACGAAGCCGGCCCCGCGATTGCCGCTCCGCACTCCAGTCGCGGCTGTGCATTCGGCGACTTCGACAACGATGGCGACGTCGACATCGTGATCATGAACATGAACGAGCCGCCGTCGCTGTTGCGCAATGACAATACAGGCCGAAACCATTGGCTGAAAGTACAACTAGAAGCGGTAACTTCCAATCGAAGCGCGATTGGCGCTCGAGTGACGGCTCGCTATGGCGGGCGGATACAGGCGCAGGAGTTGATGAGCCAGTCGAGTTTCCTGTCGGTCAACGATAAACGCCTGCATTTTGGGCTAGGCGCGGAAACGTCCGCCAGCCTGGAGATCCGCTGGCCGAATGGCATGAAGCAGACGTTTTCTGACGTTCCGGCCAATCACCTGGTTCTGATCCGCGAAGGCGCCGGGATCGTTGCGGCGCGGAAACCTCCCTTCACGCGTTGACATTGCTTCCGCAGATATTCTTCGCGCTGCTAGAACCACTTACGCACACCACTGCCATCACGTGCACCCATCAAGGCGTAATCTTGTTTTGATGGACCGTGCGAACGAAGCGGCGCGCACAATGCGAAATTACCAAACGGAGCGAATCCCATATTTGGACACTGTGAGATTCTAAGTTGCAGGCGTTCACAATGGTCCAACTCCCAAGGCGCAGCTTCTTGATGCGGAGCTTGGCCCTTCCATTCCTCGGTAGGCTCAGAGCTCAACCAACGCCTCCCGCGCAAACGGCTCTCGACGCCACACTGCTGAAGACCAAGGCCGGCCTTGACGACTTCATCACGGAAAAATATCACGATCAGATCGCTGCGATTCTCGCGCAATGGCGCGTGAACCTGGTCGACTCCGTAGAAAAGGTTCTTGCGCCAGACTTCCTGGGCTCTTCGCCGCAGCCGGCTGAATCGCGGATCGTTCGTCCCGGCCCTGCTCTCGAAGTCCGGCGCGTCACTTTCTCCTCGCAGCCTGCTCTCGGACGTGACGCTTTTATACAGCAGCTGAGGTCATCTGCAAGCGGCTTTTCAAAAATCCAGACCGCCGAGTTCCAGGTAACCCGAATCAACGTGCAGCCCGGTGGCGCGTTACAAACTCGCGTTCGTTATGAACTCATCGGCGCGGGCGCCGGCTTCCACCGGGAGCAGCGCGTAGGTTGGTGGGATCTGGAATGGGAACCAGCGCCGTCCGACCAGTATCGTTTGCGACGCTGGCAGTCTTCCGAGGAGACACGCAGCAGATCCGCCAAACCCTGGTATGAGGACATTGCCCCGCGGGCATTCAACCGCGCTTCTTCCTACTCCGATCAGCTCTTGCATGGCGTCGATTATTGGCGCACCGTTCTCGACGGAGCATCCGGCATCGACATCTACGGCCACAATGGCGTGTCGGTTGGCGACATTGATGGCGACGGCTTCGACGACCTTTACGTCTGCCAGCCCGCGGGCATCCCCAACCGGCTTTATCGAAACCGGGGAGACGGAACCCTCGAGGACATCACCGAGGTTTCCGGAGTTGGTCTTCTCGAAAACACTGCCTGCGCGATTTTCGCCGACTTCGACCATGACGGACGGCAAGATCTGATTGTCGTGCGCGCCACCGGTCCGCTGTTGTTCTTGAACCAGGGCGGCGGCAAATTTCGCCTTAAGCCCAACGCGTTTCAGTTCGCCAATCCTCCGCAAGGAACGTTCACCGGTGCGGCAGCCGCTGATTATGACCGCGACGGCTGGCTCGATATTTATTTCTGCCTCTACGTCTACTACCAGGGCGCGGATCAATACAAGTACCCAGCGCCTTATTACGCGGCGGAGAACGGCCCTCCGAATTTCATGATGCGCAACAACCGCGACGGAACCTTTCGCGACGTTACCGCGCAATCTGGTCTGAACCAAAACAACACACGCTACAGCTTTTGCTGCGGTTGGGGCGATTACAACCGCGATGGATGGCCCGACCTGTACGTCGTGAACGATTTCGGACGCAAGAATCTCTACCGCAACAATGGCGACGGAACGTTCACCGACGTCGCGCCCCAGGCGGGCGTGGAAGATATCGGCGCTGGCATGGGCGTGTGCTGGTTCGATTACGACAACGACGGCGTCGAGGATCTGTACGTCGCGGACATGTGGACTGCTGCCGGCGAGCGCATCTCAACGCAGGAGATCTTCCAGCGGGACGCGCCGCCCCAGACCCGCGCGCTGTATCGCAAGCACGCGATGGGTAATTCGCTATTCCGAAATCGCGGCGACGGAACGTTCCAGGATTCCACCGCATCGAGCGGCGCTGGAATGGGCCGATGGGCGTGGTCGAGTGATGCATGGGATTTCGATCATGACGGATTTCCCGATCTCTACGTTGTCAATGGAATGGTTTCCGGCATAGTACGCCCAGATCTGAACAATGCCGACCTCAACAGCTTCTTCTGGCGGCAGGTGGTGGCCAACTCGCCCGATACAGCCAAGCCATCGCAGGATTATGAACAGGGATGGAACGCCATCAACGAGCTGATCCGCGCCGACTACACTTGGAGCGGCTACGAGCGCAATGTCTTCTACGCGAACAATCGCGATGGAACATTTTCCGATGTTTCCGGCGCTGTGGATCTCGATTTCCTTGAGGATGGCCGGTCATTCGCATTGGCCGACTTCGATCGTGATGGCCGGCAAGAAGTGTTTCTCAAAAACCGGAATGGCCCCCAGTTGCGCTTGCTGAAGAACGTGACAGAAGAGCTGCCGCCGTCCATTTCCTTCCGGTTGCGCGGCATCAAAAGCAATCCCGATGCGATCGGCGCGACCGTGACGGTGGGAACCCAGATAAAGACGCTGCAGGCAGGGTCGGGATTTCTTTCGCAACACAGCAAGGACGTATTCTTTGGCCTCGGACAAGCGAAAGGCCAAGTGAACGCGTCCATCCGCTGGCCGAGTGGCTTGGTGCAGCAACTCCACGACCTCCCGATCAATCACAGGATCTGGGTGGAGGAGGGCGCAGAGCCGTCGCGCATCGAACCGTTCAAAACGTCTCAGCCCGTAGCTGCCTCCAAGGCGCAGGCCGCCGAAATTCTTCCCACGACAATCGAAACGTGGCTGCTGGCACCCGTTCCCGCTCCGAATTTCTCTCCAACTGGTGAGCCTGCGCTTGTTCAATCAACAGACGACCACATCGGCGTGTACAACGTTCTTTATCGTTCTCTATTCGACCGTCACCGAGACCTCACTAATCCCACCTCATTCCTGATCGACTCCCACGGAGACATCGTCAAGGTCTACCAGGGGCCCGTTAATCCGCAGGAGGTCGAGAAGGATTTCAAACGCATTCCTCAAACCACAGAACAGAGGCTGGCCAAAGCGCTGCCGTTCCCCGGCAATGCCGAAACCTATGAGTTTGGCCGAAACAATCTGTCGCTTGGTTCGGCGTACTTTCAGCGCGGCTATTACGATCAAGCCGCAGCATCTTTTCGGCTTACTCTGCGGGACGATCCCTCAAGCGCCGAGGCTCACTACGGCCTTGGGAGCGTCTATTTGAAGCAAGAAAAGAATCGAGACGCGCGAGCGAGTTTTGAGCAGGCCTTAAAGCTCACTGCAAATTATCCCGACACGGTTCCAAATGCCTGGAACAATCTCGGCCTTCTGGCTACGCGCGAAGGGCGCACCAGCGACGCCATCGGGTATTTTCAAGAAGCTCTCCGATCGAGTCCCGACTATTGGATCGCTCTCGAAAACCTGGGGAATGCATATCGTCAACAGAAGCGCTGGGACGAAGCACGCTCGGCGTTAGAGCGAGCGGCCGCCGCGCGGCCCCGCGAGCCCGAGGCCAACTACAGTTTGGCCATGGTTTATGCGCAGACCGACGACACCGCCCGCGCCTACCAGTATTTGCAAAAAGCTCTGACATTGCGCCCGGCATATCCCGAGGCTCTGAACAACCTCGGAGTTCTGTATCTGCGAACCCGCCGCAGGGATGACGCAGTGGCTAAGTTCGAAGAATGTATTCGCGTCGCGCCCGGCTTCGATCAGTCGTACTTGAACCTAGCCCGCGTTTATAGCCTGGAGGGTAACCGCGACAAGGCGCGCGATGTGTTGCTCGATCTGCTGAAACAACATCCCGGTCACCCGCAGGCGCAGCAGGCGATCGATGAGTTGCATTGAGGAGATCAGTTGCGATGAGGAGAAGATTTGCCCTGAAGCTCGCTACGGATGTCCATCCAAATCTTGAAATACAGCCACTCCTCGGAGGGATCGGGGTCTTCGATATGGTCGGGCATCAAAACCAGATCTCCCGTTTGCAGAAGAATCTCGCGCACCTTGGGATTCTGTTCCAGCTTGGCCCGCATCGCCCCAATCACCAGACGGTAGTGCTCGGCCCTGGTCTTCGAACGGTACTGCATCCGCTTGCCCTCAAAGGTCACCCAGTCGATTCCCACCTTCCGCATGTTCGCCTCGCCTGCATCCCCGGCGTCCTTGGCTTCAAACGCGGTCATCTGCGCGACTTCCGCGCGCGTGTGCGGCCACGTGATGCCGGGCGCTTTGGCGCGAGGATCGTCGGGGCCCTCCGGATAGAACATCATCTGCCAGAATCCTTCGACGCTGGCGTAGCGCTGGCCTCGAAACGTAAAGGGAGTGGCAGCGAAGTTGGACAGTATTCCGAGTTCGTTGCGCTTGGAGAGAATCACTTCACCCGGCTTGGCCGCTTGCGGGAGTATTTCCCACCATGCCTTTTGGTCTTCTGGGACCGGTGTCCACCAGCGCGCGGGATATGGTTTCTGCGCGTCGGCCGCGGCGCTGAAAACGATCATAAGCAACGCGAGGCGCTCACCCCCCTGCGATAATGTTGAAATCGTCATGCCTCTTCCCATTATCATTGCAGCATTCGCTTTGGCTGCTACCCTGTTCGGCCAGGACCAGAGCGCGCCGGCGCCCCCTCAGTATTTCGATGAGCCTAACTTTATCGTGGCAGGCGTCGCCGATCCTTCTCAACGAGGCGGGCACGGATCCGACCCGGTACTGCGTTCCGCCGAATCTCTGGCCAAGTCGACCGCAGCGCTTCGTACAGGTACCTCAGTTGCCGCTGCGGCGGAAAAACAGGGGAATGCGCTGGAGGCGGCTCGCGAGTATCAGCGTGCCGCGGAATTGGACCCCAGCGAGACCAATCTCTTCGATTGGGGCGCTGAACTGCTAGAGCATCGCGCGGCGGAGCAGGCCGTTGAAGTCTTCACTAACGGGCATCGCCTGTTCCCGCACTCCATCCGGATGTTGCTAGGCCTGGCGGTAGCCTTGTACTCGCGCGGTTCCTACGATCAGGCCGCGCAACGGTTCTTCGAAGCAGCCGATCTGAATCCGAGCGATCCGGCGCCTTATCTATTTCTGGGAAAGATATCCAATGGCTCGATTACGGACTCACCCGGCTTCGCGGAACGGCTGGAACGATTTGCCCGCCTTCAGCCCGAGAATGCTTGGGCGAATTATTACTATGCCGCCACTCTCACACGAACATCGCCCAAGGCTCGGGCGCTTCTCGAAAAGGCTGTCCGTCTCGATCCCAAACTCGGCGCCGCCTTTCTGCTTCTCGGAATTGTCTACGCCGAAGAAGGGAATTTGACCAAGGCGATTTTAGCGTATCAAAGCGCGATCGAGGCCACGCCACCGATGGAAGAAGCGTACTATCGTCTGGCGCAGGCCTATCGGAAAACAGGCGACACAGCGAAAGCGCAAAAAGAGCTTGAGCTTTACCAGCAATTGTCACAGCAATCAGCTCAGAAATTAGAACGCGAACGTGGCGACATCCAGCAATTTGTGTTTGAATTAAAACATCAATGAGCAGCGGACATCAGGTTCACGAACATTTCGTAGAATTTCTCTTTATCTAAGTCTACTTGGATGGCAACTGGCTGCGCGGCGGTTTTTGGCTTGTCGCTCTCGGTCCAAGTCAGCGTGTTGCCGTATCCGGCTCCATGGTCGATGTCGACGCTCATGTACCTGATCTCCTGCTGGGTGATCAGCGACGGATCGATCCAGGCGGCCGCGGCCAGTTCGTCCCACATATAATCGTTGCCGCCGCCCGGCTGGTAGAACCGGGCAATGTAGTGCGCCAAAGCAGTTCCGCTGGAATCGATTCGCTTGACCATCTGCGGTGTAAGCCGAGCTTTGATGGAGATGTCCACGGGCGTGCATGTGATCTTCCTCCACGGCGCCCGTAGCACGATGTGCGCGGCTTCTGGATCGAACCAGAAATTGAATTCGTGGCGCGGGTTGTTTGCGAACTCCGGATCGTTGGTCTGCGGATTCAGGCTGCCTCCCATAAAGACTAATTCCTGCGCCAGCCCGGCGAATTGCGGATCCAGTGAAATTGCCAGCGCGAGGTTGGTCATTGGAGCACCCTCATAGATAGTGACTTCGTGCGGATACTTGTGCACCATCCTGAGCAGGAAGTGCGCCGCGTCTTCACCCGAGGGCTTGGTAGAGGGCTGCCCTTCCGGCAGCGGGGGCACGACAAATGGTTCGTGCCACCAGCGCGCGTCCCAGGCGCCCGCATAGGCCACCTTGCCGTAGCGTTCCTGCCATTGCAGGGACTCTTCGCGAGTGTGCACCAGGGGAAACGCCGCGCCGCTCATCACCGGAATGTCGGTGCGGCCCATGATCTCGAGCAAGCGCAGCGTGTGAACCACTTCTTCGTCGCGCCATTGATCTCCGCTGACTACGGTGATGCCCAGCACCTCGACCTGCGGGGACTGGATCAATAGAGCCAGCGTCTGCATGTTGCTGCCGCCGGGGCCGGAACAATCTTCGTTGATAATGATTTTGCGGCGCGGCTGGCTCCAGGCGAGAGAGCCTGCCAGCAGCAACGCAATCGCGAGCCGCGGGCTCAGAAAGCCAGCTTGAGAGCGAACTGAACCAGACGCGGATTGTTCACTGTGTAGTTAATGACGGCAAACGTGGTCGAATTGAAGTCAGCACCGGACCCGTTGCCGCCGGGCGAACCGAACTGCGGATGGTTGAACAAGTTGAAGAACTCAGTTCGGAAATCGAGCCGCATCCCTTCACGTGGCAGCGCGAAGTGTTTGATGATCGAGAAATCCGTGTTCACGAAGCCGGGACCCGAAAGCGGCGTCCGGCTTGCGTTTCCGAGCTGTCCTACTGGCGGCTGCGAAAAGCACGAGACGTTGAACCACTCTGACAAAGTCGGATGGCTCAACACGGGATTGCAGGTTTGATTCGGGCGGATGAGCTCTTCGTCATTGGCATTCTCCAAGCCTGAGCCGGAAGTGGCGTTGCTATCGATGACGAAAACCGGGAATCCGGAGGTGGCCTTTTCGATGACGGTCACCTCCCAGCCTCCGGCGATCGCGTTGGTCGCTCCGTTCCAGGTGCTTCCCCATTTCCGGCCTTTGCCGAACGGCAACTGATAAATGATGCTGGCAGTGAAATTGTGATTCAGGTTGATCTGTGAAAGTCCCCAGTCCAACTTTTGCCAATTCGGCAGCGGGAAATAGGTGGACCCTATAATACTTCCCAGTCCGTCGCTGAAACCGGTGTCATACGCTCTCGAATAAGTATACCCGATGAGCCCGTAAATCCCGTAACGCGCGCTCTTGGTCTCGGCTTTGATCTGCAGAGAATTGTAATTCGCGCGCCCGGAGTCGAAAATATTTTGGATGGTCGAATAAGGGAACGCAGGATATGCTATCCCGAAAGCCGCTCCATTCGGACCGCATCCAAGCGTATATCCTGAGACCGTTCCGCAGGCGAGGGGAGATTCAACGTTGATGTTATTCCCGTATTCCAAAATATGAGAACTTCGGGAACCCGCATAACCCGCGGTCAACACGATCTGGCCGGGCAGCGCCTGTTCTAAATTGACATTGAACTGCTGAATTCTGCCCTGCTTGAAGTTGGTATTTTGCGCCAGAATGGTCCCCGTGAAGTCGGCAGGATTGGGAGGGGAAGTGAAGGTGGGAAACCCCGAGGACATGCTGATTGCCGATGGCGTCAATCCGTTAGAGGCGCAGGCCGCCGTCGCGAACGTACAATTGCCGCCGAAAGCAAATTGATCCGATTCGGCGTAATAAGGCGGGTTCTGCCACAACCCCTGCGCGCCCTGGTTCCAGGAAGAATCGTGGAAGATTGCATAGCCGCCGCGAACCACGGTATTGTTACTGCCGAATGGTTTCCAAGCGGCTCCAAGGCGGGGCTCCAGCGCGGTGAGATCCATCTTGATGCCCGCGCTCGGGCCCGCATTCTGACCTGCGATCAGGAACTGCCCAGTGGCGGGATTAAAGTCCGACATGCGATTGCCCACTTCGCTTTCGGGCGTCATCAGCGCCCAAGCCAAACCGAGGTTCAAGGTTAAACTCTTACTGACGCGCCAATTATCCTCAATGTATGGGCGGTACAGTTTCCAGCGGCGACCGGTATTTCCGCCACCAAACTCCTGGTCGTGGATGGCCAAGCTCGTCAGACCTGTCAGAAGGTCCGCCGCCGGATCGCCGGTCCAAAGCCCGCTGACCACCCAGAATCCGTTGGGGAAACCTACGGCCACCGTGTTCAACTGATTCGCGCGAATGTTGCCGCCGATTCGGATATCGTGGCTGCCCCGAACCATGTCCAGCGAATCCGAGAGCATCCAAACATTCGTGCCGCCCACGAACGGCGTGTACCCGCGATCGCCCAGCGACCAATAAATACCTTCCATCTCTACCGATGTCAGACCGGAGCTATTGCCTCCCAGGTCGGCGCCCGGGATGCCAAGCGCGGTCGCTGCGTTACTGCCCGTTCCTTGCGACGTGATGTAGTCGAAGATCCGGTTAAAACCGCCGCTCAGTTGGTTGACCGTGTTGGGCGAAAAGAGGTGGGTCTCCGATATTGCGACATTGCGGGCGTGATTGATGATGCCTTGATTGCTGGCAAAGGGGCCTTGTTCGGCGAACCCCGGGGCGCCGCCGGGCACGTAAGACGTAGCTTGATCGTAACTGAAGCGCGCGAACAAAGTATCCTTGGCGGAAATGTTTTCATCCAGCCGGATGTCGAACTTTCCTTCGTTGAGCTTTCTCACCGGCTCACTCGTGTAGTTATAGCCGAGAGCGGCATTGTTCGCGTTGGGCAGAGGATACAGGTTGATCAATTCTTGACCAATCGGGTTAATCAGGCTTTGCGGAATTATGTTGCAAGGAGTACCGGCTGCCTGACTACCATTCGCGGCCGCTGGTAGGGCACTGCCCCCGCTGCACATGAACGGAACAGGATTCCCGTTCGCGCCAGTGGCCCAGGGATTGGTCAGTTGGATGCCGTTCGGTTGGCCGAAGGCGTTGTCGGTAAAATTGCCACTGCGCATAGCTATGGAGGGCACCACGCCCGTGAACGGAATCCCGTGCCGTTGATCCTTTTGCTCGAAATCCACAAAGAAAAAAGTCTTGTCTTTCTTGATCGGACCGCCCAGCGAGAATCCAAACTGGTTGAGATTGAACTTCTCGGTGGAAGTGGCGAAGAAGCTGCGCGCGTCCAGGTCGGTGTTGCGGAAGAACTCGAAGACGCTTCCATGGAACTGATCGCTTCCCGATTTCGTGGTTACCAACACCGTCGGACCGCCGCGCGTTCCCCATTCCGCCGAGTAGTTGTAGGTGAGGACCTTGAACTCCTGGATGGAGTCGATGGAAGACAGAATCGAAATAGCGCCGGACGTCAGCTCATTGTTGTCGTTGCCATCCAACAGCCAATCGGTGCTGTTGGCGCGTGAGCCGCCAACCGAAAGAGAATAAGACCCGCGCGCGGACGCTTCGCTGCTGGGGCCGCCATTAAAAAAGCTGTTTGGATTGGTTTCCTGAGTTGTACCGGGAGTCATCGTGGCAAGCTGCACGAAGTCGCGACCGTTCAAGGGGAGATCGTTGACCTGCTGGGATGTGATGACTTGGCCCAAAGTGGCGTCGGACGTTTGGATAGCAACAGCGGTCGCATTAACCTCGACGCTGGATTGGACCGACGCGGGGGTCAGCTTGAAATCCAACTCGCGGTGTTCGTCTACTTGCAGCCCGATGTCTTTCGCTTGGGCGGTCTGGAAACCCTGCAGTTCCACTTGGACGGTGTAATTGGCAACGCCCAGCAGGGGAATAATATACTCGCCGCTTTCATTGGTGGTGAAAGTTCGGGACAGCCCCGTGGCTGGAGCCGTGACCGTTACCTTCGCCCCGGGCACAGCAGAGCCGGTAGCGTCCGTCACGGTCCCTGAAATGCTTCCCGTGGCTTGTCCGTAGACGATGGAAGCCGCTAAGAATGTAAGCAAACAAACAACGGTTATGCGTGGAGCGATTCTAATGAGCATTGCCCCCCCCAATTCATGACCGCCTGCAACCCATGGTGCGTGCCCATCACGATTGTCTCCTTCATGTATTGCTGTTATCGAGCGCGGTTATTATTTTGCGGCTGAACACACACGGTTCACTCTTCATCTAGCCAGCGACAGACTAAGTGGATTAAGCCAGTTTTGCCTGTTTTCATAACTTTGTCAAGGGGAAACGACCTCATCACAAGACGGTTAAGGTGGTGATGTGACTGGAGGTTCTGGCTAGGCCTGCTCGCTGGTCATCTCGGGCAGCTCAGCGGATTTAGGAACGATGGTCTTACCTGCTCTGCTCCGCATCGACACCCAATAGGTCAGGGAAGCCACCAGGAATCCGACAAACCAGGCGTAGTCGTAGAGCCAGCGCAGCGGAGGAACCAGCAGGCCGATCAACGCCACCAATACGCCGGCCGCGAGCGCGATGATGGCGCGATAATTCACGCCGCTCCCGTATCGATAAATGCCGCGCGGGTTGTAGAGTTCGCCAACGTCAAGATAGGTGTGGCGCAGCAGAAAATAATCCGTGATCATGATTCCAGCGATGGGACCCAGCAGGCCCGAGTATCCAACCAGCCAGCCAAAAATGTAGGTTTGAAAATCTGTCAGCAGTCTCCACGGCATCATGAGCACGCCCACAACGCCCGTAATGATTCCGCCGGTGCGGAAAGAAATGAGGCGCGGATTCAGGTTCGAAAAATCGTTGGAGGGCGAGACGACATTGGCCGCGACGTTAGTGTTCAAAGTGGCCACCAGCAGCGCGACCAGGGCGATGGAAGCGATCACAGGCTCGTGAAATTGGGCCAGCAGCGCGACGGGGTCCCAGATGGCCTTGCCAAAAAGGATGACCGATGCCGACGTTACGGCGACACCGATGAACGAGTAGATGGTCATGGCGGGTGGAAGTCCCAGCGCCTGGCCGATCATCTGCGCCTTCTGCGATCGCGCGTACCGTGTGAAGTCGGGAATGTTCAGCGCCACCGTGGCCCAGAAGCCGACCATGCCGGTCAATGACGGAATGAAGAAGTGCATAAACTCGCCGGTGGTTTGGAACTTACTCGGAGTTTGCAGCACGGGCCCGAGTCCGCCGGCCTTGCGCGCGATCCACCACAACAAGAGCAAGCCCACCGCCAGCATGAACGGCGCCCCGATGCCTTCGAGATACTTGATGGTGTCGATGCCGCGCCAAATCACCGCCATGGTGAGCAGCCAGAACAAATAGAAACATACCCAAGGGGTCCACACGCTCGAAGCCGCCCGAGGCCACAGCACTTGAAGCATCGAATAGATGGCTTGGCCGCCGATCCAGGATTGGATGCCGAACCATCCGCAAGCCACCAGCGCGCGCAACACGGCGGGCACGTTCGCTCCGCGCACTCCGAACGAAGCCCGCACCAGGACCGGAAACGGGATGCCATACTTGGCGCCCGCGTGCGCGTTGAGAATCATCGGAATCAGCACGATGACGTTGCCCAGCAGAATGGTGCCGATGGCCTGCTTCCAGCTCATGCCGCCGGCGATCAGGCCCGAGGCCAGCATGTACGTGGGAATGCAGACGCTCATGGCGACCCAGAGCGAGGCGTAGTTGTAGATGCCCCAGGTGCGCTTGTCTGGGGGCACGGGCGCGAGGTCTTTGTTGTAGAGGCTCGACTCGCGCTGCACATTTTTTGACCCGCGTTCCGCTAGGTCCATGCTCCGCCTCTCGCCTCGCGGCGCAAGTATTGTCCGCGGCCGGTGCGGCCGACGTATCGTCCGTACTCGACAATCAGTTCGCCGCGCGAAAACACCTGGCGGGCATTGCCTTGGACTTTGAAGCCTTCGAACATCGAATAATCGACGCGCATGTGGTGCGTCTTCGCGCTAATCAGATGCTCGGCTTTGGGATCCCACACTACGATGTCCGCGTCGCTTCCAGGCGCGATCGCGCCTTTCTTGGGATACATGCCAAAGATTCGCGCGGGCGCGGTGGACACGATTTCGACAAAGCGGTTCAGCGTGATCTTGCCGGCATTCACTCCATGATGATGCAAGAGCTGCAGTCGGTTCTCGATGCCCGGGCCGCCGTTGGGGATCTTCGTGAAATCGTCTTTGCCCAGCGACTTCTGATCTTCGAAACAAAACGGGCAATGGTCGGTCGAGACCACTTGCAGGTGGTCGCTCTTCAGACCATCCCACAGCTTCGGGAGATTCTGCTTCTCGCGCAGCGGCGGCGTAAAGACGTACTTGGCGCTTTCGAAGCCTGGGACGTTCATGTCGTCGATGGAGAGCAGCAGATATTGCGGGCAGGTTTCGGCAAACGCGGGCAAGCCTCGGTCGCGGGCTTCGCGCACCTGGTTCAGAGCGTCTTCTGATGAAAGATGCACGATGTAGATTGGAACACCCGCGATCTCCGCCAGCGCGATGGCGCGATGAACGGCTTCTGCTTCGGCCAGCGTGGGACGGGTGAGCGCGTGATAGATGGGCGCGGTTTTGCCTTCGGCCAGCGCCTGGCGCACGATCACGTCGATCACGCTGCCGTTTTCGGCGTGCATACAGATCAACGCGCCGTTCTTCGAGGTCTGCTTCAGGGCACGAAAAATAGTGGCATCGTCCACCATCAGCACGTTCGGATACGCCATGAAGAGCTTGAAGCTGGCTACTCCTTCGCGCACCATGTCGTCCATGTCTTCGAGGCCGGCGTCGGAAAGGTCGGTGACGATCATGTGCAGCCCATAATCGATGCACGCCTTGGATTCCGCCTTTTTCCACCAAGTGTCCAAAGCGTCGCGCATCTTCGTTCCGCGCGCTTGGATGGCGAAGTCGACGATGGTGGTGGTGCCGCCGATGGCCGCCGCGCACGTCCCGGTTTCGAAATCGTCGCTCGAGGTTGTGCCGCCGAACGGCATGTCGAGATGCGTGTGCGCGTCGATGCCGCCTGGCAACAGCAACATGCCTGTGGCGTCCAGGATTTCGTGGCCGGGTTCGGCCGGAATTCCCGCGCGCACCTCTTTGATTGTCGCGCCTTCGATCAAGACGTCCGCCGCGAGGGTCTTATCCGCGGACACAACCGACCCGTTACGAATGAGGAGTCCCATTGACCAGATCTTCCCAAGTCTCGCGAGGCAAGTGATTTTCCACGCGCTCCATCGTGATGCAACTTTCGACCGGACACACCAGCGCACAGAGATTGCAGCCGACACATTCGTCCTCATCCACGCGCGGAACACGAGCCAGCGGCGCCTCTGCCTGGACGCCACGGTCCAGCCTGGGAATCGGAGTGACGGAAATTCTCGCGCGGCTGGCTGCTTCAATCGCGGGCGGGGTGGAATGCGCGTGATCCAGATGAATGCATTGATGCGCGCCGTCCCAGCAGGCAATGTAGCAAAGCTCGCAGCCAATGCATTTCTCTTCGTGAATGCGCGCCACGATCTTGAAATTCAAGTTCAGGTGATTCCAGTCGGTGACCTTGGGCGCGCTCAGCCCGCGAAAATCCTCGATGCGAGCGAAGCCTTTTTCGCGCATCCAGTTCTGGAGACCGTCGGTCATGTCTTCGATGACGCGATACCCGTAATGCATCACGGCGGTGCACACTTGGACCGTGCCGCAGCCCAGCAGAATAAACTCAGCCGCGTCGCGCCATGTGCCGATGCCGCCAATACCCGAGATCGGCAGCCGTGATGCCTCGTCGTTTTGAAGCTGATGCACCATGTTCAGCGCGATCGGCTTCACCGCGGGCCCGCAATAACCGCCGTGCGAAGAGAGTCCATCGACATTAGGCCTCGGCTCCAAAGTATCCAAATCGATTCCGGTGATGGAGTTGATGGTGTTGATGGCCGATAGCCCGTCGGCCCCGGCTCGCTTGGCTGCGCGCGCGATCTGGCGGATGTCGGTGATGTTGGGCGTGAGCTTCACCAGCACGGGCGTCCGCGCCTTCTCCTTCACCCAGCCCGTGATCATCTCGGTATACTCGGGCACCTGCCCAACGGCGCTCCCCATACCACGCTCGGACATTCCATGCGGGCACCCGAAGTTCAGTTCCAGGCCGTCCGCGCCTGCGTCCTCGGAGCGCTGCACGATATCGTGCCAGGCGTCGCGCGTGGACTCTACCATCAGCGAAGCGATCACCGCGTGCTTCGGGTAGCACTTTTTCACCTCGGCGATTTCGCGCAGATTGGTTTCGATGGGGCGGTCCGAGATCAGTTCGATATTATTGAGGCCCATCATGCGCTGGCCGTTCCAATCGACGGATGAATAGCGCGAGGACACGTTGGTGATGGGCTCGCCAATAGTTTTCCAAACCGCGCCACCCCACCCCGCGTCGAACGCGCGCATGACCTGTTCGCCGCAATTCGTAGGCGGCGCGGAGGCCAGCCAGAACGGGTTGGGGCAGCGAATGCCGCCGGCAAACGTCGTGGAAAGATCAGGCATCGGCGGCCTCAAACGATTTCGCGATCGCCACGCCGGCCCGCTTTCCATCCGCCACGGCGTCCACTACTTCGCGCCCTCCATTTGCGCAATCCCCGCCCGTATAGTATTTCGGACCGCGGCTTCGCTCCAGTAATGACCTGAGCGGCGCTTGCCCGATGGCTGGGATCAGCATGTCGCAAGACAGGTGAAAATTCGAGCCTCCGCGGGCGCATTCCAGCGAGACAATTCGGCCTGAGGCAGGATCGGCGTGAATCGCAACGGGTTCAGCCAGCCACTCAAATACGACACCCTCTTGTTTGGCGTGCTCATACTCGAAGCCGAAAGCCGGCATGCCACTTTCGGTCCGGCGGTAGACGATGGTGACGTGAGCCGCTCCCAGCCTCCGCGCCGCAACAGCCGCGTCAATGGCCGTGTTGCCCGCGCCTACAACCACAACATTGTTCCCAACCGTGAGATTGCCTGACGTCTTGTATCTCGCGATGAACTCCAGCGCATCAACGACGTATACGGCGACGTTTACATTGTGATGCGCGCCCGGAATGTGCAACTCGTGCATCGCGCCGAGGCCGACTCCGACGAAGATCGCATCGTATTCACTCTCCAATGCCGCGAGGTCGCTCTGGTGCTCAATAGAAACGCCGAAGCGGAACTCGACGCCCAGCTCGGCGATCATTGCCACTTCGCGAAGACTGTCCGGTGGCCGCAGCTTATACTCCGCCACGCCGTACGTGTTCAAACCACCGGGCAGAGCGTGCCGTTCGATCACGGTGACGGAGAACCCCTGCTGGGCGAGTTCAGCCGCGCAAGCTAGCGATGCCGGGCCCGCGCCGATGCACACAATCTTCTGGCTGCGCCTTCGGCTCGACTTTTTGGGCAGGTGCGCGCCACGCTCCCAAAAATGATCCATCGCGTGACGTTGCAGCCTTCCGATGGCGATGGGCTGTTTGTTGTAGCGCAGCATCACGCAGGCGCCTTCGCACAGCACGTCCACTGGACAGACGCGCGAACAACTTGCGCCCAAAATGTTTGCGTCCAGGATGGTCAGCGCCGAACCCATCAAGTTTTGCGTCCCGATTTTCTTGATGAAACGCGGCACGTCGATGTGCGTGGGACAAGCCGCCGCACAGGGCGCGTCAAAGCAATTCAGACAGCGGTTGGCCTCCGTCAGCGCCTCGTTCGAATCGAAGGCGGGATGCAGGTCCGGAAATCGGCGGGCAACCTCCGCGTTGTCCTGAAACGCAAAAGGAACCGCGGCGCCCATCCTCTAGGTCTACCAAACGAATGGCCGCTTCGTCCATTTGGCCGGTACAATGTCCACAGCAAGTCATGAGCCTTGATCCACAACGAACGGTCGCCGAGCTGAAGGAATTGCGCGAATTGACTGGCGACGAGAATGGCGCGCAACGGGTGGCGTGGACGGACACGTGGCTCAAAGCGCGCGAGTGGTTTCAGTCCAAGATTAAGGAGCTGCCCGTGCAGCACCACTACGATGCCGCGGGCAATAGCTGGACCACGCTGGCAGGCGCGTCGGAGAAAACCTTGATCATCGGCGGCCATCTCGATTCCGTGCCGAACGGTGGATGGCTGGACGGATCGCTGGGCGTCACGGCCGGTCTCGAAGTGCTGCGCCGTTTCGCGGAAGAATTCGGCGGCCGTCCGCCGGTGACCGTGCGCCTGGTGGATTGGGCCGACGAAGAAGGCGCACGTTTTGGCCGCAGTCTTCTGGGATCGTCAGCGTTCGCGGGCACGTCGAGTATCGAAGCCGATCGCGGACGCACCGACAAGGACGGCATTCGCCTGGAGCACGCAGTCAAGCGTTGTGGCTTTCCGATCGAGCGTTTTCCCGACGCGACGAGCGAGAAGAAGAATGCGGCGGCTTACCTCGAGTTGCACATCGAGCAAGGCCCCGTTCTGGAGAGCATGGATCTACCGCTGGGCGTTGTGTTGGGAACCAAAGGCGTGGAGCGCCACGCGATCACTTTCCTGGGCCAGGAGGCGCACTCGGGATCGACACCGATGCACGCGCGCCGCGATGCCCTGGCCGCCGCCGCGAAGCTGGCGCTCGAAATCCGCACCATCGCCGGCAAACATAAGGACGCGGTTTGCACCATCGGCAGCGTCAAGACTTTCCCGGGGATTGTGACAGCGGTGGTTGGACGATGCGAAGCCACGCTGGATCAGCGCGACCTGGACGCGCGGATACTGGCCGGCATGTACCGCGACGCGCAGGAGGCCAGCCAGCGTTTTGCCCGCGAGGAAAAATGTACGGTGGAGTGGTCGCGCATCTGGAGCATCCAGCCGATCGCGTTCCATCCCGCGCTGCTCGGCTTTTGCGAAGAGGCCGTGCGCGAGGTCGCTGGCGTTGCGCATCGTCTGCCGTCCGGCCCGCTACATGATGCCGCGGAAGTGGCGCGCTCTGGAATCCCCTCGGTGATGATGTTCGTGCAATCCCTGCGCGGCATCAGCCACAATAAGATTGAAGACACCAAGGAAGAGCACCTGGAGATGTCGGTGAAGGCTCTCGACCGGTTGGCCACGAAGGCCGCGCGCTGGATTCTCGATTCGGCAGCTTAAGCGCGGACCGCCTACCTCGCAGTACGATCAGAGTATCGAGGTTGGGAAATGAAGGCCGCTAATAGCTCGCAGTCCCCGGACTTCTTACTGAACAATCGGCCTGTTTCTGTCCGCGGTGTTGACCCTCAGACTACGCTTCTCGATTACATTCGCGCGCAAGGACTGACGGGCGCGAAGGAAGGCTGCGCGGAAGGCGAGTGCGGCGCGTGCACCGTGGTCCTGGTTGCGAATCGCGCAGGCGGAAGCGAGTACCGCGCGGTGAATAGCTGTTTGATGCTGGCGCCGATGGCGGCGGGACACGAAATATACACGGTCGAAGCCCTGGCGGCCGGCGGGAAACTGGCTGAAGTTCAGCAGGCCATGGCTGCGGGAGGGGGCTCGCAATGCGGCTACTGCACGCCGGGCTTCGTGATGAGCATGTTCGCCGAGCACTACCGGCCGGGTCGCGTGGGCCCTTGCGATCCGCATGAACTCGGCGGCAATCTGTGCCGCTGCACTGGCTATCGGCCGATCCGCGACGCCGCGCTGTCACTCGGTCCCGCGCCTTCGGGGGATTTTCTCGATCGCCTGTCACGGCCGGCGCCGCGGCTGGAAGCCATCGAGTACGAAAGCGCGGGCGCGCGATTCTCGCGTCCCAACAGCATAGAGAAATGCCTGTCGATCCTCGCCGGCGATCCCGAAGCCCGGTTGATTTCCGGCGGCACGGATTTGGTGGTGGAATCGAATCTGCGCTCGCGACGCTGGAAGCACTTGGTAAGCGTGGAAGCGATCGGCGAGCTACGCGAGTTTTCTGAAAGCGCGCGCACAATCACCATCGGCGCGGCACTTCCGCTGAATGAAATCGCAATGCGTTGGAGCACCGCACCCGACGTTTGTCGCCAGTGGCTGCAACTGTTCGCATCACCTCCGCTTCGCAACCGGGCCACTCTCGGCGGGAATCTCGCGACGGCGTCGCCGATTGGCGATGGCGCCCCTCTGTTGCTGGCGCTCGACGCCTCGGTGAGGCTCGCGAGTCAGCGGGGACGGCGAACGATTCCGCTGGCTTCCTTTTTTACCGGCTATCGCCGCACGGCCCTTGCGCCGGACGAACTGATTACCGCGATCGAAATTCCAAAGCCGCTGCCCGAGTTCGTGCGCTTCTACAAGGTCGCGAAACGCCGCATGGACGACATCAGCACGGTTGCTGCTGCCATGGCGATGGACTGGGATGCGTCGGGCAGGATCGCGCGCGCTCGGTTTGCATTTGGTGGTGTCGCGCCGGTTCCGCTACGCGTGCTGGCGGCTGAAGAGGCCGTCATCGGTCCACATGGGGGCCAGCGCTGGAACGATGCCGCTGTGGAGCGCGTGCAGGCGGCACTGGAGAAAACTCTCGATCCAATCGGCGATCACCGGGGGTCTCGCGAATACCGGCTGGCGGTCGCCAAAAGTTTGGTTGCCAAGTTCCTATGGGAGCGGCGGGAGGCGGCTGCTTGAAGATTGCCGGAACCATAGCTGGGCAGGCGGTCCCGCATGAGAGCGCGCGTGAGCACGTGACTGGCGATGCTCTCTACACGGACGATCTGCTTCTGCGTTTTGCGCGCCCACTGCACGCCTGGCCAGTGATTGCGCCTCACGCTCATGCGTTGGTCAAGGCTTTGGATTTTTCGCCAGCCCTGTCGGAACCAGGCGTCGCCACGGTTCTTACCGACAAGGATGTTCCTGGTGAAGGCGATTCGGGATCCAACCGGCACGATGAACCGCTGTTTCCGACCGAGGTTATGTATCATAGCCAGCCTGTCGCCTGGGTCCTAGGGGAGACTCTCGATGCGGCGCAGCGGGGCGCCCGCCGAGTGTCGGTGGAATACGAACCGCTGCCAGCGATCCTCTCGATCGAGGACGCGATTCTAGCAGGCAATTTCCACTCCGCTCCGCTGCGGCTGGCTCGCGGCGATGCCTCGGTGATTGAATCCAGCCCGCTGTATTTCCAAGGCGAGCTGAAGATCGGTGGACAGGAACATTTTTATCTTGAAACGCAATCCGCGATTGCATGGCTGGATGAAACTGGCGGCGTTGCGGCGCATTCCTCCACGCAGCACCCCACTGAAACACAAGAGGTGATCGCGCGCGTCCTAGGAATCCCGCGCAACAAAGTGACGGTGGAATGTTTGCGCATGGGAGGCGCCTTCGGAGGCAAGGAAGTGCAGGCGAATCCTTGGGCGGCAATCGCGGCGCTGGGTGCGTGGAAAACGCGGCGGCCGGTGCGTGTCAGGCTCACGCGCGCGCTGGATTTCGCGCTCACCGGCAAGCGCCACCCGTTCCTGGCGCGCTACGCGGCGGGATTCACCAAGAACGGCCGTCTTGAAGGCGTGCGGATCTCGCTCTATTCCGACGGCGGCTGGAGTCTGGATCTATCCGAGCCCGTGCTGTCCCGCGCGATGTTCCATTGCGACAACGCGTACCTGCTGCCCGCCGTGGAGATCACCGGCCTCATCTGCCGCACGCATAAGACTTCGCAGACCGCCTTTCGAGGCTTCGGAGGTCCACAGGGCATGCTGGTAATCGAAGAGATTCTGGACGAGGCAGCGCGCCGCCTTTCATTGCCGCCGGAGATCGTCCGCGAACGCAATTTTTATCGCGACGGTGACACCACACACTATGGGCAGCCGGTCAAGGATGCGGGCCGCATCGAAATCATCTGGAGCCGGCTCAAGGAATCGAGCGGATTCGCTCAGCGGCGCGAGGAGATTGACCATTGGAACTCGCGCCATCCGCACTTCAAACGCGGGCTCGCCATTACTCCCGTGAAGTTTGGGATTTCCTTCACCGCAACGTTTTTCAACCAGGGCGCGGCGCTGGTGTTGATCTACCGGGATGGCAGCGTGCAAGTGAATCACGGCGGCGCGGAAATGGGACAAGGGCTGCACACCAAAATTCAGCAGATCGCTGCCGAGACTTTGGGCCTCGATCTCGAATCAGTGCGTGTCATGCCCACGAGCACCGGCAAGATTCCCAATACGTCCGCGACCGCGGCATCGGCTGGGACCGATTTGAACGGCGCGGCGGTGGCTGATGCCTGCTCTCAACTGCGCTGCCGCTTGGCGCAAGGTGCCGCTGTGCTTCTCGGCTGCGACGTCGCGGACGTCCGTCTTTCCCAGGGCCTCGTTTTTCCCGATGCCGAGGAGCATCGAGCGATCCCATTCGCGCGAGTTTGCGATGCGGCCTATCGCCAGCGAGTGCCGCTATTCGCGCAAGGGTACTACAGAACGCCCGATATTCATTACGATCCGCAGGCAGGCCGGGGCGCGCCGTTTCATTACTTCGCCTATGCCGCGGCGGTCTCCGAAGTCGAAGTGGATGGCTTCACCGGCGACTATCGACTGTTGCGAACCGACATCCTCGAAGACGCTGGCGATTCTGTTTCGCCGCTGGTGGATCGCGGGCAGATCGAAGGCGGATTCATTCAAGGCGTGGGCTGGTTGACTTTGGAAGAGCTGGTGTGGGATGCGAAGGGTCGCTTGGCCACCGCGGGCGCGTCCACCTACAAACTGCCGTCGTGGACCGAAGTCCCGGATGTTTTCGAGGTCAACTTCCTCGAACGAGCCACCGAGCGCGGCACCATCTTCGGCAGTAAGGCGGTGGGCGAACCTCCTCTGATGCTGGCCATCTCGGTCCGCGAAGCGATTCGTGACGCAATCGCTCGGTTCGGCGCGGGCGGACCAGTCCTGCTCGAAAGCCCCGCCACGCCCGAGCGCGTGTTCTTCGCGGTACAGCGAGCGCGCGCTGAGCGAGAAGCGCGTGTAAGTCCGGTCGGTGCCACGCAGTGATCCCCGCGCCAGGGGGCGAACTGCTGCGCGCGCCCCTGTTTCACACGCCGCGCAATCCATTTCGAGATAGCAGCGCGTTCGAAAGCTATGCGGATGGCGGCTTGCTGATCCGCGCAGGGCGCGTGGCCGGCTGCGGTGATTACGGAACTCTCCGTGACGCGCATCCAGGCGTTCCGACAGTTGATCTGCGCGGCGGCTTTCTTCTGCCCGGGTTCATCGACGCGCACATCCATTTCCCTCAACTCCGTGTGCTCGGCAACTTGGGCCGGTCGCTGCTGGACTGGCTGGAGCAATGCGCGCTGCCCGAAGAAGCGCGAATGGCTGATCATTCGTACGCCTGCCGAGTCGCCCGCGAGTTCGTCCATGCGCTGGTCTCGCATGGAACCACGACTGCTTTGGTGTTTGGCGCTCACTTTGCTCCCGCAACGGCCGCGCTCTTTGAAGCCGGCGAGTCCTTGGGATTGCGGATCGCATGCGGACAAGTGCTGTCCGACCGGCGGCTGCGTCCAGAGTTGCATCAGACGCCGGAACGCGCCTATCGCCAGAGTAGCCTACTGATCCAGCAATTCCACCAGCGCGGTCGCTCAATGTACGCAGTCACGCCGCGCTTCGCCCTCTCGACCTCCGAGGCCATGCTGGAGGTTTGCCAAGCGCTGCTGCGCGAGCATGAGGGGTTGCTCTTCCAAACGCATCTCAACGAAAACCTGCAGGAGATCGCGGAGGTCAGGCGCCTGTTTCCCTGGGCGTCCGATTATCTCGCGGTGTACGAACGGTTCGGACTCAGCCGTCCGAACGCGGTAATGGCGCATAATGTTCATCCCACCGAATCCGAACTGGATCGTCTGGCTTCGAGCGGGGCCGCGGTCGCGCATTGCCCGTCAAGCAACGCCGCTCTCGGCAGCGGCCTGTTTCCCTTGAAGCGCCACATGAACGCCGGTGTGCGATGCGCCCTGGGAACCGATGTCGGAGGGGGCACCGGGTTTGGACTGCTTAAGGAAGGCTTGCAGGCGTATTTGCTGCAGCGAATCGCGCCCGATGGAATGCTTCTGGATGCCGGCCACCTGCTCTACCTGGCCACGCTAGCGGGAGCTGAGGCGCTTGGAGTGAGCAACGAGACAGGAGACTTTCGAACTGGAAAATCCGCAGACTTTGTGTACCTTCGGCCGCCCGCTAATAGCCCACTCGCGGCTGTTCTCGAAAGGGAACAGCGTCCGGCGCGCGTGCTGGCCGCGATCTTTACGCTGGCGGGCGCGGAGAGCGTGAGCGAAGTCCGCGTGGAGGGTTCCATTGTTTATCGTTCTGCCGCCGCGGAGAAGCAATGACAATTGCCGAGTTGAATCTGCTCGACCGTTCAGGTTTTGTCGAGGCCGTCGGCTGGGTCTTCGAACATTCCCCGTGGGTGGCCGAGCGCGCCTTCGATGCCCGGCCGTTCGCTAACTTGGATGCTCTGCACGCCGTGATGACGGAACAGGTGGAGAACGCCACGTTCGCCGAGAGCCTCGCTCTCTTGCAGGCGCATCCGGATCTCGGAGCACGCGCGCGCCTGAGCCCGGCTTCCACTGAAGAGCAGGCAGGCGCAGGTTTGGACAGCTTAACGCCTGGTGAATTTGAGCAACTCCATCGCCTCAACGCGGCCTATCGCAACCGGTTCCGCTTTCCTTTTCTGCTGGCGGTGAAGGGCAGCACGAAACACGACGTGCTGCGCGCGCTTCAGGCGAGAATACAATCTTCACCGGAGGATGAATATCGCGAGGCGCTCCGTCAGGTGTATCGCATCGCAAGATTTCGGTTGGAGGACATCGTCACCTAATGCGCCAGTTTGCGAGTGGCTGGAAGCGAAGCTATTACGGCAAAGGCGACGTGATCGTCTACCGTCTCAACCGGGACGGCAAGGCAGCGGGGGGCGGGAGTTTTGTCTTCGGCGCGAGTATCACGATTTTGGTTTACGGTGACGCGCTCTGGTCAACCTACACAACGGGTGACAACACAGGTCTGATCGCCACGGATTCGATGAAGAACTTCATTCAGCGTGAGGTGCTAAATTACGAAGGATCGGACCTGGAAGATTGTTGCCGCTTCCTCGGCGCGAAGTTCCTCGATATCTATCCGCAAGTAGAGGGCGTGCAAATGTCCGCCATCGAGATCCCCTACGCGGCTCTGCCGAATAGTGATGTTTCGTTTGCGCCCGCCGGACCGGATCGCGCTACCGCCCGCCTGGAACTCAATCGCGATGAAGCCGTGGAAATTGCTTCCGGCATCCGCGGATTCAAACTCCTGCGGCTGGGCGGAAGCGCGTTTCACGGCTTCGTGCGAGATCAGTACACCACTCTGCCCGACATCGCCAATCGCCCCTTGCACATGTGGCTGGATCTGGAGTGGCTGTACACCGAGTCTTCGGCGGGCTTCAGTTCAGGCGCCGTCACCGCGGCCGTGCGGCGCATCGTGCGCGAGGTATTTCACGCCTTCGAGTCCGGAAGCATTCAGCAGGTGATCTATCAGATTGGCACGAAAATGCTGGCGGACATTCCCAGCATCGCCGAGGTGCATCTGGAAGCGAACAACCGGACGTGGGACACTATTGTCGAGCGCGGCGAGGAACTCGGCGTTTATACGGAAGCGCGCCCTCCCTTCGGGGTTCTTGGCTTACGCTTGAAGAGATAACGTCGTATATACACATGGCCCGGCTCTCCACGCACGTGCTCGATACTTCACGCGGAAAACCTGCCAAAGGGCTCGCCATTGATCTACACTTTGGCGCGAAGCTCATAAAATCGGCCGTTACCAATGTGGATGGCCGAACGGACGAAGCGCTGGTCTCAGCAGATCGCCTTGAAATCGGCGTTTACGAGTTGACGTTTCACGCAGGCGACTATTTTCGCGCCGCTGGAGTGGAGCTGGCTGACCCGCCGTTCCTCGATCTTGTCGTCGTTCGCTTTGGAGTCGCCGATCCGAACGGCAACTATCATGTGCCGCTCTTGCTGAGCCCGTACGGCTACAGCACGTATCGAGGCGCGTGATGAACGACGTCCTTGCGCGGTGCCGGCTGCTAGCGGAAGCCACCGAAGAGCCTGGTTTCATCACGCGGACTTTCTTGTCCGAGCCAATGCATGCGGTGCACGCGCATCTGCGCGGTTGGATGGAGCGTGCCGGCATGAGCGTCTTCACGGACCATGCCGGTAACCTAAGGGGCCTTTACCCATCCGCGCGAGCTTCGTCCCCGCGCCTGTTCATTGGTTCGCATCTCGACACGGTTCCTCGTGCGGGAGCGTTCGACGGGGTCTTGGGCGTGGTCCTCGGAGTTGCTTTGATCGAGCGTCTCGACGGCCGCCGGTTGCCGTTCGAGATTGAAGTGATCGGATTCTCGGAAGAGGAAGGTGTGCGATTTGGCCTGCCATTCATCGGAAGCCGCGCGTTGATTGGAGATATTGACGATCAGTTGCTCACGATGATCGCTGATGCGATCGGGGCGTTTGGATTGGTTCCAAGCCGAATCGATGAAGCGCGGGCAGCTGACGACGCCCTCGGATACCTTGAGTTTCACATCGAGCAGGGCCCCGTGCTCGAGAGTCTCGACTTGCCGCTCGGTGTCGTGGAGACAATCTCCGGCCAGAACCGTCTGGCCTTACTCTTTGAAGGCCAGGCGAACCACGCCGGGACCACGCCAATGAATCTTCGTCAAGACGCGTTAGCTGGCGCAGCAGAATGGATCGGCGCGGTGGAGCGTGAAGCGCGCGCGGTCGCTGGCGCGGTCGCTACCGTGGGCCGCGTGAACGTGTCTCCAGGAGCAAGCAACGTGATTCCAGGTTCTGTCGCAACCAGTTTAGATGTCCGGCATGCCGAGGATGCCGTTCGTCACGACCTGGTGACACGACTGCTGCGATGCGCGGAGCAGACCGCGGCCGATCGCTGCCTCACCGTTTCGTGGGAGCAACGCCTGGATCAAGCCGCTGTTGCGATGGATTCCATTCTGGTACAGATGCTGGAGCGCGCCGTGGCGAGTTCCGGCCGTCCGGTTCATCGCATGTCGAGCGGCGCGGGCCACGATGCCATGATTGTTGCTCGCCGCATGCCCGCGGCGATGTTGTTTCTGCGCAGTCCGGGCGGCATCAGCCATCATCCGGACGAATCGGTTCTAGCGGAAGACGTCGCTGCCGCGCTCGAAGTCGGAGAGCGTTTTCTACGGGAGCTGGAGCAGCGCCATGCCTGATCTGGTGGTGAGAGGTGACACAGAGGATATCGCGATTGAAGACGGCAAGATCGTTGCAATTGGACCGGATCTTCCGGGTGCAGCCGAAGAAATCGACGCACGGGGATTGCACGTGTTCCCCGGTCTGATCGACGTGCATCTCCACTTCAATGAGCCGGGCCGCACGGATTGGGAAGGCGCCGCGACTGGAAGCCGCGCACTGGCGGCCGGAGGTGGAACGCTCTTCTTCGACATGCCTCTGAACTCGACGCCCTGCACTGTCAATGCCGAGGCCTTCGATCGCAAACACGCGGCTCTGGCCGAATCCTCCATCACGGACTTCGCTCTTTGGGGCGGACTGATTCCCGGCAACGTCCCTGAGATGGCGGAACTGGCTGATCGAGGCGTTGTCGGCTTCAAGGCGTTCCTCTGCGATTCCGGATTGCCTGAGTTTCCGCGCGCCGACGATTTGACGCTATTCGAAGGTCTGCGCGAAGCAGCACGGCTCGGACTGCCTGTCGCGGTGCATGCGGAAAGCCAAGAGATCACGCAGGGGCTCAAGCAAAGAACCGCGCAAGAGATCGCGCCCGACGAACGCGGCGCCGTCCGGGCCTTTCTTGCGTCGCGCCCGGTGCTGGCCGAGCTCGAAGCCATCCAGCGCGCCACCTTGTTCGCCCGCGAGGCAGGCGCTAAATTGCATATCGTTCACGTCAGCTCTGGCCGAGGTGTGGCGCTGGCTGCCGAGGCGCGCGCACAAGGAGCGGATGTCTCGATCGAGACTTGCCCGCACTATCTCTTCTTTACCGAAGATGATGTGGAGCGGCTGGGTGCCGTCGCGAAATGCGCGCCCCCGTTGAGGAACGCCGTAGAGCAGGACGCTCTGTGGACGCAACTGCTCGCGGGAGCGGTCGACATCGTCGCATCGGATCATTCACCCGCGCCGCCGGACATGAAGTCCGGTGATTTTGCGCAAGCCTGGGGCGGCATCGCCGGCGTGC
>PMUP01000020.1 GCA_003166865.1 Bryobacterales bacterium
GATGAATGCGTGCACGCGACCCAGGTCTTCCTGTTGCTCCGGCTCTTCGAAATCGAGAGCGACGATTTCCAACCCTTGGCTGTGATATTTGGCGTAGAGCTGGACCAAGTATTGCGCCTCGTCGTGGCAGTTGGGGCACCAAGTCCCGGTCACGATGGCGAGCACCACTTTGCCTTTGAACTTGGGGTCTTCGTTCGAAAGAACCTTGCCGTTCACGTCGGGGAAGCTATAGGCGAAGACCTCGTTGGGATCCTTCATGGTGGTGTGCGTGGTGTAGTCGGAGGGCGCGGGCAATCCTTTGGCTTCCGCCACATCTTGGCGATAGGCTGTTAAATTTCCTTGGCGCGGTCCGCCGCCCTTCTGCACCAGCGCGAGCGTTCCGTCCTTGGCCGGAGTCACTTCCAGAAGATAGGGACGCGATCCGTCGAAATGGCTCAGCAAGAATTTGCCATCGCGATAGGTCCCGGTGAGCGCACCCGTGTCGCCATCGACGCGCAGAATAGCGGCCGTGACTTCCGCCCCGGACTGCTTGACGATGAACCGCCAGGCCTTTTCGCCCTTGTTGGTTTCGTAGGGAGCGATCCAATTCCCGGCGATGGAGGGAGCGTCGGTTACCGGCGCCGCTGGAACGTAGCGCTTGGCCGAGAATGCGCTGCCCTCGGGTTTTTGATCGTTTCGCATCTGGATCTTGCCCTGCAGCTCGCCATCTTTGAGCGTTGCCGTGATCTTGGTCAGGTAGTGTTCCTGGTTCAGCACGAGCGTGCCATTCTCATACGAAGCCTGGGTGGTGTATTCTTCGTCGTCGCCGTTATACAGCGTGCCCTTGAGAGTGGCTCCGGCGCCCGAAATATCGAGCCGGAACGGGATCTCAGCGCCGTTGACGGTGAGAGTGGCGTCCCAACGACCGTTGAGTGAAGTGGCGGAATCGGCCCAAGCGGCTATTGCGCCGAATGCTGCGATTGCGGCGGTGAGGCCGAGGATGCGTTTCGAAAAACTTGTCATGCGATGATTCCTTTCTGTCTGTCTGGCGATTAGTTAGCTGCCCGGAGCGAGTTGGATTGTTGGTATTGTTTCCACTCGTCGGGCAGTCCTGGCTTCGTGGCCAGCAGGATTTCCAGGATCGCTCGTCGATCCTCCCCAGTGAGCTTCGCGAAGTCGGGGCTTTGTTCGCGACCGGTCAAAACTTCCAGCAAACGATGATAGACGTAGCCCTTGGCCGGCTCGGGCAAGGCGTCGAACGCCTCGGAATAGATGAGATAACTGCAGGGATATTTAAAGATGCGCGTGTGGAGATCGAAATCGCGCAGCGACCGTCCTTGCGGATCGCGCGGGCCGCGCGCGGCAAATTCCTGTGCGAAGGCGGAATCTCCATGGACGGGACTTTCCAGCGGCGCTTCGTTGGCGAAGAGAAGATAGCGAACGAGCTCCTCGGCGGGTTTTTGATATTGCTTGCGTTGATCGTTGGAGAGCGCGCTGGCCGGCTGATGGGCGGCGTATAAGGCGAGCCGGGTTTGGTAATTCGTCAGCGTGATCAAATTGTGCATCTGCGTTTGATGGCCCAGCACGAGATGCGCGACGATGTCGCTCGAGCCGGTGAGATAAGCCGCGGTGTTGACGTGCTTCGAAAGATCAGTGACGTTGGCGCCGGCGGCTCGATCCAGTCGGTCGGGGTGTTCGGTGTCCTGAACAAACACATTTCCCATGTGCGTCTGGGCCCCGTGCGTGCCGGTGACATACCATCCGCCCCAGCGCTCCTTCAATGGACTCTGCTGGCTGGTGATGAACGATTCGGTCCGGGCGGCTTGAGTGCCCGTGGGTGTGGTGAAGATCGATCGCAGCAAGACGCCGGGAATGCCGCGCGTTCCGGCCGCGATGTGGCACTGGGTGCAGTCGAGCTCGGCGCGTTGGAAGACGGGATGATCGCTTTGGCGCTCGTCCATGATATAGAAGATGGCACCCTGCATCGGATCGAACGAAACAAACTCGAGCACTTTTCCGTCGTGCACCTGGCCGACGTAGACGTCGTCGTTGAAGTACAGCGCGCGCGGGGCCTGCGGCGAGATCTTCTTGTACTGGAAGCTGGTCTTGGAGAACACCAGCGTCTGCGTGCTGAGCGGGACTTCGAGCTTCTCCAGCACCGCCTTCAAATAGCCGTGCGTTGGGTCATAGTTGAGCTTGACGTCGCCGTGATCGAGCAGCTTTTGGAGCTTCGCAACCGGGTCGGTCACTTCCTGCGTGCGATAGTTGATCGGCTCCTCGCTGAACGGGACGTAGCCTTGATTGCGAACGGCGATTTGCGCGCGCGCGGGTAGGGTCAGGCAGGCGAGGGAGAAACCCGTGGCAAGAATGCCCCACCGAAGCCGAGTTGATATGGGCCAGTGCACAGTCGACTATCTCTACTGAGTTATAGCAGAAGCTTGAGGGACTAGTCAATACGAATGCTGTGGATGCAGCGCGGGATGCCGCCTGATGATCACGTGCGTGCGTTCGCGCGTCATGCGGATGCGGCATCGCAGCGGGTCCGGACCAACGCGGCAAGTGTTCTCACGAACCTGTAGCCATGCCACCTGGTCGTCACCTGTGATCATCCACGCCGTGGCATTGGTCGCGTAGTTGACTTGCTCCAGATAATAGGCGGCGTTCAGGTCGATGTCGGCGGCGTCGGCATTCATCTTCTGGCAATCGTTTTGAGGAGGCGCGGTCGTCGAGGCCACGGACGCGCAATAGTCCTCGTCGTGCTCCAGCAGGATCTTCTTGTTGGAGCCAGTGATAAAGTAGCGCGTCGTAACGGGCGGAACTCTGGATTCCGCGGACCACTCGATCAAGTCCTCGGCAAACGCCGGGGGAAGCTGGCTCAGCTTGAGGGATTCTTCCTTCACCTGCTTGGAAAAGATGTTTACGGTGGGCGTGGGTTCGCCATTGGTTGGATGGAAATAGAATCCGCCCAGCGCGATGCCATCCTGCAAATCAATCCATATAAATCCCCGGCCCGCCAGGTACGGTCCGCTCCGGCCGGAGACCAGTAGGTATCGTCCATCGCGGATTCGAACGGGAAGAGGCGAACCTTTGAGCACCACTTCGAGCGCGTCGGTAAGCGGCATGTCCCGGCCGTAATGAAACATGCAATCGGGGATCACGTGGTGCATTAATTTGCGGAATTGTTTGTCTCGAACGAGATCGTTGGACGCGGCTCCCGCGAATTGATTCAGAAATGCGAGCTCATCGCTTGGAATCGGTTTCTCGAAGACCGTCTGCGCATTCAACGACAGCGCCGCGAATCCCAGAATGCATGAGAGCCTGATGGCGGGCAAGGACGGCATGGAATCTCCTTTCTCAGCACCGATTCACTCGATTGTACCGCCCACCAGCGGCCTGCCGGACGAGGCTCTATAATGACAACGGAAATATGTCACACGAACAATTGATGGTCGCCGCCGAAAGCGGCATGGTTCCCTCGCCTCTCACCCAGCTAACCGAAGAGGAGACTCTGTTCCAGGCTTCGGTGCGCCGTTTTGCCTTGGAGCGTCTGGCTCCCCACGTGCGCGCCATGGATGATGCAGGCGTCTTTCGCCGGGATCTCTTGCAGGAATTTTTCGACCTGGGCTTGATGGCCGTGGAAGTCCCGGAAGAGTTCGGGGGCCAGGGCGGCGCCTTCTTCCAGTCCATTCTGGCGATCGAGGAATTGGCGCGGGTAGATCCGTCGGCGGCGGTGATTGTGGACGTTCAAAATACGCTGTTCCTCAACGCGATCCTGCACTGGGGCACGGCGGAACAGAAGCGCCGCTGGCTGCCGCGCGCCGCCAAAGACACGGTGGCGAGTTATGCGCTTTCGGAAGCCGGCTCCGGCTCGGACGCGTTCGCTCTGGCCACGCGAGCGGTTGAACACGCCGATGGCGATGGCTACAGCCTCACCGGGCGCAAGCTGTGGATCACCAACGCCGCTGAAGCGGGTTTCTTTCTTCTGTTCGCCAACGTGAATCCGGCGCAGGGCTACAAAGGCATCACCGCCTTTCTGGTGGAGCGCGACTTTCCGGGATTCCAGGTCGGCAAGAAAGAGGACAAGCTGGGAATTCGCGCTTCCTCCACCTGCGAGCTGATTCTGGACGGTTGCCGCGTGCCCAAGGCCAACGTTGTGGGCAAGGTGGGCAAGGGTTACAAGATCGCTATCGAGACGCTGAACGAAGGGCGCATCGGCATTGGCGCGCAGATGCTGGGGTTGGCACAAGGCGCGCTGGATCACGCGCTCGCCTACGCCCAACAGCGCAAGCAGTTCGGAAAAGCCATCGCGGATTTTCAAGGCGTCCAGTTTGAGCTGGCGGAGATGGCCGTGGATGTCGAGGCCACGCGGCTGATGGTTTACAACGCAGCGCGGCTGCATGATGCCGGCCGCCCGTTTCTGACGGAAGCCGCTATGTGCAAGTATTTCGCTTCGCAGGTAGCGGAGCGCGTGGCTTCGCGCGCGGTGGAGGTTCTGGGCGGGGTCGGGTTCACCAAGGACTATCCGGTGGAAAAGCTGTATCGCGACGCCAAGATCGGCCGAATCTACGAGGGCACCAGCAACATGCAAAAGTTGACCATTGCCAAACAGCTCCTCGGAAAGCATCCCGCCTAAGGCTGCACCGCACGAATCCCATGACCGGCCTGATGATGGATTATCCACTGACGCTCACGCACATTCTGGAGCGCTCCGCCAAAATCTATCCGAGTCGTGAGATCGCAAGCCGCCTCCATGACGGCTCCATGCACCGCTATACGTATCGCGATTTCCACCGCCGCGTTCATCGCCTCGCGCACGCGCTCGATAGCCTGGGAATCGAAGCCGGAGATCGCATCGCGACGCTGTGCTGGAACAGCTCGCGTCATCTGGAATTATATTTCGCGATTCCCTGCTCCGGCCGCGTCCTGCACACCCTCAACCTGCGGCTCGCGCCCGAACAGTTGGCGTACATCATCAATCACGCCGAGGACCGCGTAATCTTCGCCGACGCTTCACTGCTTCCCATTCTTGAACCCATCCGAAGCCAGCTGAGATCGGTCAAGCACATCGTCGTACTGGATGACGAATACGAAACCATGCTCGCGGCGGCGCCGGAAGAACCGTATGCCTGGCCGAAGCTCGATGAAAACCGGGCGGCGGCAATGTGCTACACCTCCGCGACCACGGGCGATCCCAAGGGAGTGGTCTACAGCCACCGCTCTTTGTTCTTGCATAGCTACGGAACCTGCATGGCGGACACGTTCGCGTTGAGTGAGCGCGATACGATTCTGCAACTGGTCCCGATGTTCCACGCCAACGGCTGGGGCATTCCTTACGCCGGGATTATGACGGGCTCGCGTCTGGTGTTCAGCGGCCGGCATCTTCAGGCAGCCGACATCGCCCTACTCATCGAGAATGAGCGCGCCACCTTTAGCGCCGGTGTGCCGACTCTGTGGATGACGCTCTACAGCCATCTCGAGTCGCACCCGCACGATATTTCGAGCCTTCGCATGGTGGTGGTGGCTGGCTCCGCGCTGCCGCGCCAATTCGTCGAGCTTTACCAGAAGAAATACGGAATCCACTTCATGCTGGCTTGGGGAATGACAGAAATCACGCCGATCGGAACGGTCACTGCTTTGAAGAGCCACCTGGAGTCGCTGCCGGATGAACAACGGTTCAATCTCATGGCCCGCCACGGGCTTCCGCTTGCGGGTGTGGATCTTCGAATCGTGGACGCGGAAGGCAAGGAACTGCCGTGGGACGGAATAGCGGTGGGCGAACTTCAGGCTCGTGGGCCGTGGGTCACGGGCGGCTACTACAACGACCCTCGAAGCCTTGGATCATTCATGGATGGCTGGTTCCGGACCGGCGACGTCGCCACTATCGATGCCGAGGGTTACATCCAGATCACCGACCGCACCAGGGATCTGGTGAAGAGCGGCGGTGAGTGGATCTCGAGTGTCGATCTTGAAAACGCGATCATGGCGCATCCGAAGGTGGCCGAAGCCGCGGTAGTGGGCATTTTTCATCCCAAGTGGCAAGAGCGTCCGCTGGCCTGCGTGGCGCCGCTGCCCGAGTTCAAGGACCAGATCACCAAACAAGAGATCCTGGATTTTCTGGCGCCGCGCGTCGCCAAGTGGTGGCTGCCGGATGACGTGGTGTTCATCGAAGCGGTTCCCAAGACCAGCGTCGGCAAATTCAACAAGCGCGCGCTGCGTGAGCAATTCAAGGATTACAAACTGCCCGGCGCGGAAGCGGCTGCCAGCCGGGATTAGCGCGGGTTGTCGGGCGCCGCCGGGCCACGACTAGGTCCGAAAACGGCTATTTCAGACCGCGCTGGGGTGTATAGTCGGATCTGAAGTGCACCTTGATCGGGAAACATGCCGCAAAGCCCGCTTGGCCCATGACGCCCGCTTCGATGGGCGGTTCTTCATTGGCGTGCGGACGACGAAAATATTCTGCCGGCCAATTTGTCCAGCTCCCTCGCCGCGCGAAGAGAATGTCGACTACTATCCTTCCGCGGCGGCCGCGGCAGCCGCGGGTTTGCGGCCGTGTCTGCGATGCCGTCCCGAATGCGCGCCGGGCACGCCGGCCTGGAACGGTTCATCGTCCACGGTGTCGCGTGCGCTGCGGGAAATTGCCGAAGGTGCGCTCGATGCAGGCGGCGTTGACGATCTCGCGGGACGCTTGGGGGTTGGCGATCGCCACCTTCGCCGTTTGTTTCTGGAACATCTCGGTGCGCCGCCGATCGCGGTGGCGCAAACGCATCGCCTGCTTTCGGCCAAGCGTCTTCTAGATGAGACCGACCTGCCCATGAGCACAGTGGCGCTGGCGGCTGGATACGGCAGCGTCCGGCGCTTCAACCATGTGTTTCACGAGACGTGGAACCGCACTCCACGCGAACTTCGCCAAGCCCGGCGCGGCATTCGTCGCGTGAGTAGCAAGGGCCTGTGTTTCCGGCTGCGTTATCGTCCGCCATTCGATTGGGACGCGCTGGTTGGATTCTTTTCAACGCGGGCGATTCCAGGCGTGGAGTACGTGGAGAACGGTCACTATCGGCGCAGCATTTTAGTGGCTGGTACTCCAGGAATTATCGATCTGTCGCACAGCGCATCGGACGTAATTCTGGAAATCGATCATGCGCGGCCCGAGTGCCTGCTCGGGATCGTCTCGCGGGTGCGCCGTCTCTGCGATCTGGATGCGGATCCGGTGGCGATCGCGTCCGGTCTTTCATCCGATGCTCTGCTGCGGCCGCTGGTGGAGGCCCGGCCCGGTCTGCGCGTACCTGGCGCGTGGGATGGCTTCGAGCTCGGAATTCGCGCGATTTTGGGCCAGCAGATCAGCGTGCGCGGCGCGTCCACTCTGGCCGGACGTCTGGTGGAGCGGTATGGGCGACCGCTTGAATCCGCGCGAGCCGGCGTCACTCACCTATTTCCGCGCGCCGAGGACTTGGCTGGCGCCAATCTGGCATCGATTGGTCTGCCGCAAAAGCGCGCCGAGACGCTATCCGCGTTTTCCGCAGCGGTGGCTAGCGGACAGTTGGTGTTGGACGGTTCGGTCATCGCCGGATCCACGGGGCCAGAGGAAACTCGCGAGCGGCTGCGATCGATCGCGGGCATCGGCGCATGGACCGCCGGATATGTGGCGATGCGTGCTTTGAGCGACCCCGACGCGTTTCCCGCGGCCGATCTGGTCTTGCTACGCGCCGCCGGAGCTGGGACCGCTCGCCAACTCCAAGGCTTTGCCGAACGCTGGCGGCCATGGCGGGCGTATGCCGCGTTGCATCTCTGGCAGGGAGTGAATGATGGAAACCTACACCACTTGTTACACCTGGATGGAAAGCCCGGTCGGAAGGCTGCTGCTGGCGGCCGATGAGGGCGGGCTGATCGAGACTGCATTTGCCGAAGGGCGAACCACGCCGGTAGTGCAGCCAGCTTGGACGTGTGGCGGTGCGTCGTTGAGTGAGCCGGTCCGCCAGCTCGAAGCTTTCTTCGCGGGTGAGCTGCGCGATTTCGATCTGCGGCTGAAACCGAGGGGAACCGCGTTCCAACAGCGCGTGTGGGAGTTGCTGTGCGATATTCCTTTTGGCGAGACGATTTCGTACGGCGAACTCGCGCGCCGCGCCGGCAATCCAGCGGCATCGCGCGCGGTCGGCTTGGCCAACGGTTCGAATCCCATCGCGATTGTGATTCCGTGCCATCGCGTGATCGGGAGCAACGGAAAGCTTACCGGTTACGGTGGTGGTCTCCCGAACAAGCGCTGGCTAATCGATTTCGAGCGCAGTCAATTATTCGGCCAGCACCCTCGATCACCAGTTTTCATTCTTTAGACTCCGGCCCACGGACATCTCGGGGTTTGCAGTTTGCCATGGAAGACTCTAACCAGCCACGCTTGGGCGGTCCAGCGGGCGCGCAGCTAACGCTGGTCGCCGCCCGGAGCGCCGGTGTTCCCGAACTTAGGGCAGCACGTCAAACGCTACCTTACTGGTCAGCGTTGCCGTGGGAGTGACCACCGTAACAGGGCCAGTGGTGGCGCCGGAGGGTACCTTGGTTGTAATTTCCGAGGCCGAAGCCACTTTGAAGACGGCCGCAGTGCCGTTAAAACTGACGCTCGTCGCGCCGGTTAGATCGCTTCCCAAAATCTCGACGGACGCTCCCACCTTGCCGGAGGAGGGCAGTGTTTTCACAAATGGGGCCAGCCCTGTGGACAGGCTCCAGATCACTCCGTAGCCGTGGGGTCCGCCTCCGTTCGTGGTCCCGTAGAAAACGCCGTTAGTTCCCTGAACCGGCGCATCGTATGGACCCGATCCATTCGTATTGTCAAAGGCGGCCAGCGTGGTTAGCGCGCCACTCGGGGTGATTTTGTAGATCGTGCCGTAGCCGCCACTGGTTGTACCGTAAAAGTTTCCATCGCTGCCCAGGATCAATCCTCCTCGAGGGATTTGGCCGCCCGTGCAATCGTCTCCGCCGCAAAAACTGTAAAGGGTGGTCAGCGCGCCACCCGGTGTGATTTCGAAGACCGCGCCCTCGTTACTATACAGTCCGCCAGCCTCGGTTACTCCATAGAAGTCCCCATTGGGCCCGATAACCAGACCGCCGTTGGGATCTGACCCGTCCGTGCAATCGGAGCCGCCTTGAGAGCAGAAGCTATACAGCGTCGTTACTGCGTCACCGATGAGCTTGAACACGGTGCCGCCAGAACCATTAGCTCCTTCCTCCGAGGTGGTCCCGTAAAAATCCCCGTTTCCGGCCTGGATCAGCCCTGCGTAAGGGTCTTCACCGTCAGGGCACCCGCTGGTGGCGCAAAAGGAGTGCAAAGTCGTCAGGACGCCAGCCGTGGTGATATCGAAAATTGTCCCAGCATTGTACTTCCCGGCCTGACTGGTGGTCCCGTATAAGTCCCCGTTGCTAGCTTGGAGGAGCAGGCCATAGGGCGCCCAACCGTCTGCGCACGATTCCAGGTTGCAGAAACTGTAAAGAGTGGTCAGCTTGCCAGACGGGCTGAGTTTGTAGACGGTGCCACGGTTGTTGGCTCCGCCAAACAAGGTTGTTCCATAGAGATAGCCATTGCTGTCCAGAATGAGTCCCATCCTGGGTTGTTCGCCGTCCGTGCAAGCCGTGCCGCCTTGGGAGCAGAAGCTGTATACCGTCGAAAACACGCCGGCGGCGGTGATTTTGAAAACGACGCCTTGGCTGTTGGCGCCGCCACCAGAGGCTGTCCCGTAAAAGTCGCCATTGGTGCCCTGGACAAGCGCCCCCCACGGGTATGAGCCGTCCGTACCATTATCAAAGCTGTGCAGCACAGTGATAGTCTCAGCCGATAGGACGCTCGCCGAGAAAGCACACAGAATGAGAGCTATGTTCGTCGTTTTCCGCAATTTCATAAACGACGGTAGGCAGGACAGCATAGTACTTTTGCTCGACATGTGTAGTTGGAACCTCCATGGGACCCACCTTTTATAGCTTCCAACGTCCTAAAATATCCTTAGACCGGTTCTGAAAATTTCTGAAAGGCGATTTTTCAATGAGTTCGGGGGCCACCAGAGTCGAGGGACGGGCGGCGAAGTATCATTTCGGCGAGTTCGAACTCTTCCCCAATCAGGGAGCGCTATGGCAGGCCGGCGTGCGAGTGCCCCTAATGCCCAAGCCTCTGGCGACACTCGTGGTGCTGGTGGAGCGTGCCGGCGAGACCGTTTCGAAGGACGAATTGCTGGCTCAGGTCTGGCATGGCACGGCGGTGGAAGAGAACAATCTCACGCAGTGTATCTCGGCGCTCCGCAAGGTGCTGGGCGAGAAACGGGGGGAGAACCGCTTCATCGTCACTGATCCTGGCAACGGCTACCGTTTCGTGGCTGCGGTTACAAGAACGGAGGACGCGCCCGTCGAAGCTCACGAATCCGCCATCTCCTTGGTTCCCAACGGGACAGTCCGTCATTCGAGCGCCCAATTCCCAAGGACGGTGCTGTTGGCGTCGGCGGCTATCGCTCTGCTCTGCCTGGCAGCAGGTGTCTGGCTCTGGACGCGGCATTCTACTGGCGCGGCGGTCAGTCGAAAGTCGGTTGCCGTTCTGCGTATTCGCGATCTGTCGAAGAGCTCTTCTGAAGTGTGGCTTCAAACCGCGCTGTCGGAGATGTTAACGTCGGAACTGGCCAGTGGCGGAAAGCTGCACGCGATACCGGCCGAAGATGTGGTCCGCTGGCGATCCGACCTGGGGACGGCGTCTGAAAGCGCAAGATATGCCGACTTGCTACGCCTGGCACGCAGAAATTTCGGCGCCGACACGTTTGTCATTGGTTCGTATTTGGTCACGGGCGCCTGCCCGGAATGCCGGGTGCGAGTGGATCTTGGATTGTATGACGCGGCCACCGGTGACCGCCTGGCGACCATTATCGATGAAGGCCCGGAGCAAGGTCTTTTGGATCTCACCACGCGGTTGGGAGGCAAGCTGCGCGCCGAACTGGGAGCGGGCGGAACGCCTGCGGGGCCGCCGCCGTGGCCGGCTCCCGGCGCCGCGCGGGAGTATGCGGAGGGTTTGAAGGCGCTGCGGCGTATCGATCCGATGGCTGCCAGAGATCATTTGCAGGCGGCTGTGACGGCGGATCCCGGGAACGCTCTGATCCACTCGGCATTGGCAGATGCGTGGACCTCGCTCGGCTATGGATTGCGCGCCAACGAAGAAAGCCGTCGAGCCTATGAGCTTTCCACTTCTTTGGGCCGCCTGGATCAACTTGGAATAGAGGCGCGCTACCGGATGAGCGCGCAGCAGTGGGACCGCGCGATTGAAATTTATCAAAGCATCTTTCGACTCTTTCCGGACAGTTTGGAAGATGGGTTGAACCTAGCGCGCGCTCAATGGCGAGCAATGAAAGTGGCGGACGTGAGTGCGACCTTGAGTATTCTACGCCGGCTCCCCAAACCTGCCGGGAACGATCCGCGCATCGATGTGATGGAAGCACAGAATGCGGGCGCGGCGCGCGATTATCTCAAGACTCGCGACTACGCTCGCCGGGCGGCAAAGGAGGCGAAGTCACGCGGCGCACAGTACATCTTCGCACGGGCCCGGTTGCTGGAAGGCGGAGCGATGCAAACCATGGGCGATCCGAATTATTACGCGGTTGAGACGGAAGGCCGCAAGGTCTGCGAAAGCCTGGGGGATCGGCAATGTGTCAGTATGGCGTGGCGTATTCGAGGCAATGAGCGATTTTTCGCGGGGCATTTCGTGGAGGCGCAAGAAGCCTACCTGCAAGGCGCGGCTGTCGCTCGCGAGCTGGGCGACCGAGCGGAGCTAGCGAACCTTCTGCAGGGGTTAAGCATCGTAGCCGAGTCCAATCTGGAATGGGATCAGGCGGAACAAAATCTGATCGAGGCGATCTCCATCAAGAAGGAGACCGGCTACAATCCCAGCCAAGTGCAAGTCCAACTCGCCGAACTTTACTTGCGGCTGGGCAGGCTTTCGGATGCAGCCGGCACGGCTGACGAAGCATTTTCGGAGGCGCAAAAGACCAACGCCCGTGAAGACCTCGGCGAGGTATATATGTTGCAGGCAAATTTGGCGCGCTTACACGGCCATCTGGACACAGCCCAGGAACTGGGCGAGAAGGCCATCGCCGAGATACGCGCTTCAAATAGCAATGGTTTGCTGACGCTGGCGCTCGCAGCTCTGAGTTCGACGCTCACCGCGCGCGGCGATTTGCAGAACGCCGAAAAGCTTTTGGTTGGGGCGAACGCATCGGACTATCCGGAAGGTCTGGGAAGTATTGAACTCGCTCGCGCCGAGTTACTGCTTGCCAAGGGGCAGTTTCAGCCGGCGGCCGAGCAGGCCAAGCGCTCAGCCGGAGATTTCAGCAATGCTCACCTGGATGAAAACTCGGCCATGGCGTTGGTGACGGAAGCCAACGCGCTCGAGATGCTCGGGCGGACCTCGGATGCGCTGGCGACGTGCCGGCAAGCAGAAACCAGAGCCGCCCGAACGCCCGACCCACTCGCGAGTACGCTGGCTCGGCTGGCTGCCTGGCGGCTGAGCGACTCCGGCTCGAACGTGCCCCCGGATCTCGAAGCCAAAGTCGTGAGCCTGAGGAATCCCGAACTTTCGTTGGAGGAAGATTTCGATCGGGCGCTGCGGGCAAAACGGACCGGCACTCCGGACGCCAGCCCGCTGTTCCGTGCGCTTGCCGATCAAGCGGCAGCTCGCGGATATCTGACGATGGCGCGCCGCGCCCGTTCATTGGAACGATAAATGGCGCCCGGCGCATCCGGATTACTCGGCCAGCACCTGGTGTACGAACTGAACGGCCATTGACCCTTCGCCGACCGCCGAAGCGACACGCTTCACGCTGCCAGCCCGGATATCGCCCACCGCGAACACCCCGGGACGGCTGGTTTCGAGCAGATGAGGAGCGCGCTGGAACGTCCAGTCGGGACCAAGGTCCACGCCAGTCTTGATGAACTGTTTGCCATCCAGCGCCAGGCATCCTTGGAGCCATGCGGTATTGGGGCAGGCGCCGGTCATCAGAAACAGATGCTGGATCTCACGAGTGTCGGTCGCACCGGTCTCCGTTTGTCGCCAGCGAACACGCTCCAATTGCGCGTCACCCTCCAGCGCATCGATCTCAGTATGCGCCCTGAGTGTGATGCTAGAACAGGCTTCAATCCGCGAAATCAAATACCGGGACATGGTCTCGGAGAGGCCTGGCCCGCGAACCAGCAGATGAACATGTTTAGCGTGCGCCGATAGAAACATGGCGGCCTGGCCAGCCGAGTTCCCTCCTCCGACAACGGCCACCTCATTATCGGCGCAGAGCTGAGCCTCGACCTGGGTGGCGCCGTAGTAAATGCCGACGCCTTCGAACTGAGCAACGTTGGGCAGATCCAGTTTTCGATACTGCGCGCCGGCGGCCACGATGATGCTGCGGGCCTGAACGGTTTTTCCATCGTCGAGTTGGACGGAGTACGGCGAACGGGCACACTTCAGCGCGCGAGCGGATCGGGCGATCGCGATATGCGCCCCGAACTTCTCGGCTTGAACGAATGCTCGGCCGGCGAGATCCTGCCCGGAAATGCCGGTGGGAAAACCGAGGTAGTTTTCGATTCTGGAGCTCGACCCGGCTTGCCCGCCTGGCGCATTACTCTCGAGTACCAGCACGTTCAGTCCTTCCGAGGCTCCGTAAACCGCCGCTGCCAGCCCGCTCGGTCCAGCGCCGATCACGATCAGGTCGTACACTTCGCCCTCGTCGATTCCAGCATTCAATCCGAAGCATTCAGCCGCGTCGGCATTGCTGGGATTGCGAAGCACGAGCGTGCCGCGGCAGATCAGCACCGGGATGTCTGTCACCTTAACTTCGAATTGATCGAGAATCGTTTGAACGTCCGGATCGCGCTCCACATCCACATAGGTGTTCGGATGGCCATTGCGGGACAGGAACTCTCGAAGGCGCAGCGTGTCGCTGGAATGGTTGGATCCGATCAGCAACGCATCGCCAACGGAGTGCCCGATGAGGTAAGAGCGGCGAAGGAGGAATACGCGCAGGAAAATCTCACCGAGTATGGAATCGGTCTCGAACATCCGGCGCAGATTCGCCCGTCCGATTTCCAGGAGCGAACTGGCTTCGCGCGCCCGGCAGCGCACCAGGCTGCGCCGTCCGGAGAGCAGGTTCACTTCACCGGTGAACGCCCCGTGCTTGAGGGTCCGAAGCACAGCGTCATCATCATTGTTCGAAACAGCCACTATTTCGATGCTGCCGTCGAGTACGACAAATACGCCGTGGTTGGCGTCGCCCTGATCGAAGACAATTTCACCCGCCTGCACTTGCCGCTGTTCGCCGAAGGCGCGAAGCCGCGCGAGTTGCGCGTCGTCCAACACGGGGAACATGGAATCGAGTTGTTCGGGAGTTTCGGGCATGGCTCTTCCAGAGTACCGTCAAACTTGCGCTAGCCCGCCGTCGACAAAGAGTTCGGTTCCTGTAATGAAACTGCTGTCGTCAGAAGCGAGGAACACGGCGGCGTGCGCGATTTCGTCGGCATGACCGAGACGTCCCATGGGAACGCTTGCGGCAAAACCCTCCTTGCGCAGCCTGCTCTGTTCCTCGGTCTGGCTGGGAGGGCTGAGCAGCGGGGTATCGGTGGGACCCGGGCTGATAGCGTTCACGCGAATCTTGCGCGCTTTCAAATCCATGGTCCAGGTGCGTGCGAACGAGCGAACGGCTGCTTTGCTCGCGCTATAAACGCTGGTGGTGGGGAGTCCCTTGGATGCGACGACAGACGCGTTCAGCAGGATCGATCCGCCATTGGTGAACAGCGGCAGCGCCTTCTGAACGGTGAAGAGGAGTGCTTTGACGTTAATGTTAAAGATTTTGTCGAAGTCTTGTTCGCGAATCTCCCCCAAAGGAGCACGCGGTGTTGAGACTCCGGCGTTGGCAAAAAGGACGTCGATGCGCCCTTTCTCACGCTGCACCGTTTCGTATAAGCGATCGAGATCGGTAAGGTTCGAGGCGTCTCCCTGAACGGCCGTGACGTTGCTGCCAATTTCGGCCACAGCCGCATCCAGTTCGCTCTGCCGCCGGCCGGTGATAAACACATACGCGCCTTCGGCGACGAACTGCAGAGCAGTGGCGAGGCCGATGCCGCTGCTGCCTCCGGTGATGACTGCGATTCTTCCTTCGAGTTTTCCCATAATGTTTTCCTTTCGACTTTCAGGCAGCGCGCTTGAACGAAAGAAGCTTGACCGTGAACACGTACACCGGCTCACCATCTTGATTCACTGTAGTGTTTTTCACGGTCACAAAGGCCTGGTTCGGTTTCGAGCGCGACGGCACAATTTCGATGATCTCGCTTTCCACCCGTAGCGTATCGCCGGGCCGGGTCGGTCTTGGCCACGCGATCTCGCCGCCCACGCCAATGATGCCGTTGGCGAAGGGCAGACCGCCGGTGACCAGCAGGCGCATGGCCACGGCCGCGGTGTGCCAGCCGCTGGCGGCCAGTCCACGGAAGACACTAGCCTCAGCAGCCGCTTCGTCCAGATGAAATGGCTGGGGATCGAACTCGGCCGCGAACGCTTTGATGGCGCTTGCTTCCATTCGATAGGTCCCGGAAGTAAAGCGTTGGCCGACGTGCAAGTCTTCCAGATACAAAAGTGCCACGGTATGGTGGATGCATGTGACTACGGATTAGATGCATTTCATACCTGAAGGCATGTTCGATATATAATGTTCGGCATATAATACGTCCATGCGAAAACTCTTAACCGTCGCCGCATTCCTCTTGCTCAGTACACTCGCAAGTCCAGCCCAGCCGCCCGATGCCAAGGGCGGTGGCAAGGGTATTGGGAAAGGTGGTGGGTATGCCCCCAAGAACCTTCAGGTGCTCGACCAAAACACCTTCCCGAACTCCATGCAGTCCTTCGTGCAAGCCTTGGGCGTTGCGGACTAGGGAAGGTGCAACTACTGCCACGTGGAGGGCGACAAGGCCTCCGATGAAAAGAGGCAGAAGGTGACCGCCCGCTACATGATCCTCATGGTGCGTAACATTAACGCCAGTTTCCAGGACGGCAAGCAGCACGTGACTTGCTGGACCTGCCACCGCGGCAACACAACGCCGACCACGGCGCCCTAAAAGCGGCCTAGACGGGCACGCCTTCGATGATGCTGGTGGGCGCGGCAGTCTCGTGAATCTCTGCCAGGCTGAATCCGGCGCTGGCAAACAGATCACGATATTCATCACTGGTGCGTTCGCGGCCGCCGGGAATTACCAGCATCTCCAGATCGAGCAGCTTGCCGAAAGAGGGCTCGTTGCCAGGAGCGATGACGACTTCTACAATCAGGAGCCGCCCTGACGGTTGAATCGCCTTCCGGATGTTTTGAAGGATGGCCAGGGCGCGCTCATCATCCCAGTCATGGATGATGTGCTTGAGCATGTAGGCGTCGGCACCCGCCGGGACAGCCTCGAAAAAACTGCCGCCGATCACTTTGCAGCGGTCATCCAGCCCGTAGGGTGTCAACGTTTTCTTCGCGCCCGCGATAACCTCTGGCAGATCGAAGAGCACGCCCTCCAAACCGGGAAAGCGTCGGAGAATCGTCGCCAGCAGCAGACCGTGCCCTCCAGCAACATCCACCAATTGCCGGAATCTTCCGAAGTCGTAAGCCTCGGCGACCGCAGGAGCGCTCCGGCGGCTGTTGTCGGTCATGGCGCCGTCGAAAATCGCGGCTTCTTCCGGATGCGCGCGAAGATAATCGAACGCATTCTTCACAGCGAAGGCTTTCCGCAATCCGGTCTCGCCGGTCTTAACGGAATGCATCAGGTGGTCCCAGGACTGCATCGCGGCGGGAATGCCGGTAAAGCGCGCGAATTCCCGCACGGAGTTCGGAACATTGCCGCGCAGGCATTCCGCGAGTGGTGTCAACGTGAAGCGCCGGCCTTCGGTCTCGGCGAACACGCCCACGCTGGCCAAGGCGCGCAGCACCCGATAGAGCGAAGGACCGTGCGCCGATACTGCGTCTGCCAATTCGTCAGCGGTCTTGTCACCCTGGGCAAGGAGGTCGGCAATTCCTAATTCGGCGACGACGGAGATCGAAGCCGAGACCCACTTCGCGGTCAGCATCTGCATCATTACTACGTTTGCAGGCAATTCTTGCAGTGCTACGACGCTGGACATGGCACTCCGCCCTTCCGCCAGGATCTAAGTTTCACAGGTCCACAGGACCCAAGCTCAAGAGGCTAGGATCAGTTCGATCGCGAAATCGGATATTTATAGTAATGCTGAGCCCATTCGACGGTCCAAATAATCGGCTCGACATAGGTGTTTGTCTACGCCCAGAACCATTCCCTGTTTGACCTGAGCCATCGCATTCAGAAACACGCGGCGATCGCCTTCCTGCTTGGTGCGCATCACTGAGGATGGTGGATATAGCTCGCGAACACGCGCCACAGTGGCGGGGTCATTCACCCAGCCATCCACGCCGTACTCGCCTTTTGGCAGGCGGCCGCCGCCTTCGTCCAGCCAGTCCCTGAGATCGTTATTGCTGCGGTTCATCCCATCGGTGTGACAACCAATACAGGAACTCGCATTGCTCAATCGATGATCGGTGATCGCGTCCTCCGTATCAGTGCCAGTGATCTTCTTAATGGCCGCATCGTCTGCATATCTTTGGAGTCTCGGATCGCGAACGATCTGGACAAAGGCGTCAACACGACGCTGGCTCCAAGCGCCCAGCAGCTGATACCCCTGAAGTCCGTTGGGCAGACTCCAGATGACTTCCTCCGCCGACTGTTGCGGACCATCCTTTCCCGTATAGTGACCAACCCCTCCATGGGGGTCAAAGGAGTAGCTGCCAAGCGGTAAGGTAGCCACGTAACTAAGATCCTCTGGCTTGGTTCCGCCCTGATTCGAAACGAATTTCGGGATCGGATGCGACCAGAATGGATACGTGACATTTCCTTCTCGATAGGCTTTATCGATATCGGTCGAGCCCTGTGTGAAGGATATCAAAAGTCTTCCAATAGAAGCCGCCATTTTTGGTCTGCGCACGCCAGTAGAAACGTGAGTCAATCGTAATAGGGTGACGCGTAACCATATAATCGTACGAGTCCATGCCCTTCGATTTATCGACACCCAGCTCGTCTTCGAAGTCATGCGAATACCCCGGAATCGCCATATTACCATTCTGCGGCAGCGTCATTTGGTCTGGGTACCGTGAGGACCGGGATGATCCGCCTGCCGTGACCTCCTGCCATTTCTAAAATGGCGGAGAGAGAGGGATTCGAACCCTCGATAGAGTTTCCCCTATACACGCTTTCCAAGCGTGCGCCTTCAACCACTCGGCCATCTCTCCGGGGTCTGCTCAGAGCGTGGGCGAAGCCGCCCGCGGCCTTCAGTCTAACATGCGATGACCGGTGAGCCGGCCTGAAGCGTGGCGATCTTTCCGCCGATGAATGAGATAGCTGTAATATGGCTACGCTCGCCTACAAGTGGCTCGCTTCCATCGCGCTGATGTTCTCGCTGGTGCTGATCGCCGGGATTTGGCACATGGGAAGCAATTCGATGATTGCGTGCGGCTTTTTCGGCGCATTCTTCATTTTCGCCGGGACCCGCCCGGGGACCAGACTGCTGCTGATTGCGGCGGCGGCTGGCGCCGGTTACGGTGCGTGCTACGGATTGCTGGGAGGCCCCCATCGACCATGCTTACCTGGTCGCGCTGATTAGCGCCGGTGCGTTCCTCGGCATTGGAAGCATCACGGTGATGGCTTGGCAGACGATCTGGACCCGGCCGGATAATCCAGACCATCAGCCGGCGGCTTTGCGGGACGCTCTGGTATTGCCGGTATTCTCGCTGGTGCCGGCTTGGGAATCGCTCCCGGCCAAACGGTCGCCGCGCTCTTCCACAGCTTTCCGTGGATTGCCGGGGCAGCATCGGCCGTCTACCAGGGTCTGCTGATCTTTCCGCCGCTGTATCGCGGATGGGCGCTCTATCGTGGACTGCGAAGCGGCGTAAACGTGATGCACGCCTTTGTCGCCGCGGGCGTGGTGGGATTCATCCTCTATCAGGTGTGTCCCGCCGAAGGCTCCGTGTATTCATTCGGAACGCGGTTCCCGGATCATCTCCCGGATGGACACGCTATCTCGCTCGCGCCGTACCTGAGCGCGGGCATTCACAATGCGATCCCGTCCATGCACATGGCGTGGGCCTTGCTGATACTGTGGAGCGCTTTGGAATTGGGTCCGCTGGCGCTTGCGATCGCCGCCAGCTTGGTTGGTTTCACGGTACTGGCAACTCTCGGATCCGGCGAACACTATCTGGTGGATTTGGTGGTATCCGTTCCATTGGCATTCGCGGTTTGGAATGTGTTTCGCCGGGACAAGCTTCGAGTGGCGGTCGGCCTTGGCCTCACCTGCGCGTGGCTGCGGAGCGTTCTTGGCTATGCCGGGCTTCGCAAACTGGATGCTGATTCTCGCCACGGTTGCGGCCGTTGGCATGAGCGAATCCCTGAATGAGCTTGGACGCGCAACCGTGCGGTTAGAGCCGGCGCTGGGTGCGCGAGAGTAGCTTCTTGGCGCGCGCCAAGGCAAGAGACTCGGCGGCCTCGCGCGTATCGGCGACAATTCGAACCAGCGCCGCTCCCGGCGAAACATTGTCCGCCTTGGTGTGCCACTTGTCGCCAAGTTGATACGTGGTCAGATTCACCTGCCACCCGTCGACATCCACTTTGCGTTCGCTGAAGTGTTCCGGTTTCACCCTTGCCCCACTGATTTCGCCGCGCCCTTTTCAACCGGCGCGCCTACTAGATTGCCCCACTCGGTCCAAGACCCGTCGTAGTTCACCACGTTGTTGACGCCCATGAGGTACTTCAGCACGAACCAGGTGTGGCTGGAGCGCTCGCCGATCCGGCAATACGCGATGACGGGCTTGGATTGACTGACACCCTCGGCGCCGTAGATCTTCTGCAATTCATCCAGCGGTTTGAACGTACCGTCGTCGTTGCAGGCTTTGCCCCAGGGTACGCTGCGGGCGCCGGGAATATGTCCGCCGCGCTGGCAGGTTTCGGGCAACCCCGGAGGCGCGAGGATTTCGCCGCTGAACTCCTGCGGGCTGCGCACGTCGATCAGGACGGCGCTGGCCGCCTTCTGCGCTTGCTGGACCTGGGGCAGATACGCGCGCAGCGAGTAATCCGGTTCGCTGGCCTGGTACGGAGTTGCGCTGGGAGCGGGCTTGGTTGGAGTCGTATCTAAATCGCGGCCTTCGGCCAGCCATTTCTTGCGTCCGCCATCCATGATGCGCACGTCTTTATGACCGTAAATTTTCAATTGCCAGAAGGCCCAGGCGGCAAACCAGTTGTTGTTGTCGCCGTACAGAACCACCGTGGTGCCGTTGTTGATACCAGACTGCGTCATCAAGGCTTCGAATTGCGACCTGGGCAGAATGTCGCGAACCACGGTGTCGCAAAGCTGCGTGTTCCAAGCCCAGGCGATTGCGCCGGGCACGTGACCTTCGTCATAGGCCTTGGTGTCGACGTCGACTTCCACCACGCGGACGTTGGCGTCTTTGGTGTGGGCAGTCACCCAGCCGGTATCCACCAAGACTTCCGGATGCGCATAAGTGCTCATGAAATGAAAACCTCCAACTCTCCAAATTTAGATGTTCCTTCTTATAGTTTCGTCTCAGGCCAGATCGAACTTCTCGTGATGCAGCGCCGGATCGGCCTTCACCAGCACGGGCCTGCGCAGGACCTCTTCGATTTCCTCGAGAGACTTGTTCTGATTCGATTTGAGGTACTTCGCGACGTCGGGATGGACGCGCAGCATGACGTCGTTGCCTTCGATGGCGGCGGCGATTTTGCCGGCCTCCTGCAGGATTTCGCTGACGATGGTCTGCACGCTCTTGACGTAGCCCGCGCCTTCGCAATGCGGACACGGCATGCAGAGGGCCCGCTCCAGGCTCTGTTTCACACGCTTGCGCGTGATGGCCACCAAGCCGAAATCGTTGAACTGCAGAATTTTGTAGGGAGCACGATCGGAACGCATGGCGTCTTCGAGCACCTGCATTACTTTTTGGCGATTCTTGCGCTCATCCATGTCGATGAAATCCACCACGATGATTCCGCCAAGATCCCGCAGCCGCACCTGCCGCACGATTTCCTTGACGGCCTCGGTATTGGTTTTGACGATGGTGTCCTCCAATCGGTTGGACCGGCCGACATACTTGCCGGTGTTCACGTCGATGGCCACCAGCGCTTCGGTCTGGTTGATGACGATGTAGCCGCCCGATTTGAGCCAGACCTTCGGCCGTAGCGCTTTTTCAAGCTCGGCGGTGATGTTGAAAGCGTCGAAAATCGGCTCAGGGCGCGTGTACAATTTGACGCGCGTAACGAGAGCCGGCTGGAAGCGCTGCACGAATCGCAGCACGCTTTCGTAGAGCTCTTCGTTGTCCACCCAAATGGCCTTGAAGTCTTCTGTGAACTGATCGCGAAGCGTGCGCTCGACGATGTCGAGATCGTGATGCAGAAGCAGCGGCGCGGGCCTCTTCTCGGCCTTCTGGCGGATGTCCAGCCAGAGGTTGAAGAGGAAGTTCATATCGGCCGCGAGATCCTCTTCGCTCTTGCCCTCGCCCGCGGTGCGCACGATGAATCCACCCGAAGCACCGGTGTGATGCACCTGCAATATCCGCTTCAGGCGCTGGCGCTCCTCGTCACTGTCGATTTTGCGGGAAACGCCGGTGTGTTCGAGGGTCGGCATGTAGACCACGTATCGTCCCGGCAGAGCGATGTGCGAGGTGATGCGCGCGCCCTTTTGTCCGAGCGGCTCCTTGGCGATTTGAACGATAATCTCCTGACCTTCCTTGAGAAGCTCGCTGATGGAAGGCAGTGGAGCTCTTTCGGGACGGCCTTCAGGACGGCCCTCGGGACGGCCAAATGTTCTGGGCTCGGGACGCTGTTCGAGACGTTGCTCCGGACGGCCAGCGGCAGTTTCAGTGGCGGATGCTTCGCCGCGCTCGGCGCCTGTGTCACCCTGGGGTTTTGCATCACCGGGAGGTCTCCCCTCCACCTGGCCGCCGCCACGCATCTTGCGGCGCATGCGGCGCGGCAAACGGTGCATATAGCGTCCACCTTGTTCGCGGACTTGAGCGGAGAGCGGCGCCGAGCCGGATGGCGGCTGTTCTGCGCCGGCTTCTATCGGGGTATTGGTCGCGGCGGGCTCCGTATCGGAGACATCGGATTCGTTTTCAACTTCGGAAGTTGAATCTTCAGCTTCTTCGGCTGGCGCGGGCTCGGCCGATTCCACGGTGTCTTCGGCTATCGGCGCGTCGTCCGGCTCGGCTTCTGCTTCCTCGGCGGTCTCGACGGGCGCCTCTGGTTCGGGCGCGATCGTTGCTTGCTGCAGATCGGTTTCCTGAAGATCGCGAATCTCTTCTTCCTCGGCGTCGTCCAGCGGCTGGATGTTGGAGCGAGTGTACTTGGCGAGGGACTCGCCGGGCAGCACCGAGAAGTCGGTGGGAGCCGCACTGAACGGAGTCACTAGTGACGAAGCCGGCGCAAGCGCAAGAGGCGCCACGGAGGTGGCCTCAGCCGCGGTGACAGGTTCCGCAAGGCGGGACGGGCGCGAGACTTCGGATGCGTACTTGGAATCGGGAAATCCCCGGCCGCGATTCCGTCGCCGGCGGGAGCGCCTGCCGCGGCCGCCCCGGTCGCCTTCTTCACCGCGATCTCCGCGATCGGTTCGTTCGGAAGGCGGCGCCGCGGGGGGTTCCGGCTCGGCCGGCCCCGCGGATGTGCCTGGGGCGGTTTCGGCGGCTTCGGGCGCGGACTCTTGAGCGGGCGGGCGTTCAGCCGGCGGCCGATTCCCACGCTCGCCCCGCGATGACTCACGGTGCGATGACTCCCGGCTCACCGAAACCTGGTCGAAATCCTCGCCCTCTTCCGAAAAGTCCGAGACGTACAGGAATGTGTCGCGCTCCAGGCCCAAGTCGACGAAGGCCGACTGCATGCCCGGCAATACACGCGTGACACGTCCTTTATGAATGCTGCCGGCCAGCGAATACTCGTTGGCGCGCTGGAAAAAGACCTCGACTAGCTGATCGTCCTCGAGAATTCCTAACTTGATCTCGTGGCGATTCGCTGAAATCACCAATTCCTTGCTCATGGATGCTCCTCAAGTTCATGGCGAGAACCGGAGCTTCAGAAAGCCAGAGGGCGTTGCCATCCATCCGCTGTCCGGGTGATCCATAAGGACCGTTGTCCCGGCGCACGAACGTAAAATCTTTCAGCCTCGCAAGGTGGAGAACCTGCTCTCGAACACCCTGCCCGCCGAGGCCGCCGTTGCGGCACTCTGCGCTCAATCCAACTGCCGGTCAGGACGCGGGACCTGGACAGATGGATCAAACTCGCTGCACCCTCAATCTTCTGGAAAGCCGGCCGTCTCTCGGCCACTTCAGTTAACAAATCGCCGGAGCCGGACATTGTTCACGAGCCCCAGCATCAAAAACATCGCTACGATATTCGATCCGCCGGAACTCATGAGCGGCAGCGGAATGCCGGTGACCGGCATCCGTCCCACCACCATTCCGACATTCACCAACACGTGAAACAACAACAATGCCGCTACGCCCATGCAGATCAGCATGCCAGCCTTGTCCGGCGCGGTTTGGGCGTTTTGAACGATCTGCATCAGCAACAAAAAATACAACCCGAGCGCCACGATGACGCCCACGAACCCGTGCTCTTCGGCGAAGGCCGAAAAGATGAAATCCTTCTGCGACACCGGCAGGAAACGTCCCTGCGTTTGGGTGCCTTTGGTAACGCCGCGCCCCCAGAGCGCGCCGGAGCCGACCGCTATTTTCGACTGGATCACCTGGTATCCGGATCCCTTGGGATCCTGACTTGGATCCAGGAAGCTGACCACCCGGGCCCGCTGATAATCCTTCAATACAACCCAATAGGCCATCGGCGCCGCCACGGCGACAATCACCAAAATCGCTACCGCGTACTGCCAACGAAAACCCGCCAAGAATACCCCGACCGCGAGGATCGGGACGAACGTCAAGGCCGTACCGAGATCCGGCTGAATCATCACCATGACCATCGGCAAGCCAACCAGGCCAGCCAGCTTGAGCAAATCCCTGAGCTCCAGCTGCTCGCCCTTCAGCTCGGACAGATATCGAGCCACTAACAGGACTATCACCAGTTTAACGAATTCGGAGACCTGCAAATGTAACGCGGTGGTACCGATCCAGCGCCGGGACCCAAAGGCCGTCATTCCGACGGCGAAGGTAGCGGCCAGAGTCACCACCGCGAGACCATAAAAAACGTAGGCTTGCCCGAGCAGGCTGTGATAGTCGATCAAGGTCCCGATCCACAGCGCGACGAACCCACCGAGAATCCAGATGGCTTGTTTCCACCAGGCTTCGGCGAAGCGAGTGTCTCTGGTGGCGCTGAAAATTTGCAGCACGCCGAGAGCGCAAATGGCGCACACCAGGACTAGCATCAGCCAATCGAAATCGCGAATTGAGCGGTGAGCCGGCATATTAGGGATTAACGGCGAGGGAGGAAGCTGGCAACCGGGGCGGCGCTTGCAGCAGACCGGTGGGAAGGCGCGCGATTTGCGGCTGCGGCTGCGCCAGGCGGGCCTTCTTGTCGAAGTAGGCCTTCAGGACGTCGCGCACGATGGGCGCCGCAAGTTGTCCGTGTACCCCGTTCTCGAATAACGCAGCCACCACGATCTCGGGGTTTTCACGCGGAGCGAAACCGACGAACCAGGCATTGTCTTTCATGTCCTCGGCGACCTTGAAACCGGCTTTGATGGCGGCGTTGGAAACCAACTGTGCGCTGCCAGTTTTTCCACAAACCTCGATGCCGGGCAGATGCGCTCGGCCGCCTGTCCCTCCCGGTTCATTCACTACGCCGTACATTCCGTCGATGACCTTCCGGATATTCTCCAGGTTCACGTCGCCGCGGCGCGCAGGCAGCAGGTGTACTTCAGGAACCAGGTGCGGTTGAAACCACATTCCGCCGATCGCGATTCCGCCGATTGCAGAGGCCATTTGCACCGGCGTCACCGTGGTTGCGCCCTGGCCGATGGCGACGGAAATATTCTCCCCGGCAAACCATTTCTCGTGCAGCGTGCGGATCTTCCAACGACGCGACGGGACCACGCCTTCGGCTTCGTGCGGCAGGTCAATCCCGGTTTTGTGCCCATAGCCAACCATTTCGGCGTAACGCGCGATATCGTCGATATCCATCCGGTTACCCACGTTGTAGAAGAACGTGTCGCAGGAATGCACCAGGCCCTGGTGCAACCCCACCGTTCCATGCCTGCCCCAGCACTTGTAAAAGTGGCCGTAGAAGGTTGCGCCGCCCGGACAGCTGATGTGGAAATTGTCGTCGATCGCTCCAGTCTCCAGACCCGCCAGCAGCATGATCGGCTTGAAGGTGGAACCGGGTGCTTGCTGCGCTTGGATGGCGCGGTTCATCAGCGGATGAGCGGGGTTGTCCAGCAGCACCTTCCAATCCTTCGAACGGATGCGGCCGGCAAACAGGTTGGGATCGAACGCGGGACGGCTCACCATGGCCAGCACTTCGCCGGTTCGGGGGTCGAGCGCCACCACCGCGCCGCGGCGATTCTCCAAGGTCAACTCGGCCACGGCTTGCAGATCCAGGTCGATAGTCAATTGCAGGTTCTTGCCCGGGATGGCTTCCTTGTCGTCCAGGACGTGGCGCTCGTTGCCGAAGCTATCCACTTCCACGCGCCGCTGCCCATCCACGCCCATCAGCTGATCGTTGTACTGGCGCTCAATGCCGTCCTTGCCGATCACGTCGCCCTGGTGAAAGCTGGCAAATTCGGGTGTGCCCAACTCGGCTTCGCTCACTTCACCGACGTATCCGATGACATGCGCCGCCAAGCCGTCGCGGGGATACAAGCGGTGTTGCACGTGGACCACTTCCAGCTCAGGGAAGGTGCTGGCATCCTTATGAGAGTCGACAAACGCCAACTCGCCGGGCGTTAGTTCTTCCTTGATCGCGATCGGCTCGTACTGCGGGGCGCCGCGCGATTGAAATCGCCGGACGCGGGCCACCAGGCCGTCATAATCGAGATTCAAGCCTTCCGCGATGGGCCGCAGATGCTCCATCTTCAGGTTTTCACGCGATAGATACAGACTGAAGGAGTCGTGGTTGTCGACGATCACCCGCCCGTCGCGATCCAGGATCTTGCCGCGCGGGGCAAGGACCGGAATCGACTTGACGCTGTTCTCCAGAGCGCGCTCCTGGTAGACCTCCGGGTTGCGAATTTGCAAGTCCCAGAAGCCCGTGATCAGGAACAGAAATACGGCCACAGTGAGGTACTGAAAGAACGCGATCTTGGGCGCCGCGAACTTGGCGTCGTCGCGCAGAAGCTGATTCGCGGAGGACTGCTGGTCTTCGCGCCCGAGATGAAGTTTCACAATAACATTCCGAGTTCAGTTCGCCATCTTTAGTTTATCTAAAATACGGAACAGCGGCAGCGCCACCGCCGCGTTCAAGAGCCCAAAAATCAAATTTTGCTGTACATCGAAGGTGATGATCTCGCCCAACAGGGCCCGCGCCAACACCCAGTAGAAGAACTGATGGAAGAAGTAGAAGAAGAAGGCCAGGATGAAAGTGACCACCGGGTTTTGAACATCGAAGCGCATGCTGACGGAGGCGGCGAAGTATCCCACCAGCGTCTTGACGATCCCGTACATGCCGATCGGCTGGCGCGACAAAGAGTCCTGCACCAGGCCGATGAACATGCCATAAAACAGCGCCGGGATCGGTCCCCGGCGGCTCAGCGCGAAATGCACGGTGATGAGCAGCGGCAGTTCCAGATAGGCGAGAAACGGAAGGAAGCGCGGCAGGTAGACCTGCGACAGCACGGCCACCAGCGGGATCACCACTAGCCACACGAAGCGAAAGCGGCCAGCCGCGTCCTTGCGCGGGGACTCGCGCAACAGGTGCTCGGTGTACTCGGTCATTGGTTGCTGGGCGGAGTGACAGGCGCACTGGTTGGCAAAGGCGGACGCGTGGTCGCGGCCCCAGGAGCAGCCTTTTGCGGAGCATAGGCCGGTGCAGGATGTTGAGCCGGAGCAGCAGCGGAAGGTTCGTCATCGGTCGGATCGCCGGTTTCCGCCGGGGGCCCGGATTTAAGTTTGGGCTTTGGCACTGTTTGGGCAACTGGTGGTGGCGCGGCGGCGCTGGCCGTGGATGGCTGGGCGGCGCTGGCCGTGGATGGCTGGGCGGCGCTGGCCGGTGTAGGCACGCCGTGAACCGAAGGGATCTTCGTAAAATCGGGAGGCTTCGATCCTGGCACGCCCTCGCCATACACGTGTTTCTGATCCGCCCCGGCTTGCTTATAGATCGCGCGGAGGCGGTCGGCATCGGTGGCTAATGCCCCCGGCTGTGGAGGGCCCTGCGGAACTTCGCTCGCGGCGTCGGCCGGCAGTGGCTGAATGCGATAACCCGGCGCGGCCAGTTCCCCGGCCGGTACTTCCTGGTGGACCCCTTGCAGGACGATCAGGACTTCTTCCGCGCCGCCCTGCATCCCGCTGGGCGTGACATAGATCTCTTTAAACGTCTTGCCGTTTTGCACCGCGGCGACTTGGCCCACCGGGAAGCCTTTGGGGAAAATACGGTCGTCGCCAGACGTGTAGAACCACTCGCCAACATCGACGCGCTCTTCGTTTTGGACATAGTCCACCAAACACTCCGCGTGCCCTTGTCCTTTGAGCGTGCCGTGCACTCGATTCTTCTGCGAAATCACGCCGGCGGCGAACGTGGGGTCGGTGATCAGCATCACCAGCGAAGCGGTGGGATACGCATCCACCACTTTCCCGACGATGCCGTCCGGGGTCACCACCGCCATGCCGCTCTCAACTCCGCTGGTGGACCCCCGGTCGACGAATACGACCTTCGAGTTAGCTCCCGTGCCGTTCCCGATGACGCGCGCGGCAATGGTTTTCGACGGCGTTCGCGCCTCAAACACGCTCAATGAGCGGGCCCGGTCGGCCGTGGCCAACTCGTTTTTTAAGTAGTTGTTGTCTATCTTGAGCTGGCCGTTCTCGCGCTGCAACTTCACATTCGCGCTGTGCACGTTCAACAGAACGAAGTAGTCTTCGACGAAACCCCAGGTGTAGCGGCGCACAAACTCGAGACCCTGCTCAACGGGAGTTACCGCCGTGACGGCCCAAACCCGGATGAGCGGAATATCTCGATTGGTCCTGACCTGATATGCAATCAGCAGCAACTGGGCCGTGATCACGATCAACAGCACCGTGAGATGACGGTAGCGGCTGAGAAAGAAATCCATAAAGTTACATCACGTCGGCCCCGGCGGGACGGCCGGCACTAACCCTCGTTCAATCGCCAGGCATCAGGCATTACTCAATGGCCACCCTACGGAGCAATTTGAAGTCCGTCAACATTTTGCCGGTTCCCAGCACCACGCTCGCCAGAGGGTCCTCGGCGATCGATACCGGCAGCCCGGTTTCCTCACGAATGCGCTTATCTAAATTCTTCAACAGCGCACCGCCTCCGGTCAAAACAATTCCGCGGTCGCTGATGTCGGCGCTCAACTCAGGAGGAGTCCGCTCCAGCGCTACGCGGATAGCGTTCATGATGGTGGCCACGCACTCCGCCAGCGCCTCGCGGATTTCGCTATCGTCGATGGTCAGCGTTTTCGGCACGCCCTCGATCAGATTTCGCCCCTTGATTTCCATCGTCAGCGGTCTGTCCAAAGGATAGGCCGAGCCGATCTGAATCTTAATGGACTCGCCGGTTCGCTCACCGATCAGTAAGTTGTACTTGCGCTTGAGGTACTGCATGATGGCTTCATCCATGGCGTTGCCGGCGACGCGCACCGAGCGCGAATAGACGATGCCGGAGAGCGATATGACGGCGACATCCGTGGTGCCGCCTCCGATATCGACCACCATGTTGCCGGAGGGCTCGGTCACCGGAAGCCCGGCTCCGATCGCCGCCACCATGGCCTGCTCCACCAGGTGCACCTCGCTCGCCTTGGCGCGATAGGCGGAATCGATCACGGCGCGCTTTTCCACCTGCGTGATCTCACTTGGAACGCCAATCACGATGCGCGGATGCACCAGCACTTTCCGCCCGTGCGCCTTCAGGATGAAGTAGCTGAGCATGCGCTCGGTGACCTTGAAATCGGCGATGACGCCGTCCTTCATCGGGCGAATAGCCACGATATTGCCGGGCGTTCGGCCGAGCATCTCCTTGGCCTCTTTGCCCACTGCCTCCACTTCACCGTTGGTCTTGTTGATGGCCACAATGGAAGGCTCGTTCACAACAATCCCTTTGCCTTTGGCGAAAACCAGCGTGTTGGCGGTCCCAAGATCGATGGCCAGATCCGACGAGAATAAGCTAAACAGCGAACGCAGATTCATGTAGAGACTCTTCCGGCTCCTTCAACTCGTGCAGAGAGGCCGTGCCACACGCATATTTCCAGTGGTCCAGAGGTTACAGCGGGAGGCGCTCCGACGATCCATCAAAAGCGTATCATATTCAACGTTCTACATCAATTATTTCAGCGAACACTGTAAGGCGCTAGGGTGGCCCAGAGCCAGGTTGTGGCAGAATCAAGGTACATGCTGACGCGGCGGACATTCGCACTCGGTGGACTCGCCGGCGGGCTCGGTGCGCTGGCGGCCTGCCACCCCAGGAAAGCGAGCGGGTTTTCGGGCTATGCCTTCGTCGCGAACCAAGACGGCGGCGCAATCGCCGCGGTGGACCTCGAAGTCTTCGCCGTGGCCCGGCACATTCGAATCGACGGTTCCCCAACCGCCGTGCTGGCGCATCCGACGCTCGGCCGCGTGTATGCACTTACGCCGGATAACGGCTCGGTCCATGAAATTCTTACCGGGAACCTGACCTTTTCGCACAAGCTGCAAGTGGCCAGCCTGGCCTTGGAGATGCGCCTCGCTCCCCAGTTCGCTCCACAAGGAGACGCGCTGTATGTCCTCTGCCAGAAGCCCAGGCAATTGGTTCGCGTGGCGCTCGATCCGCTGCGGATCGACTGGACTCTTCCGCTCGCCGACGATCCCGCCGATTTCGACATCTCGCCGGACGGAGCCACGGTGGCCATCAGCTCCGGGGCCGGATGTTCAATCACGTTCGTGGACGTCCGCAATCGCAGCGCCTTTTCGCCCATGCGCACCACCGGCGAAATCGGGCTGGTTCGATTTCAGCCACCGCACGGCGATGCCGCGCGCGCGCAATCGGATTCACAGCAACTGATCGCGGCCAACGTCAGCCAGCGCATGCTGTCGATTTTCGACGTGCCGAGGCGCCGCCTGATGGTGAACCTGCCGCTGGCTGTACGGCCGGATCATCTGTGCTTTAAGACTGACGGCGGGCAAGTGTTTGTCACCGGCGAGGGAATGGACGGAGTGGTGGTGGTTTACCCTTACTACACGCCGCAAATCGGCCAGACTGTGCTCGCGGGTCACAACCCGGGCGCAATGGCGGTATCCACATCGCCAGGTTATTTGTTCGTGGCGAACACAAAATCCGCCGATGTAAGCATCCTCGACATCGAAACCGGCAAAGTCCTGGCAGTGACGCCGGTGGGCACGGAGCCTTCCTCGATCACCATCACACCTGACGATCAATACGCGTTGGTGCTGAACCAGGCATCCGGCGACATGGCGGTGATTCGGATTCCGAATGTGACGCGCGCGGCCCGGTCGAAAAAAGGCCCGCTGTTCATGCTGATTCCGGTGGGCTCGAAACCAGTGAGTGCGGCCGTGGTTGCCATTTAAGGCCGCGATCTAGAAACTGAACTCCTCGATCTGCGGCGGCCTCTGGTCGTAATCGCTGTAGCGAATCCATTTCGGCTGCACCACAAAGTACGCGATGCCGGGCCAGCTCAGCCGATTGGGACCGTCGGGCCAGGCCGCGAAATAGACTTGCTGATAGCGCGCGAGCTCGGCACCCGTGGGCTGGAATGCTCGTCCTTCAAGTTGCACGGTAACTTCACCCGCCCAGCCAATGACGAAAGACGCGGCGGGATTCGCCCGCAGGTTGGCGTATTTGCGCGAGCTCGCCACCGTGTCGAAGATGATTTCCAACTCCGGCGTGACGGCGATGCCAACCAGCGCCGATTGCGGAGCGCCCTCCCCAGAGATGCTCCCCAGCACTCCGAGCTTGTGCCCATCCATGAATTTGAATAGGTCCGCTGTGGTCATATAGTGTTCCATGCCGCGTTGATGATCGCGAGCCCCGCGATGGCGGCCGTCTCCGCGCGAAGAATCTCGTGGCCGAGCGAAACCGCGCACCAGCCGGCGCCGGTGATCATCTCGCGCTCGCGATCGGTCCAGCCGCCCTCTGGACCGAGCAACAGCGCTATCGAATCACCCGTCCGCCGCGACGACGACAAGACTGACAGCATCGGCGGGGCGGCACCCTGGGCTTCATCGAGCAGATAACGGTAGTCGCACTCGATCGCGAGGGCGTCCGCCAAGCCAACCGCAACGTGAATCTCCGGCAATCGCACGCGCCGCGACTGTTCGCTCGCTTCCCGCGCGATACGGTTCCATCTCACCGAGCGTTTCTCGGCAGCTTTTCTCAAGCCCTTCTCGGTGCGTTCGGTTTCCAGCGGGATAATCTGTTCAACTCCCAACTCGGTGGCCTTCTCGATGATCCATTCGAAGCGCTCAAAGCGGACCAACGACGCAAGCAACGTGGTGCGGACTAGAGGCTCGGCCGCTGCCAACCGCTCTTGGACGACAAATGATACTAGGTCCTTGCGCGCGCTCTCCACCTCGGCCAAATAGACGCTGTGGTTGTCCGAAATCTCGAACTGTTGTCCTGGCTCCACGCGCAATACGCGCGTCAGGTGGTGGGCATCCGGTCCGCTGATCCGCGCCCGCCCCGATTGCACGGCATCGACGAAGAAACGGCGGCGGGCCATGAGTTTACTGTACGCCCATCCGCGCCCTGCGTTACAAATAATCGAAGCTCCCGGGGGCGGTATTTGCTACGCTGCTCTTAGGACCCTAATCTAGATTCCGAGCTTCCTCGGAGGCTCTCCTCGGAGCGGATGTTGCTACGCATTCGAAGACCTGACCAGTGGTACCTTGCCGGCGCTTTATTGATTCTGCTGGCCGTTAGTTTTCTTTCCTATCTGGAGTGGTCGGCTTATCAACGCAGCGGGCCTCAGGTCCAGCACAGCCGTGCGGTTCTTGAAAAGGTCGAACAGGTGCTGTCATACACCAAGGACGCCGAGACCGGCCAGCGCGGGTTCGTGCTGACCGGCAATGCAGAATATCGGCAAGTATACGACCAGGCCATCGCGGCCCTTCCTTCAGAGCTGAGCAGCCTGCGCGCCCTGATAGCGGATAAGGCTGCGCTACGCACTCAGGTAGCGACACTGGAGGGCCTGATTTCCGAAAAGCTCGCGGAGTTGAAGGAGACTGTCGACCTGCGCCAGAACGAAGGATTCCAAGCCGCGCTCGACGTCGTGGAAACCAATCGTGGCAAGCACACTATGGATGACATTCGCAAAATTGGAGCGGATCTGCGGAATGACATCTACACGAGCCTGCAGCAAGACATTCGCGAGCGGCAAGAGCAGGAATCCCGGACGCGCCTCACTTCGGTTTTGGGAGGAGTGGTGCTGTTTGTGTTTCTGCTCCTCGCGACGTTCGATATCAGCCGCGCCACCGCCGAGCGCGATCGGCTGATTGTCGATCTGCAGGCCGCCAACGATCGCACCACCGCGAGCCGCGACTTGCTGCACACCACGCTCACCAGCATTGGCGACGCCGTCATCGCAACCGATAACGCCGGGCGGGTAACTTTCATGAACGCCGTGGCCGAGCAGCTGACTGGATGGAAGCAAACCGAAGCGGCAGGACGACCGTTGCAAAACGTGTTCGCAATCGTGAACGAAGAATCTCGCGAAGCAACCCCCAATCCCGCGATGAAGGCTCTGCGCGACGGAGCCATCACCGGTCTCGCGAATCACACCGTGCTCGTCTCACGCGACGGCTCCGAGCGCCCGATTGACGACAGCGCCGCGCCAATCCGCAACACCTACGGGAAAGTTATTGGAGCAGTGCTGGTGTTTCGCGATATTTCAGAGCGCCGCTACACTGAGGAACAAACGCGGCGCTTGAACCGGGCCTTGGTCCGAACCAACCAGGACTTGCAGCAATTCTCCTATGCCGCTTCACATGACTTGAAGGAGCCCTTGCGCACCGTGGCCACGTGCCTGCAGCTCGCGCTTCGAAACTATTCCGGCAAGGTTCTGGACGGAGAGGCCGCGCAACTCATGGAGGTAGCGGTTGCGGGCGCGCAGCGGATGCACGCGCTGGTGGAGGCGCTGTTGGAGTACTCGCGAGCGGGTGAAGTGGCCGAATCGATGATCGAGCCAGTGCCGGTCGACAGAGTGGTTGGGGATGCGGTCACGAATCTGCAGAGTGCCATCGCGGAAACCAACGCCTCGGTCTCGTTCGGCCAGCTTCCCGTAGTGACAGCCAATCCGCTGCATTTGGCGCAAGTGTTTCAAAACCTCATCAGCAATGCATTGAAATACCGGTCGAACCAACCTCCGCGCATCGCCGTGAGCGCGTTGGAACAGGAGCAAAACTGGCTGTTCACGGTGGAGGATAACGGCATCGGAATTCGGCCCGAATATCAGGCGCAGATCTTTGGCATCTTCAAGCGCCTGCACGGCAACGAATATCCCGGAACCGGAATTGGACTGGCCATTTGCAAGAAGATCGTGGATCGGCATGGAGGATCCATTTGGGTAGAGTCGGAGCCGGGCAAAGGTTCGCGATTCTCGTTCACGCTGCCGCGCACGGCTGGCGATTCGTTGACGACCAGGTCCTCCGCCGCGCTTGGGGATCGCGCATAATGGCCCTCAGATGATCGCCTTCCTCCGCGGGAAACTGCTTGAAAAACATCCCAATCAAATCATCGTCGACACAGCCGGCGTCGGATATGACGTTGTGATTCCGATCTCGACCTTTTCGGCGCTTCCCGATACCGGCGCCGAAGTCGCCCTGCACATTCACACACATGTCCGGGAGGATGCGCTCGCGCTGTTCGGCTTCTTCACGTCCGAAGAGAAGCGGCTGTTCGAGAAGCTGATCTCGGTGAGCGGCATCGGGCCGTCACTTGCGATTAAAGTACTGTCGGGTCTTGCGACGCCAACGATCATCGACGCGATTCGTGGCGGCGATGTCGACCAGTTGGTGCGCATCCCGGGCGTCGGAAAGAAGACCGCCGAGCGCATGGTGCTGGAGTTGAAGGACAAGTTGGAAGGCCTGGGAGGCGGCGCATCACCCGCCGTTTCATCCAGGACCGAGCCCGCGCTGAGCGCAATCGAACACGACGTGCTGTCCGCGTTACTCAATCTGGGCTGCCAACGAGGGGCCGCCGAGGCCGCTGTGCGCAAAGCCAAAGCCGCCGAGCCGGGCTCCGCTTTCGAGCCGCTGTTCCGCAAGGCGCTGGAGCTGGTTCGATAACATGCGCGAGACCGGAATCGCATCTCCTTCGCCGCTGGAAGGCGAGCGCCAATTCGAAGCCGCTCTTCGTCCCACTCGACTGGCCGATTTCACCGGCCAATCCAATCTCAAAGAGAACCTCTCCATTGCCATCGAGGCCGCCAAGCGGCGCGGCGAGGCTATGGACCACGTTTTGCTCTACGGCCCGCCCGGCCTCGGTAAAACAACACTGGCGACCATCATTGCCGGCGAGTTAGGCGTGGGATTCGAGCAGACCTCCGGACCGATTCTGCAGAAGAAGCTCGACCTCACCGGCGTCCTCACCAATATTCGACCGCGCCAGGTCTTCTTTATCGACGAAATCCACCGGCTGCTTCCCGACGTGGAGGAAATCCTGTACGCGGCGCTCGAGGACTTCCGCATGGACATCCTGATTGGAACAGGGCCGGGCGCGCGCACGCATTCCATGGCAATTCCCCATTTCACAGCGATCGGGGCCACCACGCGTCAGGGTCTAGTAAGCGCTCCCCTGCGCGGGCGCTTCGGACTGGTGTTGCGGCTCAATCACTACGGAGTTGCCGAACTGAACGCCATCGTGCAACGCTCCGCCAAGCTGCTCAACGTCACCGTGGATCCCGATGGCGCCGAGGAAATCGCCCGACGCAGCCGCGGCACGCCGCGCATCGCCAACCGATTGCTGCGACGCGTAAGAGATTATGCGCAGGTTCGCGCCGAAGGGCACATCGATCTGCGCGTGGCCACCAGCGCCCTGGATTTGCTGGAAGTGGATCGCTACGGCCTGGACGAGATCGACCAGAAGATCATGCTGACGTTGCTCGAAAAATATGCCGGCGGGCCTGTCGGAGTGAATACGATAGCAGCGTCGATCGACGAGGAGGCCGACACGATTGAGGAGGTCTACGAGCCTTACTTGATGCAGCTCGGCTTCATCGACCGCACTCCGCGCGGCCGCGTCGGCACCGACCGGGCGTTCGAATATTTCAAGATCCCGCGCCGCCAGCGCGGCGGGATGCAGAGCGATCTGTTTTGAAAACCGGGTATCTGGGCCTCGGCTCGAACATTGGCAACCGCGAGGCCAACCTCCGGGAAGCGCTGGAACGCCTGGAATCCGACGGGATTCGCGTGGTGCGCCGATCGTCGCTCTATGAGACCGAGCCGCGGGATCTCCGCGATCAACCCTGGTTCCTGAACGCCGTGGTGGAAGTGGAGACGGATCTGTTTCCTCTCCAACTGCTGGCGCACATTCAAAACGTCGAGCGCGCGATGGGACGCCGGCGCATGACGCCGAAAGGCCCGCGCAACATCGATATCGATATTTTGTTCTATGGACGAAGCGTGATCAATGCGGCGGATCTCGAAGTGCCGCATCCGCGCATCGCACAACGCCGCTTCGTCCTGGAACCTTTCTCAGAAATTGCTCCTGAGTTTCGGCACCCACTGAGCGGAAAGACTGCGCGAGAGATGTTGGCTGCGTTAGAGCCGCAAGGGATCCGGCGCTTGAACATTACCGTTTGAGCGGCATTTTGAGCAACCAGTGCCGGTCCTTCTCCGTCATTTTCTCGGCGGCGAGCCGCAGCACCAGCCTCGGCGCGCTCGCCCTCCAATCATCCAGAAATTGGATCACGGAACGCGGCCTCTTCGGATAGGTTTCCTTCAACAGCCAGCCAACGCCCTTCCGCACCATGTCGTCAGTGTCGTCGCGCAACAGACCGCAAACTTGAAAGATCGTTTCTGTGCCGCGGCCCTGCTTTGCTTGCTGGATCAGTGAAACCGCGGCCGATCGCCGTTTCCAGCGATTCTTGGATTTCGTCCAGCGAGTCAATCTGTCCGCCAAACCCGGTCGATTCGCAATCGAAGCCGCGATCAGCCACGTGGAAACGCCGTCGCAATGCGACCAGTTCCTGACATACCGGTCCAGCCACTGCTCGAACATCGCAAATTCGCGCTGGTCGCACAATTTGGCGAACCGCCGATACAGGTGGCACACGATCACGCCTTCCTCCAGCATGCCGCTCTTCCATAGCTCGGTGGCGAAGCGGTCCCGCTCGGCCACGGGCCACTGCTTCAATTCACGATAGGCGAGCCGCGCTAATTCGCGAAGCAGAGGAGTTCGGACTCCATACGGCTTCACCGGCTCTTTGAAAAACCAGCGCAACCCAGCGGCAAATTCAGGGTCCGCCGCGGCTTTCAACCGGGCTCGCGTGGTCTTCAACAAAGCTGCAACTTCGCCCGCCATTACTCTCGACAAATGCCGCGCTCGCTGCTCTCGATGAACTTCACCAGATGCCGCGTATGCTCCGTGTCCAGCTCGGCCGTGATCCGCGCCAGTGCATCCTTCAGCTTCAGCCCGGACCGATACAGGATTCGGTACGCCGACTTGAGAGCGCCAATCTCTTCGCCAGTGAATCCGGCGCGCTTCAGTCCCACCACGTTCAACCCATTCGGCCGCGCGTTGAAAGCGGTGTACAGGAAAAACGGCGGAATATCCAGGTTCACGCGCGAATTGCCACCGATCATCGCCAGCCGCCCGACCTTCGAGTATTGGTGAATCACCACGCCGCCCGAGATGAACGCCTGATCCTCCACGTGCACGTGGCCAGCCACCAACGCGCAGCTCGCGATCACGCAATTGTTTCCGATCACGCAATTATGCGCGATGTGCCCGGAGCTCATGATGTAGTTGTCATTGCCGATCGTGGTAACGCTCTCCGGCTCGGTGCCGCGCGAAATAGTATAGTGCTCGCGGATGATGTTGCCGTCGCCGATTCGCAAGTAGCTGCGCTGGCCGGTGAAGTTTTTGTCAAACGGATCGGTCCCCAGCACCGTGCCGGCCGAGATCTCGTTGCGCTCGCCGAGGGTGGTCCAGCGCTTCACGAAAACGTACGGTTCCAGGCGGCAGGACGCTCCGATCACCACATCCTCTTCGACGATCGCGTACTCGCCAATGTTGGCCAGCGGTCCGATGCGCGCTTGCGGATGAACGCGCGCGGTGGGAGCCAGGGTGGCCGACGGATCAACTGGCATAACTTTGTATCATACAAGGGTGAATGGGAGAAGCCGTGCGCGTCGATGAAATCGCCAGGCATTTGAAGGCCGGCTTTGAAGGCGCCGGCGATCTCGAAATTATCGGCGTCGCGCCACTGGAATCCGCCGGGCCGAGCGAGATTGCTTTTATCGGCAGCCGGAAAGCGGCCGCGCATGCCGATCGGTCGAGCGCGGGCTGCCTGTTGGTAACCCACGAATTCCCCGCGGGCCGGACCGTGATTCGCGTTGACGATCCGCGCGGCGGCTTGGCCAGCGTCATCGCGCTGCTCTATCCGCGGCCGCCGCTTACTCCGGGCGCGCATCCCACGGCGGTGATCGCGCTGGACGCCGAGATCGCAACATCCGCCGCCATCGGAGCGCACGCGGTGATCGGCGCTGGAGTCCGAATAGGCGAGCGCACCAGTATCGGCGCAAGTTGCAGCATCGGAGCTGGCGCGCGCATTGGCGCCGATTGCATGCTGCACCCGCACGTCACCATCTACGAACACGTCAGCATTGGCGATCGCGCCGTGCTGCACTCCGGTTGCGTGCTCGGAGCCGATGGCTTCGGATTCGTGCGCGGCCCGGACGGCTATCGGAAGTTCCCGCAGATCGGGCGCGTGGAGATTGGCGCTGACGTCGAGATCGGCGCCAATTCCTGCATCGATCGCGCCGCGCTCGGCGTCACGCGCATTGGAGACGGCGTCAAGCTCGACAACCTGGTGCACATCGGGCACAACTGCAGTATCGGGCGGCATGTCGTGATTGCCGCGCAGACCGGGCTCTCGGGCGGTGTCGTGGTGGAAGATTACGCGGTGATTGGCGGACAAGTTGGAATTGGAGACAAGGCGCGCATAGAAACCGGCGCGGTTCTCGGTTCCGGCTGCGGAATCCTCACGTCCAAGATCGTTCGCAAGGGCCAAGTAGTGTGGGGAACTCCCGCGCGCCCGCTCAAAGAACACCTGGAGCAATTGGCGAGCCTGTCGCGCCTGCCGAAGCTTCGCAAGGAGATTGCGGAGTTGGAAAAACGGCTGCGCGATCGCGAGACTGGCTGAGTTTTTCTAGCTGAAGCCGCTACCGCGCGCCCGTAGTGTGCACTCGCACGTATGGTTTACGCACCATGCCGGCGCGCCGTTCCAGGATTGCGTTGGCTTCCTCCACCAAACGCTGGAGGTGCGTCATGTGCAGCCTGGCCTGAACCTGCCCAGCCGGCAGGGTCATCTCCAGATAGTAGGCGATCGCCTCAATGGAACTCAGCGGCTGGCGCAACTCGTGAACCAACTCACGCAATCGCTCGTCGGGCGACGCAGCGGGCAAGGGAGCCTCTATGGAATGAGAACTTTTGGAGAGAACCGCGACAGCAGCAGACATCGTGTTTGGCATTCCCTTTCGTTATGCTCACAGAACAACCCCTGAACCAGTGAGCATGACCATCACGCTAAATGGGGGAAATCGTTTTATACCGCTAAACTCGTGCGCACGTCAAGAGAATCTTTTAGAAAACTCTCTTTGGCTCCCGATCGTCATTTGGGCGACACCAAACGTGCGATCCCAAATGCCGCCGCGGCGGCCAACCCCCCGATCAGTGCCGTCCGGGCGGCGCTCGATCCGGGAGGCATTCCGGTATAATGCCCTTTCACCGCGCCAAATGCGGCCAGCGCGATGATTGTCGCGATCACCGAAGCGATCAGCGCCGCGTAAGCCGAGCTCATTAACATGTAAGGAGCCAGCGGAATCAAACCGCCCGCGATGTACGCTCCAGCGATGGTACTCGCACTGCGCAGAGCGCGTTTTGGGTCCGGCTGCTCCAGGCCCAACTCGAAGCGCATCATGAAATCGATCCACTGTTTGGGCCGCAGCCGCAGTGAGTCGACGATCGGAACGGCCTCGGCGTGCGTCAGCCCGTACATCTCGAAGACTTCCAGCACCTCGCGTGCCTCCTCGTCGGGAATCTCTTCCACCTCGCGCTGCTCGCGCCGCAACTCACTCGCGTAATGATCGGCGTCGTTCCTGGCCGCCAGGTATCCGCCCAGACCCATGGCGATGGAGCCCGCCGCGATCTCGGCAAGTCCCGCGACGACGATGATGCGCGTGGTGGTGTCCGCGCCGGACAATCCGGCCGCCAGCGCGAAAGGAACGGTGAGTCCATCGGCCATCCCTATAACGACGTCGCGTACGAATTCTGAAGCAGTGAAGTGCGATTCAACGTGCGGCGTTTGCGGCATATTTCTTCAAGTATCGTCCAGTATAGGAATTCCGGGCCGCCGCAATTTGCTCGGGAGTACCCTCGGCCACGATCTGCCCGCCGCGTTCGCCGCCCTCGGGTCCCAGATCGATCACCCAATCGGCGCTGCGGATCACGTCCAGGTTGTGCTCGATGATCAGCACGCTGCCGCCGCTGTCGATCAATCGTTGGAACGCCGCCAACAGCTTCGCGATGTCATCGAAGTGCAGACCGGTGGTCGGCTCATCGAATATGAACAGCGTTCCGCCGCAGGATGCCAGTGCCAGGTGAGCCGCCAGCTTCACGCGCTGTGCCTCGCCTCCGCTCAAGGTGGTGGCGGATTGTCCCAGGCGCAAATATCCCAAGCCGACGTCGGCCAGCACTTTCAGCCGGCCGTATAATCGCTTCGAGTCGTGGAAGAAGGACAGCGCCTCCGTCACCGTTAATTGCAGGACTTCGTGAATGTTCAGCCCCTTATAGCGAATATCCAGAATGGCGCTCTTGAAGCGCGTGCCTTTGCACTCTTCACACAGCAGCTCCACGTCGGCCAGGAACTGCATTTCAACCGTCACTGTGCCGTCGCCCTGGCAATTCTCGCAGCGGCCGCCGGGGATGTTGAACGAAAAATGCCCGGCACTGTATCCGCGCTTTCTGGCCTCGGGCGTGGAAGCGAAGAGCTCGCGGATCAAGTCGAAAGCCTTGATATACGTCACCGGATTCGAGCGCGGAGTTCGGCCAATGGGCGACTGATCCACCAGCACCACCTCGCGCACCAGCTCCGCCTTCTCTACCCTGCGGCACGTGATCTTCTCGGCCTTCTGTTGCTGATCCTCATCGAAGCCATCTTGGGCAGCCGCGTGCCGCAGCCGCTGCGTCAGCGACTGAAAGATCACGTCGTGCACCAGGGTCGATTTGCCCGATCCGGAAACGCCCGTCACCGCAACCATCAGGTCCAACGGAATCGCGACGTCGATGCCCTTCAGATTGTGGGCGCGAGCGCCGAAAAACTTCACGACTCGCTTGGGGTTGACAGATCTGGGCGCGCCCGAAGTAGCCGCGCGAAGGTCGCCGCGCAAATATCGCGACGTCAGCGAGGCCGCGCCATCCGCTGCAATCTTGCCGTACGATCCTTCGAACACGATCTCGCCGCCAAGTTCGCCCGCCCCCGGCCCCATATCGATAATGTGGTCAGCCGCGCGCATCACGTCGGCATCGTGCTCCACAACCACAATGGTGTTGCCCAAGTCGCGCAGCTCTTCTAAGATCCGAATCAGCCGTCCGGTATCGCGCGAGTGCAAGCCGATGGACGGCTCGTCCAGCACATAGCACGCGCCCACCAACCGAGACCCAAGACAGGTCGCAAGCTGTATACGCTGCGCCTCGCCGCCCGACAGAGTGGAAGACAGGCGGTCCAGCGTGAGATAGTCCAGACCGACGTCGTTCAGGAACTTGAGCCGTTGCCGGACCTCCACCAGGATCTTGTCGGCGATAGCCGATTCCTCGGGCGACAGCTCCAGCGACTGAAAGAATTCGTAAGCGTGCTCGATATTCAACTTGACCAGATCCGCGATCGTCCTCCCCGCGATGCGCACGTTCAGCGCGTCGGCGCGCAGCCGCGAACCCCCGCAGTCCGGACATTCGGCATAGCCCCGGTAGCGGCTCAGGAACACGCGCACATGCACCTTGTACTTCTTCGCTTCCACCTCCGCGAAGAAATCGTGAATCGCCTTCACTACCAGCGCCTGCTCTTCGGACTTGAGATCGGCGTACGGCACGTTCCACCGCAGCTTGGCGCGCGAGGACTTTTTGAAGTGGCCGCCATACCATTGGTATTGTGGCTTGGTCCAAGGATCGACTGCGCCTTCATCGAGCGTGAGGCCGGCGTTCGGGATCACCAGGTCCATATCGTAGTCGACGGTGTTGCCGAAGCCCTGGCAGCGGGGGCAGGCGCCCATGGGATTGTTGAAACTGAAGAGGCTGGGCTCCGGTGTCGCCAGCTCAATCCCGCAACGCTTGCAAGCGAATTTCTCGCTGAATCGCAAAGTGGCGGGAGGCGGATTTTGCGGCGTGGCTTCCTCGAAAATCACCTCGCCGGATTCGCGATAACAGATTTCCGTGGTGTCCACGATGCGCTGGTGCAGCTCGGGCGCAATGACGAAGCGGTCCACCAAAATGAACACCGGCCGGCTGAAATCGATATCCAGCAAGGATTCGGGAGTCGAGAATTCGAATACCCGGTCGTTCTGATAGAGCCGGTTGAAGCCTTTCTTGCGGAGCTCAAACAAGTGATCGCGCAGCGCCTCCGTAGTCGCGCCGCCGCGCACTGGAAAGAGCGCATACCAGCGCGAACCTTCCGGCTGCTGGAGCATCCGCTGCGCAACTTGATCCACCGTGTCGCGCACCACTTGATCGCCGCACTTGGGACAATAGCTGCGGCCGGCCCGCGCGTAAAGCAGCCGCAGGTAATCGTAAATCTCGGTCGACGTCGCCACTGTCGAGCGCGGATTGCGCGTCGTGTTCTTTTGCCGGATCGCGATCGGCGGCGCGATTCCCGCGATCTCGTCCACGTCCGGCTTCTCCATGCGCTCCAGAAACTGCCGCGCATAAGACGAGAGCGATTCCACGTAGCGCCGCTGGCCCTCGGCGTACACGGTGTCGAACACCAGCGACGACTTGCCGGAACCGGAAACACCCGTCACCACCGTCAGCAGATTGTGCGGGATCGCCAGCGAGACGTTCTTCAAATTGTGGACGCGCGCTCCACGGATAAGTATGGATTCTTCCAAGGGATGTTTCGGGAGAGGAGGGCTACCCCGCCTGCTCCTTTGATTATCCCAGATGCGTCAACGGGCTCGCCGACCTGCGCAGGATATTGCTCTGCGAGCGATAATGAATTAATGCCGATGGTTCCGACCGGATATGTCCACCGAGGCCACCTGGACGCAATCGTCAAGGAGGCAGGCGCGCTCTTAGGGCCGGAGGTGTTGCATGTGGCGTACATGATAGGTCCCGATTCCACGGACGAGCCCTCCATATTCTTTCGAATCCTGCTCGCGGACGCGGCTATTCGCGAGGACATCATAGTAGACGTGACGCGTCGAATCGCGGACGTTCTCATGGATGCTGTACGCCCGTTAGAAGATTGGGGCTTACGTCCTTACTTCAACTACAGAAGCAAATCCGAGCAGGATCGCCATAGGGATCCTGATTTTGAATAGATGGCGTACCACGACGACCTGCTAGCCCACGCGTTAGAGTTCGTCCACACATCCCCAACGACCCAACTTACCCTTCGGCGCGCTGTGTCAGGCGCGTATTATGCGGTCTTCCATTTCCTGATCTCCGAGGCCACATCCAACTGGGAAAATGTTTTGTTGCGGACAGCGCTTGGTAGAGCGTATGAGCACGGCGTCATGAAGACAGCCTCCAACCGAATTCTGGACAAAAAGAAGTTTCCTTTTATGGGGGAAGACGCAACCGTTGTGAACAGCCTTCGATTCGTCGGTCGAACCTTCAGCGAGCTTCAAGAAGCTCGAGAGTTCGCGGATTATAATCTCACGAAGGATTTAGATCCCGCAGAAGCATTCGCGCAAGTCAAATCCGCCGAAAGAATCTTCCGTACGTAGCCCTCGATACGCGGACAGCAAATCGCGCAAGCATATTTGGTATCGCTGCTCGTTAAGCGCACCTAGCGAAGAGGGTTTGGCGAACGCACGCCAGTGGCTAACGTATGAACTCGCGAATGTACTCGTTCACCAGCGCCGGCTTTTCGTGAATCACCCAGTGCGACCCATCCGGGATGCGCTTGATGGTGAGATCTGGCACGAATTTGTCCATGCCATCCAGGTTCCCCGTCAGCAACGCGGTGTCTTTTTCGCCCCAGATCACCAGCGTCGGAACCTTCACGATGAGACTCGCGGCATTCACTCCAAATGCCGCCCTGGATGGGGCAGGGGGCGCCGAAGCTTCACCTTCCTTCGGAGGCGCAGGCGGTCCCAGGTTGGCCGCCCGGTAATAATTCAAACCGCCGGTGAGCGCGCCGGGCTGGGACCACGCTGCGATGTACGCCTGCTTGTCTGCTTCCGTGAATACGCCGGATTTCAAACCGTCCCCGAGCACGCCATCCACAAGCCCTGCATAGTTGTTGGCCGACAACTGCTGCTCAGCTTGTGCGCTGCGAAAGAACAGCATGTATTGGCTGGCCTTCTGTTGCGCGGGATTCTCGGCCAGCTCGCGCGCCAGCACCGCGGGATGCGGGCAATTGATGATGATCAGCTTTTCAAGGTACTCGGGATGCGCGATGGCGAAGCTCCACGCCACGCCGCCGCCCCAGTCGTGACCCACGAGAATGAACTTCTTATAACCCAGATGCTCGGCCAGGGCGCGGACGTCTTCCACCAGGTCCTTCATCTGGTAATGGTCGACCCCGGCGGGCTTCTCGGAAAGATTGTAGCCGCGCATGTCCGGAGCCACCGCGCGATGGTCTTTGCCAAACTCCGGCAACTGGTCCTTCCACTCGTACCAGAATTCCGGAAAGCCGTGCAGGAACACGATCAACGGTCCCTTACCGGCGGTGACATAGTGAAGACGAACTCCATTCACTTTGGCAAATGCATGTTTTAATCCCGGCTTTTCCTTAGACAGGGCGCAGCAGGCAGCCGCGATGAGGACCAGCGCGATGCGATAGGGCATCTTTAAACGCTAACAAAAAAACTCCGGGGCCGCTAAAAGACTGCGGGCGGCTCCCGGAGTAACCCTGAGAAGGAAGTGGGTCAGACAGCCTTACGATGCGCGCTCCCTGGAGCCGGAGGGAGAGCCGGCCCGCTTGGTTTGACGCATTCGATCCACGGCGGACGCTACTGCCTCGGCCAGTGGTTGATCTTGGACTTCGACGCCGCCCCAACTGAACAAAATGGAACAGGTGCCGATGCCGCGCAGTTGATAATCCCACAACCGCTCGGAAATGTGATTCAATCGCCGCTGCGACTGCGCGCCGTGTTCGCCGCAGCACACCACGATGAACTCGTCATAGGCCGTGCGGCACGAGAAGTCTTTCTCCCGGAGCAATCCGGCGATGTAGCTGCCGACCGATTGCATCAGGCCGTGGCTGTGCCACATGCCGCTGTCGCTTTCGTTGACGCCGATGGAAACCACCAGCCCGCTGAAAGGCTCTCCGCCGTCGAGCAACTCTTGAAAGGCAGGCTGCTGGATCATGCCCGTGGGCCAGGCTGGCTGTGGCTCACTCTGGATCACGTGGTACGTGGCATTCAAAGCGCCGGGTGCAACATCAATCGCCGTTGCTCGCTTTTCAACGGCAGCTTCCGGATTGGATTCTTCATCGCCCGACGTCAACATCGCGTTTTTGGGCATGCTGCCCACCAGGCGTTCCCAAAGCGCCGCATCAATAGTGAAGGCCGGCAACGAAACCGCTTGGGAGAAAGGCACGCTGTCCTCGGCGCCGTTCAGTTTGGCCCCGTTCATTTGACCGCCGTTCATTTGGCCTCCAGGCCCAGTCCATTGAATGGTCACTGTCTCGCGCTCCATTGCCTGTGGCGCCATGGGCGGCTTTGAAACGGTGGGCGTGGCCACCAGCGGTTCAAGGGGACGCTCGGCTGCCAGTCTTTTGGCCGACTGGTATTCGAGAGGTGCGCCGTCAAACAGCGTCAGTGAGCGCCGCGGACGCGCGGCACTCCCGGATTTGGCGGGCGCAGGCTGCTGGCGGCGCTGCTTCTTCCGACAGTCGAGAAAGACGACCAAAGCCGCGGCAGTCAGAACCACCATCACGGTAAGAATCGTTTGGAGATCGGTAAATTCCATGACGACTCGATTGTAGGGGCGCGAGAATCGTTGAGAAATAGACTGGCGGTATCAAAACCCGGAGGTACGAGGACGGGGTGACTGCCTAGATCGCAGGTACTAAGGGGTTCAGCGTTCGAGCGCAAAGGGCGCGCCGCGCTCCGTTTTGCGCGTTACATCAAAGAATCGGCCAAGGCCGCGAGTTCTGCAGTTTCCGGCTGGGTTGCGGCCCTGGCCCATCGCTCGAATTCGCGCGCGGCATGGAGTTTCGGAAATCGATGTCCGCCGTGGTGAACTCCAACGGACGATCCAGCACCATCTCCATCGTGGTGCCCTTCGCAAGCACAGCGTCCGGACCGCGCGTAAGCAGCACGTACATCAACCCGGCCGTGGCTCCCGCGGCAGCGCCCAACCCAGCACCCATCCCCGCGTGTCCAGCGGCGGCGCCGGCCAGACCGCCGATCGTCGCGGCCGCGCCCGCCGCCTCACCCACGGTCTTGACGTCGCCGGCTTTGTCGCCCTCGCCTTTGATCTTGCCTTCCGATTTGTCCAAGGTCTCCGGCGCCCGCCCATCCAGGCTGGCTATGCGGGCACGAAAATCCCGCGTCACCCCGTTGGGCAGCGTGAGCGCATCGAACCGGACATACAGCTCACCGCGACCCTTCACGCGGCCCGGACGCTTCACTTCCGTCACGGTTCCCGAAACGTAGCTGCCTGGCGGAATCACTACATGCGAGTTCACCAGGATGGGAAACACCGTCTCCAGATACACTCGCTCGCCTTCCGCGGCCGTCTTGGTACTGATGCTGTTGATCATGCTCAGCGGGATTCGCGTGCCGATGGCGACCACGAAATCGTCTGGCTTGGCGGCCGCATCCGCTCTTGACGCGGGAGTGGTCGCGGCCGAAGCAGGGGCGGAAGCCGGAGCCGCGGGGGAAATAGATTCCGAAGCCGGAGCCTCGGAAGGTGCGGGTTGCTGCTGGGCGCTCAGAGCGGCTACGATCGCAAGCGTGATGAAGGCGGAACGAACGTACATCTGGAACTTCCTCTTCTTCAGTTTAAACGCAGGCCAGCGTCAGTGGGTTTCCGCCGCTCGGCGCGAAGGCTTCAGCGCCTTCCTGGAAGTCTTATTCCTCGGCGCCGGTTTTTCGGCCGCGGTCAGTTGCAGCGGACCAGACGCCAGGAAGAACAGAAACACTCCCGCTGGCCACAATTGGAGCACTACGCGCTCGAACGACGTAGCGATTTCGATCACCAGGTTGCCGGCAAACAGTATGTCCCCCAATAGTCGTATGGCAAGCGTTAACCCCAGCGCAATTGCGGCGGTAGCGAGCCCCGCGCGGTCGCGCGAATCCTGCACCTTAAACCGCACCAAATACCAGTACAGCGCGAGAACCGCAACAATCGAGATCAGGAACCGGCCCAAAGCGAAGAGCACGATCACCAGCCCCTGCGCCGTCACGATCCAGCGGCCGGGATCGGCGAGATGCTGCAGGACCAACGCCGGCTTCTCGGACCAGAAATCGCTCGCTCCGCCGACGCGTAGTTTGAAAAGTATCACCACCGCGAGCGGCGCAGCCAAGCCCGCAATCAGCCATAGCATTTCGGGCGCCAGCGCAGTGGGCCCCGAACGACCGCGGAATCGAACCGTTGCCACCACGCGAGCCACAATCACCGCCGCCAGGAAAATGATGCCTTCATTCGTGGTCCAGGCGGCGAAGCCGGCCATCAATCCGGCCAGCGCGCTGAATCGGAGGTCCTCCGGATGGCGATCCTGCAAACACAGCAGCGCCAGTGTCGCCAGAATATAGAAGCTCAGCGGCACGTCGCCATATTCCGCCGCGCTCAAGGCAATGTAGCTGGCGGTGCCCAGCAACAGCGTCCCGCCAACCAGCGCCGGCGTCTTGCCGCGCAGAACTCCCAGCACGCCCGTCAGCACGCCCGCAGTTGCCAGCGCGAACAGAAACGCGATCGCGATCGGCGCGCCGGTGGACTCCTGGCCCGCCAGCTTCCAGCACAGGGCCACCAGACCCGGCAGCAGCAGTGGGTAATCCGGATGCGACCAGCCTAAATCGTTCGAAAACGCGTCGCGCCAGAACGCGCCCGCGCGAAATAGAAACCGCGCGCGCAGATTCCACATGGACCACGCACCTTGGTCTCCATGCGGATTATTTGAAACCGCGACCAGGAAACTGGTGACCGCCAACGCGATTGCGAGCAGGAACAAACCCCGGAAGTACCACGGGACATCCGGGACGTCGGGGCCTTCAGCCCACGCCAGCAGCGTTCCTTGCCGCCGGGTCAGCAGCCCGAAAACCAGCCCGGCAATCGCCGCGCCTCCCGTCACGGAGGCCAACACCGTGAAGTTCGGCCCTGCCAGCACCAGCGAGAGAAAGTACAAGCAGGACGCAATCCCCGCGCCGGCGCCGATCCCCAGCGATAGCAAGAGCGCGTTGTGCAGCGACCATCCGAGCGGCCGCGGAAACATCCATCGAACCAGACCAAACCCCGTCAACCAAATGGCCGCCAGGCAAACGAACAGCATCACTGGACTCTCCGGCAGAGCATCACACCGTTGCCGAAGTCTTGGACCAGCGCGAGTTTATTGGCCCGCAGCAACCCGTAATCCGGTTTGCCGCTGTGAAAATTTACGATGACCAAAGGCTCTTCGGCGGTGGACTTCACCAGCGCCGGCGCCAGCGTGTATTGCGTCAGATAAAACTCGGGCCGCGCGCTCGGATCGTTGGGCGCATTGTCGGAGACGTAGCCGTACACCGAGTGCGGCCGAACGGTTTTGCGAAACTCGTCGAACCGATTCTCGAATGAAGCCACGCCGAAGATCTGGTTGTGCGAAACAGCGCCCAGGACGTCGAGTAGAGCCCAGAAAGTGGAGCACAACGCGATGGCCGCGAGCGCGATGACTGCGAATTTATGGCGCGCCAAGCCGATCAGTTTAGCACTAAGGACTGACGGGAAGGTGCACGCCGGGGATGCTGGAAGCACCGTCCAATCGCAACCGAATTTCCGGATTCTTCCCCGTGGACTTGGGTAGAGTCAAATTGATCTGATACAGTCCCGCGAAGCCCGGCGCGACACCCGCGTAGCCGATGGCGCTCGAGTCCACGGCCACCCCGTTCAGCAGCACTTCGAGGTTCGCGCCAGCCGCCAGCGGCGCCGCGGCGGTGGGCAACTGGCCATAAACGGCGGGCGGCGTGGTTATGCCGAGACCGGTGGCCCACAGCACGACGATATCACCGGGCTTGGCGGGCGAAGAAGCCGTAAGCAGCGCTCCGTCGACCAGCGTCGCAATGGCGTACGTAACGCCGTTCTTAGGAACCATGGCGAAGAGTCCGGGCGCCGCGCCAGCCAGCGTCAGTTGAATGGTCTTTCCCATTAGGCCGTCGATGACTAAACGAAACGAGACGGGCCCCGGCAACATCATCGGCGGAACAAGGAAGTTGATCTGTGTCGGCGAAACATAATACAAGTCCGCGGCATAATTGCTGAAAAACACTTGGGTCTCGCTGTCGCCCAGCACGATAGGGAGGACGCCGCCTTGAACGTCGCTCGGGGTGAGTCCCGCGGTGCCGTACGCCAGGTTCGTGCCGTAGATGGTGCCGATCGTATTCGGAGCCAGGACGCCGGATAGGTTGTCAGCCGCATTGACGATGCTCGCGGCGGTGTAGTTCGGCGCGACTCGGGGCACGGGCGCGTCCGCCCCAAGACCACACCGCGCCACAATCAAGCCCAACAGAAGAAGAGCCAGTGGCATTTAGCAGACTAGTTCGGAACACGCCGGGAAAGTCTCAGGAATATCGAGGCACGCCCGGATCGATCTCCAGGCTCCAGCGGTCAATGCCACCAGCCATGCTTTGGCAGGCGCCCACACCCTGCTCTCGCAGCCAGTGGACCACGTTTAAACTGCGCACCCCGTGATGGCAAAAGACGATCAGAGCAGTGTCGTCCGCCCGGGCATCCAACCGCGACAGCTCGGCCGGCACGCTTCGCATGGGGACCAGTTCGGCGCCTTCAATCCGCGCCAATTGAAACTCGGCCGGCTCGCGGACATCGATGAGGGCGAGCTTCTCGCCCGCAGCCAGGCGCTGCTGAACATCGTGCGGCGTGATTTCGAGCGGCTCGGTCATCGAAACAGTCGATCATCCCATACTACCGGCTTCGGCGCAGTTGCCCGAAGTTTTCGAAATGTGTAAGAAACCAGGCCGATCCCGACACTGTGTCCAGTAGAAGGCAAGAATGGCAGCCAGTGGATAAAAATGACGAGTTGAACAAGGAGGCCAGCGCTCTGTGCGGAGCAGCCCTCCAAAGGCTCGCCAGGGGCTACGAGGCGGATCCTGAAAAGAGGCGCGATCTGCTGCAGCTTCTGGCGGGTCCTACGCTGTTGATTGTGATGGCAGTGGTCCTTTCGTTTATCTGGTTCGCGTTTTGGAGAGAAGGGCAGAAGGTCGATCGCGAAATCGAAAAGCTTCTCCCGAAAGATGATCATCAAGAAATTCTTTGAAAAACTCGCCGAAGCCGCAGTAGAATAAGGCTGATAGGAAACAAAACGGCGCGGCGAGGTTGCCCCGGCCGCGCCAAACATCAGAGGAGGAGAAGGTAGATTGACTCACGCTTCTCTGTGTAAGAAGACGTACAAAAACGGCCTCTGGTTCCATCCAGCGAAGTCCCGTAGAATGGACAAGATGCGCTCTCATGGAATCGCCATCCTATTTCTTGTATCTGCGGGAATCTTTCCCGCGCAAGGCGCGCTAACCATCACCACCACGTCCGTGCCGGGCGCAACTGTCAGCGGGGCCTATGCTGCTCAACTCCAGGTGAGTGGCGCGAATGGGGAAGGTGTGCAGTGGAGCGTCTACGTTCCTCCAGCCGGCCCCGGTCCTGACCAGGGCCCCCTTCCACCTGGGCTGGGACTGAGCACAAGCGGACTGATCAGCGGTACTCCCACCACGGCCAACACATATCCATTCCAGGTGGTCGCACAAGATCAGATGGGTAGTTCCACCCCACAACAACTTAGCATTACCGTTTCGCCATGTGTGCCAACCCTGACTCCTACCCCGGCTTCCCTCCCTCTTGCCGATGTCAACGTTAAGTACCCGACAACCGTCTTCTCCGAGACCATCTGTCCTAGCTCTGGGCCCTATACTCTTGGCGTTCAGCCCAATCCACCGGCGCCTGGCCTCTTGTTCAGCAACGGTACATTGAGCGGAACTCCCACCCTGGTCGGACCCAACTCTTTCTCCATTACGCCGAGCATGGGAAATCAGGTTTTGAACCCGGTCGCGTACACCATCACCGTCAATCCGACGCCCACCATCACCACCACTTCGCCGCTTCCCAGCGGCTTTGTCGGCGTGCCATATGCCCAGCAAATCACAGCCACGGGGGGCGTGCCGCCATACAAGTTTGGCATGAACAATCCTCCGCCCGGGATCGCCATCAGCAACAGCGGACTGGTCAGCGGCACACCCACCGTGGCAGCAACGTTTGGAGCACCTCCTAACCCAATCACCATTGGGGTTCAAGATAGCCTGGATGCCTACAGTGAGTCTCAATTCGAGGTCACCTTCAACACCGCAACTCCACTGGTCCAGGTATCCCCGCTGAGTCTCACCTTCAACGCGGTCTTAGACAGCAATCCACCGCTCTCCCAATCGATTTCCGTGGCGCCCGTCGCCGGGACGGCTCCGCAGAACTTTAGCGTTGTCCTCGATAGCGGACCTGGCAATGCTTCAGCTCCCGCTTGGTTGTCCGTGATTCCCACTAGCGGCGCCGCGCCCGCGGCATTAACCGTCAACGTGAATCAGGGCAATCTTGCGGTCGCATCGTACCCGGGGCGCATTCGCGTTTTTGACGACGAGAACTTTCCCACCGACGTCGCAGTCACGCTGAACGTGACCAGCCCCCCCACAAAACTTACCGCCGCTCCCTCCATCCTGCGCTTTGGCGCGCGTGCCACCGCTCCCGGAATGCTGGTAGAGGACTTGCTGGTATCGAACACCGGCGCCGGCCAGCTCCCCTTCACCGCTTCAGTCTTGGGCGGGAGTTCCTGGATCTCCGGGATTACGCCCAGTTCCGGCCAGGCCGCTCTCAACGCGCCCGTGTTCCTGCAGGTTCAAGTGAATACCAGCGGCCTCCCAGTAGGCAGCTATCACGACATCATTCAGCTGGCATCGTCCCCGGGCAATGTCGATATTCCCATAACGTTGTTTGTCGCCGCCGGTGGTCCCCTGCTGGGCGTGAACACGACAGGCGTCTTGTTCCAGGCCCGCCAGAACGGTGGCTCTTCCGCCGTTAGCAACATCGAAATCCTCAATATCGGCGATCCGGACTCCGCTGTGAATTGGACCGCTAGCCTGGTAAGCGGCTCAAATTGGCTGAACCTGGTTTCGTCCAGCGGCTCCGCAACCCCGGCCGCTCCCGGCACTCTCTCGCTGGAGCTGGCTCAAAACGCCACGCAATTGACACCCGGCCCATACTATGCGCTGGTCAAGATTGCGGATCCGAATTCACTCAACTCGCCGCAATTTGTGATTGCTGTTCTGAATCTTGAACCGGACTCCACGGCGCCATCGCCGGAGGTTTCCCCGGGTGGTCTGTTCTTCGCGGCGACAGCCACGGCCTCGGAGCCCTCGGGTCAGCAGGTCCTAGTCAACACCAGCAGCGCCTCCCCAGTTCCCTTCCAGGTCACCACCACCACCAACCAGGGTTCCTGGCTCAGCGCCGCGCCTTCGTCCGAGACCGCCAGCGGACAAAACCCCGCCAGCCTTCTCATCACCGTGAACCCAGCCGGACTGGCCACCGGCATCTACACCGGCTACGTCTACGTCTCCCTATCGCAAGTGCTGCAATCGGTGAACGTCACCTTCGTTGTGGCGCCCACCTTGCCAGCGAATGCGAGGTCGCACGCGAAACCGGAGTCAACCGGCCCGAAACCGGAGTCAACCGGCCCGAGACCGGAGGTGCTCGGCTGCACCCCCAGTAAGCTGGCCATCACCGAGACCGGGTTGCCGAACAACTTCGCGGTTCCCGCTGGATGGCCGGCCACCTTGATCGTCCAACTCGACGACGACTGCGGCTCGCCGGTCCTCAACGGCGATGTCATCGCCAGCTTCTCCAACGGCGATGCCGCGCTCGCCCTGGTCGGCGATTCGCTTGGCAATTACTCGGTCACCTGGCAGCCTGGCGCCGTTACCTCCGAAATGGTGATCACTCTTAACGCCGCCGCCGGCGCTTTGCAGCCCGCTACCGCCACTTTGTACGGCGGCATCTCCCAGAACCCAACACCTCCGCCGACGCTGGCCCCCGGCGGCACGCTCAACGACTTCAATCCCGTCGGCGGTGCAGCACTCTCGCCCGGCATGATCGCCCAGGTCTACGGTTCCGGCTTGGCAGCCGCGCCCGTTTCTCCCGGCATCCTTCCGTTGCCCAGCATGTTCGACAACACGTTCGCGCAGGTGGGCGATCACCAAGCGCCTTTCTACTTCTTGAGCAACTACCAGCTCAACGTCCAAATCCCCGCCGAACTTACCGCCTCGCAGCAACTCCCCATGCTGCTCAGCGTCAACAACGCGCTTACGCTACCCATCACGCTCGATATCGTGCCCACGGCGCCCGGGGTGCTGTCTGCCTTCGACGGTCCCACGCCCCCCAGCACCCAAAACGGCGCCCACATCGTCGCGCAGCACTTGAACGGCTCGAGAGTGACCACCGCCAATCCCGCCAATCCTGGCGAGTATCTGGTGATGTACCTGGCCGGCCTCGGCGCAACCAATCCTCCCGTCCCTTCCGGCGATCCCGCTCCCGCGGCGCCGTCGACCCTGGCCGCCGTAACCCTGGCGCCCACGGTCACCGTGGACACCCTGCCCTCGAACGTCGTCTTCGCCGGACTCGCCCCGCATTTCGTCGGCCTCTACCAGATCGATTTCCAAGTGCCCCTCGGCGCGCACTCCGGCGAGGTCCTTGTCACCGTCACCCAAAATGGCATCGCCGCCAACCCAACCCTGCTGCCGGTCAGTCCATAAATCGGGCTGGCCGGTAGGGCTCTAACAGCCCGACCCGCGCCTCATCCAAAATTTCCAGCGCCGCCAGTTGCCCGATCAACGGCGCCAGCGTCACCCCGCTGTGCATCGCCGCGATGTATAGATTCGGACAGCTCGCCGCAAATCCGACGATCGGATATTCGTCCACAGGCATGACGCGACGCCCCAGCGTGATGCGCTCCACCCCCACGCCGCGCAGCCCGGGAAGCACTTGCGCTGCTTCCGTCAAGATTCGTTTGCCGTACTCGCCCGGTTCCGGCGGCGTGCCTGCCGCAGTGCCAGGGCCCGCGACAACCGGCCCACCAACAACCACGCGTCCGTCCAGCTTCTGCTTGCAGTGTATGTCCGGCGCCAGCACTACTCGATCAATCAGCTTCGGCTGGGGCCGCGTATGCACCAGCACACCCTCCGACTCCTTCAATGCCACGCTCACTCCCGCCATTTCGGCCAAGCGCGGTATGGCCACGCCGCACGCCAGCACCACCACGCCTGCTTCGAGCGAACTCTCTCCGGCCTGGATCGCGGTCACGCGCCCTCGCTCGAGCTTCAAACCCGTAACCTCGTGCGGATATCGCACCTCCGCGCCCGCTTCGCGCAGCTGACGCAGCATCGCCTTCACTGCGTCCATCGCATCCACGGCGCCCTCGTACTCCGAATAACACGCTGCGCCGAAGTCACCCGGCGCGATATTCGGCAACAACCGGTGGATCTCGTCCCCATCGATCAGGTGCGTGGCATAACCCCACTCCTGATGCCTCCGGACGCTGTCCCGCAATGCATCGGCGCCGCCACCCGCGGCAACCCACGCCACGCTTCCGCCCCATTGCACTTTCAGCTCGCCGCCCAGTTCCGTCTCCAGGCGCCTCCAGCCGGCGATTCCCAATTGATTCAAGTCGAAGTAAGCCCGTGGATGTTTTGAAAACGTCGCGTTGATCCACCCGAACGATTTCTCGGTCGCACCCGCGCCGGGCCGAACCGCGTCCACCATCGCCACCTTCGCACCCCGCTTCGCCAGGTGATATGCGATGGATGCGCCGGTAATTCCCGCGCCCACTACCACGATGCGATCGGTCGTCATGCTCGATTGGTAACACACACCAGGGCTCGCACATTGTTTTTACCTTCTCGTCACCTTGTGCGTGCTTCGCAGCGCGTCATAGATAGCAGGAGACCGGCTCACATGCTAAACAAGTTGCTCTGCGTCATGGCGGCGACGGTTGCCGTCAACACCATCTTCGTCTTCAGCCTGCTCGCGAGCCTGGACGAGGGCCAGCGCGCGATGTTCGTGTTCGCCACCGTAGTGCTCGCGGGCGGCCTGTTCTTCAGCGTTCGGACGATGCGGCGTCTCAACAAGCCCAACTGAAACCGGGCCCGGAAAGCTACTTCGTGCACTCCGCGCACCCGCAGATCTTGCGCAAATGATCGAACGAGTAAATGCCTGTATTGTGCCCGTCGTTCCAATCGATGCGGATCGCGTAATGCCCCACCGCCTCCACGTTCAGCATCTTGAGCGTTGGCGTGTACATCTGAAACGGAGTCGCGGGCGGCGCTGAATGGTTCGTCTTTTGCGGCTCGGTCCCGTGCGCCCCGGTGCAGCTCGCGCAGGGGCATTCATCGCGCAAATACGCCAGCGAATACTGGCTGCGATGCCCGTCCTTCCAGTCGATCTGAATGCCTTTCGATTTCGAAATGGCAATGTGCTCGGGTTCCGCCTGCGTTTCAATCATGGTCGCTCGATCATTCGGTTCGCTCCACGTCGCGGACGCCCGAAATTCTCCGGATGGCCGCCGCCACGCGCTCCAACTGCTTCTTGTCGCGGACCTCCACCGTCATATCGATGATGGCCCCGTCGCCGCGCTTGTCGTCCGAGCTCGCTTCCAGGCTCCGGATGTTGCTCTGCTCGGCGAACAGCACGGAGGTGAGCTGGTTCAGCATGCCCGGCCGGTCGTCGGTATGAACCACCACGCGTACCGGAAATGTTTCGGTCACAGCCCTCGCCCATTCCACGTCTATCTTGCGCTCCACCTCGTACATCAGGTTCTGCACGTTGGCGCAATTCTTGGAATGCACCGCGATGCCCTTGCCGCGCGTTACGTACCCCACGATGCCCTCGCCGCGAATCGGATTGCAGCACTTCGCGCGATACACCAGCAGATCGTCGACGCCTTTCACCTTGATCACCAGGTCGCCCGAATCGCCCGGCCCGGATGGCGCGGGCGTTGGCTTGAGCGCTTCCACCGCCGGGGCCTCTACCGTGTCCGGAGCCAGCTTCTGCAGCACCTGCCGCGCCGAAAACTTGCCGTACCCCAGCGCCGCGTGCAGATCCTCCGTCTTGCCGCAACCGTACTCGCCGGCCACGCGCTCCAAATCCGCCTTCGTTATTTTCGCGAGCTGCACGCCCAGCCGCCGCGCCTCGCGCTCCAGGTATTTCTGGCCGATCTCGATGGCCTTGGCGTGCTCGGTGGCATTGATGAGATGCTTGATCTTGTTGCGCGCCCGCGGCGTCTTCACCATCCCGAGCCAGTCCTTGCTCGGCAGGTGACCCGTCTGCGTCAGGATCTCCACCACGTCGCCGTTCTTCAGGTTGTACTTCAGCGGCACGATGCGGCCGTTCACTTTCGCGCCCACGCAGGTGGTGCCCACGTCGCTGTGAATGGCGTACGCAAAGTCAATCGGAGTCGCCTCGCGCGGCAGCGGAATCACCTTGCCCATCGGCGTGAACGTGTACACTTCCTCCGGATACAGGTCCACCTTGAGCGTGGAAATAAATTCGCCCGGATCGCGCATCTCCTGCTGCCACTCCACCAACTGCCGCAGCCAATTAATGCGCTGATCGTCCGCGCCGGGCCCCTTGCGACCCTCCTTATACTTCCAATGCGCGGCAATCCCTTCTTCAGCTAAGCGATGCATCTCCTCGGTGCGAATCTGAATTTCAAACGACCGGCCGCCCGCCCCAATCACCGACGTGTGCAGCGATTGATACAGATTCGGCCGCGGAATCGCGATGAAATCCTTGATGCGGCCCGGGATCGGATGCCACTCGTTGTGGATCACCCCCAGCGCCGCGTAACAGTTCTTCACCGAGTCCGTAACGATGCGCAGCGCCAGCAAATCGTACACCTGATCCAGCGAGATCTTCTGCCGTTTCATCTTCTGGAACACCGAGTACGGCCGCTTGATCCGCGCCTCCACGCGCACCGGAATATTCTCGCGCCGCAGATTGATCTCGACGTCGTGCCGCATCTTGGTGAGATACTCTTCGTTCTGCACCCGTTGCGACTCGATCTCGCGCATCAGATCGGCCCACGCCTCCGGCTCCAGATAGCGGAACGAAAGGTCCTCCAGCTCGCCGCGGACTTTGCCCATGCCGAGGCGATGTGCGATCGGCGCGTAGATCTCGGCCGTCTCCTGCGAGATTCGCAACTGTCGCTCCGGGGGCAGCGCCCCGAGCGTGCGCATGTTGTGCAGACGATCCGCCAGCTTCACGATGATCACGCGGATGTCGTCGACCATCGCCAGCAACATCTTGCGTACGTTCTCGGCTTGCCGCTCCTCGCGCGAATACAGTTTGAGTTTGCTCAGCTTGGTGACGCCGTCCACGCACGCCGCCACTTCGGGGCCAAACTCTTTCTTGATCTGCTCCAGGCTCAGGCTGGTGTCTTCAACGGTGTCGTGCAGCAGGCCGGTGATCAGGGCGACCATGTCCATCTGCATGTCCGCCAGAATCAGCGTGACGTGCAGCGGATGGATCATGTACGGCTCACCCGACTGCCGCAGTTGATCCTTGTGCGCCTCGGCGGCCATCCGGTAGGCCTTTTCGAGAGGTGCAAGGTCGTCCTTCGGCCGCAGCGCACGGATCTTCTGCTCCAGCTCGGCATAGAGCTGCTCAACTAATCCCGGCGCAGGGACAACGGGGGCAACGTCTGTGGACACTCTATCTTTAGGTTACTTGGTTTGGCCGCCGTGGCGCAGGCTTCAGTGGCGCACGCACTCTTGGGAAGACCTTATCCCTCTGACTTGGGCTTAGTCGACCGCTTATGCGTCAGATCGGGGACCCGCCGAACCGGTCTCACAACCGTGAACTTGTTGGTGAAGTAGGGTGAGATATCCACACCCCGCGTCGCCATCTCCGCGATCTCGTCGGCGGTCGATGCAGTTGGCTTTGATTTAGACATAATGCAGTTGCACCAGACTTGGCCGCACTTGTCCGTCTTCAAAATGCAGCGAGGCTGCCTCAAGCACGTTGGCGCGGAGCTCTTCCCAGGTCTCGGCTTCCGTGAAGATGGCGTGGCCGAGCGCCCGAGCGCAATAACCGCCCTCCTCCGCATCGAGAACTTCGAAGATCAACTCCATGCCTCTAGAATACCCGCGCGGCAACCAGACTTCGCTCCGTCAGGCCGGCGTTACGCCAGTTGCCGCCCGCACAATCCCTGCAAAATCTCGATCGGCGCGTTCTCCCGCCGCGCCAACGTATCCCGCCGCACGATCACCGTCTGCTCCAACGCGTATCGCCCCGACAAAACCGAGTGCGGCACCACATCGGTGAACACCATCCAGGTCGAGTCCGGCGGAAACTCAAAGCGGTATTTCGCGCAGCTCTCCTGATACTCGCCGTTGAATTTCAAATAATCGTGGAACCCTAGCATGAACCGGTCATACGCCGATCGCTTCGCGTCCACTCCGCCAAACGCCCCCAATACTCGAGCTCCGAGCGACCCCTTCGGATGGCTCGCCACCTCCCCCAGCCCCGCGGCGCTGGCGTATCGGGGAGCGAGCACGCTAAACGGGTCCGACGTCGTCCACACGCGTGGCTTCGTTTGATGAATATTGGTGAAGAACCGCAGGATCATATCGCCACCGGTCGGCCGTGTCGGAAACGCATCCACGTGCAGCAGATCGTTGCGCTTCTTGGTCGCGAGATCGCGGCCCTCCTCCTCCTGCGGGCGAAAGCTCGCGAAATCGATGCGCGCGGTCTCCATGTATCGCGGCAGCAGCTTCCACAAAAACGCCAGCGCGCGCTCCGAGTACGTCCGCATTACATCGCGCAGCTTCTCGGGATCGGAAACCGCAGCCGGATCGAACCCCGTAACTTTGTCCTCGGCCGGCCGGTACGCAATGTTTTTATGATGGCTGCTGCTCGACAGCCCCGTACTCCGCAGCAGCTCGCGCTCTTCTTCAGGAAACGCGAACGGCGTACGCGGAAAGTACAAAATGTTGCCGCGCTCGAGCGCGAGATAGTTCTCCTCGCGAGGCTGGATGTCGCTGATAGTGACTAACTCCACGGCTTCCATTTTAAACTCAGCGGGCATGTTAAACTCCCCCCAGTGAGCACTCGCGTCTCCCTGTTTGTCACCTGCATCGTCGATCAGGTCTTCCCGCAAGTCGGCATCGCCATCACGCAAGTGCTCGAGCGCCTGGGCTACCAGGTCGATTTCCCCGAAGCCCAAACCTGCTGCGGCCAGCCCGCCTTCAACTCCGGTTACCCGGATGAAGCGCGCACCATCGCCCGGCACTTCCTCGACGTGTTCCGCGATGCTGAATACATCATCGTGCCCTCGGGCTCTTGCGCATCGATGATCTCGCATCATTTTGCGGACATCTTCGAGCACGATCCCAAGCTCCTCGCCGAGGCCCGCGCTCTCTCCCCACGAGTTTGGGAATTTTCGCGATTCCTGCTCGAAGTCGCCGGCGTCGATGATGTCGGCGCGCGATTCGACGGCGTCGTCACCTATCACGATAGCTGCCACGCCCTGCGCGAGCTGCGCATCAAGGCCGGTCCGCGGAAACTGCTGGCGAAAGTTCAGGGCCTCACGCTCGCTGAAATGGATGTCGCGGAGGAATGTTGCGGCTTCGGCGGAACGTTCTCGGTCAAATTCCCGGAGGTCTCCGGCGCCATGGCGCGCACCAAGATCGATTCCATCCAAAAGACCGGCGCGTCCACCATCGTCTCCATCGACTCCAGTTGCTTGATGCAGCTCCAGGGCGTCATCGATCGCGCGGGCCTTCCCATCCGCACGCTGCACCTAGCCGAGGTGTTGGCATCCCGATGAAGGCGCCTGAAACAGAGATTCAGCAGGCCGTCGACGATCCCCGGCTCCAGCTCGCCATCTATACAGCTACCCGCAGGCTGATCGATCATCGTGCCGGCGTCGTCAGCGACGAGGTTTTGCCGCATTACCAGGATCTTCGCAACGAAGCCAACGCGATCAAGAAACACACCATCGAGAACCTCGACTACTATCTGGAACAGCTGGAATCGAACGTGATCGCGCACGGCGGCAACGTCGTCTTCTGCCGCACCGGCCAAGAGGCCGCCGACTTCGTCCTCGATCTCGCGAAGCAGCGCGGCGTGCACATGCTGGTGAAATCGAAATCCATGACCAGCGAGGAGATCCATTTCAACGAGCGCCTGGAAAAGCATCACCTCGAAGCCGTCGAAACCGATCTGGGCGAGTACATCCTCCAGCTCGCACACCAGCGGCCGTATCACATCGTCGCGCCCGCGCTGCATCTCACGCGCTATGACGTCGCCGATGTCTTCACTAAGGAACTAGGCGCCGAAAACGAAGTGGTAATCGAGAAACAAACCAAATTTGCCCGCGGTGTTTTGCGCCAGAAGTTTCTGCAAGCTGACATCGGCGTTAGTGGCGCTAATTTCCTGATCGCCGATTCGGGTGCCATCGTGGTGGTGGAAAACGAAGGCAACGCCCGGCTCAGCACCTCGGCGCCGAAGATCCACATCGCCATCGCCGGCATCGAGAAGGTGATTCCGCGCGCGCAGGATCTCGCGGTTTTCCTGAACCTGCTGGGCCGCAGCGCCACTGGCCAGCCGCTGACCGTTTACACATCGTTTCTCTCGGGTCCGCGGCGCGCCACCGAAATCGACGGTCCCGACGAGTTTTACTTACTCCTGCTCGACAACGGCCGCACCAAGCTGCTCGAAGATCCGGAGAAACGCCAGTCGCTATACTGCATCCGCTGCGGCGCATGCCTGAACCATTGCCCGGTGTACCGCAAGATTGGCGGCCACAATTATCCGTGGGTTTACTCGGGGCCCATCGGCGCCATTATCACGCCCCAGTTTCACGGTGTCACTGAGGATACGTGGCTGCCATTCGCGTCCAGCCTGTGCGGCGCTTGCGCCGAGGTCTGCCCGGTCAAAATTGAGATTCCGAAACTGCTGATCAAACTTCGCGAAGAGGTCACGGAAGTCCAGCGACGCCAAGGCGCAGGGGATCTGGAGCGTTTCGCATTCCGGCTTTTTGCCTGGATTGCGACTCATCCGAAGATCTATCTGCTGCTCGCGAGCCTGGGATCGCTTTTCTTTCCGATCGTGCCGAAGATCGGACCGCTGAAGAAATGGGCTAGCCAGCGGAGTTTGCCAGAGCCGGCGAACCAGAGCTTTCATCAGTATTGGGCGAGCAGGGTGGCCGCGCGCAGAGGCTCCTCATGACCGCGCGCGAACAGATTCTGGGCGACATCCGGCGGTCGTTAAAGAGGGCCGCGGGCGAGCCTCCTCTAGTCGAGGCAGCCCCTCTGCCGGCCCCCGCATTGCGAGTCCCTCTAACGGACCGCAATCTCTATGCTGACCTTTTCGGCAAAAAGTTCGAAAACTTGGGCGGAAAGTTTTTTCGGGTTCGCGATGCCGCCGCAGTCGTTCCGGCGATCGCGGAATTACTGAGCCAAAAGAGCGCCGTCGCATCGAATTCGCCGTTTCTGCGCAAATGCGGCATCACAGGACTCCCGCAGGTCCACGCCGCCTTTACCGACCGCGACGAACTGAAGGCTGCTTGCGCGGCAGCCGACATCGGGATCACCAGCGCCGATTATGCGCTCGCCGCCACGGGCACTTTCGTGATGCTTTCCAGCCACAACGAAGCCCGGCTGGTTTCGCTCTTACCGCCGGCCCACATCGCGATCTTTCCGCGCTCGCGTCTTCTCGCCAACCTCGATGAACTGCTCAGCATTCTTCCCCGCCCCGCCGACCAGACCAGTTCCATGGTTTTGATCACCGGCCCCAGCCGCACCGCCGATATCGAACAGATCCTGGTTCGCGGCGTGCATGGTCCGGGCGAAATTTACGCCGTGATCGTTGACGAAGAGTGACTATTCCGCACTCGCCGGAATCCGAATCAAGACATAGGCTATGGCGGCGAATCCGAGCAGCGACAGCCAACCTCCCCAAGCCGGGTAAAAGCTGAAAGTCGCGATGGACGGCAATCCCGTTAGAAACACCACGGCCAGCAGGATGCCGACGATGGCTTCGCCCGCGATCAGGCCCGACGCCAGCAGCGTGCCCTTCTCTTCGATGATCAATTTCTCTTCGACGCTGCGCCGGGCGGAGACGCGGTTGAGAATCCACTTGACCAAGCCGCCGACAAAAATCGCCGACGAAGTACTGAAAGGCAGGTACATTCCGACGGCGATCAGCATCGGCGAGCGAGCGCCGCACAGCAGCAGAGCAACTCCAAAGGCCGCTCCGATTCCGAGCAGTCCCCAGGCCATCTGTCCGCCGACGATTCCTTTTGCCAATTGGGCCATCAAGCCCGCCTGAGGCGCGGGCAGCGCGCGCCCACCGATGCCGCCAGTAGCGAGGTTCGCCTGGTGCAGCGCGATGATCGGCCCCATCAGAAAAAACGCCAGCAGAATTACGGAAATGATTTCGACGACTTCCATTTTCCAGGGCGTGCCACCCAGCAGGTGCCCGGCCTTCAAATCTTGAATCAGCGATCCCGACACCGAGCAGGCTACGCAGACCACCGCAGCGACGCCGAGCACGGCCGCGACTCCCGCGAGGCCGGTGACGCCGATGGTCAGCATCACGAGAGCCGCGATAATCAATGCGGCCAGCGTCAATCCCGACAGCGGTTGGTTGGAGCTGCCGACCAGGCCGACCAAATAACCGCCAACCGCCGAAAGCAGAAATCCAGTCACCGTCATGATCAGCGCGGCAACAATCGCGGAACCGATCCCGCGCGTGAAGTAGTAGTAGATGGCGGTGATGGGAATGAGCAAGACGGCAATCGAAAGCACCACCCAGCGAGGCGGAATGTCGCGTTCGGTGGGATCGAGTGTTTTGGCTTCGTGGGACGCGGTGGCCGAAGCGCTGAAGATCCCGCGCAGCGAAGTCCACAACGACTCGCGCATGGAGAACATAGTGCTGGCAGCGCCGACCAGCATGGTGCCGACGGCGATTGGCCGGACGACGTTGAACCAAACCGTATTGGCGGCGACGGCGGGATCATTGCTTCCGATGCGGCGCGGCAGATCCGGATCGAAGAACAGCAGCAACGGGATCAGGATCCACCAGGCGATGATGCCGCCCGCGACGTTGATGGATGATAGCTCGGGTCCGATGATGTAGCCGATGCCGATAAGCGCGGGCGAGAGGCTGGGCGTGGACCACGGAATGCCGCCGAAATGCGTGACATCGCCGATGGGCTTCTTTTCGATGTCGAAGTGCTGGATGACCGAGCGCGGGAATTTGAGAAAGCCGTCGACATATTCGCGGAAGATCTGCGCGCCTTTGTCGTCGGTCAAAATCTCGATGAGTCCGCCGAATCCCAATGCGCCGAAGATGTAGCGGGGAGCTTTGCTGGCCGAAGCTTCGCCGGCTTTGACGATCTCATAGCTTGCTACGCTTTCGGGCCACGGCAGCGGCGCGTCAACGCACAATGGGCGGCGCAGCAAAATGATGAAGAACACTCCGATCAATCCGCCGACCAGCAGCACCAGAGTGGCTTCCCAATAATGCGACCGCAGATCGCTCCACAGCCGCTGGCCGCCGATTTCGACCATCATGAACGCGGGGATGGTGAAGATGGCGCCGGCCACCAGCGCTTCTCCGACCGATGCCGCGGTGCGCGTGATGTTCTGCTCGAGGATGCCGCCGCGAAACCACGGGATGCGGAACAGCGCCATCGCGATGACGGCCGCGGGAATGGTGGCGGCGACGGTTTGGCCGGCTTTCATTCCCAGGTACGCGTTGGCCGATCCGAAAACGAAGGCCAGGAAGATGCCGAGGGCCACCGCCTTGACGGTCATCTCCGGCGGCGCTTTCACGGGAATTTGCACTTACGAATGTTACCGCAGCAGGGCGACGGGACGCGTAAGGTTGTTATGCGTCGAAAGCGGCGGCCACTCGGAACTCAGGCCCTGGCGATGCGAGCGGAGTCACGGTTTCCTCTTCCCCGTAGGCTGTGACTGAAAGGTACAGCCCCTCGCGCGGGTCACGATGCACGACGAGCCGGCGCGCGGCCACATCGATGACCCAGTATTCGACGATTCCGGCACGGGCATACAACTCGGCCTTCGTGGTCAGGTCGAAGCCCTGGGTTGAGTCAGAGGTCGAGTCGGAGATTTCGACCACCAGGCGAAGATCGCCCGGCCGCGGATTAGCATCCTGGAAATCACGCGAGGGCTTGGCCAGGACGACCAGGTCGGGCTCCGGCTCGTTGGTCGGGTTATCCTCTGGGGCGACGTCGATTGGCGCTTCCGGATTCACAAACTGTTCACCGAAGGTGCGCACCAACCATGCTTGTACGGCGACAAGGGCATTCACGTGGGGACGCTTCTTGCCCATTTTGCTGATCAACTCTCCTTGGACCAGTTCCAGGCGCTGCTGATCCCACAATCCGGAGTCCTCGAGGGCGACACATTCCGCGCGGGTCCAGCGCTTGCGTGGAGGATCCACGGGAACTGGGCGATAGGGCCGGTCCGTAATGACTGTCGGCATCTACATCAATTCTAGCGGCATTTTGTGCGCGAGTTGAATCCCATATAATAGACCCAATGGATCCTGGTTTGCGCGCTGAAAGACGGCTTGGGTTCGCTGCGGGCATTACCACGGTGGCTAGTTCTCTGTTTGGTTTCCTCTTCGCCAGCCGTGCGCCGAGCAATATACGCTGGATGATTTGGCCGCTGGGCGCCACCATGTTCTTCTTCAGCTTCGCGTTTTTATTGGTAGGTTGGTGGGCGCGACGAAGGGCTCTTGGATCGCCCGTCTCAGCAGCCGGAGCCGAGTGGGCTCGACGGCCAGAGACTCGGCTCTTGGCCTATCTGGTTGCGGCGGCAGTGACCGTCCCCTCTGCAAAACTTCAGTCCATGGCCGTTCCTGTGCCGTTCGGTAAGCTCCTAGTATGGAATTTCGCGATCCTTGCCATTTTAATAGCAATCGTCGAGTTCACCGAATGGCGCAAGCGGCGACTAGCTAGCGTCTAGAGCAGGATTTCGGCGAGCTCTTCGAAATTCTGCGGCGTCACTAAGTGAAATCGCAGCGACAGGCGAGTGAACCCGCGGAGCGTGCGGGCCAAGGCGTCGGTGGGGATTTCGGGGCTGGCCAGAAACATGCTCCCCGAGGAGATGCGGAAGGGCAGCACGCGCCACTGGCGCACCACGCGGCGAGGCAGCGCGCGGGCGATGTTGGTGCTGATCACCCACGGTTCCAGGCGTCCGGAGGGCAGGCTTTGCTGGAGGCTGAGCGCTTCGTACAGTTCGTCCTCAGTGATTATGCCGAGCAGCACCAGATGCTCGCCCAGGCGCATTCCCGGCGGTTGCGTTTCAAGCGCGCGCAGTACGTCGGATTCCTCCGCGTAGGCTGAGCCGATCAGAATTTCGCCGAGCTTGCGCTTGTGCTCGATGAGCGCGCCGCGGGACGGGTAAGCATGCTCGGTTTTCACCCACACCAGCGGCTCATGGCGGATGCGGGCGCGCAGGTAGGAGCGCACGGCTTTCCAGGTGGCGATGGTATTAATCCAATTGCCGCAGACCGAGCGGAGCGGGACAGCGAGCGCGAACCTGGGCCCGTAGAGCCGCGCCGAGCAGCCCATCCGCACGCAGGTTTGGACGACTTGGAAGGCGAGCGTCGCCAGCAGCAATGCAGGATGCAGCGAGTATTTCGCGATTCCCCAAGGAGCGCCCGTGCTCTCGGCGGCCACCCACGTGAGTGCGCCGTAGAGAAAAACGAAATTGCTCAACAAGCTGAGCGGGTGTCCGAACAGTCCCTTGCGATCGCGCCAAAACCAATAGACCTCGGGCAGGCTGCCGCGCCAGCCGTGGCGCTCCCAGGATTGCAGTCCGATGCCCTGGATCCAGCGAGAGCGTTGGCGGATGGCGGATCGCACGGTGCGCGGGAAGAATTCGCGCGTGGCCACGATGCTGGCTGCGAGTTTGGAGGCGCCGTGCTTCGCGAGAGGCACGAACATTTGCCTGCATGCGAGCTTGTGCAGACGCAATCCGTTCTCATAGTCCTCGGTGAGGCAGGCCGGTTCGAAGATCAGATTGTGCTCGGCATTGGCTAGCATTTCGAGCGCGCGGCGCGTGTATCCGGTCCCGACGCCATTGGAGGGAATGAAGCTGTTCATGAGCTGGCGCGCGGGCATGTCCTTGAGTTGCCACTCGGCGAACTCGTCGCAGTAGATGCCGTGAACCAGGTCGCGCAACGGCGTGGGAAGAGGCAGCACCGGAATCTGCACCATGTCGAACTCTTCCGCGTAGGCGTTGATATAGGAGAAGGCCTCGGGATGAATGAGATCTTCGGCGTCGTGGGTGATGATGATGTCGAAGCGGACATCACCCCGCGGGCTGTGATGCTCCTCAAAGAGGAGCATGCGCTGATAAATCCAGTTGAGGCAGTCGGCTTTGGAAGTGGGTCCGTTGTGCGGGCAGACCGCGAGGTGAACGTGCCTGAATCGACTTTCGAGCTCGCGGATGGCGTCGAGCGTGGGATCGTCGTTCGGGTAAGCGCCAATAAAAAAATGATAGTTGGAGTAGTTGATGGCGGAGACATTGTGCTCCACCATGCCGGCGATGACGGCATGTTCATGCCAGAGCGGGACGAAGACGGCGATGCGTTTTTCGATGTGCGGCGATTCTTTCTGTTTTGTCGCCAACGTACTGGAAAGACGGCGCCTTAGCATCGCTTGTAGCCAGGCCCAGAGGCACACACAATCGAGCGCCAGATCGTCCAGGCCACTGATGAGGATGACGAGCGCCAGCGGGAACAGACATCCGGCCACCCAGGCGTCGCACCGGGCGACCACGGGGAGGAGCCACCCGGACAAAAGAGCGGAAGTCACCCGGTATGGTAGTGGACCAGGAGTGGAAAGCTCGCAGAGTTTGTTGCAGCCACGATGTACAGGGGATATCCAACCAAAACCGGGGTAGTTTCATTTGGGCCTTAGTGTCTTGCCTCGACTATACGGTGGCGGGCATTCTGTCGATTGGAGTGGCAAGATGAAGCTTCGACCGCGTGTAACGATCGCTAACTTCGTTCTAGGACTTGGCTGCGCCGCGTTTGTCTCGAGCGAGACGCCAGCCCAGACAACGAAAGAGCAGACGCTGTTGGTGGCCGTGAGCGATGCCGGGCAGTGGAAAGCCACGGATCCGCGCGTGGCGAAAGCTCACGAGAATCTGGCGGATTATTACTCGGCCGAGGGCCGCTACGCGGATGCCGAGCGAGTGTACCAAAAGACGCTCGAGCTGGACGAGGACATGCTGGGGCGTGCGAATCCGGCGATCGTTCCAGCCATCGACGATTTGGCGCGAGTCGTTTTCGCGCAAATGAAATACGATCGGGCGGCGGAGTTGATGGCACGCGAGCTGCGGATCATGGAGCGCGAGTATGGCGACAACGATCCGAAGCTGGCCCCGTCACTGGAGCAAACAGCGCGCGTGCTCGAGTCGGGCGGGAAGTATGCGGAAGCGGAGAAGTTTCTAGCGCGAGCCGTGGCGATTCGGGAGAAGGCGTCGGGCCCGGACAGTCTCGATCTGGCGCCGGACTTGAGTCAACTGGCGCGAGTGAATGTGGCGAAGCAGAATTTGGCGGGCGCCGAGGGATTGTATCAGCGGGTGCTGAAGATCCAGCTCAAGACGGTTTCGCCCAACAGTCCCGAGCTGCTGCCGGCGTTGGATGCGTTGGCGTCGCTGAACCTCGAGCAGAACCAGCTCGATCAGAAGCATGACGCCGAGCCGCTGCTGAAGCAAACGCTATTCATTCGCGAGGGGAGCGTCGGTCCAAACCACGTGGACGTGGCGAAGAATCTGGACAAGCTGGCGGCGATGTACACCGAGCAGAAGCGCTTCGCGGAGGCGGAAAAGGCGAGCGAGCGGGCGCTGTTCATCTGGATGAAAGAGCTGAAACCGGGCAGCGCGGAGCTGGCGGACAAATACGAGAAGGTGGCCGAGCTCTACCAAGCGCTGAATCGGCCGGCGGACGCCGAGCCGCTGGTGCAACAGGTGTTGACGGCCCGCGAGAGCGATATGGTGGCGAGCTTGAACACGCTGGCCGCGATTTATGTCAGCAGGCAAAATTTGACCGACGCCGAACCGCTCTACCGGCTGTCGCTGACGATTCTGGACAAGCGCGGGATCTTGAGCGGCAAACGGCCCTTGTCGTTGGACAGCAGCCAGGACAACCTGGATTTGCTGGCCGAGACCGCGCTCGATTACGTCGATTTGCTGAAGAAGATGAAGCGCAAGTCCGATGCGAGCAAGCTGGAGGCGCGCATTCGCGCGGTCACGGGGAAGAGCGTCGCGCCCAAGAAGAAGGCGAGCTAGACCGCTCCGTCAGGGCCGCGGTTCGGCATTCGGATTCGGGCCGTGAAACAGCTTGTGCTTGAGGTCTGGCCAGAACTCCTTCAGCACCTGCGAGACAGCGTCGATGCCGATCTGCTCTCCTGTTTTTTGCACGTTGTCGGGGAAACTGTGGCCGTCAGGATAATACAAGTTCGAAATCGCAGTGCCGGTAGCATTGCCGAGGACTTCCGAGAAGTTGAACCGCATTCCGCCGGCGTCCGTGTGCGTCACGAAGACGCGAGTGGCGGCGTACCACGTCCGCGACCAGATGCCGCCGTATCCGCGGCGAAAGTAACGCGGGTCCTCGTGGAGCATGCTCGGGAAGATGCCCTCTGTCATCATATTGCCGATGGCTTGATCGGCGTATGAGGTGCCGACACGCCTGCCGTAGCCAGCCCATCCCTGGCCGAAGGCCGGATGGGAGTTGTCCGCCTGTCCCCAGGCGGCAATAACGGCAGCCAAGCCCACCAGCGGATAGTCGAAGGAATCCTTGACCGCGATGGTGAATTTCTGTTTGACGGTGATCGGCATGTAGACCGCGGTTGTATTGGCGGTCCGGTAGTTGGGAAGGACTCCGAAAATGCGCTTGTCGGGAGCCGGCGGTTCGGTTTGGCCGGGTTGAAGGGGCGGAGGAGCAGTCGCGGGAGCAGGTGGCGCAGTAGGCGGCGTATCGGCAGTTTGAGCGAAGGCGAAGCCGCATGCTAGTAAAACGGCGAACAGGGATCGAAGGTAAGAAGTCATTAATCGTGACAAAAACGGGGACCGGAAAGCGAACTACAATTTCATTCTACAAGGTTGGCGACGCAGGGTGGGCGGGCTGGTTCCAAACTTTACGAAACGTTAAGCAACGCCGACCCCGCGGGCGTCTCGTCTTAGGGCATGCGCCTTAGGGAGTCCGTCCCTAGGGAGTCCGCGATGACGTGTACGCGGCGATGTCGATGAGGTCATCCGCGCTCAAATTGGCGACCACCGGTTTCATCAACTGAGTCCACGTGCCGTTGCGGACGCCCTGCTGCATGTCGTACATTTGCCGCACCAGGTAGCTGGGTGAACGGCCCGCGATACCCGGCACCGGGCCGAGGCCCTTCAGATCCGCTCCATGGCAAGCAGCGCACTGAGTGGTTTTGCCTGCGCCCTTGGTGACTAGCGCCTCGCCCTTCTTGATGCTTCCGACGGGCACGTAGGCGAAAAATGCGGAGTGCGGATCGCGCAGGACTTCCGTGGCCTCGGCGTTCTCGGGCGTCTCGAGGATGCGCTTTCCGAGCGGCTCTTTCTCATTGCCTTCGACCAGGAACATGCCGTTCGCGTTACGCGTCTTCGGGACCGTGTTGGTTTCGATTACCTTGATCCAAGGCGTCCATTTCATGGCGCCGAAATACTCGGCGGCGGCCTTGATCTCGTCGTCCGTCATTCCTTGGGCAAAAGTCATCATGAGCTTGGAGTTGTTTTTGCGAGGCTCGGCGCTCTTGCGCAGACCGTTCTTGAAATCGTTCATGGTCTGGATAAAATATGCGACCGGCAAGCCCGCGACACCTGCGTTTTCCTGCCGGCCCTTGCCGTTGGGATAGTGGCACAAGCCGCAAGCCCAAACGTCCGGTTTCTTGCCGTGCGCGACGACGTCCGGCATGCTCGGGTGATCGCCCGGATACCAGTCGGCGGGGCCGAAACGGTCGGAGATTTGCGCGCGAGTGAATTCGGCGCTGCTGCCAGGAAGGTGTTTCAGGCTGGTGTCGGGCGGGGCCGGTGCTGCCGGTGGAGTGCCTGCAGGTGGCGCGGACGGAATGGCATATGCCCACGGAATGGGCTCGTTGGATGCGGCGAATACGCCCACTGTGGAAACGGCAGCGACCGCAATGATCACAACGCTGAACATGGTTCTCATAGAGTCCCCTTCTTGGGAGAGAATATCAAAGGATCATGATACGCCATGATCCAAGCGATGATGCAAGCGACCGATCTCGAATTCCGGCAACGCTGGTGGTTTTTTGGCGCTATTTGTGGGGTGTCGTATGCTTTCTTGTTCCTCGATCACGTTCCGGTCGGAGGACGACTTGCCGACGCCCTGGCCGCAGCGGCGAATTGGTCAGAAACATTAGCATTGCACGTTGTGTTTGGAGCAGCGGCCGCTCTGATGCTTGTTGCGGCGCTGGTGCGCACATGGGGATCGGCGTATCTCGGCCGCGTGGTGGTGCACGACCACGCCGTGCACGTAGAGGACTTGCGAGCCGACGGTCCTTATCGCCACGTCCGAAACCCGCTGTATTTCGGCAATGTGCTGATGTCGGTGGCGATGAGCATGGTCGCTCCGGTGATCGGATGCGCGGTGATGATCGTCAGCATGGTGGTGTTTTGCTACCGGCTGATCGGCCGCGAGGAAGCCGCGCTCGAAGCCGAACAGGGGGAACGTTATCGCGCCTTCATGCGAGCGGTGCCGCGGCTGTGGCCCTCACTTCGCGCGCGCATCCCGGCGAGCGGAGGCACACCTGATTGGATCAATGGCCTCTCGGCCGAGGCATTTTTCTGGTCGTTCGCATTGGGACTGGTGGGCTTTGCGGTGTCGCTGAACACTCTTTGGTTTTACGCCGGGCTGGTCTTCTCGCCGCTGCTGAGCTGGCTGGCAGGTTTGGCGCTGGGGAAGCGAGCGTCGGGAATTTAGGCGCGAACGCGCGTACGTGGGTCAGAATGCGCCGGCGGGCGGTTGGGGCCTCACCTGCTGAATGGCCTGCAGCAGAATTTTTTCGCAAATCGCTGCGATCGGCGCGGGTATTCCCGATCCCGCATCGATTCCGAGCGAGTGGGTGCTCGGGGTGAAGCTACTTGGGGGCGCGCTGGCGGTGCTGGGCCTGGTGTTTGCGGTGCGCGGGTAGGAGCATCAAGGCGTTTGGATCTTGTGCGCTTGCTTGGGATCGATCACCGTGAAGTGTTTCACGTTCCAGGTATAGATCACCTCGGCTTTGATCTTGGCGGCGCAGCGGAGGAGAAGCGCGTCGTAAATGCGCCCGCTCGCGAATCCGCGTTCCGCAGCCTGCTGGATGGTCTCATAGTATTCGTCCTCATTGAGAGCTACGACAGTAAAGCGGTCGCGCACTTCCTGAACGAAGAGAAGGGCCGAATCGGGCGGTATGACGTCCTTGACCGGGAGTGCCGTCATAGTGGCGTAAACTTCCGCCAGCGTGTGCAGCGCGCAAGACGATTTCTTTTTGTTGGCCGCGGCGACTCGCTTGAGGCTGGCTTCGTGCTCGCGATGACTGCGCCAGAAGGACGCGACGAGAACCGATGTGTCGAAGAACTCCTTCATCCCAACAACTCGCGCAGACGCTTCGCTCGTACCTCGTCGATCACGGAGGTTACAGAAGCGTCAGTCGGCTCGCCCTGGTAGACCCAGACGCCGCGCTCTTTTTTCAAGAGAGCCTTGGGGCGCATGGGGCGCAGTGTGATTTGTTCGCCTTCGCTATCCAGCTGAAGGGTGTCGCCGGGGCCAAGATGCAACTCCTGGCGCAAGGGCTTCGGGATCAGCACGCGGCCGGCTTTGTCGAGCGTAAGCTTGGTGGTCATATTGGTAACCGGAAGTTGGGAAAACCCACTTGTTGAACCCATTTCCATGATAGCAAGGGCGTGAGATGAGGACGGCCCAGCGGGAGATTCAGAAGGCAAGGCTCGGCCCGGTAGAAGAAGACCTCGCGAAGCGTCGCCGCTCCCATTCGTGGATCCTTTGCTAGGATTCCCCAAGATCTCTCATATGCCGCACGGCAACGTGCACAATGGTGAGAGGAGAGGTTCATGACTTTGAAGCTGCCGCTTCAGCCTCAAGAAGAAGCAAAACTCGAAGCGATAGCCCATGCGAAGGGTCTTTCCGCGAACGCGCTGCTGCGGGAAGTACTGGACGGTATTCTCGCCGCCGCATCGGAGATTCCTGATAGCGCCGAGCCCGCTATGGGCGCTTTGCTCGTCGCCGGGATGCAGGCTTCTCAATACAAGGAGGTGGATCTCGAGGCCGTCCCAACTGATAAGTCATTTCCGTGCACGTAGCAGGGCACGCTCTATAGTTTCCTGATATCGCTCGAACCGCATGTTTGAGGCGATGTATTCGCCGAGTTTCCGCGTATTACCCCTAGGAATTGGCCGCTTAAATGATAGCCCCAAGAACGCGGTGAGCGCCAAACGATATAAGCAAGGGGCAATCCAAAAGAGACTGACTTTTGAACCTTCCGCGTTCAGCGGTTTGGCTCCCAAAGGTTCGCCATGGAGGAAGTCGCATCGCGCCCTATACAGCTTCCCATACAGCCAACAAGCGAGGGGCCTGCGCGGCCAAGGCCGTTTGCTTTTTGCATACGCCGCGTATCTGCGGGTGCGCACCTCGGGATCTAAATACGCAACACTGTAGACGCCGTTGAGACCCGCCTTGCCCTTGCGAGGATGCGTCAGAATCTCGAAAGCGGAAACCCAGAGGGCGACAATCCGTCCTACGTCGTAGATGGTCGCGTCCACGCCAGCAGGAAGCTGAGCAGCTTGAGCCGCCATATTGAGTGATCGAAAAAGGGCTCGGTCCTGCCATCGCTGCCGTTTGCCGAGGTGATGACGCTTCCAGCGCACGAGCAAAGCCTCGAATAGGGGCTGATCAACGTCGTTGAGCGGCATCGTTGAAAGCTCTGGCGACGACTGACCATGAAACTGATCAACTATATGAAGAGCGGTAATCGCGGGCGTTGACGCGAAGAGGTGTTGGTTGTCCTTCGCGAGCATCCACGGATAAAGCCAGAACGAGTTCGAGTACGAGATATGGTTTGGATTATCGTAGACGATGGCTATGGAGCGCGCATAGGGCACCACCGACAACGCCACGAGGTCGCGAAAACTCGCCAAGGGTTCGATGCTGGGGAGCTTGGATACCACGTCATTGCGAACGATCAGGATGACCGGATGTAGAGGCTTTTCAAACGCATTTGTGAAGCGCGAAATCAGCTCCTTGAACGTCTGGTTGGTGGCGCAGAAACCTTGCACCCGTGGATCTTGGCACGGCACAAGGGCAACAAGTCCGCCGTCGACAGTCCCCTTGGCGGTCAAATCCATTTGGCAGTATCGCTGCAGGACTCCAGTCCATCAGACTCTCACCTACCCGCTCTTCACCAACTCCAAGAACGCCTTCGCGGCGTGGCTCAGGCTCCGCTTGGCGGGACACACCAGGCGGATCTTGCGGTCGACGGCGAGTTCCTTCACCTTGATTTCGCGGAGCGCGTCCTGCGCGACGTCTTGCTCCACGCACATGTGCGGCAGGAAGGCCACGCCTTCGTTGCGCTGGACCATGAGGCGGATGGTTTCCACAGTCGGCATTTCGACGTCCATGTTGAGCGGGACTTTGTGCCGCTGGAATTCCTTGAGCACCACGTCGCGGTAAGGCGACAGTACATTGTGCGCGATAAATGTTTCCATGCCCAGCTCGCTGATCGACACCTTGGCGCGAGTGGCGAAGCGGTGCTTGGGCGAAACAACGAAGGCCAGGTGATCGGTGTAAATCACCATCGAATGCAGGCGCTCGTCTTCCGGGTCGTAGCTGATGACGCCGAGTTCGAGATCGCCGTCGATCAATTGCGATGGAATCTTGCTCGATAACGAACGCCGCACCTGCACCTTCACCTTGGGATAGAGCCGGCGGTAGCGCTCGATGTGGCCGAGCAAGTAAAGCGACGTGGATTCGTTGGCGCCCACGATCAGCCGGCCGGCCGAATTATCGCGCAATTCAGCGAGCGCGTTCTCGAGATCGGCCGTGAGGTTTTCAAAACGGCGCGCGTAATCGTAAACGATGCGGCCGGCATCGGTGAGCAGCAACTCCTTGCCGGAGCGATCGATCAGCTTTTCCTGCAAGTCCGCTTCGAGCTTCTGGACCGCGAGCGAAATGGCGGGCTGGGTCCGCAGCATCTTTTCGGCGGCGCGCGAGAAGCTCTTCTCGGCTGCGACCGTCTGAAAGACCTTGAGCGGATACAGTTCCATAAGCGGGCCTTATGCTATGATTGTAGCTTATTCTGACTGCTTGAATTATAAATTTGCCAAATCTTACGAACGCCTCCATAATGAGTAGCGAGAAGGAGTGAGGAGCGAAACAGGAGGACACATGGCCAATCGAGTCTACATCTTCGACACCACCCTCCGCGATGGTGAACAATCGCCGGGCTGCAGCATGACCGTACCCGAGAAGCTGCAACTGGCGCGAAAACTGGTGGAGCTGGGCGTCGATATCCTCGAAGCCGGGTTCCCGATCGCCTCCGAGGGTGATTTTCAGGCCGTGGACGCGGTGAGCCGTGAGTTCTCCTGGGTGCAAGTGGCGGCCCTTGCGCGTGCCAACCGATTGGATGTCGAGCGCGCGGCGGCATCGCTGAAGCATGCGCGCCGGCCGAGGATTCACACTTTCCTCGCGACCAGCGAAATTCACCTTAAGTACAAGTTGAAGAAGTCGCAGGAACAGGTTCTGGATGAAGCAGTTGCCGCGGTGGAGCTAGCGCGGAGTTACACCGACGACGTGGAGTTTTCCGCCGAAGACGCCACGCGAACTGACTGGGATTATCTGGAGCAGATTTCGCGCGCAGTGGTAGCGGCCGGGGCGCGGACGGTGAACCTGCCGGACACGGTTGGATACTCGGTGCCGGAGGAATACGGCGCGTTGATCGGGCGCATGGTTCGGGCGTTGGGCGACAGTGCGATCGTGAGCGTGCATTGTCACGACGACCTGGGACTCGCGGTGGCGAATTCAATCGCGGCGGTGCAGGCGGGTGCGCGGCAGATCGAATGCACCATCAACGGCATCGGCGAACGGGCGGGCAACGCGTCGCTCGAGGAGATCGTGATGGCCTTCAAGACGCGCAGCGATCGCCTGCCGTTTGAGACCAAGATCGTGACGGAGCACATTTTCGCGGCGAGCCAGCTTTTGTCGCGGACCATCACGTTTGGGCCGCAACCGAACAAAGCGATTGTCGGCGACAACGCGTTCGCGCACGAAGCGGGGATTCATCAGGACGGATACTTGAAGGAACGCACCACGTACGAGATCATGGATCCGAGGAGCGTGGGCGTGCCGGAGAGCAAGCTGGTGCTGGGCAAGCACAGCGGCCGGCATGCGTTGCACAAGCGCGCCGAGGATCTCGGATTCCAGCTTGGGAAGGACGAGCTGGACCTGCTGTACCACCGCTTCATCGCGTTGGCGGATCGCAAGAAGGGCGTGAGCAACGATGAGATCCTGGCGTTGCTGCACGAAGTGGTTGGCGCGAAGGCTGCCGCGGCGAACGACTAATCCGCTCGCTCACGCGCGCGGCTCAGAAAAATGCAACTCAACATATTGATACTCCCCGGTGACGGGATCGGCGCCGAGGTCACGCGTGAAGCGGTCAAAGTACTGCACAAGGTCGCTAGCAAGTTCCATCATGAGCCGGTTCTGAGCGAAGGCTTGCTGGGCGGGATTGCGATTCACAAGACGGGTACTCCCCTGCCCCAGGAGACGATCGATCTGGCGCTGAAAGCCGATGCGACGCTGATGGGGGCGGTGGGGCTGCCGGAGTTCGATAATGTAGCTCCGGACAAACGCCCCGAAAGGGGCCTGCTCGGGATCCGCAAGGTGCTGGGTGTGTACGCGAACCTGCGGCCGGTGCGATCGTACAAGGCCCTGCTCGATTCCTCGCCGCTCAAGAACGCGCTGGTGGACGGCACGGACATGATCATCGTGCGCGAGCTGACGGGCGGGATTTACTACGGAACGCCGCGCGGAATTGAAGGCAGCGGCGCTAATGAACGCGCGGTGAATACGATGGCGTATACGCGGCCCGAGATCGAGCGCGTGACGCGGGTGGCGTTCCACCTGGCGCAAAACCGGCGCAAGAAGGTGACCAGCGTCGATAAGTCGAACGTGATCGAGACGTCGCAGCTTTGGCGCAAGGTGGTGATTGAGGTGGCGGCGGAGTTTCCGGATGTCACGCTGGATCACTTGCTGGTGGACACGGCTGCGATGCAGTTGGTCTTGAACCCACGGCGTTTTGACGTGCTGGTTACCGAAAACATGTTCGGCGATATCCTCAGTGATGAGGGGGCAGTGCTGGCTGGTTCGATTGGCATGTTGCCTTCGGCATCTATTGGTGACAAGAAACCGTCCGGCGCCTGGGTCGGATTGTATGAGCCGGTGCACGGCTCGGCGCCCGACATCGCTGGACAGAGCAAGGCGAATCCGTTTGGCGCGATCGGATCGGTGGCCGCGATGCTCGAATACAGTTTCGGGTTAAAAGATGAAGCGGCGGCGGTGAATCGCGCGGTGGAGACGGTGCTCAACTCGGGCCGGGTGACGGCGGATTTGAAACCCTCGGGCAAGCCGGCGACAACTTCAGAAGTAGGAGATGCGGTAGCAGAAGCAATATGAAATCTCGCACAGTCATCGAAAAGATCTGGGACAACCACGTAGTTGCGGAGCGAGGGAACGCGCCAACGCTGCTCTACATCGATTTGCATTTGGTGCATGAGGTGACGTCGCCACAGGCGTTCGACGGGCTGCGCCAGCGCGGGTTGAGGGTGCGGCGGCCGGATCTGACGATTGCGACCACCGATCACAGCACGCCGACGACGCCGCGCGGGTTTCCGATCGTGGACCAGATCGCTAAGGCGCAGGTTGAAAAGCTGATCCAAAATTGCAAGGACTTCGGCATCCATTGTTATCCGCTGGGCAGCGACAAGCAAGGCATCGTGCATGTGATCGGGCCGGAGCTGGGCTTGACGCAACCCGGCATGACGGTGGTTTGCGGCGACAGCCACACGGCGACCCACGGAGCGCTGGGCGCGCTCGCGATCGGGATCGGCACCAGCGAAGTGGAAAACACGCTCGCCAGCCAGTGCCTGCTGCTGAAGCGGTCGCACACGTATCAGGTGCGCGTGGATGGCGCGTTGAAGCCGGGGGTTTCGGCCAAGGACATTATTCTGGCGCTGATCGCGCGGATTGGTATCGGCGGAGGGACTGGTTCGATTTTTGAATATTGCGGATCGGCGATCCGGTCGCTGTCGATGGAAGAACGCATGACGGTGTGCAACATGTCGATCGAGGGCGGCGCGCGCGCGGGGTTGGTTGCGCCGGATGACACGACCTATCAATATGTGGCGGGCCGAGAGTTCGCCCCCAAAGGTGCGGCGTGGGATCAGGCGGTGGCGCGGTGGCGGCAACTGCCGACAGATGAGGGCGCGGCGTACGACAAGAGCATCGTGATCGACGCGGCCACGCTCGAGCCGATGATCACCTTTGGAACGAATCCGGGCATGGGCATTCCGATCCGGGGTGCGGTGCCGAATCCGAGTGACATTAGCGATCCGCTGGAGCGCGATTCGCTGGCGCGCGCGCTGGTCTATATGGATCTGCCGGCGGGGAAACCGCTGCTGGGACATCCAGTGAACGTGGTCTTCATCGGGAGCTGCACCAATTCCAGAATTTCGGATCTGCGCAACGCGGCGAGCGTGCTGAAGGGCCGCAAGGTTCATCCGAGCGTGCGCGTGCTGGTGGTTCCCGGGTCGCAGCAAGTGAAGGCGCAGGCGCAAGCCGAGGGGTTGGATCAAATTTTTCGAGACGCGGGCGCCGACTGGCGCGAGGCCGGCTGTTCGATGTGCATCGCGATGAATGGCGATTCGCTCCAGCCAGGCGAATACAGCGTGTCCACCAGCAATCGCAATTTCGAAGGGCGGCAGGGCAAGGGGGCGCGGACATTCCTGGCGAGTCCGATGACGGCGGCGGCTTCGGCCATCTCAGGCAAGGTTAGCGACGTGCGGGAGCTACTTTAATGGAAAAGTTCACTCCATTTGAAAGCCGCATGGTGGCGCTGCCGAGGGACAACGTCGACACCGATCAGATCATCCCGGCGCGATTCTTGAAAACGATTTCGAAGGACGGCTTGGGTGATCAGCTTTTCAACGATTGGCGCTACGACGCCGAAGGCAAACCGAAGCCGGATTTTGTGCTGAACAAACCCGAATCGAAAGCCTGCAAGGTGCTGCTCGCGGGCGACAACTTCGGATGCGGCAGCTCGCGCGAACACGCACCTTGGGCGCTGACGCAATATGGGTTCCGCGCGGTGATCAGCACTTCGTTCGCCGATATTTTCAAGGGAAACTCGCTGAAGAATTCGCTGCTTCCGATCGTGGTGCCGCCGGATGTGCATGCCGAGCTACTCAAGGACCCAACGGGCGCGGTGAAGGTGGATCTGGCATCGCAGACCTTGACGCTGGCGAGCGGGCGGAAGGTGCATTTTCCAGTGGACGATTTCGCCAAGCACTGTCTGCTCGAAGGTATTGACGAGCTGGGTTATATCCTGCAGCAGGAGCCGGCCATCGCGGCTTTTGAGGCGGCGCATCCAGCAGGGATTGATACGCGGGCGTAACCAGGCCAGTCCGGCGCCCTACTTCAACAGGTCGGCCACCTTGGCGATGCCCGCCTTCGCGCACGCGTCATCTTGCTCTTGATTCGAGCCCGCGCTTGCCACGCCTCCGACGATCTCTTTGTCCACACGGATGGGCACGCCGCCACCCAGAGCCAGAATGTCGGCCACCTGGCGTTGCGGCGCGAGTGTTGGATCCTCGGCCGTGCGCTTCTGAAACTCGAGCGTCGTGCTGCGGAACATCACGGCGGTATATGCTTTGCGCCGCGCCATCTCGCCGGTTTGCGGCGTGGCTTGCTCATCGCGCAGCATCACCAACACTTGGCCGCCACGGTCCACCACCACCGCCGCGGTATGAAAGCCCTTCGACTTGCATTCGCCAATGGTCGCCTCCGCGATAGTCTTGGCCATTTCGAGGGACATGTTGCGCTGCGTTATCAGACCTTGCGCATTCGCACGCGCGCACAGAATCGCGCCGACCACAATCAGCTTTCGCAAATGTTTCACGCCGACAATTATACTCATTCGAGGAGAAGCCAATGCATAAATGGAAATTCTTAGCGGCGGTGGCCTTGGGTGCGTGCCTTGGCACTTGGGTGACAATGTGGATGGAGCATAAGCCAGCCGTGGTATCGGCCAAGGAGCCTTCGCTCACCGCACTCGACTATCAGGAAATCATTCAGCTCACCAACCGCTACGCCTACGGGATCGACACATGTTCCAACAACGGGTACGACTACGCCGACGTGTTCACGCCTGACGGTGTCTTCATCGATAAGATGACCGACGAAGGCGTTAAACAAGGCGGACGAGTACTGGCCAAAGGGCGCGAGGCTCTGGCGACGCTGATCGGCGGAGGATCGAAAGGCTGCAAGACCAAGCTGGTCTGGACCGGCTGGAGCCACATTATGGTCAATCATGTGATTACGCCGTCGCCCGAAGGCGCCACCGGGAGGATCTATCTTTTGCAGATGGGCATCAAGGGACCGGGCAGCATCGAGCGGCACGGCGGCTACGAAGACGTTTACGTGAAGACGGCCGCTGGATGGCGCATCAAATCACGAGCGAACGTGCGCCAAGAGTCCTGGCTGAATCCACTACTGCAGACGCCGGCGGCCAATTAGCGCCCGCAACTTTGGCTTGACTCGGCGGGCCAGTACATAGATAATCTTGGCATAGACATTCTATGACAAGGGCATTGCTGCCGGGCACGCTCGAGATGCTGATTCTGCAGACCCTGAGGCACGGGGCTCTGCATGGCTACGCCATATCGCAATACATTCAGCAGGCATCGGAGGATGTGCTCCAAGTGGAGGAAGGCTCGTTGTATCCGGCCTTGCAACGGCTCCTGCGGGACGGCTGGGTAGTTGCGGAGTGGGGCACGTCGTCGCGCAAACGGCGGGTCCGGACCTATCGGCTGACTCCGGCGGGGCGCAAGCAACTGGGGCGTGAAATCGCAGGCTTTGAGCGCTTACTGGCGGGGATTAGCCGTGTGATGAGGCCGGTTGAATCATGAATCCGATATCGCGTTGGCTGGAGCGCAGGCGCGTCGAGCGGGATCTGGCCGACGAGATGGCCGCGCATCTTGAAGAAAGAATCGAGCAGTTGATGGATGAGGGCCTCAGCCAGGAAGAGGCCCGCATCCGCGCTCAGCGGCAGTTCGGAAATGTGACGTCGCAGAAAGAGAAGAGCCGCGAAGCCTGGGGCTGGAACGGCATGGAACGGCTCACACAGGACGTACGGTTTGGCTGCCGAGTCCTCGGGAAGTCCCCGGCATTCACGGTGACGGCGGTGACGGTGCTGGCGCTCGGCATCGGAATGAACACGGCCATGTTCAGTGCCGCGAAAGCCGTTTTGCTCAGCGCGCTGCCGTATCCCGAGCCGGATCGATTGGTAGAGGTTTGGCAGACCAACAAAGCCGGCAGGTTCATGGATGTCTCCGGACCCGATTTTCGGGACTGGCGCGACCAGAATCGATCGATGCAGTACCTGGCCAGTTACTACGGCGATCAGGTAGGTCTTTCCGGAGACTTTGCGCCGAGACGCATTCGCATCGGCGTCGTATCCATCGGCTTTTTCGAAAGCATGGGCGTTCCAGCGGCTGTGGGACGTCTCTTCAGTCGCGAAGAGCAGAAGCTGGGCGGTGTGCCGGTGGCGGTGCTCGGATACGATTTGTCCCAACTCATCTTTGGGCCGGGAGCGCAATCCATGGGCAAGTCTGTGCGTTTAGATGGCATGGCGTTTACCGTGATCGGCATTATGCCACCAGCATTCGATTTCCCTGCTCGAGCGCAACTCTGGGTTCCCCAAGAACTGATCCCGGACCCATCAACCAGGTCAGCTCACAACTACCATGTGCTCGGACACCTGAAGCCAGGCACGTCAAGTCGCCTGGCGCAGGAGGACATGAACGTGATTGCCACGCAGCTGGCAAAGGCATACATCGACGACAAAGATGAAGGGATCAAGGTGGTGCCGCTGTACGACGAGGTTGTGGGCCCGGTTCGTCCGGCGTTCCTGATTCTGCTGTCGGCAGTGACTCTGGTACTGCTCATCGCCTGCGTGAATATTTCCGGATTGCATCTGGCGCGCGCCACGGTGCGTGCAAAGGAACTGGGCCTGCGCGCGGCCTTGGGTGCGGGACGGCCGCGGTTGATCCGGCAACTATTGACGGAGGCTGTGCTCCTGGCGATTGCAGGCGGCGCTATCGGGTTGGCCCTGGCAATGGCCGGCACCGCCGTCTTGCGGCATTCAGCCCCAGCGAACATTCCGCGGCTCGAGAATATTCATGTGGACATCAGCATGCTCTGTTTCACAGCGGTGCTTTCGATAGGCGCGGGCCTGCTGTTCGGAGCGTTGCCAGCCATCGCAGGTTCTCACACGGACGTGAATGAAGCGCTGAAGCAAGGGTCCGGAAAAGGCACAGCGGGACCGCAACTGAAGCGTTGGGGCAACGCTCTTGTCGTAGGACAGATCGGACTCGCCGTGGTGCTGCTCACCGGGGCAGCTCTATTGTTGAAGAGCTATTGGAAGCTCACGCATGTCGATTCGGGCCTGAGGTCTTCGGGAGTGTTCACGACCGATCTCCTGTTGCCGGCGCGACTTTCGACAAGACTGCTCAAAGAAGTCAGTGCCCTTCCCGGCGTACAAGCGGCGGCATTGACGGACGTTCTACCGGTGCGTGAAGGCGGAGCGGATGGCGACTTCGAAATCGAAGGCACACCCCTGCCAGCCGACCCACATCAAGATTCGAATGCATATTATCGGCTGGCAACGAGCCAGTATTTCAGGACGTTCGGAATTCCGATTTTGAAAGGGCGCGCGTTCGACGAGACTGACGATCGATCCCCGGAACAGGTGGCGACCGTGAATCAGACGTTCGCGGCGGAGTTCTTTCCTGGCGGCGACGCAATCGGGAAGCGCATCCGCTTCCTTGGTTTTGATGCCAAACCGCAGTTCATGACGATCGTTGGAATCGTTCCCGATGTGCGCGCCTTCGGTCTTAACAAGCCCGCGAAGGCTGAAGTCTTTGGCGATCTCATGCAGCACGCGGTATTGTCACTCGACGCGACGCTGGTGGTCCGCGGGCCAGTCAGTGAACAAGCGGCTGTGCGGTCCGTCGTCACGTCGCTGAATCGCGATACGCCGGTCGAGTTTCAAAGCATGGATGAGGTGATTGCCGGAACGATTGCGCGCGAGCGATTCCAGACATTTCTATTGAGCCTCTTTGCGGCTTTTGCGCTCCTGCTGTCGGCGATCGGCATTTATGGATTGCTATCGTACACGGTGACCCGCCGAACCAGCGAACTCGGGATTCGTATGACGCTGGGCGCGGGCCGAAGAGCGGTACTTGTGCTGGTCTTGTCGGAAGGCGGCAGACTGGTGGCGACCGGGCTCCTATTGGGCCTGCTCGGCGCTTTTCTTTTGAGCCGCACTCTGGCGAGTTTTCTTTATGGGATGAAGACAACCGACCCAGGATCGTTCGTCACAGTGGCGCTGGTGTTTGGCGTTGTGGCGATGCTGGGCTGCTACTTCCCGGCGCGGCGCGCTTCCAAGATCGATCCGAACGTGGCGTTAAGGTATGAGTAAGTTAGAGCAGATGATCGGGCGCCGCCGTCCGTACCGTTTCGAGCAGACCACCTCAGCGCCTGAGGTGAGCACGACGACGTGGTTCAGGTCCTCTCGTCTGCGCACCTCGCGGACTGCGCCGACTCGCACGATGGCGCTTCTACTCACTCGGCCGAACTCGGCGGGATCCAGCCGTTGCTCCAGAGAGTCCATGGTCGCGCGCAAGGCGAATTCACCCATCGCAGTATAGAGAAGCGCGTAGTTTCGATCGGCGGCGATCCAATAAATCGATTCCACCGGGAGCAGATATGCGGCTTTCAGACGTTCGACGAGAAACCGCCTCGCATATCTCTTTGTCGACGGCGGGAGCGGCTGTGCGAGCCGATCACGGACCCGCTGGATGGCTTCAAGAAAACGATCCTGTGCCACTGGCTTTAGCAAGTAATCCAAAGCAGCGACGTCGAACGCCTGCACGGCATACTGTTCATACGCGGTCAGGAAGATCGCCTGCAGGTCTGTGGGCTCGTCGAGTGCTTGCAGGACCTCGAATCCCGTTCCGTCCGGCAGCCGCACATCGACAATCAGCAGGTCAGGTTTTGTTCGCAATATTCCGCCAATCGCGTCGGCGCATGTCCCCGCCGTTCCACAGATTGACAGATCTTCAACGCTCGCAACCATCCTTTCCAGCTTGCGGAGCGCGGGAGGCTCGTCCTCTACTAGAGAGACCTTGATCATGCGGGGATGTGAATTTCAACCAGCGCGCCGCCTTCGGGATGGCGATTGAGCCGTATGGCCGCGCGATCCCCAAATACAGTCCGCAGCCGCCGGTGCGCATTCTGCAATCCCTGCCCTTCGCCGGCAGGCAAGGGACCAGTTCCGTGATCCCGGATTGTGATGCGCACAAGTTCGCCGTCGCGCCGGACCGCGATGGCGATGTCGACGCGGCCGGAGCTGGGGTCCTGGCCATGCTCAACGGCATTCTCCACCAGGGGCTGGAGGAGAAGCGAGGGAAGTTGAGTGACTTCGGCCTGGGGATCGCAACAGCGTCGCCTCGAACTTGGGAGGCCTGCCGCCGGTTTGCACCGGCTCGGTCGAGTCGCCAGTGTCGTAAATCCAGGCAACCTTCAGCCGGGAAACATTGGCGGGATTGATGAGCTCCGCAGGCGCGTGTGGCCAAAGAGGAAAAAGGGGAAGAAGCAGGAGCAGGACAAGCGCGAGTGAGCTGCGGGAGAGTCTCATACTTTCCATTCTGCGCGACGCCTTTGCTGGGGAACAGCGTCTTGGGACGACGCCCACGAGTTCTGGGACGAGAGTTCGAAATTCATCCTGGCCAATGCTGGGTTAAAGAAACCGTGAATACGGGCGATAAGCGCTGCGGGGGACCGCGCACGTGGTGGAGAGGAGCAGGAGATGAATCACGAGGTTCAGCCGGTAAGCCTTCACTCTCGCGAAGGGCTGGCATTGCTGTCGGCTCTCGCGGTGGTCCTGCTGATCGCATTTTTCTCGTATCGAGGCTGGACGGCATTCGGCCGTAACGCGGATCAACAGGAGGTGATGCGGCGAACCTTATCCGGGATCACGGCACTCCGCGCCTCGCTTACGGATGCAGAAACGGGACAGCGCGGGTTTGTGTTGACCGGAGAGGATAGCTACCTCGATCCGTACCGTCGAGCACGCGCGGACATTCCGGAGCTATTGAAGTCTCTCCGAGCGGTGACCATGGATAGCCCCGACCAGGCGCAACGTATCGAAAGCTTAAATCCCCTGGTCGACGAAAAACTGGAGGAATTAGCGTCGACCATTGAACTCCGCCGGAGTAACGGCCTGGATGCTGCTCTCGCCGTCGTCCGTTCCGATCGCGGGAGACTTCTGATGGAACAAATGCGGGGAATCTGTTCGGAGGTCCAGGCTGTGGCCCTCGGGCGCGTGGTTCAGTTTTACGCGCAGGCGCGGTCGAGCGGAAACGAAGGCGCCCTAATCTCTATCCTCGGCGGCGCCAGTCTCTTCCTGCTCTTACTAGTCGCAATCATCACCATTCAGAGAGAGGCTGTGCGCCGCCAGTCCCTGATCGGCGAACTTCTGCAAACCGAGCGGCGGCTTAAAGATGCAGTGGCTGAGGCGGAGGGCGCCAACCGGGCCAAGAGTACGTTTCTGTCGACCATGTCTCATGAAATCCGTACCCCGATGAACGCCATTCTCGGGTACACACAGTTGATGTTGCGGGATCCGAGCCTGGGGCTGGACACGAAAACGAATCTCAGGATCATCGGCCGAAGCGGCGAGCATCTGCTCACCCTCATCAATGACGTTCTGGACATGTCCAGAATCGAGGCTGGCCGCACCGAACTGAAGGCGGCGACCTTCAACCTGGCCGGGCTACTGAACGATCTCGCCGCTATGTTCCGTTTGCGGGCTGCGGCGAAGGCGCTGCGATTCGAAATGGTGGTGGATGGCGAATCCGTGCCTTACGTGGTGGCGGACGAGGGCCGCATACGTCAGGCGTTGATCAACCTTCTCGCAAACGCTATCAAGTTTACCGAGCGCGGCCAGATCAAGCTGCACGTCACTTTGGAGCAAAGGATCGCCGGCCAACTATGGCTGTCAGCCTGCGTTGAGGACACCGGTTCGGGCCTTACGGATGAGGAACAAAAGAAATTGTTCGAGCCGTTTAGCCAAACGAAGCGTGGTCTGCACGCCCAGGAGGGAACCGGCCTGGGGTTGGCCATTAGCCGCAAATACGCGCGCCTGATGGGAGGCGATGTCACACTCACCAGCAGGCCCGGCGTCGGCTCAATATTCCGGTTCGAGATCCCCGTCGAACGTGGCGACGCGGGAGTAGCCATCAAGCGGAGTGGCTCTCGCCGCGTCATTGGCATAAGCGGCGGCATGAAAGCTCCCAGAATTCTGGTAGTCGACGATCAGATCGAGAATCGGGACTGGCTGATGAAGCTGCTCACTTCCATTGGTTTTTCCGTGCAAGGTGCGGATAACGGCGAGGCAGGGCTCCGAAGCTGGGCGGAGTGGAACCCGCGGTTGATCCTGATGGATGTCCACATGCCGGTTATGGATGGGCTAGAGGCAACTCGAAGAATCAAATCGGATCCTCGTGGAAAGGACACAGCGGTCATTGTTCTAACCGCGAGCGCCATGGACGAAGACCGTCGATCCTTCGCCCAAAGCGGAGCCGACGATTTCCAGGCGAAGCCCTGCCGTGAGGACGAACTACTCGAGAAGATTCGCGCACTTCTAAACATTACCTATGAGTACGAGGAAATGAGCGAGACCGGAGGAGCGTCTCTTGCCGGATTGGCTGCCCTGTCCGCGAACAGGCTCGGGCCACTACCGCGCGAGCTGGTCGAAGAAATCCGTAATGCGACTTCGGCCGGCAACAAGGAACTCCTGGATAAGCTGATCCTCCAAGTGTGCGAGGCCGCGGATTCTGAATCCGCGCACGCTCTGCAGGAGCTTGCCGACACCTACGACTACGATGCTCTGACGCAATTGCTGGAATCGGTAGGCTCAGCCGATAAGCCGTTCAGATGAACGCCTCGATGGAAGCAATCGGCAGCGGCCTAGCCACTCTCGGACAGCCGGCCATCCGAGGCACCGTGATGGTGGTGGACGATAATCCGGCAAACCTGAAGTTGATGGAGGGAATGCTGCGATCGGGCGGTTATGAAGTGCGCTCCTTTCCAAGGGGCCGAATGGCGCTCGCTGCCGCAAGTGAAAAAGCACCGGACCTGATTCTGTTGGACATCGATATGCCCGAAATGACCGGTTACGAAGTATGTGAGCGGCTGAAATCGAGCGCGCAACTTTCCGAGATCCCGGTTATTTTCCTCAGCGCCATGAATGCCCCCGAAGACCGGCTCCGTTGCTTTCGAGCGGGCGGCGTCGATTACGTTTCAAAGCCGTTTCAGTTCGAGGAAGTGCAGGCCCGGGTGGACGCCCACGTTAGGCTCAGGCGCCTCCAACAGGAGATCGAAACGGATAACTGCCGTCTACAGGAACTGGTAGAGACTCAGGTAAAGAAAATCGCCGACGCGCAGATGGAGACGCTCTTTGCGATCGCCAGGCTGGCCGAAGCTCGCGACGATGAGACGGGCAGGCACGTGGAACGCGTCCAGGCCTTTTGCAGATTGCTGGCGGTGGGGTTGAGCGAAGACCCAAAGTACAAAACCACGGTCGGCAGCGCCTGGATCAGCAACATTTTTCACGCCAGCCCCTTGCACGATATCGGCAAAGTTGCGATCCCCGATCGGATTCTCCTGAAACCCGGACCACTGACTCCGGAGGAGTTCGCGGTCATGAAGACCCACGCCGTACTGGGATCTCAGACTCTCAAGACGGTCCACGAAAGTTATCCGGACAATGATTTCATTGAAATGGGCATCAAGATCGCTCGATCGCACCACGAGTGGTGGGATGGAACCGGCTATCCGGATGGGCTCGCCGGAGACGCGATTCCGCTCTGTGCCCGCATCCTTGCGGTCGCGGACTGTTATGACGCATTGCGATCCAGACGTTCTTATAAACCGGCTATTCCGCATGACGAGACGTGCGCACTGATTCTCCGGGACAGCGGCAAGCACTTTGATCCTGCTGTAACGGCCGTTTTCAGTGAATTCGGGGACACGTTCCGGGATGTGTGGAAGCAGTTGGAAACCGTGGCGGATCCCGGTCCCGAAGCGTAAGACCCGCGGGGAGGATCGGCTGCGGCCGCGCGGGTGCTCAGTCGAACGGCAGGTCTTTGGGCGCGTTCACCGAACCGGCCAGGCCCGACCGGGCGAGGTAGGGGTACGGATTCACCGGCGTGCCGCCCATCCGCACTTCGTAATGCAGATGCGGAGAGGTAACACGGCCGCTGGCGCCGGAGCGTCCAATCACGTCGCCGCGCCGTACTTCCTGGCCAGGCACGATATCGAAGCGCGAGAGGTGGCCATAGTAGGTTTGCACTCCATTGCCATGGTCGACAATGATCAACCGGCCGTAGCCGCCTTCCCAGTCGGCATGCACCACGATGCCGTCGGCCGCCACGCGGACCGGCGTTCCCATGGGAGCCTGGAGATCGACGCCCTTGTGGATGGCGCCCTCACCTGAAAACGGATCGGTGCGGCCGCCGAAGCCGCTCATTAATCGCCCTTCCACCGGCCAGAGGCTCGGCCGGACATGCGTTTGCCACTGCTTCGGATAGGTATGATACATCGCGGAGATGGTCGAGTTCTGCAGGAAATTATAGTTGTTGAGCGACTCGCGGAAGGTGGGCGCCAGCGCGGAACTACTGACCATGTCGGTGGAGCTTCCGGGCTTGCGCTTTAGACCGTAGGCGACCGAGACTTCGCCGGCGAAGTTTTCCAGTGTCGCCAACTGCTCGTTCTTTTGATTGGTGACGCGCTGCAGTTCCTGATACTTGACGCGGAGGGAATCCACTTCCTGGCGGAGCGAATTGTAATGCGCCACTTTCCAACTCATGCGCAAATAGCTGGAAAGAAAAGCGAGCATGACGACGCAACTTACTATCGAGAGAACGAACCCAGCGTAGATCACTTTGTGCGGGACGTGTATGCGGCGGAGTCGCCCGTGCAGCGAGTGCGCTAGTACAACCACAAAGTAAGGCTGATGTGGCATGGATCTCCTTAGATTGATTCGGCACGGCCCGGAAGAATGCTGCGGACGCGGGCGGGCCGTAGGCCGGAGATTGTCAACTAGGGAACGGGCCCTAGCCTCTTGGCAAAGGCTAAGGATAATTCATGTGAAGGACGAGTGTCAAGGATCAGGAGAGTACCCTGGATTACGTTCTAGCGATGGGCCTGGCTCATCATCGCGCTGGCGCCGGATCGCAAATCGGCTTTGGCGGAGGCCAGATGCAAGATCAGTTTTCCAGACGCGTTCGGGCCGTACCTTAAGCGCTGCGGAGCAGCGCAGAAAACGGCCGCGCGTTTGGCGGTCCAGCCGGGGTCCACTGGACAGCCATGCGCAGGGCTTACCGAACTCTGACATGTCACACAAGTCCACAAAAACCCTTGACCTGCCGCCAGCTTTCTTATATACTCCATCACGATTCATTGTTCAGGCTTTGGGGTGATTGGTTCAACGAGATGACTCTAACTGGTTCCGCCTCCGCCACAGGTCTGAGTGCTCGCATCAGGGATTTATTTGTAGCTGATGGTGACAGTTTTTCCGTGTAAGAAAGATTGAGTTTTCCGCGTACGAAAAAGAGGTGAAGAATGCGCTCTCTGTGGACTGCGTTTTGCTTGTCCTTCCTTGCTGTGGCCGCGTTTGCACAAACTGACCGTGGCACCATTACTGGCACTGTTTCCGACCCGGCAGGCGCCGTGGTCCCCAACGCACCGATTGAAGCCAAGAACGTCGCTACGGACGCCGTATACGCAGGCGCGACTTCGGCCACTGGCAACTACACCATCGCCCAGCTACCGGCCGGCACCTACGATCTGACGGTCACGGTTCCGGGATTCAAGAAATATATTCGGACCGGCATCCTCGTCGAGGTGGCTGGCATCGACCGCATCGACGCAACGCTCGAGGTGGGCGCCCCGACGGAGTCCATCACCGTCAACGCCGAGACTCCCATGCTCAAGACCGAGAGCACCGAGGTGAGCTACAACATCCCCAGCTCAACCTTGGACGATCTTCCGATCCTCACCCTGTCTGGCGCGCCTTACGGTTTCGGGAACACCACCGGGCTGGGTAACATCAGGAACCCGCTGGCCGCGCTGGAACTGCTGCCGGGCGCCGATTTCACAACCGATAACACGCTGCGCATTAATGGGATGCCTTCCAGTTCGCAGACCATCAACATCGAAGGCCAGGATGCCAGCAACGGATTCTGGAAGCAGCTCACGCAGATCAATCAGGCGGGAGCGGATGCCATCCAGGAAGTCACCATCCAAACCAGTAATTTCGCGGCCGAGTATGGCCAGGCGGGTGGCGGTTACTTCAACTACACCATGAAGTCCGGCACGAACCGGCTGCATGGAAGCGGATTCGACTATTTGGTGAACACGGTCTTTAATGCGGGCTTGCCGTTCACCGTCAACCCGAACAATCCGAACGAGAACATCCGCAACCCGATCCACCAGAACGATTATGGCTTCACGCTCGGGGGGCCGATCGACATTCCCAAAGTTTACAACGGTCACGACAAGACTTTCTTCTTCTTTAGCTTTGAACAGTTCCGTCAAACTAACGTCACCGATAATGCCATCGCGCAAGTTCCCAATGCAGCGGAACGCAGTGGAAATTTTGGCGGGGACATACCTCCTCCCTTTATTCCTGGGTTCAGTTGCAACGGCCCAGATCCGGCCGGCCAAATGGTGTGCCCGAATGAGATCTTCAATCCGACTACCCGGCGCGTGGTGAATGGCGCCACGGTGGAGAGTCCGTTCGCCAACAACACGATTCCGAAGAGCATGCTGGATCCCACGGCGTTGCTCATTCAAAATATGTTCCCGCTGCCCAATAACCCGTCGCCCGTGTTCAACTACTCCATCCCGGGCTTCTCGGATTTCCGCCATACGACCATTCCTTCCATCAAGATCGACGAATTGCTCAGTTCCAAGCTGAAGTTGTCTGGATACTATTCGGTGACCAAGACGTACTCTCCGGAGAACAATGGTTTTGAAGGTCAGTATTTACCCCTATCCGTCGCGACAGTCCAAAATTCATTGGCGCAGACCGTACGGCTCAACCTGGACGACACCGTCACGCCCACTCTATTGCTGCATTTCGGCGCGGGCCTCTTGCACACTACCAATCCCTCGGTCACACCCAATTACAGCGGCGCCTCCTCGCTGTACCCGGCCGGCGCTCCCTTCCCTTCGACCAACTTTCCCTATCTATCTGGACTGGGCGCCTCCGCGATTGGCATTTTTCCCGGATTCGATGGCGGCGGCCCGTTCCCCACCTTCAATACAGCCTCGTTCTTTGAAGCGCCGGGCGAGGAGGATATGAAGACGACCTTTAACGCCAGCGGGACTTGGATCAAAGGAAACCATACCTTCAAGCTGGGGGCGACGGCAATGTTTGAGGGTATCCCGACAGTAACCACCAGCCGCGCCAACGGAGAATTTGAATTCGGCCAGGCCCAGACAGCCGATCCGGCGCAATTCGGCCAGCCTTATGCGAATTTCGCTAGTAGCGGACTGGGCTATGCCAGCTTCCTTCTGGGAGCGGCCGGCGGCCTGCAGGTCGCCCCGGCGGAGGAGGATACGCGGTTGGGCATGCATTCCTATGGGCTGTATCTCCAGGACAGTTGGAAAGTCACGCACACGCTGACGCTCGAACTCGGTCTGCGCTGGGATTACGCGACCCAATGGTCGGAAGAACACGGCCG
>PMUP01000049.1 GCA_003166865.1 Bryobacterales bacterium
ATCTGCTGCGGGGTTGTGAATCGCGGCGTGGCGATATACCAGAACCTGATCATCGCGCCCATCATCGATGGAAGGCTTGAGGCGCTGGATGCGGAGACCGGCAAGGTTGTGTGGGAATCGCGAGTCGCTTATCCGCAGGAGAACTACACCGTCACCATGGCTCCGCGCATCGCGAAAGGAAAGGTAATTATCGGCGTCAGCGGCTCGGAGTATCCGGTGCGTGGATTTTTCGCCGCCTTCGATGCGGATACCGGCCGTTTTGCGTGGAAGTTTTATACTGTACCCGGCGATCCGTCAAAGCCTTTCGAGAATGCGGCCATGAAAAAGGCTTCCGAGACATGGTCCCCGGAGGCGTGGAAGATGGGCGGCGGTGGCACGGTTTGGGACGGAATGGCGTGGGATCCCGAGTCGGATTTGATTTACGTCGGCACTGGCAACGCCGGACCCTGGCCCGAAGAGCTTCGTCAATCGAAAGGTAAGGATAACCTCTATGCCTGCTCGGTCCTCGCGGTGCGGCCGGATACCGGCGAATTGAAGTGGTATTTCCAGATGGTTCCCGGCGATTCCTGGGACTATGACAGCGTGCAACAGTTGATGCTTGCCGATCTCACCATCAAAGGACGGCCGCGCAAAGTCATCATGCAGGCCAACAAAGACGGCTTTTACTATGTGCTTGATCGTGTCACGGGCGAGTTCATCTCCGGTCAGCCTTGGGTGCAGGTCACCTGGGCCAAGGGCCTGGATGAGGTGACCGGGCGGCCGATCGTAAACGACGAAGCTCACTACGGCGGCGAGGCAGTTATGCTGACCCCCGGACCGGGAGGCGGACATAACTGGTCTCCCATGTCCTTCAATCCGAGCACCGGCCTGGTTTATGTTCCCAGTTCCACCGGCGGCCTCAACGCATATATGGTAGATGAGGACTTCGTCTACAAGCCGGGCGAAAAGAACTTGGGTATCATCCGGCCAAAGGCACAGCCCGCGACTCCGGATACAGCCGGCGCCCCCACTGCGGCGCAGACGGCTCCAACAACCAGGCCCTCTCCGCCGTCCATTGGACCAACTCCGCCGGAAGGTCAGCGCAATATTCTGGTCGCTTGGGATCCGGTGACTCAAAAAGAGCGCTGGCATGCACCCGGCGGCGGTTCGATCGGTGGCGGGACTGTCTCCACTGCGGGGAATCTGGTGTTGCAGGTGATTCCCGACGGGCGCCTGGTAGCCTATCGCGCCGACACTGGAGAGAAGGTTTTGGATTTCAAGACTGGCCTGCACGGCGGCATGGGTCCGCCGATCACATACATGCTTGACGGCAAGCAGTACGTCTCCTTGATGGGCGGCACGGGCAAAGTCATCCCTTCCGTGGGACTCCCTCCGCCCCCTCCCTCGACGACTCCTCCCGGCTTGCCCCGGTTGTTGACGTTCGTTCTGGACGGCACGCCGTTACCGAGCGCGAGCCAGTAGACTCATTCGGCCCGACGATAGCGATGATAATAGTGTTAGGGCTCCATGTCGCTCGAACAGGCAATTCTGGACGCCGTCCGGGCCTTACCGGCGGAGAAGCAACAAGAAATTCTGAGTCATGCTGCTCGGCTTCGAGACGAATCCGTCAAGAAGAAGCCGTTCAAGAGTGTGAGGGGCCTCTGGGCAGACCTGGGTATTTCGCTGTCGTCTGATGAGATCGAGGAGAATCAGAGCGATATGTGGAAGGACTTCCCCAGGGACGACATCTGATGCCTGCCGGCAGCCAACGCTCTGGACTCGGCCACTGAGGCCGGGGACTTCATCCACGTCCCATCGATCCGTGAGCCGCAGCGAGATTCCGGATCTGCCGGTGATCGAATTGTGACCACCACGGCGGCGGCGCTACGCGTCCCGCTGATCAGTCGTGACGGGAAGATTCGCGCATCGCAGATTCAAACGATCTGGTAGGGCCAACCCTCTTAACCATCCGGTGACTTCGCTCCGCCCGATCATTTTCCCTCCCGCTCAACCACTTCCATTTCCTCTCTCGCGCAGTCGCCGCTCTTCTCTGTTATTCTCAACCCGAATGCCTGTCGCGTTTTATTCCGCCTGCGTGGCTTCGTTTTCGCAAATCTCAAAAAAACCGACCGCGCACACACAACACCCCTCCTTGCGCCACCCGTTGCAGAAAGATTCCGGCCCAGCCGCAATCCACCTCCCACTTCCCACAGCCCACCACCGCCTTCCCAGCCGCCTGATAACCTGAATCTTACATGTCTGATCACAAGCTGCAGTTGATCCCGTTGGGTGGTTTGGGTGAGTTCGGTATGAACTCGATGGCCATCCGCTACGGGGACGAAATCATCGTCGTGGACGCCGGCATGATGTTCCCGGATGCCGAACTGCTCGGCGTCGACATCGTTACGCCCGACTTCGCGTATCTCGAGCAGAATCGTGACAAGGTTCTTGCCTTGATCCTGACCCACGGTCACGAAGATCACATCGGCGCGGTTCCGTTCCTGCTCAGCGAAATCAATGTGCCTGTTTACAGCGCGGCGTTTACGCTGGCTTTGGTGGAGCGGCGCTTGGAAGAGCACGGACTTTTGGACGGCGCGAAGCTCCACAAAGTGAAGCCCGGCTCCAAGGTGTCCATCGGAGCGTTCAGCATCGAGTTCATTCACGTCACGCACTCCATCGTGAGTGCCATGGCGCTGGCCATTACCACGCCGCTCGGCGTCATCATTCACACCGGCGACTTCAAGGTGGATCCCACGCCCACCGACAACGAGCCTTTCGATCTTCACACTTTCGCCGAATACGGCAAGCGCGGAGTCCTGCTGCTGATGTCGGACTCCACCAACGTCGACCGGCCGGGCTACACCGAAAGCGAGCGCGCCGTGCGTCCGCGCCTGGACGAAATCTTCTATCGCGCCGAGCGGCGTCTGGTGATCTCCTGCTTCAGTTCTTCTATTCACCGTCTCCAGCAAATCCTGGATGTGGCTGCCGAGTATGGCCGCAAAGTGGCGTTTCTTGGACGCAGCATAAATAACGTCACGGAAATCGCGCATTCGCTCGGCTTGTTGCATCTGCCGGATGGAATTCTGTTGCGCCCGCAGGACATCATGCAGGCCGCTCCGGACAAAGTCGTGGTGGTTGCTTCCGGCACCCAAGGCGAGCCAATGTCGGCGCTGTCGCGGATCGCCGTCGATAATCACAAAAACCTGTCAGTGGACCGCGGCGACACGGTGGTGCTTAGCGCGCGCATCATTCCCGGCAACGAGAAGGGCATTTACCGGATGATCAACCACTTTGCCAAACGTGGCGCCGACGTGATCTACGGCAGCATGAATCCGCCCGTGCATGTGTCGGGGCATGGAAGTATCGAAGAGCTGAGACTGATCCTGAACCTGCTCCGGCCCCGCTATTTTCTCCCGATCCACGGCGAGTATCGCCAGATGGCTAAACACGCCGCGCTGGCTTCACACCTACGGGGCGCGGGCCTGGAGGAAACTTTCACGCTCGAAACCGGCGAGACGCTTGAAATCGATCGCACCGGCGCGCGCCGGGGCGAAAAAGTCGCGGTGGGCCGAGTATGCATCGACTCCGGAACCATCGACGAAGTGGTGGAAGACATCGTGATTCGCGACCGCCGCCATCTTTCCGAAGACGGCTTCGTGCTGCCGATCATCGCCATCAATAAGCATTCCGGCAAGAGCGAAACGCTGCCGGAAATCGTGAGCCGCGGCTTCATGTCGTTTGAGGACGGCTCAGGACTTTTGCAGCAGGCGCGCCAAGTGGTGGCCAGGACGCTCGAGTCATCCAGCCGGGAAGAGCTGACCGATTGGGGCGTGATGCAGGAAAAAATCCGGGCGGATTTGAAGCGTTTCTTGAACAAAGAAACGCAGCGCAGGCCGTTGATCATGCCGGTGATCTTAGAGGTTTAGAATTCAGAATTCAGAATTCAGGATTGAAGACGCGTCGGGATTCTGCGGGCAGGCCGACCGCGTCATTGCGCCCGCCTCAGAAGCAGAACTCCTCGACGTGATCGCAGCCGCCTCGGAGCAACGCATTCCCATGACGATTCTCGGAACCGGCACCGGATTGACTGGAGGAGGAGTTCCGCAGGGCGGCTGGGCGATTTCGCTCGAGAAATTTCGGCGCCTCGAAATCTTTCCGGGCCGAGCCATCGCAGGCGCCGGCGTATCGCTCGAAGCGGTGCAAGCCGCTGCTTCCCGCACCGGTCAGTTCTACGCACCCGACCCGACTGAGCGCACCGCCAGCATCGGCGGGACCATCGCCACCAACGCCAGCGGATCGCGCAGCTTTCGTTATGGCAGCACGCGCCGGCATCTTCTCGCGCTGCGAGTTGCGCTCATGGATGGCCGCGTTCTCGACATTCATCGCGGCGACAAAATCGATTTCGCCGTGCCCGCCCTTCCGCTGCCTGACACCACCAAGAACACGGCTGGTTATCAACTCGCGCCGGGAATGGACTGGATTGACCTGTTCACGGGCAGCGAGGGCACGCTCGGCATCGTGGTCGAAGCCGAGTTGCAACTTTTGCCTGCTCCTGCCGCTGTGCTGGCGGGCGTCGTCTTCTTCGGAACCGATGCCGCGGCTCTCGACGCCGTTGACGCCTGGCGCGACATCCCAGGCCTCCGCATGATCGAATACTTCGACGAAAGATCGCTCGCGTTCTTGCGCCCGCACTTCGAGGAGGTGCCCGAGCATGCCGGCGCAGCGTTGCTGATGGAACAGGAAAACAGCGACATCGATTTCTGGGCCGAGCACGCGTCAGAGCACGCGAACGAAGACAGTTGGTTTGCCGAGAGCGATCGGGACCGCGAGCGCTTCCGGCGCTTCCGTCATGCGCTACCTGAGTTGGTCAACGATACCATGCGCCGCCGAGGGTTTATGAAACTTGGCTCCGATTACGCCGTCCCGCTCGCGCGCAATCGCGAGATGCTTGAGTTTTACCATGCGCAGTTGCTGCAGCAAGCGCTCGACTACATGATCTTCGGACACATCGGCGACGCGCATGTGCACGTCAACATCCTGTCCAAGTCGCAGGCTGAATTCGAAGCTGGTCAGCGGCTCATGCTCGACTTCGCGCGGTACGCGGTGGAGCTCGGTGGCACCGTCTCGGCCGAGCACGGCCTAGGCAAACGTAAGGCGCACCTGCTCGAACTGCAGTACACGCCCGCTCAGATCGAAGCGATGAAGGCGGTAAAGAAGCGTCTGGACCCGCAGTGGCTTCTGAACCGCGGAAACCTGTTCGTGCCGCCGTAGTCACCGCTTTCGGTAATTGCCTATTGCCCTTTGCGCAGCTGATCCAGCAGTTGCTGCACGCGTGGATCGGGATCGAGCTTCTGCGCTGCTTCCAATTCGGCAATCGCGCTGGGCAGTTGGCCTTCTACATGCGCGAGCGCCCTCCCTAGATTGGCATGAGCTTGCACCAGCCTAGGTTGCAACCGCACTGCGGCCTTCCACTCCTGAATAGCGTCGGGCATCCGTCCCGGCGTTCGGGCAAAAGCGTTCCCCAGATTCTTGTGCAGCTGGGCGAATCGCGGTTGACTGTGCAAGGCTGCTTGATATTCGGCGATTGCGTCGGGCAGCCGTCCCGGTATCTTCTCCAAAGCGGTTCCCAGATTCAGGTGTGCACGGGCGTCACCGGGAACCACATTGACCGCGCTCGACCACAGGCTCAGTTCATCGTGCCAATCGAAGTTGCGGGCGTATGTTCGGATGGCGAGTGCCAGGCACGCGACCACCCATCGCGATCCAGCCAACCCCGGGGGCTTGCGGGCCAACTGGAAGAAAATCGGCGCCCTAGCTCGTAGATCGCGGCAACCACGCATCCAACCAAGCCGATCGAGGGCAGATAGAGGAAGCGCTCGGCCATTATCGGCACCTCCAGCGCGGTAGGCGAGAGAGCAACGAAAAAGAAAAAGACGAAGAAGAACATCGCCTTCGATCTGCGCCGCCAACGGACCGCAAGCGCAATGGCGCATAGGCAGACGGCCAGCACGATCAGCACCTTGCCATCTTCCCAGGTCGAAAGCTTCCATCTGAAACCGGGAATCGCGTTGAAGGAATAATCGGCTGACAAGTGGTCCGGCCAGACAAAAAGCCGTATGGCTTTGCCGATGATCTTGAGGATGCTGACGAGCGCAGTCCAGAACCCGGAGGCAGCAGCCAGATTCTCGCTGACGACCGACATTATCGACGTGTGCAGCTGGATACGCAGATAGGCGAAGGCGGCAAAAGGCAACAACAAGGCAGCGTAGGCAGGGGCGCGGGCGCGCCAACTCGCGCGCTCGGACCACGTAAGATCGTAGACCAGCAGGATGCCCGGCAAATCGGCGGCGTTCTCTTTGGACAGCAGTCCGATGGCTTGCGCGGCCACCATTGCCGCCAGCAGCTCGGCGCGGCCCACGATGTTGGTGACCGATTCGGTGAGCAGCGGATGCAATCCCCAGATCGCAGCGAACGCCAAGGCCAGCGCCGGCGCGTCAAAAATCAAAATGCCCAGTGCGTACACCAGAGACACATTCACACCGTGCAGCACGAAATTAAACCAGTGATAACCTGCCGGGTTCGCGCCATTGTCGAACACCGCATAGTTCACTAGGTACGACAAAGTGGTGACCGGCCGATAAAGTCCCTATGTGGGAGCGATGTGCCAATACCCTTCGGTCAGAATAGCCCCGATGTTCCGCGCTGTTACTGGCCGGATGCGGGGATCTTCGAGGAGCGCCGGAGTGTTATCGAAGAAAATGCCGGCTTGAAAGGAATTGGAATACGCCGCCAGAGCCAATGCCCAAAGCAGCAGCAGGCGGCGCCCGTGTCGACTCCAGACCAGGCTAACAATCTTGCGCACGAAGTGCTGCCTGGCCGCGGGTGGTGGTGTCTCGCGGGATCTGCGAGGCTTTTGAATCTTCCTCACTTCACGAGCAGCATAACGCGCTGATTGATCCCCACCATCATGCGCGTCCTACGTTAACCTGTCGAAAAAGCGCCTGCCGATCTTCTGGCGGGCTGCCTATTTCCGCCCTTTGCGCAGCCGGTCCAGCATCTGCTGCACTTGTGGATCGGGATGGATCCTCTGCGCCGCTTCCAATTCGGCAATCGCGCTGGGCAGTTGGTCTATCTGCGCCAGCGCGCTCCCCAGATTGGCATGCGCTTGCGCCAGATTGGGTTGTAACTGAAGCGCGGCCCGCCACTCCCGAATGGCATCCGTCAGCCGGCCCGGCGTCTGGGCTAGAGCGTTCGCCAGGTTGTTGTGCGCCTCGGCGAATCGGGGCTGACTGTGCAGCGCTGCTTGATATTCGGCGATTGCGTCGGGCAGGCGGCCGGGCATTTGCGCGAACGCGTTTCCGAGGTTGTAGTGCGCTTCGCCGAGATCGGGGTCGCTGCTCACCGCTGCCTGCCACTCGCCCATCGCGTCCGTCAAGCGCCCAGGCATCCGCTCGAACGCGTTGCCTAAGTTGTTATGCGCCTCCGCGAAATCGGGCTGAATTCGCAAGGCCGCCTGAAACTCCCCGATCGCGTCGGGCAGTTGTCCCGGCATTCGCGCCAGCAGGCAGCCGAGGTTATAGTGCATAGCGGCGGCCCCGTCTCCTTTCATGCGCAGCGCCGCCTGGAACTCGGTGACCGCATCCTGGGCGCGGTCGGGCATTTGCGCCAGCGCGCGTCCCAGGTTGTAATGCTCTTGCGCGCCATTCGGCGAGATCCGCAATGCTGTTTGAAGCTCGGCAATCGCGTCGGGCAATCGTCCTGGTATCTGCGCCAAAGCGTTTCCCAGATTCATGTGTGCGCGGGCATTCCAGGGAACCACATTGACCGCGCTCGACCACAGGCTCAGCTCATCGTGCCAATCGGAGTTGCGGGCGTATGTTCGCATGCCGAGTGCCAGGCACACGACACCCATCGCGATCCAGGCAACCTGCGGGCTTGCGGGCCAGCTTGGCGAAAGCCGGCGCCCAAGCGCGTAGATCGCGGCAACTACGCATCCAACCAAGCCGATCGAGGGCAGATAGAGGAAGCGCTCGGCCATTATCGGCACCTCCAGCGCGGTAGGCGAGAGAGCAACGAAAAAGAAAAAGACGAAGAAGAACATCGCCTTCGATCTGCGCCGCCAACGGACCGCAAGCGCAATGGCGCATAGGCAGACGGCCAGTACGACCAGCACTTGGCCATCTTCCCAGGTCGAGAACCTCCAGCCGAACTTGGGAATCGAACTGCGCGAATAGTCGGCTGACAAGTGGTCCGGCCAAATAAAAAGCCGGATGGATTTGCCGATGATCCTGAGGCTGTTGGCCCGCGGTGCCCAGAACCCGGAGCGACTTGCAAGACCCTTGCTGAGGGCCACCGCTAAGCGCGTGTGCAGTTGGCTCCGCAGATAGAGGAACGCGGCAAAAGGCAACGCCAAGGCAGCGTAGGCAGGGGCGCGGGCGCGCCAACTCGCGCGCTCGGACCACGTAAGATCGTAGACCAGCAGGATGCCCGGCAAAACGGCGGCGTTCTCTTTGGACAGCAGTCCGATGGCTTGCGCGGCCACCATTGCCGCCAGCCACCAGTGCTTGCGCCGTCCTGTGGCGGAAGCCCACTGTACATAGCACAACAAGCCCGCCAGGACTCCGAACGCCGCCAGCAGGTCGGCGCGGCCCACGATATTGGTGACCGATTCGGTGAGCAGCGGATGCAATCCCCAGATCGCAGCGAACGCCAAGGCCAGCGCCGGCGCGTCAAAAATCAAAATGCCCAGTGCGTACACCAGTGACACATTCACACCGTGCAGCACGAAATTAAACCAGTGATAACCTGCCGGGTTCGCGCCATTGTCGAACACCGCATAGTTCACTAGGTACGACAAAGTGGTGACCGGCCGATAAAGTCCCGATGTCGGAGTGATGTGCCAATACCCTTCGGTCAGAATAGCCCCGATGTTCCGCGCTGTTACTGCCCGGATGCGGGGGTCTTCGAGGAGCGCCGGAGTGTTATCGAAGAAAATGCCGGCTTGAAAGGAATTGGAATACGCGGCCAGAGCCAATGCCCAAAGCAGCAGCAGGCGGCGCCCGTGTTGACTCCAGACCAGGCTAACAATCTTGCGCACGAAGTGCTGCCTGGCTGCGGGCGGTGGTGTCTCGCGGGATCTTCGAGGCTTTTGAATCTTCTTCACTTCACGAGCAGTATACCGAACCTGCTATACTGTTTCTGCATGCACTCCGCCCGTCACCACCATCATCGGCACGTCTGGCGATCGGCGGCATTCTAACGAATTTCTGAAGTGAACCCGCCGCCCGCCGACAACTTGGCGGGCTTTTTTATTGGTATGGACACATGAATCTCGATTTCAGCAAACTCGATTTCACTAAACTCAACGGTCTGGTCACGGCCGTCATTCAAGATCACGCCACGGGCCGGGTCCTGATGGTCGGCTTTATGAACGAAGAGGCTTTCCACAAGACCGTCGAAACCGGTTACGCGACCTTCTTCAGCCGTTCGCGCAACAAGCTTTGGCTAAAAGGCGAATCGTCCGGCCACAAGCTGGTGGTGAAAAACATCTCGACCGATTGCGATCTGGACGCCCTGCTCATCCAGGTGGAGGCGCTAGGTCCCGGCGTGTGCCACGAAGGATACCAGAGCTGCTTCTTTCGCAAACTCGAGGGCGGCGAATGGACGGAATCGGAGCCGCGGGCCTACGATCCGGCAGCGGTTTATCCGGGCAAACCAGGGAGCAAATCGTGAAACTCAAGCTCGGCATTCCCAAGGGCAGCCTGGAAAACGCGACCATCGATTTGTTCCGCCGCGCCGGCTTCAACATCACCACCAGCTCGCGATCCTATTTTCCCGCCATCGACGACCCGGAGATCGAATGTATGATGATCCGCGCTCAAGAAATGGCCCGCTACGTCGAAGATGGCGTGCTGGACGCCGGACTCACCGGCCGCGACTGGATTGAAGAAAGTGAAGCGAAGGTTCATGCGGTGGCCGACTTGATCTACGCCAAGCAGAGTTTCGGCAAAGTGCGCTGGGTGCTGGCCGTGCCGGAAACCTCCCCATTCCAAAGTGTGAAAGATCTCGAGGGCAAGATTATCGCGACGGAGCTGGTAGCCACCACGCGGCGCTATCTCGAGAAGAATGGCGTGACGGCCAAGGTGGAATTCAGTTGGGGCGCCACGGAAGTGAAACCACCTGTGTTGGCCGATGCCATCGTGGAGGTGACCGAGACCGGTTCCTCGCTGCGCGCCAACAAGCTGCGCATTGTCGAGACGGTGCTTGAATCCAACACGCAGCTCATCGCAAATATCGATTCCTGGAAAGATGCCGAGAAGCGCCGCAAACTCGAGGACATTCGCTTGCTGCTGGACGGCGCCATCAATGCGCTGGGCCGTGTGGGCTTGATGCTCAACGTGCGCAAAGAGTGCTTGCCCGCGATTCTGGGCATTCTTCCGGCGCTGAAGAAACCGACCATCTCCAATCTCAGCGACGATGAGTGGGTGGCGGTTCACACGATTCTCGAAGAGATCACCGTGCGCAATATCATTCCGCGGCTGAAGGAAGCCGGGGGGCAGGGAATCGTCGAGTATCCATTGAACAAGATCGTGATGTAAGCATGCTTCGAATCTTTCCATTGGCCGAAGCTCAGAGCTTCATCACGCGCAAAACGATCCGGCTAGCCGCGGCCGAACAAGTGGTCGCGCCGATTTTGGAAGCTGTGCGCAATCGCGGCGATGAGGCCGTTCTCGAATACGCGCGCAAGTTCGACAGGCTGGAGGGCGACAGCTTGACGGTGTCCACGGCGAAGTCGCGCGTGTCGCCCGAGTTTCGATCCGCGCTCGAGACCGCGACCAAGAACATCCGCGAATATGCGGAGCTGCAGCTTCCCCGCGAAACTTGGGTCGAATTCCCGGATGGCCGCCGTTTGGGATACATCGTCCGCCCGCTCGAATCGATGGGCGCGTATATTCCGGCGGGACGTTATCCGCTGCCGTCCACGCTGTTGATGACGGTGATTCCCGCGCAGGTCGCCGGAGTGGGGACCATTTGCGTTACGTCGCCGCATCCCAGCGCCGAGATTCTCGCGGCAGCGCAGTTTCTCGGGGTCGACAACATCTTCCGGATTGGCGGCGCGCAGGCCATCGCCGCGCTCGCCTTCGGCACCGCGACCATTCCCAAAGTAGATCGTATCGTTGGTCCGGGCAACATTTACGTCGCCGCCGCGAAGAAGTTGCTCGCCGGCGAAGTGGGAATCGATTTTGTCGCCGGACCCACGGAGATAGTCATCATCGCCGATGACGCCGATCCGCGCTACATCGCGGCCGACATGCTCGCGCAGGCCGAGCACGATGTGGAAGCCTCCGCGATTCTCCTGACCACTTCGCGAACCTTAGCCGAACGCGTGGCTCTCGAAGTATCGCGACAACTTGGATTACTGCCAACTGCCGCGGTGGCTTGCGAGGCGATTCGCGACAACAGCGCCGTGATCTTGTGCCCGTCCCTGGACGCCGCCGTGGAAGCATCCAATCGGCTGGCGCCCGAGCACATGTCGATTTATGACGAGAGCCTGCTGCCGAAGATTCGGCACGCAGGTAGCGTTTTCATTGGTCCGAACAGTCCCGAAGCGGCGGGCGATTACGCCACCGGTCCCAATCATGTGCTTCCCACTTCCGGCGCGGCGCGAATTCGGGGCGGTCTTTCTTCCGCCGATTTCGTGAAGCTGATTTCGGTGCAAGAGCTGACCTCGAGCGGTCTGCGGCAACTCGCGCCGGCAATTACGACCCTGGCTCGCGCCGAGGGCTTAGAAGGGCATGCCCGATCCGTAGAGGTACGTCTAGGTGCTGAGGTGCGTCTTGGCAAATAGGAAACTCGACCTGCCTCCCGGTGTGCTGCAGCCGCGCGAGGCGGTGCTCAGAATGGCGCCGTATTCGCCGCCCACCGGCGGCCGTGCCGGCAAGCTGCGCTTGGATTTCAACGAAAACACCGTCGGCGCGTCCCCGAACGTGATCGAATATCTTCGCGAGCATTTGAGCGCGGATGGACTCGCCGTTTATCCCGAGTACGGCGAGATCAAGCAGGAACTGGCTGGCTTTTTCGCTGTCGAGCCGGACGATTTCATCCTCACCAACGGAACGGACGAGGCGATCCAGGTGCTCGTCAACACTTATATTGATGACGGCGGCGAGGTGCTTCTGTTGCGGCCATCTTACGCCATGTACCGTTTCTACGCCGAAGTCGCTGGCGCGAGTATCCGCGAAATTCCGTACCGGGCGCAAAAGCTGGCCTTTCCGCTCGAAGAATTGTTGGATGCGATCCGGCCGTCCACGCGCGCGATCCTGATTGCGAATCCGAACAATCCCACCGGCACTGGAACATCGCGCGCGGGCATCGAGCGGATTCTCGAAAAAGCCACCAACGCCGCCGTTTTGATCGATGAAGCATATTACGAATTCTCGGGCATCAGCGCGCTGCCTTTGCTCAACGATTATCCGAATCTGTTTGTGAGCCGTACCTTTTCGAAAGTCTACGGAATGGCGGCCATGCGGCTGGGCTGCCTGTTCTCGCAGTCAGGCAATGTCGAGTTTCTTCACAAGGCGCAATCGCCGTACAGCGTGAACACAGTCGCGACGCTGGCGGCTCACGCTGCCATTCAAGACAGGGCGTATATCGAAAAGTACGTTACCGAAGTTCTGGCCGCGCGAGAGCTGCTCTATGTTGGCCTCGAAAAGCTCGGCATCCCGTACTACGAAAGCAACGCAAACTTCGTGCTGTTCGAAGCCGGCAAGCGCGCCATCCCTGTGCGCGACGAGCTGCGCCGCCGCGGTGTGCTGGTCCGCGATCGGAGCTACGAGATCGCCGGCTGTGTCCGCGTCACGGTCGGCACGCGCGATCAGATCCGGCGGTTCCTCGGAGAATTGGAGCAACTCTGGTGATCGAGGCCTGTCTATGAGTAGCGCGTCGCAAATGCTGGTGTTCGATATGGACGGCGTCCTGGTGGAGGTCAGCGAATCGTATCGTGAAACGCTCGTGCTCACCGTGAAACATTTCACAGGCGAAACGATTACGCGCGATTCAATTCAAGAGTACAAAAACCAGGGCGGCTGGAATAATGACTGGTCGTTGTCGCAAAGGATTTGCCGCGACTTCGGTGTCGAGATTCCGTACGCTACCATCGTGGAGTACTTCAATTACTTGTTTCTCGATCAAGGGATGATCCATCGCGAACGCTGGATACCGCGCGATGGGCTGCTGGATCGCTTGGCCGAGAAATTCGAATTTGCCATCTTCACCGGCCGCACCACCGAAGAAGCTGAGATCACGCTGAAACGCGAGGGCTTGCGCGACCGCTTCCTGCTGGTTACGGCCAACGATGTTGAGCACGAGAAGCCTGCGCCCGACGGCCTGCTGAAGATCGCCGCGCTGCATCCGTCAAAGAAGCTGCTTTATATCGGCGACACCGTCGACGACGCGCGCTGCGCCAAGGCCGCATACGTCCCCTTCATTGGCGTCGCCGCACGCCGCAGCCCGCGCCGCGATGAACTGGTCGAGCTGCTGCAATCGGAAGGCGCTATCCAAGTGGTCGAGGACATTAATGAGATTGGCTAGCGTCCAGAGACATACCAAGGAGACGCAGATCAAGGGCTCTCTTAAGATCGAGGGCCGCGGTCGCTATGAAATCTCCACAGGCATTCGTTTCTTCGATCACATGCTGGAGCTTTTTGCCAAGCACGGTGGTTTCGATCTGAAAGTGAAGGCGACGGGCGATCTGGAAGTCGACCAGCATCACACGGTGGAGGACGTCGGCATCGTGCTTGGCCAACTGGTTTCCAAGGCCCTCGGCGACCGCAAGGGCATCAATCGCGCGGGCTATTTCGTGATGCCGATGGACGAGACGCTGGCGGTGGTCGCGCTCGATCTCGGCGGCCGTCCGGCGCTGGTCTACGACGACAAGGTGAAGGTTCGCCTGGTGGGTGATCTGCAGAGCGAGTTGGTGGAAGACTTCTTCGGCGGCTTTGTCAATCACGCAGGCGCGAATCTGCACGCCAAAGTTCTGTACGGCCGTTCGAATCATCACAAGATCGAAGCCATCTTCAAATGCTTCGCGCGCGCGCTGCGTTACGCGTGTTCCAAGGACGTCCGCCTGAAGGAGCAATTGCCATCCACCAAAGGGTTGCTATGATCACGATTCTCGATTATGGTGCGGGTAATCTGCGCTCGGTGCAAAACACGCTCTCTGAGATCGGTGCCGAGTACGAACTGGTGCGTGACGCGGCCGAGTTGAGCCGGGCGAGCAAGATCGTCTTGCCGGGTGTCGGCCATTTCGGCCAAATGATGCGAGCTCTTGATGAAATGCAGGTTCGCTCGGCCCTGCTGGAACGCATTCGCGTGGGCGTTCCGTTCCTCGGTATTTGTCTGGGATTGCAAGCGTTGTTCGAATCGAGCGAAGAAGCGCCCCGGGAACGCGGCCTCGGGATGTTTCAAGGTGAGATCCGCCGCTTCCCGGCCAGCGCACGGGTGCCGCACATGGGCTGGAACGAGATTGAGCCGGGCGCTGACGCACGCAAGAGCTCGAAGCTTTTGGCGAACCTCGCGCCGCATCCGTACCTCTACTTCGCGCACAGCTATTACGCGCCGGTGACCGATGCCACGGCCGCGACTTGCCAATACAACGTCCCGTACACGGCGGTACTTGAAACAAAGAACATCTTCGGCGTGCAGTTTCATCCGGAGAAATCCGGGCCGATTGGCTTGAAGATTGTCCAGAACTTCGTGGAGCTCTAGCAGTGCTCGCGAAGAGAATCATCCCCTGTCTGGATGTCACCGGCGGCCGCGTGGTCAAGGGTGTGAACTTTGTCGGACTGCGCGACGCTGGCGACCCGGTGGAACTCGCCGCGCGCTACAACGGGCAGGGCGCCGACGAACTGGTGTTTCTCGACATCACCGCTTCGAGCGACGCCCGCGACATCCTGGCCGACGTTGTCGCACGCACCGCGCGGAAGGTGTTTATCCCGCTCACGGTCGGCGGCGGCATTCGATCCGTCGCCGATGCACGCAAGATCCTGATGTCGGGCGCCGACAAGGTCAGCGTGAACACCGCTGCGGTCCGGCGTCCCAAGCTGATCACCGAGCTGAGCGAGGAGTTCGGAGCGCAAGCCGTGGTGCTCGCAATCGACGCCCGCCGGAATGCCGCGCAGCGCAATACAGGTGGCAACTGGAATGTTTTTACCCGCGGTGGGCGCGACGACGAAGGGATGGACGCGGTGGCATGGGCGCTGGAAGGTGAACTGCTGGGCGCGGGCGAAATCCTGCTCACCTCCATGGATACCGATGGTGTGCGGACCGGCTTCGATTGCGAGCTCACGCACGCCGTCTCGCAAACCACTCACATTCCAGTGATCGCTTCCGGCGGAGCGGGGAAGCCCGAGGATTTCGAGCGCGTCCTCACCGAAGGCTGCGCCGACGCCGCACTCGCGGCTTCCATCTTTCATTACGGCAGTTATACGGTGAAGGACTTGAAGGACTACTTGCACGCGCACAACGTGCCTGTGAGGCCCATGCCGTGATTATTCCCTGCATCGATCTCATGGATGGCAAGGTAGTGCAACTGATCCAAGGCCGCGAGAAGGCGCTCGAAGGCGGCTCGCCGCTCGAGATGCTGGAGAAATTCCGCGCGTTCCCGCAGATTCAAGTGATCGATCTCGATGCGGCCATGGACAAAGGTTCCAATGACGCTTTGGTCGAGTTGGTGGCTTCGCGCGCGGTAGCACGTGTGGGCGGCGGCGTTCGATCGGCGGAGCGAGCGCGAGCGCTGATCCAACAAGGGGCCTTCCGTGTGATTGTGGGAACGGCCGCCTTCGATCGGGAGAAGCTTGCGGAGATCGCGGATGCCGTGGGGCCGGACCGGCTGGTGATCGCGCTCGATTCCAGGGCCGGCAAAGTGGTCACCCACGGCTGGACGGAGGCGACGAACATCACCGCGGAGGAAGTGATTCGCCATCTCGAACCCTACTGCTCCGGTTTCCTCTGCACCTATGTGGATAAGGAAGGCATGCTCGAAGGCACCGATCTGGGCTGGTTCCGGCGTCTCCGCGCGGCCACCCGGCACGAACTCACGGCCGCCGGCGGGATAGCCACCATCGACGAAATTCAGGAGCTGCACAAGCTCGGCATCCACGCGGCGCTGGGCATGGCGATCTATACGGGCCGGTTGAATCTGGAAGCGCTAGCGCGACTCAACGCGTAATTCCCCCGGATGCTCCGCCCAATAGTCGGGCTCCCAGCGCGCCATTTCTTCGCGGCGCCCGTAGCCCCACAACACCGCGCAGGTCTTGACGCCCGCTCGGCGGCCGGCCTCCATGTCGGTTGGAGAATCGCCCACGAACAGGCAATCCTCCGGCTTCACGCCAAAAATCTTGAGCGACGCCAGGATCACGTCAGGCTCCGGTTTGGCGGGGAATCCGTCGGTTCCCTGGACGTGGTCGAAGTAGGGAAGCAGCCCAAACATTTCGAGCACCGCGCGTGTGGTGGGCGTTCCTTTGGTGGTCGCGGTGGATTTCCGGCCGGGCAGCGCCGCCAATGCTTCCGAGATGCCGGGAAAGGCGCGGGTGGAGGAGTGGCTTCGCGCGAGATACCGCGTGCGATAATCCGCGATCATCTCATCCATCTGTGCGCGCGGCCGCTCTGGAAAGAGATCCTGGAACAGATCGTAGAGATGGCGTCCGATGTACCGCCGCAGGAACTCGTCGGTAACGTTGCACTGTGGAGTGCTTGCGAGAACGCCTTGGATGGCGCCGCAAATGTCGACCGCGGAGTCCACGAGTGTCCCGTCTACGTCGAACAGGTAGACGGGAAATTGAGGAATCACTCGGGCATCAAGCAGGTCTAAGCGGGCTGCGGCCGCTCGCCGCCTAATAGCCCCGGCAAGGGCTTAGGGCCCTCCGGACGAATCACCTGTTGTTTTTCGCCGTCGTTGGGAGGCATTGTCTTCGGCCGTGAGGAAGCCGGAAGAGTTTCGCCGTCGATCAGCAATTTTACTTCGGCGCCGTCCAGCACTTCGCGCTCCAGCAGGGCTTCGGCGATGCGCGCCAGTCCATCGGACCGCGCCTCGATAATCTTGCGCGCGCGGTCATAGCCCTCATCCACCAGCTTGCGAACCTGCTCGTCGATCAGGATCGCCGTGGCCTCGCTATAGTCGCGATGCTGGGCGATTTCGCGGCCCAGGAAGATCTGCTCTTCCTTCTTGCCGAAGCTCATCGGCCCCAGCTCGCTCATGCCCCACTCGCACACCATCTTGCGGGCCATGTCGGTGGCGCGTTCGATATCGTTGCCGGCGCCGGTGGTGATGTGATGCATGAAGATCTCTTCGGCGATCCTGCCAGCCATCAAGATGGCGAGCTGCGCTTGGAGATAGCCCTTGTTGTAGGAGTGCTTGTCGTCGATCGGCAACTGCATTGTGAGACCCAACGCCATTCCGCGCGGGATGATGGTGACCTTGTGCAGCGGATCGGCCTCCGGAATCATGGCCGCCACCAGCGCGTGGCCGGCTTCGTGATACGCCGTGTTGCGCTTTTCCTCGTCGCTGATGATGAGCGACTTGCGTTCCACGCCCATCATGACCTTATCCTTGGCCAGCTCGAAATCGAACTGCGTGACCACTTTGCGATTCTGCCGGGCCGCCACCAGCGCGGCTTCGTTCACCAGGTTGGCCAGATCCGCGCCCGCGAATCCAGGCGTGCCGCGCGCGACAACCGACAGATCCACATCGTCGGCCAGCGGCGACTTTTTGGTATGCACGCGGAGAATCATCTCGCGGCCCCTGACGTCGGGACGGCCCACCACCACGCGCCGGTCGAAACGGCCCGGCCGCAGCAGCGCGGGATCCAAGACGTCCGGGCGATTGGTTGCCGCCACCAGGATCACGCCTTCGTTGGATTCAAATCCATCCATCTCCACCAGCAATTGATTGAGGGTCTGCTCGCGTTCATCGTGCCCGCCGCCGAGACCCGCGCCGCGATGCCGTCCCACGGCGTCGATTTCGTCGATGAAGACGATGCACGGAGCATTCTTCTTGCCCTGTTCGAACAGATCGCGCACGCGGCTCGCGCCCACGCCCACGAACATCTCAACGAAATCCGATCCCGAAATGGAGAAGAACGGAACGTTCGCCTCGCCCGCGATGGCGCGCGCCAGGAGCGTCTTGCCGGTTCCGGGAGGACCGATCAGGAGCACGCCTTTCGGAATACGCCCGCCCAGCTTCTGAAATTTCTGGGGCTCACGCAGGAACTCGATGATCTCCTGCAGCTCTTCCTTGGCTTCTTCCACGCCGGCTACGTCTTTGAACGTTACCTTCTTCTGCTGGGACGAATGCAGGCGCGCGCGGCTCTTGCCGAAACTCAGCGCTTTGTTCCCGCCGCTCTGCATCTGCCGCATCATGAAAATCCAGAACGCCAGCAAAAGAACGAACGGAATCGCGTTTATCAGAATGGAAACCCATCCGCCGCCGGCTTCCTTGTTGTATTTGATGTCCACGCCCTTCGCCAGCATGGCGTCGTCGAGGCTTTGATGGACGTTGGGGATGACCGCGTGCAACTCCTGATTGTCATCTTTATACGTGCCGTGCAGATCGTTACCACTGATGCTCACCGTCTTGATCTTGCCCGCGTTCACATCGTTCATCAACTGCGTGAATGAGAGCTGGGCGTCCGGGCGCGACTTGGTGGTGTGGACCACGGTCCAAAACAACACCACTACCATGATGATGACCACCCAAAACACCGCGGTCTTAATATTAGAATTATTCATGCCATCTCCCTACACGTGGGGCGGTAACTGTACTCACTGAATTGGACGTTGCGGCCGCTCGAGTTGATTCCAAAGTTACCACCCAGTTTCGGCCACTTGAAGAACGGAACGGGTTTCTGGGCCGGTCGCGAATTCGGCGGCTGCTCCGAAACGCCTGGCCCACACAATTTTCCCATCATAGGTGATAATCGGCCAGTCCCGGCGCTCCCACAAGGGTACCCGAGCTTCCTGGAAGAAAAATTTGACCTTTTCCGGTTTGGTTTGCCCCACTCTTCGGTACTGGTCACCAGGTCTCCAGTTACGTAGTTCCAGGCTCGGCGCGCCTTCGCCCCTGTAAAAACGCCGCCAGTCCAGCTCATTCACCACTGTAGCACAAGGTCGCGCGAGCTCTTCTTTCTCTAGTACCTGCAATGTAATACGGGTGAGGGAGCCAGGCAGTTCCACCGATCCTGGAATTTGAAGCGAAACCGAAAAGTCCGCAGCCGGGGCCCACGGGCCAGGGGGCGCAAACCGGATCCAATCGAAGGACCGGCAGACGTCCAAGCCGGGCGCCTGCATCCGGTCGTGGCCTTCGGCTGAGCGCGCCATTTCCAGCACTCGCTCCACGTGTGCGAAATCAATCCCGTGAAGATCCCCTTTGACGATCTCCACAGCCCGGCGGACCAGGCGGCGGGCGAGCGCGGGGGGCGCGTCGGCCAGTTGGGACGCACAGAGGATCAGCGGTTGGGGATTCGGCGTTGGGGGTTGGGGGAGGAGCCCTTGGGATTTCCAATAGGCCTCTTCGTCCCGAGCGAGAGTTGCAAGATTTGAAAGTGCCTGGTCAAGCTGCGGGTTGAAACCGTCTCGCAGCAGCGGCAGGATTTCGTGGCGAAGCCGGTTGCGGGCATAGGTCCGATCGCGATTGGTCTCGTCTTCTCTCCAGGCGACCCCGTGCTCCCGCAGCCAAGCCTCGATTTCGCTGCGATCGATCTCCAGCAGCGGCCGAATCAGCACTTCGCCCGTGACCGGTAGAATCCCCGAGAGACCCGTCAGCCCGGACCCGCGCAGGATGCGGTACAGCACGGTTTCAGCCTGGTCGGTACGGGTGTGACCGGTAGCCACGCGGTCGACCGCTCGCGCTGCGATCAATTCCGCATAAAACGCCTGCCGGACATTGCGGGCGGCTTGTTCCAGGTTGCCATCCATCGCTGGAACGTCGGCGTGGCGAATATGGAACGGTAGCGCGAACGTGGACGCCAGTTGCGCGACGAACTCGGCATCCGCCACCGACGCCCGGCCCCGAATCCCGTGCTCGACATGGATCACGCTCAGCCGCAGGTTCCGCAGCGAATCCAAGTGACGGGCAAGCTCGCGGAGGCCGTGCAACAGGAACACGGAATCGGCGCCGCCCGACACGGCCACTCCCACGCGCTGCCCGGCTTCGGGCGTCCCGAGGTCAAACATGCGATGTCGCGCGATGAATTCGGCTACGCGGTCCAGCATTCCGTCCGCATGATACCGCGCCGGGAGGGGAGGCGAGAGGAGGCCGCGGCTATTTCGCCGGGCGTGAGCCGGTGATCAGGATGTCCACCAGTCTTTTGGCGCTTTGCTGCCAGTCAGGGCCGGATGCCACATGGGCGACGCCGATGAGCGCCCGAAGCAGATCGAATGGGTCGAGATCTCTACGTATATCGCCGCTCTTGATTGCGCGCTTTACCAGCGCATCAAACGCTCCCTGGATCTGACCGCGGGAACCTTCATACAGCTTCGAGGGGCCTCCAACCACCGTATTCAGTGCAGGGGCGATGATCTGCTTTGCCGCAATGTGGTCGACAAACAAGAGCATCCAGGCTCGCAACGCTTTAATCGGGGGCATGGCCTCAGCGAATCTGCGTTCTGCTGCCGCCAGTTTCTCTACCTCGGTGCGGTAGACCGCCTCGATGAGTGCATCTCGTGTAGGAAAGTGGCGATACAGAGTTCCGGGTCCGACGCCCGCATGTCTGGCGATGTCGTCCAGGCTGGCGTTCGCCCCAAGGCGCGTAAACGCCTCCTTCGCAACTTGCACGATGCGCTCGCGATTCCGCTGCGCATCCATGCGCGGCTGTCGAGCTGGGGGTCGTGAACGTTTCGTAGCCATCGGCAAAATACTTGCAACCGGAGACACTCTCCGGTAATCTATTCATGCGGAGACTATCTCCGGTTTTATCAAAGTCGCTACGGTCCGTCAATATTTGTTATGTCACAAGCAGGAAGAGAATATGCGTGTCTTCGTCACAGGTGCTACAGGCTTTATCGGCTCCGCTATCGTCCAGGAGCTCATTCATTCGGGCCATCAGGTGCTCGGTCTTACGCGCTCAGATGCGGGCGCACATTCGCTGATCGCCGCCGGGGCGGAGGTGCACCGCGGTGATCTCGAAAACCTGGAGAGCCTCCGCAGCGGAGCAACCAGTTCGGATGCTGTGATTCACACCGCCTTCAATCACGACTTCTCCAAGTACGTGGCGAACTGTGAGGCCGATCGGCAAGTCATCGAGGCGTTGGGCGACGCTCTCGCCGGCTCCGGCAGACTCCTGATTGTCACCTCCGGGACCGGGATGGCGAACTCAGTGCCAGGTATTCTCGCCACCGAACACGATCTGCCGGCCAGTTCGAAAGTGGTTCCTCGTGCGGCTTCGGAAGAGGCGGCCGCTTCGGTCGCGGCTCGAGGGGTCCGCGCTGCCATCGTGCGGCTTCCCCAGGTCCATGACACTGTGAAGCAAGGCCTTATTACTTATGCAATCCATGTCGCCAGCGAAAAGGGTGTTTCGGCGTACGTCGGCGATGGGCTCAACCGCTGGCCCGCGGCTCACCGCCTCGATACTGCCCGGCTGTACCGGCTGGCGCTAGAGAAGGCAGACGCAGGCGATAAGTTTCATGCAGTCGCGGAAGAGGGAGTGCCCGTCCGAGACATCGCTGAGGCCATCGGTCGAGGCCTTCATGTGCCCGTGGTCCCCCTCGCCCCCGAGGAGTCCTTCAAACATTTTGGTTGGCTGGCAGCGTTTGTTGGACGGGATGCCCCGGCCTCCAGCGTGCATACACGGGAAAAGCTGGGATGGAACCCCACCGGACCCGGTCTCATCTCCGATCTCGAGAACATGCGCTACTTCCCAGTCTGAAAAATGAAGGGAGAAGAGATGATCATTGTCCCTGCCGCTTGCGGCTGAGTTCATACGGCGTTCAGGGAGATCGAAAATGCACGTGTGCCGTTATTGACTCACAAACACTTCCGCTATCCTGACAGAAGAGAACCCGGATCATGAGAAGAGTATTCTCCGCGCTTGCAGCATTCTCTTTTTCAAGCCTCCTTTTACTTTCGGCGGCTACCCGGATCGACGACCCGAAGACCTTCGTCACCGAAGTCTACCGGCGTCTGGTAGCGGCCCAGTCGACCCATTCGTCGTATACGCCGCCAGACGGCATTTATACCCCCCGTTTGGAAAAACTCCTGCGCGATGATAAGCGAAAGGCGAAGGGCGAAGTCGGCTGTTTGGATTTCGTGTTCTGGATCAATGCTCAGGACTGGACAATTACCCATCTCAGCATCACTAGTGCGGATGAGGGTCAAGAACGAAAAACGGTAATCACTAAGTTCCTCAACGGCGGTGAGCCCCAGGAGATCCACTTCGATTTCCGCCGCAATGCGGGGCGTTGGCTACTGGATGACGTGCATTCCTTGTCGGCCCCGCCGTGGACGTTATCTGAGATTTTGAAGTGCGCGCCTTAAACGGCGGGCGAACTCCTCCGAGTACGCCTTAAGCGCCACTTTTCGCCGCGCTGGTTTCGGCTGCCGCTCTGCGCCGGCGGCCACTGATCAAATAGACGGCGGCGCGCAATTCGAGCAGAGGGTCATCAGAAGCCTCGATTCCATCCACGCGCGGGATGGGATCGAAGATGGTCCATTGCTGTTCGTGAGCGTCGTTTGCCACCGGAGCGGTCAGGGCGATCGTGCCGAGATCCAACAAAGTCCGATCCTCGGGCCAATGCACGGTTGCGTCGTTCACGACATCGCCGTCGTTCGCCAGTTGAGCCACAACGCGCAGCTTGATCGGGCCTTTCGCGATTCTCTCCGCGAGCTCATCGAATAGGAAGTTCGCGCTCTTGGCCGCCACGGCGGCAGCGCTCAGATGATCGACGCCGGCTTCCGGGACGATCCGGTAGCGCCCATACCGGCTGGCGCCATCCTTATTCGTGAAGCGCATGGCCGTGATCCCGAAGTACGCTTCCCTGGCGAAGCTGGACGGCGCGGGCTTGGGCGCGTGCACGAACGCGAGCGCCGCTGGATGGCTTCCGAGGAATGCTTCAAGAGGAGATCCCGAAAGCTTGGACGGGTCGCTCGAAGCGACCGCGCGAAAGAACTCCAAAAATTCCTGTCCCGTATGCGTGGGGAATCCGTCGGTCGAATGACTAATGATATCGGTGTGAACGCGATCGGCCAAATGGAAACGAATCGCACACCCGTGTGGGTTGGAATTGGGATCGGTGTCGGGAATTAGCGGAACGCCGGTGGCGTCTGAGAATCGCACGGTGACCGGAGTGGACGCCCGATTCATGTGAGGCGCGCGCGTGAGGGACGCCGCGCCGGGTGATGGCGTAAACGTTCCCGCCAGCAGGATGCCTTTGGCGTGGGCTGGCCGAAAGCCCGGGTGTAATCCGAAGATCGTGTCGAACTGCTGAATCAGATCCTGGGCCAGTGCCAGGATTTTCTCGTCCGTTGGAAGCGGCATGATTTTCCTATTCTCCCACTGAACTCGACATGATACGATCTGCGAAAAACGCAATCTTCCAAAAACGCGATGCCGGTGTTCACAAACGAACATCGGGCTCCGATCGGGACCAAGGCAAGTAGTTGAAACCGCAAGCCGCGAAACTGCGCTCAGGTTGGCAGCGAGATTGCGCTAGTGTGGGTAGAGCCCGTGCAATATGACCCTCGAGGCAGTTGAGAAGCAGGCCGGTTTACAAAACGTGCTGGTCGTGGATGATCAGCCAGACGTTCGAGAAGCGCTGCGATTGTTGCTGAAAGGCGCGGGTTACGGCATCGAAACGGTTGATTCGCCCGACGACGCGCTGGCGTCGGCCGCGCGTCGCGACCACGACCTCATTATCGTCGACATGAACTTCACGCGCGACACCACGTCAGGCGAAGAAGGCTTGAGGCTGGTGGATCATTTGCATGCGCAGCGGCGGGACGTGCCCATCATCGCCATGACGGGCTGGAGCACCATCGAGCTCGCCGTGGAGGCGATGCATCGCGGAGCTTGCGACTTCGTTCCGAAGCCCTGGGACAATAACCACTTCCTTTCGGTGGTTCGCAAGCATTTGAACGCCGCGCCCGATCCGTTAGCCGCGGAGCTTGCAATCGCGCGGAAGGTGCAGAGAAAGTTATTGCCGCAGCCGCATTTCAGCGCGTACGGGCTGGACTGCGAATGCGCGTCGCTGGCGGCTGGAGACATCGGCGGAGATTTGTACGATTTCTTCGAGATCGATGGCGGATCGATGGCATTTCTGCTGGGAGATATTTGCGGGAAGGGAATCGGGGCGGCTCTGCTGATGGCGAATCTGCAGGCCACCATTCGAGGACAGCAGGACCTGGCGCGCTATCCGTCGCGGTTGCTGCAGCGTGTGAACGATCTGTTTTTCGAATCCACCCGGCCCGAGCATTTCGCCACGCTGTTCTATGGGGTCTACGAGGCGAGCACGCACACCATCCGGTACGTGAACTGCGGACATCCCTCCGCGGTGCTGGTGCGGGCAAATGGAGACTTCGAACTGCTGGACGCAAGCGCGACGGTGCTGGGAGCTTTCAAAGACCGCGGGTTTGAAGAGCGCTCGGTGGCGATGCGAACCGGTGACCGCCTGGTACTGTTTTCGGACGGTTTCTCCGAGGCCCGAATGGAGGTGATGACGGAGGAAGCCAGCGCGGATTGGGCGGTGGAAACAATCAGATCGCTCAGCAAATCGCATGAAAACGGCTTGGCAGACACGCTTGCGTCGACTGCGGCTTCCGGCGGAAAGCAGGCGGACGACATCACGGTGATGGACCTGCGGGTTCTGTAGGGCGCTCAACTGAACTCGGTTTTGGGCGATCTTTTAATAAGGAGCCCACTATCCCATGGACAGTCCATTGCCACGCCGCGCCGCCGCGAATCCTACGCAGTACAACATCGATGCAATCGCTAAGCTGGAGCACGATGCCCTGAATCGCCGCACTCCCACTGAGCGAGTGAGCGACGTAGTTACAAAACTTGTAGGCAATCTGGGATTCCTGCTGGCGCAATTGCTGCTGATCGTCGGCTGGTGCCTGGTCAATCTCCACGTGATCCCGGGGCTGAAAGCCTTCGATCCATTTCCTTTCGGCGTCCTGGCCCTGCTGGTCTCTTCCGAAGGCGTTTTCTTGACTGTCTTCGTGCTAATCAGTCAAGGCCGAATGGCCCGCCAGTCCGAACGGCGTTCGCATCTGGATCTTCAAGTCGGCATGCTTTCCGAACAGGAACTGACAACCATTCTTCAAATGTTGCAGAAACTCTGCCAACACGTGGGCGTCAACGTGGACTCCTCCAAGCAAGAGGTTCAGTCATTCAGTAAAACAACGGACGTACACAAGCTGGCCAGTGAACTCGAAGACAAACTTCCGGAGGAATAACGGGGCCCGCACCACCTAGCCAGTTCACACACCAAATTGCCGCAAGTGATGATCCACGTGCCGATAGCCCCAAGTGAGCCAATCGTGCTCGCTCATCTTCCCAAACGCCGGATGGACTCCGAACGTCTTTCGCTCCGCAAACGCATCCATCAACTCCAGCAACTCGGCGCGATCGCGTTCCCATTCCGATGGCGGCGTTCCTCCGCGACCCTGCTCGATCTCCGGGCGTGTCGGCACTCCTTGCGGCCACCGTAGAGGCGCGCGCAGTGCGATCCACTTCACCAACGTTCGCTGCAGCAGGCTCGTGGCAGTGCTGGCATATTTTTCTCCCATCCCCACGTGGAACGAATCGTTAAGGTGGCACACCATCTGGCGCGCCGTCATGCGTCCCCACTTCGGGCTGGCGTCCGGGTCAAGCCGCTGGATGCGCTCACGGCAAGCAGCGCGGGCGTTCGGATCGGCAAGTGTGCTCATTCGTTATCATTTTGACTCAACTGTTGTGATAGCATCTCAGTTCGAACCTAACACTGGAGGTTTCCATGCGTGCAATCGCAATTTGCTTGGCTTTCACAATCGTCGCCGCTGCGGCCTATGCTCAGCAACCGGCCCCAGCCACGAAGACTTACTCCTCTTCCGCTGACGTCGCCGCGCTTCTCGCGAAAGCGAAGTCCGACCACAAGGACGGCCAGCCTACCGTCATCGAGAACATTTTGCACCTCGCTCCGTATAACGCGAATCTGGAATACCGGACTGCGGTCGGTCCGGCCGCCGTTCACGAGCATGAAGCCGAGGTGTTCTACGTACTGGATGGCTCCGCCACGCTGGTCACGGGCGGCAAGCTGGCGAACGAAAAACGAACCAACGCCGAAAACCTTACTGGCACGGGCATCGAAGGCGGAAGCTCTCAAGCCGTCGCCAAGGGCGATGTCGTCATCGTTCCCGAAAACACGCCGCACTGGTTCAGCGCGATCAACGGCTCCGTGGTCCTGATGTCGCTGCACGTGCCGCGATCCTCCGGCGCAGGAACGCACTGAGCACGCACCTCTCCCGCATGCTCGTGCGGCTTCGTCCGTACTGTCTTTTGTTCGTGGCGCTAACGGTCGTGTACCACGCGAACCTGCGGCCAGTGGATTCCGGCGATGCGCTGCCAGGGTCTCTCATACCACTCGCCATCTTCCTGGATCACACTGTCTCGCTCGATCGCTTTGGACCCTGGATCCACAGTCATGTGCGTCACACCGGCGGAGTCATCCACGCATCTCACGGGCATTATTTCAGTCTCTATCCGATTGGCGGCCCGTTGTTCGTTTCTCCGCTCTATTTGCCGATCGCCTTCATTAGCCGCTTACGCGACTGGGACCCCGGATCGCTGGTGATGTTCGCGAGGATCGCGGAAAAATTCGCCGCCACTGCGATAACGGCTCTCTCAGCCGCCGTCCTTCTGCTGCTATTGAAGCGAATCACCACCGCGCCCTGGGCCTGGTGCCTGACCTTGGTTTATGCTCTCGGAACCGAAACTTGGTCCATCTCCAGCCAGGCGCTGTGGCAGCACGGCCCGAGTGAACTAGCCATTATCGGTTGCTTCTATTTTCTGGACTGCTGGTCCCAGGATCGCTCGCCCAATGGATCGCTGTGGCTCTGCGGAGCATGCGCGGCCGCCGCGTTCATCTTTCGGCCCACCAACGTCGTTCTGCTGCCGGCTCTTCTCGCGGCTCTTTTGATGGCCAAGGCCACGCTCACGCAACAGCTTCGTGTCATCGTCCGTGTTTTGGCCGTGCCGCTCTTGGGTGGCTTACTCCTCGCCAGCTACAACTTCTACGTGTTTCACCGCCTCTCTGGAGGCTATCCTCTCGATAGCTTCGATGGACCCATCGCCGCGGGTCTCGCCGGACTCTTCCTGAGCCCTGGCCGCGGCCTGCTGATTTACACCCCGGTCGCGCTCTTCGCACTGTGCGCGTTCCTGCCACGCGCTTTCGGCCAGCGCCGCCAGCATGCTTCGCTACTGATCGCATCCGTGGTTTTCGTAGTTCTTGACTCCCTCCTCATTGCCAAGTGGCAGATGTGGTGGGGCGGCTTCTGCTGGGGGCCGCGCTTGCTCACCGAGCTTGTTCCGCCGCTGATCGTGATGATGGCGCTGGGGGTCTCCGCGATCGAACACTCTGGGTTCCGGGCTTGGCCCCGCCGCGCATTCGCTGTGCTGGCGCTCTACTCCGTCCTCCTCCAAGCCATCGGTGTTTTCTTCTACCCTAAAGGACACTGGGACGGGACCCCCCAGAGCGTTGACCGGGCGCCGGCTCGGCTCTGGGATTGGCGTGACAATCCCATCGCGCGCACCATTCTCGGCGGTCCCACCTGGGAACCTTACGCTATCGTTGGCGCAGCGCTCACTGGCGGTCTGGCCGCCGCGCAACGCCGCGTGCGCGAATTGAACGTCAACCCCTACGACGAATCCGCGCCCGGCGTCTCCTCGAATGGGCGTGGGTTACCATGAAGAACATGTCTTCCGTGATCCACAAACCCGGCGTGAACGAACTCGCAGCCAACATTCGCATGCTTCTCATGGATGTCGACGGCGTCCTCACCGACGGCAAGGTATTCGGCGTGCCCGATCCCTCGGGCGCCATCGTCGAAACCAAGGGATTCGATACTCAGGATGGCATCGCGCTTCAGTGGCTCTCCTGGAAGGGCTTGGTCACCGGCGTCATCAGCGGCCGGGTTTCTCCCGCCACCGAACTCCGCGCCAAGCAATGCAATATGACCTACGTCTATCAGGGCCACATTGAAAAAATTCCCATCGTCGAAGAGATTCTGGCGCACTCCGGTATCGCGGCTTCGCAAGTCGCCTATATCGGCGACGATCTTACCGACGTCGTGGTGATGAATCGCGTGGGCCTCAGCATCGCGCCAGCCAACGCCAGGCCAGAGGTGAAGCGCTCGGTCCAGCACGTAACCGCAAGTGCCGGCGGACAGGGCGCGGTCCGCGAAGTGTGTGAGCTGTTGCTCAAGGCGCAAGGCCACTGGGACGATCTGCTGCGGAAGTACGAAATCGTAAAAGCGCCCGCGGCGGTCGAAATACAGAAATGAGCGTAAACATCGGCATGGTGGTAGTGGCCCGGTCGGGCCCCGGGGTGCTCCATGAACTGACCGGCGTGATCGCGCATCACAACGGAGATATCGCCTCGGTCTCCATCATCCAGGAACAGCCCGAGTCGCGCGTCTATTTCGAGATCAATCTTCCGGAAGCGCCGGAGATTTTGCAGGCGGACCTCCAAACGCTGCCCATTGTTCGCGAGGTCAGCATCGTGAAGACGCTGCAAACGGTCTACGGCAAGCGGATCATCATCGTCGGCGGCGGCGCGCAAGTGGGCCAGGTGGCCATCGGCGCCATCTCGGAAGCCGACCGCCACAACATCCGCGGTGAACACATTTCGGTGGACACCATTCCCTTGGTCGGCGAGCAGGTGCTGGCCGATGCCGTGCGCGCCGTCGGAAGATTGTCGCGCGCCCGGGCGTTGGTGCTGGCCGGAGCGCTGATGGGCGGCGACATCGAGAAGGCCGTTCGCGAAGTGCGCGCCCAAGGCTTGCTGGTCATCAGCCTGAACATGGCCGGAAGCGTTCCCGATGCGGCCGACCTGGTGGTCTCAGATCCCGTGCAAGCCGGAGTGATGGCCGTGATGGCGATCGCCGACACCGCCAAGTTCACAATCGCGCGGTTGCACCGCAGAGTCTTCTAGACATGCTTGAGCCTAGGCCATCACCGGAGGCTCAAATGGAAACGGTGCTCACGCTGGTCGGCTTAATCTATGACTCGGTAGCCGACGCGTCGCGCTGGCCGTCGTTTCTTGAGGCCTTCGTGGGCGCGATTCGGGGCCGCAAAGCAACCCTGTCCCTGCGAGATTCAAAGCACCCTGAGTTTGCGATGGTCACCTGGTTCGGCTGGTCCGACGAAGATGTCCGGGTGTATATCGAACGCTACGCCCCGGCAGACCCGTGGGGTGCTGGCAGCGGCCGCTGGCCGGAAGGGGTGGTCGGCACCGATCGGGATATTTGCCCGAGGGCGGAAATGGAACCGAGCGTTGCATTCCGGGAATATTACGTTCCCAGAGATGCCATTCATGGAATCGGCGGGACCATTCTCGTTACCGACACTGGCCAGTCCGTGATCGCTGCCGTGCGCGGAGCCAAAGACGGCCCTTTCGGAGAGCCGGAAAAAGCTATCATTTTACCCCTCTTGCCCCACTTGCGCCGAGCCGCTCTCTTGCACGGTGAGCTGGGTTCGCTGCGCTCGCAGCTTTCCACATTTACCAGTCACCTGGATCGCTATCCGCACTCATTGCTGCTGATCGATGTCGAGCGCCGACTGCTCTATGCGAACACGGCGGCGCGCGAGATCGTGGAATCGAAGGACGGGGTCGTAATAGAAGCCGGCCAGATCTCACTCGCGTCGCGGAAACAAGACGCGGTGTTCCGTCAAGCGGTGGGCCAAATGGCGGCTGATCACAGCGCTCCTCTGCTGCGGCTGGAAGTTCCCCGTCCCTCGCGCAAGCAGCCTTACCGCTTAATGCTGATGCCCGTCCAAGCCTCGGGGGTTGTTCCTCTCGCCATCTCGCTTCCGGCGGTATCTGTTCTCATCGTGGACAGTGAATCGCAGGCGGAGCCAGATCCCGCGGTCCTGCGCGAATTGTTTTCTCTGACGCCCGCGGAAGCGCGTGTCGCAGGAAGATTGGTCCTAGGCCGCAACGTCGAAGAGATCGCGGCCGACGTGGGGACTTCAATCGAGACAGTCCGGACGCACATCAAACGAATCTTGTCCAAGACGGCAACGGATCGCCAAGGCGAGCTAATTTCTTTGGTGTTACGCTCGGTACCGTTCCGACGCCCATAAAAGCTCGTATACCCGATTTGGGTGACGACACCCGCCAAATTCACACATATACTCTACGATCTGAGGTTACAACGTCAGATCGAAGGTAATTGATTAGGAGACACCATGCTGAAAAGACTCATGCCTGGATTAACCGCTCTGTTCTCGCTGGCCCTGAGCGTCGGAATTGTATCGGCTGCGACTCTGGTTGTCGGAAAGCCTGACACGGCCTGTCCGAACCCTCAGTACACAACGATCGGCGCCGCGGTGAGCGCTGCCGCCGCGGGCGATGGGATCGAAATATGTCCAGCCCTCTACCCAGAACAGCTAATCATTACCAAGCCGCTGACGCTTCGCGGCATAGACGTGAACGGGGTGAACAGGGTTCTGTTACAGCCCACTCTTACTGACCTTTCTAGCTTGGCGACCGAGGCCGTCATTACCGTGTCGAACACGCACGGAGTAACGATCCAGAATCTGGCCATCGATGCCAGCCACAATAAGGTCGGCGGTTGCAGTCCGGGAGTAGCCGGAGTCCATTTCTCAAACTCCTCGGGCGTTCTCGAGAACAACGCCATTTTCGGCGCGCATTTAGCGACGCCTCTCGGTTGTACCACATTGCCCTTCGGCAACGGCTTCGGGGTCCAGGTGGATGCCAGCCAAGAGGGAGCATTTACCGTCTGGATTAACGGCAATAGTATTCATGACTTCACCGCGAACGGCGTTCAAGTCAACGGCGCATGCACCGCTTGCACGCAACCGCCGAGCATAACGGCTGAAATCACCGGCAACAGCATTTCCGGCGTCGGGCCCAGCAGCGGAATTTTTCAGTTTGGGGTGTTCGTCCTCAACGGAGCCGTCGCCAAAGTTATCAACAATGTGATCACCGAAGGGCTGTGCGGCGCCCTGTCGATTTCCGACTGCATCAATCAGCGGAGCGAGGGCGTGACGCTGCGCGCGATCGGGGACGGCACGGTAGTGGACGGCAACATCATTACCAATGCGCAGAGCGGCATTTTTATCAATGGCGCCAATCTGCTCACAGTCACCAACAACCAGATCAGAAACATCGATGCCATGAGCGGCATGGATATTCAAGGCTCGGCATCGGGCTTCTTTACCAACAGCGTGATCGCCAATAACAGCATCTTCAACGTCGGACCCATTGACCAGAATGCCAGCGCTGACGAAGAGGGTTGTGGGATCAACGAGTACTCCGGGTCCGGCACGTTTTCGGGAAACCAGATTTGGCAGAACACGGTCAGCGATGCGTACTGCGGTGTGGCCCACGTCGGAGCCGATCCAGTTTATTTTGGAACGTACTTCAACACGCTCTATACCCAGCTCAACAGCGATCAGTATCCGAATACCTATCCACCGGCGACGGAACCATAAGCAGGGCCCCGCGAATTCCAGGTTGTTACTTCCGATCCGTTATGACATAGTGGAAACCTTAAATCGGCGGGCGCATCGCAAATCGGAGGAGTAATAAGATGAAGCTCAGTAGCGTTAAGTCCGTCCTGGCATCTTTGTGTTGGTCTTTCGCGATGATTGCCGGCGGCGCTCGCTTGGCCCACGCTCAATCTTTCGCTTATGTGGTCAACCAGAACTCGGGCAACGTCTCGGTAATCAGCACTGCCAGTAATACGGTAGTAACCACCGTGACGGTTGGGAACAATCCTCAAGGCATTGCCGCAACGCCTAACGGATCGCTCGTTTATGTTACCAACACCAACGACAACACTTTTTCCGTAATCAGCACCGCCAGCAACACCGTAACTGCTACAGTGGCGCTGCCGGCCACCGACAGCCAGCCTTTTGCGGTTGCCTTCGCCCCCAGTGGGACCTACGCGTATATCGTCAGCGGCCATACTATCTCCGTAATCAACACCGCCACTAACACGGTGACAGCTACTGTACCGGCAACCGCCGGCACGTGTTGTCTGGACGGTCCGGGCGTTGCTGTGTCTCCGACCGGATCCTATCTTTATGTGGCTCTGGGGCTCGGGAATATAGCCGTGATCAGCACCGCCACAAATCAAGTGGTAGCCACGGTTTCAACCACCGGGGGCCAACGAGGCACGGGTCCTGCTTTCCTCGCCATTACACCCGATGGCACCCTCGGTTACACTGCGCTCACGGGACCCGCCGTAGTCTCAGTCTTTAGCACCAGCACCAATATGCCGGTGACGACAATCAACGTGGGGAATAACCCTAACGGCGTGGCTATCACACGCAACGGCGATTTCGCCTACGTAACGAATTACAATGACGGCACTGTTTCCGTGATCAGCACCGCCAGCAATACAGTGGTCGCAACGGTTCCGGTCGGAAACGGACCCTATACGGTAGCCATCACGCCGGAGAACCCGGATTCCCTATACTCCCAGTTGAACGGCGGAAACAACTTCAACGGCAATCAGGTGGTAAACGGAAATGTTAGCGCGACGAATTTTACGGGCAACGGCTCGGCGCTGACTGGTGTCAACGCCGCAACCGTGGGCGGCGTTCCTGCTACCAGCTACGCACGCCTGGACGTTGCGAACTCGTTCGCACAAAATCAGACCGTCAACGGCAGCGTGACCGCTACGACTTTCTTCGGCGACGGTTCGAACCTGACGAACGTCGTCGCTTCGTCGGCGAACGCCTCGTCGCTCGGCGGCGTTGCCGCCGCCAACTACGCCCGTCTTGATATTGGGAATACGTTCAACGGCAATGAGCAGATGAACGGCACACTATCCGTGAATGGCTTCCTCAATGGAGGTGGCGTCACAGCGGGAAGTTTCCAGATCAATGCAAACCTCAACACGGCTGATGCCCTTTACGCGCAACATACCGGCCCTGGCAATGCGTTCCACGCAGTAAACACCCAGAATACCGGGACGGCCGCCCTATTTGAGGCCACCGGAGGTTCCCAAGCCACGCACGCCATGATTGCCACGGTCGGAAGCCCGGCTGGGGTCGCCGGAACGCTACAGAATAAGGCGGGTGGCGAGATCCTAAGCCTTCAAAATGCTTCCGGGGAGGTAGCGAGCGTGGACGGCAACGGGATCTTCCACTTCGCAAGCGGGCAAACTTTCCCGGGGGCTGGCGGTACGATTACGGGGGTGACCGCGGGAGCGGGTCTCACCGGCGGCGGCACCAGCGGCAGCGTGGGCTTGAGCGTGAATGAGAGCGTAGTGGCTTTCCAATCCGATCTCGCCAACGGCGTCAACACGGCGGAAGCCTTCGCCACCAGTGCTGCGAGTACGGCCCAGAGCAACGCCCAAGCCTACGCCAACAGCACTTTCCTGCCCCTCGCGGGCGGCACTCTGACGGGCGGTTTAAGTGGCACCACGGGGAACTTCAGCGGCAATCTGCAAGCGGCGGCGGGAACGTTCAGCAGCTCCTTGTCCGCAGGTGGTTTGTTGACGGCCAGCGGCGGCGCTGCACTGCCTGCTACTGGAAACTCGCAGACCTCGGGATCGCCGTCCAATCCCCTCGATCTGATCGCTTCCGCCTCGAACGGCACCACCGCCAGCAATCAGACATTCCGCTGGCAGACGGTGAATGCCGATGGCGCGAGCCCGTCGGCGAATTTAAGCCTGTTGTTTGGGTCAGGCTCGGGGACACCCACGCCCACAAATCTCTCAATTGCACCGACCGGAATCATCTCCTTTGCGTCCGGCCAAACCTTCCCTGGCGCGGGATCGGGAACGATCACGGGCGTTACCGCCGGCTCCGGCCTCAGCGGCGGCGGCACCAGCGGCAACGTGAGCCTCAGCATCCCCGCTGCGGCAGACCAACACCATGCTCGCCAAACCATCGCTCACCGTAACGGCGGGAGCGGGTCTCACGGGCGGCGGCCTGGTGTCGCTTGGCGGAACAACGACGTTAGCCCTTGCCACTCACACGTGTGCCGGCGGAACTGCCCTCACTGCGCTGCCGGCGGGCACGTGTTCTTCTCCATTCGCGGGCTTGTTGGGCGCCAATACGTTTACCGGAACGCAGACCATGCCAAGCCTGACGGTTTCGGGCCCAGGCACTTTCGGCAGCTCAAGCTACTCCGGCCAAGCGGTTATGGGCACAAGCTCCTCGGGCGTCAGCATCGGAGGTTTTAGTAACTCCGGGTATGGCGTCCTCGGTTCCAGCACCTCAGGGTACGGTGTCTACGCCTCCAGCTCCTCCGGGGCTGGCCTCTACGGCTCAAGCTCCTCCAGCGTCGGCGTCGAAGGCTTCAGCACCTCCAGCTTCGGCGTCTCCGGCATGACCGACAGCACGGCCACCACCACGGCCGCGGCTATCTTCGTCAACGGTGGTTCCACCAGCGCTGGCAACATCCTCCTTGGGGCGCACGGCCAACCTGGGGATATCGGCTCAACTATTGAATTCACCGTGGACGCCAAGGGCGACGTCACAGGCGCCGGCGCAGCCAAATTTGCCAGTTATTCGGTCAGCGGCACTGCTCCCACGTGCGCCTTCTCGACGGGTGGTGGCACCACCCCGTCCTGCAAGCTGGACACTGGCAGCACGAACAGCGCTGGTATCATCATAGCCACCACCGGCTCTGGCTCCCCGGCAGGCACAGGCACGATTACTCTGACCTTTTCCGCTACGTTTGGTGCCGACAAACCCGTGTGCCTCTATCAGGCCAGTGACGACGGCACCGGCACGTGGAACGGCCTGGCGGTGATGAAGGACAAAACCCCAACTACTGCAAGCGACCTGTTCACCTGGACAAATGGCGCTTCACCGACATCCCTGACAGTGTCGAAGACCTACTACATTAACTACCACTGCTTCGCCAAATGAGATAAGGGCGCGTAGTCTTGCCGGTTCAGCGCTGCGCGGTTGGTCGCAAGCCATCCGGACAAAAGGCTTGCTGGTCATCAGCCTGAAGATGGCCGGGACTTGGGCGGACTCGAAAAAAGTTGGGAACAACCGAAAGCGCGATCTGCCGTATTGGAACAAGCGGACTACGAAGTCGCGGCTCATTGCTAAGCACGCTAAGCGTGCGTGGCGGCCACCAGCATCGGCTTCGCCAGACTCCGGCGGCTTTGTCCTGAGGGCGGATCGGAAATCGAGGCGGCGGCGCTCTTCACCACGCGAACGTATTCATCCGCTTCCGCCACGCGATCCTGGCATCTCGCGCAGATCAGCAGGTGTTCTTCCCAGAAAGCGCAATCCTACTCGGAAAGCATCTCCATGACAAACTCGTCCAACATGTCTTCTGGAATGTGACCATCAAAGCTAGCGCTCACGGCCAGAGCCTCCTCGTCGTTCAGAGGTTCTAGTGCGGCTACCTCGCGGAAGTTCTCGCAAAATATGGAACCAATGGCTTTTGCTGGAGCCGCCGCTTCCCCAGCTCGCCAAAACGGGCCTTGGCTCGCGACTTCAACAGCCGGAACTGCGTTTCCGTCAGGCCCATTTCGCCGCAGATCTCTTCCTGTGTCTCTTCATGGAGATAGAAGCGCGTCAGGATCTCGCGATCGCGATCCGAGAGCTGCCGCAGAATATCACGCATGAATTCACCTTTTTGTTGATGAGCCATGTTCTGCTCTGGATCTCGCCGCCGGTCGGCTACCCGCACTCCCACATCCAGATGCATTTCGTCGCGCCTGCTGTGAACCACCTGGTCGATGTGTGCCGCCACCTGTCGCCGCACCACCGTCCTCACGAATCCCATCAGCCGATCGGGCTCCCGCAGGTCTCCGCGCCGGATGGCCTGCACCACGATCAGAAACGTGTCGTGAACTTTGTCGTCCAGTTCTTGCATCCCCAACTGCCGGCACAAGTAAAACCGGATGCCGCGCGCAAACAGCCGGTACAATTCCTCCATCCCCGTGTCATCGCCTCTTTGAATCCGCGCCACCAAGTCCGGCCAATCCACGGCGCTGCCCGTGGGCTCCGGCCGCGCAACCGTTTCCAATTCGTCGTCCTCAACCGCGTCCGCAAAGGTCGTTGCGTCCACCTCCTGTGGCGAATTGCTTGCTCCGTAATTGTTTCCAGTTCGGGAATTGTTTCCAGGTGGCGAGGGCGCACTTCGTTCCACTGTTCGCAGAGAGGTAGCCATGGCGTGCTTGTCCTTTCGAGACTTGAACTCGAGACTTGAACTAGGGGCTATCTCAGGATTGAGGCGACATCGCGCGTCTTCCGCCGCGTTCGCCCGAGGAGTGCGCCGATGATCTCAATTGGCGCTGAACCCTGGGAGATAGTGCTTTGCCATGCTGCACACGTAGGACCAAACGATAAAAGTACTAAGGCCAATACCTGATCGCGCTATGCTGGCGTAGCCTCCAACTTCGAGTAAGAAATTTTGATTGATACGCTAAATGAATGAAAAAGAAAGCGTTCCTAAATCTACAAACGCCAGGTAGAGTCGGAGCATGAACTGCGGTTCCGTGCGTGGGGAGCGCACTGGATTTCTTCCGCCCGCAAGCTTCTCACTCATGTTTCGCGTGGTTCTGCCCCACTGCGGGAGCGTCTTTGATCTAAACCACGCCCGAGTGTCGCTTCAGGATCTGCTGCAGGTTCTGCGAGAACGCCGAACGCGCCATCACAATGTTGGCGCCGGCTTCCTGGGCTTGCTGCTTCAGTTCACCTTGCACATGAGATAAATACCCTATCACGCTGATTTGCTTCATCTCTCCGTCGCTCTTCATCGTCGAAATCAGCTTCAGCGGCTGAACTGCGTTGAAGTTCAAATCCAGAATGATTAGCAGCGGTTTCTCTTGCGTGGCCTTCTCGATCACGTCGCGCTCGGACTTCACAAACTCCACCTCGAGACCGGCGCGCTTGGCCGCGTCGCTGATCTTTACCGTGAACATCAGGTCTTCAACCACCGCCAAGATCTTCTTCTTGCCTAGCTTATGCATGGAAATCTACACGCCCGCTCTCGCCGCCTACTCCTTCTGAACTGAATGTTGCGTTAGCTCGAACTTGGAAACCGCAAGTTGTGTGGAAGGTAAGAACTATTTTAGCATGACGAAGTGTGCGCTTCGTCGCGCCGCCGAGGTTTCGGATGACCGTACAGTCGTTTGTTTATGAGAGTGCCGAGGCAGCTTCCGTGGCCTGCGCACGCAAACTGGTCGAACTGCTGGAACGCGCGCTCTCCACCCAGCCCCGCGTTTCGGTCGCCGTCTCGGGCGGCACAACACCCAAGCCGATGTTCGCCGAGATGGCTCAGTCGCACTTCAACTGGACGAATGTTCATCTATTTTGGGTGGACGAACGGTGCGTTCCACCCACCGACTCGGAAAGCAACTACAAGCTTGCCAAGGACCACTTCATCGACGCCGCTCGTTTCCCCGCAGCCAACGTCCACCGCATCCAGGGCGAGCTGCCGCCCCAGGAAGCCGCGAAACTCTATGGAGATGACATCCGCGCGTTCTTCAAACTGTCTTCCGGGGCAGTGCCCCAATTCGACGTCATCCACCGAGGCCTGGGCCCCGACGCCCATACCGCCAGCCTTTTTCCCGGCGAGCCCCTGATCGACGATCACAAGAATCTGGCCGCCGCCGTGTACGTTGAAAAATTTCATCAGTGGCGCGTCACTCTTCTGCCCGCGGTGCTGGAAGCCGCGCGCCACACCCTGATGCTCGCCGCCGGTGACGATAAAGCCCAGCCGCTCCGTTCCGTCCTGCGTCAGCCTTACGATCCCAAGAAATATCCGGCTCAAATCACCACGTACGACGGCGCGGGCGTGATCTGGTTCCTGGACAAGGCAGCAGCCGGAACCGCGGTAAGGAGCTGATCGGTTGGCTCCGACGCGCCGCTCCTTGCTTCTGGTTCCGGCGCTGGGCCTCTTTGCCAGGCACCCTTCAATTGCCGCCGATACCCCGCCGCATCCCACCACGCGCATTCTCTGCGGTGGCGATGTCATGCTCTCCCGCTATGTCGGCGCTCGCGCCCGGCACTTGTCCGATCCCGCTTCACCCCTCCGCGATCTCGCGCCTCTGCTCTCGTCCGCCGACATCGCCTTTGTAAATCTGGAAGCGCCCTTTTCCGATCATGGCCATCCGGTCGAGAAGGGCATGATATTCAAAGCCGAGCCTGAGATGATCGAAGCCCTGCGAGTGGCCGGAATCGACGTCGTCTCCACCGCCAACAATCACGCGCGCGATTGCGGCAGTTACGGCGTCAGCTTCACGCTGGATTGGCTTGCCAAGAACGGCATTGCCGCAGCAGGCACCGGCCACACGGCCCAAGAGGCGCACCAGGGCGCGGTCATCGAGCGTAACGGACACCGCTACGGCTTTCTCGCCTACACCTACGACCAAGCCAACGGCAACCACGCCGATCAAGACGATCGAATAGCAATGATGTGGACCAAGGTGTCGGACCCGCAACGCATGGCCGCCGACGTCACAAGCTTGCGCTCTCGCGCGGACGTCGTCATCGTCTCCATGCACGCCGGCGTCGAATATCAGAAACAGCCCAACGCCGAGCAGCGCCGCTTCGCCCACGCGGCCATCGATGCGGGTTCGAGCGTAGTGGTCGGCGCGCACCCGCACGTTACGCAGCCCGTGGAGAGCTATCGCGACGGCGTGATCTTTTATTCGCTCGGGAACTTGGTCTTCGATCAATTCCAGCGCCAGGAAACTCAACACGGCCTGATCGCCGACCTGCGTTTTACTGGCGCGAAATTGACGTCGTACAGCGCCATCCCGGTCGACATCGTCGGCACCGTTCCGCGAGTCGCTCCTCAGCCCATCCCTCCGCACTCATGACGGCGCTGGTTCTATCCGCGGGCGGAATCTTCGGCGCTTATCAAGCCGGAGCTTGGAAAGCCATCGCCGATGTATTTGAACCCGACCTCATCGTCGGCGCTTCCATCGGCGCCATCAACGGCTGGGCCATCGCGGGCGGCAGCCATCCCGATGCATTGATCGAACGTTGGCTCAACCTGGACGCCGCAGCCCATTATCGCTGGAAGTTTCCGCGCACTCCGTTGCACGGCGTGTTCGACACCACGCCGCTTCAGGCCGTGATCCGCGACCTTTACGAATCCTTCCAACTTGGAACAAACCAGCCCAAAACCAATTTCGCGATGGTGCTCACCGATCTGATGAAGCTGCGCCCCGTGATTCTGCGAGGAAGCCAAGTGAGCTGGCAGCACCTGGTGGCCACCACCGCGATTATCGGCTTCTTCGACCAGGTGCGCCTCGACGGCCGCATCTATTCCGACGGCGGCCTGCTCTCCGCCGTGCCGCTCTGGGCCGCCGCCGAATTGGGCGCCACGCGAGCCCTGGTCATCGATGTGCTGCCCGTGCCGCCCGGCAACATCGCCCGCGCATTCGTCGGCGCCATGCGGATGCTCTCGCCGTTTCGCGCGCATGTCCCGCCCGGCCTCGAAGTCATCCGCCTGGCTCCTCCCGCGCTGCTCGGCACTCCGCTCGAAGCCATCTACTGGACCCGGCCGAATGCCGCAGCCTGGATTCGCGCCGGACAGGAACAGGCCTCCGCAATAAAACATTCCATTGCGAATTGTTTTGAGAGAGAATAGATGCTGACATGCCTGCTTACCAGATTTACCGTCTGAAGGAAATTCCGCGGCAGCAGTTCCGCTGGACGCCCCACACGCCGGGCGTCGCTGTCGTCAAGCTGAAAGATTATGAAGCCGGACCCGTCATCCAGGCCGCCAGCCCCTACGCGCTGTGGCTCGACTTGCGTGGGAGCGACAAAGCCATCGCCGTGGGCGATCTCATCGAAGTGGTGGGCGACGTGATCGAGCAGCGCGGCCAGCTCCGCATTTTCAAATACATAGGTTTTGAAGAGGCGCAATGGTACGTACCAGAACCGGCTCCGCGCGCCACTCCAGATGCGGTGGAGGTAACATAATAGTAAAGGTATGTATAACGATCCCGCCGCGTGGGATCGGGTCAACTCCTTCGCGCTAGTCAGCTACATTCCAGAACCCTTGGCGGGCTTTCTGGACCGGCTGCGCCAGGAGTTGGTTCCGAACTGTTTTTTGCGCGCCCACGTGACAATTCTGCCGCCCCGTCCCATTTGTTCCTCGCCGGAGGCCGCTTGGGAAACTGTCCGCACCCTCGCCCCTCGATTCCCGCCCTTCGAAGTGGAACTGGCTCAGGTGGAAGTGTTCCCGGTCACGGATGTCATTTACATCGAAATCGGACGCGGCCGTGAAGAGATGCGGAACATGCACGCGGCCCTCAACGCCCAAGGCTTCCTCTGTTACGAACCTTATCCTTACCACCCGCACATCACTCTCGCGCAGGATCTCAAGGGTGACGAAGTGGACGAGCTGGCCCGCGTCGCCCGAACGCGCTGGGCGGAATGCAAGTTTCCCAAAACGTTCCGGGTCGACAAAGTAGTCTTCGTCCAAAACACCCGCCGCAATCAATGGCTGGACCTCGGCGAGAGCGCCCTTGGCCACCAGGATTCCCGCCTGGTCGGCGAGCTGGTGGATTTGCTGGCGGGGTAACGGCCATCAGATTCGATCACGCCAGTAACCCGGCCTCCGCCGTCCATGAGCCACTGCAATGATCTCGATGCCTTCCGTACCCTCGCGAAAGACGATCAAGTATGGGAATCTATGGAGCACTGCTCTGCGGGTTTTGAATTCGTACAGCTGATGCCGTTCAGGATGCTGCGAAATCTGCGTGATTGCGCGGTCGAGTTCATTCAGAAACGCTTCCGCAGCTGCGCGGCTCCGCTTCCCGTACCAAGCCATCGCTGCCTCGGCCTCCTCAAGGGCCGCAGGATGGATCCGGGCACTCTTACCGGTCACCGCTACCGTCGAGCCAGGAGACGACGCCGCGCCTCATCCCACGGAACCAACTTCGCGGCTCCACTGTCGATCTCTTCCAGCCGGCGCCGGATTTCCTCGCGCCAGGCTTCCTCGGCGTCTTCGTCGACTTCCGTGTCCAGACTCTCCACTAGTGGACCGATCAGCGCAGCGCGGGCCTCTGGCGGAAGCTCAAGCGCGTCTTTCAGAACCTCTGCCGCATCGCGTGGCATGGTTCTATTCTACCTTCCTTCATCCCAGAACCTTGGCGGGCTTCTTGGACAAGCTGTGCGCCAGGTTCCGAACTGTTTCTTGCGCGCCCACGTGACAAGGGTGACGAAGTGGACGAGCTGGCCCGCGTCGCCCGCACGCGCTGGGCGGAATGCAAGTTTCCCAAAACGTTCCGGGTCGACAAAGTAGTCTTCGTCCAAAACACCCGCCGCAATCAATGGCTGGACCTCGGCGAGAGCGCCCTTGGCCACCAGGATTCCCGCCTGGTCGGCGAGCTGGTGGATTTGATGGCGGGGTAAGCTGCGAGAATGATATTCGAGGGAAACGATGAAGATTCAAATCCCGGATGACCTCGCACGTGGTCTGGAGGGAATTGCGGCCGCCCAGCAGAAGAGCGTGGAGCAGGTGGCGCTGGAGGGTTTGCGTTCTCTCTTCGATAAAGCGAGTTCGCCCGAAGCCGTATTGCGAGCCGTTCGGGAACTGCCTCATCCAAGCGCCGCGGCAGTCGATGATCTCGACGCCGCGATCGCAGCTGGACGGCTGCCAGTGCGCGACCAAGGCGCGTCCGACATGGGGTCGCCGGAGTAGCAGCGAATTCGGACGCTGAATAGCTTTTCGATCGTTGCGCCGGAGGGTGCGCCGCGAGACCATCCATCTCGACCGCTCTAAGGAAAGTAAAACTCAGTGGCGCCGGATCACAACTGGTCCCGCCGTCTTTCGGCGTGACTCACCCACTCGGTTTCGAGTCTCGGCGGCCGCGTTAGGGTTTGCATCACCACGCAAAACTGTTCCGTTTTTTCCTGCAATGCACACAGTTGCTCCGGCGTTGCCTCTGGCGCAGCAACATCAAAATGCACATGGATGCTCTCGAAGCCGACGGGCAAGTCTTTTGATATGCCAAGGGTTCCTCGAAGATCCAACTTTCCCTCCGCCGTGACCTCGATACATTCGGTTGGTATGCCCATAGCCGCGGCCACCATCTGACAGGTGATTTGGGCGCACGCCGCCAGAGCCCCCAGCAAAAGGTCTCCCGAACAGGCGCCGGTACCGCCGCCGCCGACTCCAGGGTGGGCCTCGGCCTGGTAAATGGCGCGCCCGAGGTCGACCGAGCAAGCCACTGGAACGCTCGTCTCGCCAGCTTTCGCCCGCAGGGTGATCTGCGAGGCCTGGGGGTCGCTGCGGTAGTGTTCTTTTAGCGGTTTCTGAAGCGATCGGAGATCCACGGCAGCCTCATTTCTTGCTCTGAGACATGCTAGCATCAGCAGAGGTAAAAATGCCCAAATTCGTAATCGAACGCGAAGTTCCAGGAGCCGGAAATCTGTCGGATGCCCAATGGCAGGCCTTGTCCCAAAAGTCGGTGAACGCTTTGAGGGGCATGGGTTGCGAGATCCAGTGGCTCCATAGCTACGTGACCGGCGACAAGGTGTACTGCGTGTACCTCGCTCCCGACGAGGCGACCATCCACGAACACGCGCGGCGCGTAGGCATTCCTTCCAATCGCGTCTCCGCCGTGCGCCGGCTCATCGATCCGGCCACCGCGGAATAACCGCTGTCGTTCCGGTGCGCTAACAGGAGGAAGGTGCGGTCTCGGGCAGCAGAGCTTCCTCGATGGCCTTCTCCACCGGCATGGCCCAACCTTCTAACCAGGCCGTCGCGCCCGCGGCGTTGGCCAATGCCTGCCTGGCGGGATCCAGGATGGCTTCGAGTTTGGCATGTTCAGCGGGCGTCAGCGGAGCACCGATATTTTGGCGCAACGCAGCCGCTGCGCCTGCCAAACGCAACGAACGCTCCGTTTGCAGTTGAGCCGCCGCTGAGGCCGCGAAGCACTCCAGCAGGCGCGCAATCCCGCGCTTATGTTCCAATTCCTGAAAAAGTTTCAGGCTTTCCCGGTGCAGGGCGTGAGCCGCGGAAATATTCCGCTGTTCCCTCGCCAAGGTTCCCAAATCCGTCAGCGTGCCGGCAACGCCCCAACGGTCGCCAAGTTCCCGAAAAATTGCCAGGGCCTGTTCGTACAACCCCTGTGCGGCGGCCGAGTCACCCTGATCCCGGGCGACATCGCCCTGAGAGTTCAGCGACCAAGCGACGCCTGTCCGATCTCCCAAACCTAAGAAGATTGAGAGACACTCCGCGTAAAGGGAGCGCGCGCGGGCGTAATCACCCTGCAATTTGACGACGCTTGCCAGGTTGCTGAGAGAACGGGCGACGGCCTTCTGGTCGCCCAATTCTCTCCACAGCGTCAGGCCTTCTTCGAACAGAGAGTGCGCAACTGTGACTTCACCCCGGTGCCGGGCGTTGACCGCCAGCCCGTTTAGAGAAACGGCGACGCCTTGCTTGTCACCTAACCGGCGCGCGATGTCCAGACTTTCGCTGAAGAGCGCATCCGACGAGGCATAATCCGCCTGCTCGCTCGCAAGCACACCGGCGACAAACGTCGCGCGCTCGCGCGTCTTGGTGGGAGCTGCCGCTACTGGCAGTTTCAGCAGCTTGCCCAGCCTGTCCCTGCCTTCGGCGAGAAACTCGCGCGTCTCCCAGAAGCGAAACAGGGCCGCGCAGAGACGCAAGCCCCACTCGGCATCTCTGGTTTTTGTCAACCATTCCAGGGCCGCGCGAAAATTGTCATGTTCCAGCGCGAAACGCTCCAGCCATTCCGCTTCGTCCGCGCCGCTGCGCTCGGTAGCCTCTTCTTCGGCCAGCACCAGGCAATAGGCGGCATGCGCGCGCCTCGTTAAGGCCTGCTCGCCGCTGGCCTCCAGTTTTTCAAGAGCGTACTCGCGAATCGTTTCCAGCATCAGAAAGCGGGATTCACCGTTGCGCTGCTCCACCTGCTGCAGCAGGCTTTTGTCCACCATGGACGCGGTTCCATCCAGCAGGTCCAAATCGAGATCGCCTTTGGTGTCGCAGACAGCTTCTACGCCTTCCAGATTGCTTCCGCCTACAAACACCGATAATCTTCGGAAAAGCTTCTGTTCGGCAGGACTCAGCAGATCGTGGCTCCAATCGATCGTAGAGCGAAGCGTCTGCTGCCTCTGCGGCAGGTCCCGCGCGCCGCCCGTCAATAACTGCAACCGGTTGGCCAGCCGCGTCAGCATGGAGGCGGGCGAAAGAACTTTGACCCGCGCGGCCGCCAGTTCAATCGCGAGAGGCAGACCGTCCAACCGGGCGCAAATTTCGGTAACAGTGCGGGCGTTCTCCCGATTCAATTCAAAATCCGGCTTGGCCGCAACGGCACGTTGTACGAACAGCGCGATCGCAGGGTACCGTGACAGCGCCTCCAGCGAAAGCATGGATCTCGAATCCGGCAGCGCCAGTGGCGGCACCGGAAATTCCTGTTCTCCGTATACATGCAGGGCCGCCCGGCTGGTTACCACGATTTTGAGATTGGGAGCCATGGCCAGGAGTTCGGCCACGGTGGGCGCCGCCGGAGTGAGGTGCTCAAAATTGTCCAGCAGGAGCAGCATGGGCGGGTTTAACGAGTTCTGCAGATTCTTCTTGAGGATTTCGAGCGGCGACTGGCTTCCCGCCTCCCGGATTCCCAGCGTCTGAACAATCACCGAAGCGATCAAGCCCGGATCGGTTAGCGCAGCGAGCGGGACAAAATATGTGCCACCTGGAAAGCGGTCGCCCAGGCCATTCGCCACCTCCACCGCGAGACGCGTTTTACCGATCCCACCAGGACCGGTAACTGTGACCAGGCGCACATCGGGACGCATCAGGAGTTCCCGGGCGGCCGCTACTTCCTTCTCTCGCCCCACAAACCGGGTCCGCTGCACGGGAACGTTGGCTGCCCGGGCCTCCACGTGCTTCACTTCCACCTGCTGAATTGGTTTTTCCGAGAAGCGGTCGCGCATGGCTCCAAGTTCGCGCGCCAGATCTCGGGTGGAGGCGTAGCGCTTATCGGGCTCCTTCGCCAGGCATTTCTCGATAGCCCAACATAGCGGAGCGGGGATGTCGGGGTTTTGCACTCCAATTGGCTCGGCTTGATCCCGTAGCAGGGCCGCCATCGTCTCCGCTGCCGTGCTTCTCTGAAAGGGACGCTTTCCAGTCAGCATTTCGTAGAGCATCAAGCCGAACGAGAACTGGTCTGACCGGAAATCAACCTGGCCGCTGGCAGCCTGCTCCGGTGACATGTACTGCCGCGTTCCCAAGATCTGACCCGGTTCAGTGGCCGCCGGCTTCGTTGACCGCCGCGAGCCCCACTGCTGACCCGGTTCAGTGTGCCACACGGACATGTTGCCCGCCTCCGGCGGGTTATCGGCGGCTGGTGGCGCGATCTTCGCCAGGCCAAAGTCGAGGATCTTGACGAATCCGTCGTAGGAGACTATTACGTTTCCGGGCTTCAAGTCCCGGTGCGCGATGCCCGCTTCATGCGCCTTGGCCAATCCCTCGGCGATCTGCGCCGCGATTTCAATTACCCTTCGTATCGGCAGCAAGCCGACCAGAAGCAGCCCATCCAGCGTCGTTCCCTCGATCAGCTCCATTGCAATGTAGTGAGTGGAACCGTGCTGCCCGAGTTCGTAGATGGTAACGATATTGGGGTGGTTGAGGCCCGATGCCAAGCGCGCTTCCTGCTCGAAGCGGCGCAAGCGATCAGGGTCCGCGGAAAAGGCGGCGGGCAAAATCTTGACCGCAACAGCGCGCTCCAGACGGATGTCGAGGGCGCGATAGACTTCACCCATCCCGCCGGCGCCAAGCGGCGCGACGATCTCATAGGATCCGAGTTTGTCGCCCGGAGCGCATCTCGCCGAACTGCCGCTGGCGCCGCCCGGCTTGGGAGAGGGAAGAGTGCCGTAGCCTTCGGCTTCCGTAATGGAGTACGTTCTGACCGGCTGCTGTATGTTCTTGAAACTCATTTCGCCGAGCGAATGGAACGACAGCGACAGTTTGTTGTGTACGTGGTCGTGAACACTTCCGGAAATGCAGATTCCTCCAGGCTCCGCGGCCGTCTGCAACCGCGCCGCGACGTTGACACCATCCCCCAGAAGGTCCTGGCCATGCAGCATGACGTCACCCAGGTTGATCCCGATTCGGAATCGCACCTGACGGGAGGATGGCAGCTGATCGTTTCGCGTGCCCATCGCAGCCTGGATGTCGGTCGCGCAGCGCACCGCTTCCACGGCGCTCCCGAACTCCGCCAGGATCGCATCCCCGGCCGTGTTGAAAACGCGTCCGCGATGCATCGCCACCAGGGACTCGAATACCTGCTTGTAGCTCCGAAAGGTCCTGAGCGTGCCCTCTTCATCGTCGCCCATAAGGCGGCTGAATTCGGCAACATCAGCCGAAAGAATCGTCGCTAGCTTTCGCTCCAGGAATTGCGCGTCCAGGCTGTTGGTTTCGTCGGGCATTTGCGTTGCTCCACGCTCGGACTTGCCGCGTATGATAGCACCACCGGGGGTAACGGCCAAACCGTAGAAGTGCCCGGCTGGCCTCCTCCACGGCTCCCGTTCAGACCAACCCGACGTTCCGTTCAATCGTCTTGATCACCGAGTCCATCTTTCCGTTCAATACCTGTTTGGCGACGCTCAGCGTGAAGCCTGCGACCGTATGCCACGGAACGTGCGACGGCAGCGACAGCGCGTAGGGATCCACCACCGCGTCCACCACCACTGGACCGCCTTTGTGCGCCAGCGCCTCGGCGAGCGCGTCCCTCACATCGCCTGGTTCTTCGATGCGGATGCCCTTCGCGCCCATCGCCTCCGCGACTTTGGCGAAGTTCGGGTTCTTGAAATCCACGCCGAACGGGACCACGCCGGCTTCCTGCATCTCGATGTTGACGAAATCGAGCGATTCATTGTTGAGAATGATCTGAACCACCGGCGTCTTCCGCTGGACTTGCGTCAGCAGGTCGCCGAGGCCGAGCATCGTGAACCCTCCGTCGCCGCACAGCGCGATCGTCTGGCGGCCGGGGTACGCCAGTTGCGCACCGAATGCGTTGGGAGCGGCATTGGCCATCGATGCCCATGAGAACGAGCCGAAGATCCGCCGGTTTGTCCCGCCCTTCAAATGCCGCGCCGCCCAGATGCAGGCCGTGCCCGTGTCCACAAAAAACATCGCGTCGTCGGACGCCAGTTCGCTCAGCGTGGCGGCCAGGAACTCGGGACGAATCGGCTTGATCCCCGGTCCTTTTTGGACGTAGTGTTGCAGAAGTTCGTGGAACGAATCGGTCTCGGCGACGTGTTTCTCGAGAAAGCGGCTGTCGGTTTTGTCGCCGATTTTGGCGAGCAGTGCGGTCACGGTCGACTTGATGTCGCCCACCAGCGCCAGATCAACGGCGGTTCTCCGTCCGATGTGTTTCGGGTTCCTATCGATCTGGACTTTCTTCACGTCATCGCCCGGCAGAAATTCCGAGAACGGAAAGTCGGTGCCGAGCATCAGCAGCAGATCCGCATCGTGAATGGCCTTATAGGCTCCGCCGTATCCCAGCAGGCCGGTCATCCCGACGGCGTTGGGATTGTCATGCTCCAGCCATTGCTTCCCGCGAAAGGAGTATCCCACCGGCGCCTTCAGTCTGGCCGCGAGTTGCAGCACTTCATCGCGCGCATCGCGGCAGCCGTCGCCGCCGAAAATCGCCACCTTCTTCGCAGCCTCGATCATTGCGGCCAGCTTGTCGATATCCGCGTCGGCCGGGCGAAACTTCGGCGAAGCAGGCAGCGTGACCTGGTGGAAAGCATGCTCCGGCGCGTTCGCCGATGCGATGTCGCCGGGCAGCGAGATCACCGTCGGCCCCTTGTCGACCACCGCCGTCAGAATCGCGGTCGTGAACACCGCCCGCGCCTGTTCAGGGTTGACCACTCGCCCCACGTACAGGCACGCGGTATCGAAAAACTTGTAAGGGTTCAGCTCTTCCAGAGCCGCGGTGTCCATGATCCCGGTCTCAACATCGCCGGCGATGGCGATGATCGCAGCCCCCTCCTTGCGCGCGTCCATCAATCCATTGAAAAGGTGCGTCACGCCTGGACCGGCGGTTCCGCACACCACCACCGGGTTGCCGCTCAGGTAGGCATCGGCGACCGCGGCGAAGACGCCGTATTCTTCATGCCGAACGTGGATGAACTCGATCTTGCCGTTGCGCCGCAGCGCGTCGATCACCGGATTCAATGCATCCCCGACGATGCCGTAGCAGCGTTTGACGCCGGCTGACGCCAGCATGTCCCACATCACGTCCGCAACTTTTCGTACCATGGATTCTCCTTCTCCCCTTAGACGCTCTTATACCAAACTGTGTGGCGCGCAATCCGACCCGTTCACGGCTTTCGCCCCAACTTTTCACCCACTCCTTCAACCACTTCACCCACCCATCCCCCACTCAACCCCCAATCCCTCGGGCTATTCTCGAATCGACTTTATGCCCACGCGCCTCCAGCAAGCCGATCAGGCGATCGCCCTCCTCTATCATGCCCGCCTTGCTACGCCGTTCTTTTCCCGCGACGGCCAACCCTGCGCCAGCATCCCCAGGGAGGTCGATTCCCGCCGCATTTTCCCCCTACGCTCGGCCGATTTCCGCGACTGGCTCACCGCCAATTATTACTCCGAGTTTGAAAGCGCGCCGTCCCCGGAAGCACTTCGCACCGCGCTCCGCACCCTGGAAGCCCGCGCGCAGTACGGCGACACACCCGCTCAAAAAATCGATCGCCGCCTCAGTTTCGAAGGCGACCCGTTCGCGCCATCCAAAATCCTTCTCGACCTGGCCAACCCCGCTGGCGAAATCCTGGGAATCACTTCCCACGGCTGGAGCATCACCGACAACCTGAGTCACTCCTTCCGCCAGTCTTCCTCCACTCTTCCACTGCCCGTTCCCACTGCGGCCAATCCCCAAACCCCAACCCCCAATCCCCTTGACGAGTTCACCGTCCTCTTTCATCTCTCGCCAACCTCGCGCACCCGCATCTTTACCTGGCTCGCTGCCGCCCTTCGCCCCATCGGACCGTACCCTATCCTGGTCCTCCGCGGCCCTGCGTCCAGCGGCAAATCGGTCCTCGCCCGAGCTCTCCGCGTACTGATCGACCCTTCCACCGCCCCGCTCCGCCGCCTCCCCGTGCGCGATCGCGAAGTGCTCCATCTCGCCCTGCAAAATTGGATTCTGGTCTTCGATCAAATCCACCGCATCCCCATCAAAATCTCCGAAGCGCTCTGCGCCATCTCCTCCGGCGACGCTCTCGAAGTCGCTCAGCCCGATGCCCGCGATTCTGCCTTGGTTGAAATCGCGCGGCCTATGATCCTGATCGCTCCACTCGACGAGGCCCAGTCTCCCTGGAACCCGCCGCGCTCGCTCGCCAACCGCAGCTTGACCGTCGATCTTCCTCCCATTGCCGCTCCTCGCCCCGAGGCCGCCGTTTGGTCCAGCTTCGAGGCGCTGCGTGCCCCGGCTTTGGCTGCTCTCGCGCAGGCTGTCTCTTCCGCGCTCCTGCATATTCGCGACATCGATCTCGGCAACGTCGCCCGCTTTCCCGATTGCGCCGCTTGGGCCGCGGCCGCCGCTCCCGTGCTCGGACTCGATGCCAACGCCATCATCGAAGCCGTCGCCGGTCCCGATTCCGTGTGGATTGGCTCCGATCCCCTTCGCGATACCCTGTATGCGCTCCTGCGCTCCAGCCCAGCCTGGTCCGGCGACGCAACCGCGCTGCTCACTGAACTCCGCGCTCTCGCGCCGCTCGCCACCCTGCCCAGCTCTCCCAGAGGACTTTCACAAGCGCTCACCCGCATCCCCGGCATTAGCGTTTCCAAGGGCAAAGGGACCCACGGCCAGCGCACGCTTTCGATCCTCGCCGCCACTCAGTCCATACGCCGGCCTGCCTCCGAGGTCTTCTGAAATAACACCACCAAACACAAAAGTAGGCCACTTGCGCCACCCGGTTGTGGCGCACGCACTCTTGCGTGCCGTGTCGCGACTCTTCGCGACACCTGTAAACTAGAATTAGCTCGTGCGTACCTGCACCCTATTCGCGCTCGCCCTCACCCTGCTCGCCCAATCCGGCGACGCCCCCGACACCACTCCAGCCCAGACCAGCGCCCGCCGCCTCAATCGCTACGAATATAACGCTACCGTGCGCGATCTCCTCGCCACCCCCTTCCAGCCCGCCGCCGATTTCCCGGCCGACGATTCCGGCTACGGCTTCGACAACATCGCCAGCGTGCTCTCGCTCGCGCCCGCCCTCATGGAGAAATACCTCGCGGCCGCCGAGAAAATCGCCAAAGCCGCCATCGTCCCGCCCACTGCTCCCCAGCCCTCCGTCCAGCGCTACGCCGCTCGCGACTTCCGCCTGAAGGTCGACTTTGAAGCCGACTACGACATCTTGATCGCCGTCCACGGCCACGCTGATTCACATCAAGGTGATTCACATCAGGATGTCCCGCCCCAGGCCACATTCCTGATCGACGGCGTTCCCGCCGCAACCCTCCCTATCGACGACGCTCCCGAAGGCATGCGCGCCGTCCAATTCCGCCTGCACCTCGGCCGAGGCAACCCGGAGCTCTCCGTTGAACTGACCCCTTCCGGCGCCGGCCTGCGCTACGTCGAAATTCGTGGCGCTTATAATCCTACTCCTCCGCCTCTTCCTGAAAGCTACGCCCGAGT
>PMUP01000091.1 GCA_003166865.1 Bryobacterales bacterium
CGGGGTCTCCTAGCGCCGCGATGAACTGCGGCTCGATGCGGCTGAACTTCGAGAGGTCTACGCCTGACGCGTGAACCGGCTGCTGCAGGCCGGCAACCAATATGAGGGATGATCCCATGGACAGGAGCCGGCGGCTCAAGGACGGCACTAGGTGGCGGACATTCATGCGATTGCTCCTATTCGACGACCTGATGACATCCTACACCAACGCGCGCCCCGGAGCTGGCCTCCTCGTGGTGGATCTCAACCTCGGCACGGCCCCAGGACTCCTCGCGTCACGGTGCCGCACCTCGCCGATGTAGCGCGCTTGGTATTCCAGCTCGATGGCTCTCGGCAAGCGGTATCCCTACCCGCTTTGCCGCCGGACGGCGTCAACCAACAGCAGCCTACCAATCTGCCAAGCCCTGTAGTGATTCCAGCGAACGCAGCCAGCGCGGGCGCGTCCACGTACGCCTACTTGGTGGAGACGCCGCACAGGAATATCTGTAGGATTACGCTACCGTAGCAATCCTCCCGGGTCGTCACTTCACGGAAACGCGATCATTGCTGCAACACTCTGGATTGTGATTCCGGCGACAATAACCTCTCTGGCCGAGTGACGACAGATCTCTATCGGAAGCGCCCCGGCCCCGACCATCACACCTTTATTCAGCTTTTTGCGCCGGGCCGCTTCCGATAGAGATCTGTCGTGATACGGACGAAGCGACACGGTTAGCGGTCACAAGCCGACTGCCCATTCCTAATCCGAGATGAACCGATTCGAACTGAATCCAGACTGGGCTAGTGGCCATTAAACCCCCATCAGTCCCCTTCTGCCCTAGAACGCTCGAAATATGGTCCAGCTGATAACTGTGTGCGGCGAGTGCGGAACCGCAGCAAGGGCTCGGCACAGGGCGAATCGCGCTCCTTTGGGAACCGGCGCCGGAGCAAGCCGGACTAAAGGCAAGTTCGTGGAGGTCTACTGGAGCCTGGCGTATTCGGCTTGGGCTTGCTTTAGAACGGGAATGTCAGGGTCGGCCTCTTTCCAAAGCATGAGGAAATCCCTGTAAGCAGTCTGGGCCTTGGTTTTATCTCCCGCCAAGACCAATGCTCTCGCAAGTTGCAAGTGCGCCAAGGCACCGATTGGATCGTCGATTACGATCCCGCGATGGTCGAGAATCTTTTGAAATTCCGCCGCGGCCTCTGCACCCTGATGCAAGGCCAGGTATGCTTGGCCGCGAACATAAATCGGGTAAAGCCTCCCGTAGAGTGCGTTCGATGGGATGCCCAATTCGTGAGGGACGGCTGCTTGCAGCAGATCCAGCGCTTTTCGCGCATCGCCGTGATTCAGAGCAAGGCGGGCGCGCAGTACCGGCAGAAAGCTGAATCGTACGGCGGTGGCTTCAGGGAAACGCCGCTCCAGGTCGTCGGCCAGTGCCTGCGCCTGCTGGGAATCGGCTGAAAGAGCAAGTGCAAAAGCAGCGCCGTATTCCACCTCGCGGTTCTTTGCAAATTCGAGGGCGGCCATCGCGCTCTTCTTCGCGTTAGCCGCGTTACCGAAGATAGCCTCTCGGACTGCTTCTCCAGCTTCCCAAAGGCCCGCTCTCTCCTCCTGTCCGTCGCGAGACGCATCCACCGCCAAGCGGGACATCTTTCTGGCCTCTTGTAAGCGGCCGGCGTAAGCCAGGGCAAAGGCCTCTTCGTTGGAGATCCAGTTCTCGGCCCCGGGCCTGGTCCGAGCGCGCGACACCACATCATCCATTGCCGACTGGTCGCCCTTAAGGAAATCAATCTCGTACTCCAGCATCACGATCTCATCCACTTCCAATCCCCGCGCGACCGCAAGCCGGGCCCAGTTCTCTCCGTCCGAAATCTGGTTGAGAAAAACATGGTTGATACCGAGGTTGTAGTAGTCCATGGCGAAATCCGGATCCAGTGGCAGGTCTTTTTCACCCTCGGCGATCGCTTGTTCATAGCGCGCCGCGATCTTATTGGTCTGCCCCGACAGCATCTTGTGGGGTTGTCCGTCGCGTGGATAGGTCTGCTCCCAGGCCTCACAGGTCTCACGCGCCGCGGTCTGGTCTGCCGTTACGAGCGATTGGTAGGTGGCGGTGATAAAGAAGTTCTCGCGTTCACTCAAGCGATCTCGCAACTGCCAGGCCCGGTTCAAGCTTTGGGCCGCGAGATCCGACGCATCCAGGTTGCTGTACACGCGGCCCAGCAGGGCCTGCGCCATAGCGAATTGGGGGTCGATCTGGACGGCGCGCTTGACCAGTGGAAGAGCGGCGATGGCGCCCTTGGTGCGTTGCAGCTTCCAGCCGGCAGCGTAGGCTTCCCAAGCCTCGAGCGACTGAGTAGTGGCCTCGGCGAGCGGAGTATCGTATTTCTCCACCATGGGAAGGGATTCGCCGGCATGGGCCCGGAATTGGTCGGCCAGCTGGCTCAACGAATTCAGCACATCTTCTTTTTTCGCCGCCTGACCTTGCTCATTGTCGATGACATCGCCCGTCTTGCAGTTGCGCGCCTGCAGGCCCAGCACGTACCGGCTGCCAAGATTTGCAATGGAACCTTCGAGGACGGCGGCGCTGGCGGTTCGTTCGCAGACTTCGCGGGCGATCTCAGGGGTGAGGTGTGCATCCCCCGGCTGCCGCATGAGCAGCAAAGTCCGCCGGATGCGCGCGTCGGAGACGACGCTGAAGAAAGGCGACTGCTCGAGCTGAGTGGCTAATGCCTGGCGAAGTGTTCCATCGAACACGGCGTCCGGCGTGCGATTGGTGAAATCGGCCAGGACGATAGTGTCCTTGTCGGTGAGCTTAGGTTTCTTGTGGAGAAAGAAGTAGCTTGCTGTCGCGATTGCCAGCACGGCGGCAGCCGGAACGAGCAGCTTCCAGGGCAGCTTATGCGGGCGATTCGGCTTGGCGCCCTGCGTGCTACCTTTCAGGCGCTCCAGATCGGCGCGAATTTCCGAAGCGTGGGCATAGCGCAGGGCGCGATCTTTCTCCAGGCATTTAGCGATGATGCTCTCCAGCTCGGGCGGCACCGCGGGATTCAGGCGGGCGGGCGGTTCAGGGGTGCGGTTCAGGATGGAATCGAAAATCAGAGCCGAATTCTCTCCGCGAAAGGGCAGCGCGCCGGTGGCCATCTCATACAGCGCCACGCCGAAGGAGAAAAGATCCGTGCGCGTGTCCAGCGGCTGGGCTTGGACTTGTTCGGGCGACATGTAGGAGACGGTTCCCGGCGCGCTGCCGGGACGGGTGAGATCATCCGCGATGGTGCGCGTCACCGCGGCTGTTTGGGAGACCTCGAACCGCCAGTCGGTTCGGACTTTCGCCAGACCGAAATCGAGAATCTTGGCGTGACCGCGTGCGCTGACGAAAATGTTGGCCGGTTTGATATCGCGATGAATGATTCCGGCGGAGTGAGCGGCGTCCAATCCATCGGCGATCTGGGTGGCGAGCGCGACCAGAAGGTCGAGATCGAGCGGACGGCCCTGGATTCGCTCCCGCAACGTGGTACCGTCCAGGAACTCCATGACGATAAAGGCCTGGCCGTCCTGCTCGCCGATATCGTAAACAGTGCAGATGTTGGGATGATTGAGCGCCGAGGCGGCGCGAGCTTCGCGCCGAAAGCGTTGGAGCGCGTCGGGATCGCGCGCCAGCTCGCCGGTCAGGAACTTGAGCGCGACGAAGCGATCGAGGCGCGGGTCGTGGGCCTTGTAGACAACCCCCATGCCGCCTCCGCCCAATTTTCCGCCGATGCGGTAATGGGAGACGGTCCCGCCGGCGGGGAGTTCGGCTTTGGCGAACATGTGCGCGGCGATTTCCATCACCGGGCGGTCCAGGAAGCGCTCCGCGGATCGCTCGTGGGTCAGCAGAGAGCGGACTTCGCTTTCTAGCGCCTCGTCGCCCACGCAGGCCTGGTGCAGGAACGAATCGCGCTCTTCGGGCGCGCGATCCAGCACCGATTGCAGGACGCCTTCAACTTGTTTCCAGCGTTCGGGATTCATCGCTCGCCCCGGTCAGCTCCCGGTAAAGCCAGGTTCTGGCCGCCCTCCAATCGCGCTTCACGGTGACGGTGGATATTTTCAGCACTTCCGCCGTCTCTTCCACACTCAGCCCGCCGAAAAATCGCATCTCGACCACCTGCACCTTACGCGGATCGATGCGCGCCAGCGCGTTCAAGGCATCGTCGAGCGCGGCGAAATCCAGCGCGGAGCCTGTGCTCTCATCTCCTCCGATCACGGCCGCCTGTTCGAGAGACACCTGCTGGACGCCGGCCCCTCGCTTCAAATTGTGGCGACGCGCGTAGTCCACCAGTATACGCCGCATTACCTGCGCGGAAACGGCGAAGAAATGCGCGCGATCCTGCCAATGCATGCGCTTATAATCCACCAGGCGCGTGTACGCTTCGTTTACCAAGGCCGTGGTTTGCAGGCTGTGGCCTTGGCGCTCCTGCTTCATATAACGCCGCGCCAACCGGTGCAGCTCGTTGTAAACGATGGGCGTCAGCCTCTTGAGCGCCTCCTGGTCCCCTTCGCTCCAGGCGCGCAGGAGCGTGGTGATATCGTTCCCCGTTGAATTGAACCGCAGCATCCCTTGGGTTGTTATTATATCGCCGCCTCCGGCATGATTCCCGCGTCATGATCCCGGTCTGTCGCTTTCTGCGCCTATTCCCAATGAAGGCACGAAAAGAGGAGGCACAAATTATGAGAATCCTGTATCTGATGGGCGTGAGCGCTTGTTTGGCTGCGATAGCATTTGCGCAGACGCCCAGCTATACATTGACCGATCTTGGCCCGGCGGGCAACATGTTCAGCCAGGCCAACCAGGTCAACAACAACGGCTTTGTGGCGGGCCTGGCGACGGTGCCGAGCGGCGCGCAGCATTCCTACATGTGGTACGAGGGGATTTACGCGGACATCGGGGGGCTCGGGGGAACCAACAGCGGAGCCGGTGGCGTAAACAATTTGGGGCAAGTCATGGGAGGCGCAGAGACTACTACAAAAGACCCGAATAGTGAAAATTTCTGCGGCTACGGCACGGGACTCCAGTGCCTGGTGTACGAATGGCAGAATGGCATCATCACCGCTCTCCCGACTTTGGGAGGCACCAACGCCAACTGGGGCGGCATCAACAATGCAGGCGAAACAGCAGGAGTCGCTGAGACCAACGTTCGCGATCCGAAGTGCCCTGCGGGCGTCGCGGCCAACGGCATCGGACCACTGGTTTTGGATTATGAACCAGTAATCTGGGGACCAGGCCCAGGCCAGATCCGCCAACTGCCGCTGCCGTCCGGCGACACGGTGGGCTATGCGTTCGCCATCAACGATCTCGGCCAGGCTGTTGGGATGACCGGCACTTGTGCCACAACGACACTGCCGGGGCCTTCGGCGTCCTTACATGCCGTGCTCTGGGAAAACGGCGCGGTAACCAACCTCGGCAATCTGGGCGGAACATACAACCCTGCGGCACCGGGCGTCGGAAACGTCGCGCTTAACGTCAACAATAAGGGCCAAGTAGTGGGAACTTCCGCAATACCGGGCAGCGCGCACAATCATGCATTTTTGTGGACCTGGGAGGCGGGGATGCAAGACCTCGGAACTCTACCCGGAGACGTGTTTAGCGCCGGCTTTTGGATCAACAATCGAGGCGAAGTGATCGGCGCTTCGGTGGGGGCGCCGGGGCCGCCGATGGGAAATTTCCGCCCGTTCCTGTGGACCAACGGCAAAATGCTGGATCTGACGACGCTCGTGCCAGCGAACTCGCCTTTGCAGTTGCTGAACGCCAGCTCGATCAACGATCGGGGCGAGATTACCGGTTTCGGCCTCACCAGCAACGGTGAAGTTCACGCCTTCCTCTTGACACCGGCCAAGACGTCGTCGTCCGACACGAGCGGACCCACTGGAACCGCCGCGATCGTGACGCCGCTCAATCTGACGACGAGCGATTCGTCTGTAGTCCTGGACGGCAGCGGCTCGACGAGCGCAGCGGGCGCCTTGCAGTATCTTTACATGGTCGTGCCGGGCGGCAAACAAGCCGCCATCTTGCAGATCGCAACCGATCCGAAGGCGACAATCGACTTTGTGGAAGGTGCAGGATTGTACCTGATTCAGCTCACTGTTACGGATGCCAGCGGTAATAGCGCGAAAAGCCCGGTAATTACGCTGAATTATCAGCCTTCCTAGAGACTGTTAAAGGAACGTGTCGGTTCTTGCGTTTTCGGAGAGGACCTCTTCTAAGATGCTACGGCCGACGCGTTCAACTTGCCTAAGACTGAACCCAAGCGGATTAAGTCACGTCTGTCGGCAATCCGGAGGGCTGCAAAACGGCGCTAAGAGATTCCCGGGCAAAAACCTAATCATCAGGATGATACAGGATTCAAAGAAAGGGCGCGGAGTCGGAAGCTGACCGAGCTCTTGCTGAATCCCCGGTTCTTGAGTCTTCGCCTTTGACAAGGTGGAAACGTACGACTGCTTCAACCACTCAGGATCTTTGGAATCCTCGTTTGTCCTTGACGACATTGAAAGTGTTGAAAGCAAGCCGTCCTTTGGTAATGGAGACGTGCTCATCGCGGAGCGCTTCTTCGACCTCGTGCTTCTTGATAGCACAGAGTGGTCCGGTGATGATCTCGCGCAGCGCCATGCGCTCGTTGAAGTCGCCGAAATACAGGCCTGTGGCTACGTCGCGTTCTTCGAGTCGCGCAAAGACACGGACTTCCTTCTCGTACTGCCAGTCGCGGTGCTTCGTGTAGAGGAGCGTATGAAGGGCGGCCTCGTCCACTCTGCGGAATGGTGGTCGTATCTTGGTGTAGGTGACGCCTCTTGCCATGCTGGAGTCAATGTCAAACCCGAGCGCTATACCTCGGTGGCGGTCGGCGTAGTGGCTCCAGAGAACGGGGTTGTCCCAACTCTTGCTGAAGCACAGGACTCCATAGCTGCGGGCAATCTGTTCTTTCCAGTGGCGAAGGCCCCTGCGGAGCGCTGGGTTGGGTTGTGCTACGGCCCACAGTTCAAACGGATCATTGAGATCGTCGAAGGTGGCTATCTTTAGACGACGGTGACGGAGGTTGCTAAGAGCGTGGGTGGCTGACGTGAGGTGGTACGCTCGTACGGGCATAATGCCTCTTGATAGCACAGAGTCACGTAAACGATGGCACTTGGCCGTATCACGGCCGACGCGCAGATTTGCGCCGGCCTGTGCCCCGGCCATCTGGCAATTCGAGCAGGGTTGCCAGGATGCTAGCCGACTTCTCGGTCCCGATCCGAGGTCCGCACCATTCATTTGCGGACCCGTTCCTACGCCGGCCCGTGTCCGGATTGTCGACAAACCGTAGGGGGTGGCGAGGCAGCGCTATTTCTTGGAGAGCACGGCCGCTAGAAACCGCAGCTCGGACTCCACTTCGGTGGGATCGGCGACCGTATCCGCGATTTCCTGGCGAAAGAGTTCGCGATACCTTTTGCGAAGCCGGTGAATGGCCACCTTCAGCGCTCCCTCCGACGTGTTGATTTCGCGAGCCAGGGCGGCATATGGCGTGTCGGACTGCCCGAGAAGGAACACCTTCAACCGCTCGAAATGCTCCGGGCGGCCGTGATGCACGAACTCCTCCCGCAACTTCTCTACGACTCGATCGATTACCGAAAGCGCCCAACGCCGTTCGAAGATCCGCTCCGGTGTTTCGTCGTGCGCGGGCTCGCGCTGGTAGCGCTCTTCGCCAGACGGGAATTCAAGCGGCTCCACCGTCCCGCCGCCCCGTTTCTGTGCTCGATCGCGGTCTCCTTCGTCGGCCACAAAGAATTTCAAGGAAGTCAGAATAAACGACCGGAACCGGCCCTTTTCCGGGTCGGCACGATCGAGATATCGCCCTTCCAGCACGCGCACGAAGAACTCCTGCGTCAGATCCTGCGCCTGATCGGCCGAATAACCGCGCCGCCGCAGATAGGCATACAACGGATACCAGTAGTTCTCACACAGGGAAACCAGAGCAGACCGAGCTTTCTTTGGACGTGGATCGCCGGCCGCGACCACCAGGCTCCACCGCGTGGTCGGAAACTGGGATGATCCCGGCAGCGTGTGCATGGTCTGGCCGTCCGTCATGGTCTTATCCTCACAGTCTTTCCGCTAAGCGGGCATTCCCGCTAAACAGGATAAGAAATCCGGAGCGCAAAGTTACACCGCGCTATGGTTGTTTGGCGGATTCAGCCTTGGCTTCTTGGACGACTGGAATATCGGGATCGGCATCCTTCCAGAGTGTTAGGAGATCCTTGTAGGCGGCGGCCGATTTCGCCCCATCTCCAGAAGCGGACAACGCTCTGGCCAGCTGGAGACGCGCCATTGGCCCCATCGGATCGTTCAGCATGATTCCCGGGTGATCCAGAATCCTTTGAAACTCGGCCCCTGCCTCGCGATGGCGGCCCATTCGGGAGTAAGCAAGGCCTCGCACGTAGACCGGATACATGGCTCCGAAGAAAGCGCCAGAATAGAAGGCTGTACCGGGAACAGCGAGGTCGTACGGAACCGCCGCTTGCGTCATTTCGAGCGCCTTCGCTGGGTCGCCCTGATTAAGAGCTTCGAGCGCCCGCAGCGCAGGCAGGTAACTGAATTGGACGGACGTGTCCTCCGGGTAGCGCTGTGCGAGGTCCGCCGCAATCTTATGAGCCTGTGCGGACTCATGCAGCAGCACGAGCGCAAAGGCCGGTCCGTAGTCGGCGTCCCGGCTTCGGTAAAGCGACAACGCCGCAGCCGCGTTTCTTTGTCCCTCCTCTCGAATCCCGAACAGTGCGCTCCATGCCGCTCGAGCGCCTTCAAACAGGGAGGCCCGCTCGCGCAAATCTGCCTGCCGAGATAAGCTCACCGCGCGGTCTGATAGCCGGGCCGCTTCTTTCAGGCGCCCATGATACGCCATTGTCAGAGCTTCCTGGTGCTCAAAGAATCCCTGGGCTTCCAATTTTGCCTGACGTTGGGTCACTTCCCTTTCCATAGCCGCCTGGTCGCTCCTCAGAAACGCGATAAAGTAGCGGCACAGCGAGAACTCAACGGTTTCGATGCTACGTTCCGATGCCTTGCGAAGTATTGCCTGGGCTTCCGGCAGGCGGTTCATGGAGATGTAGGCAAAGGCCACATTCTCGTAGCCTATGGAATAACCCGGATCGAGTTCGATCGCCTTCAGACCTTCTTCGACGGCTTTGTCGTAATGACCGGACCCCTGCGTCGTAAAGGCTGCCAAAAATCCGTGGGGCTCGAGATCCCGGGGGCTCGTTTGGGCCCACGATTCCAAGGTCTGTCGCGCCAGTTCCAGGTTTCTGGTTACCTGCCGGTGGTAATTGAAAGTGATGAAGTAGTTTTCCTCGTCGCTCACCCCATTTCGCAGTTCATAAGCCTTGGCTATATTCTGCGCTCCCAGTTCGGACTCGCCAAAGGAGGCATATTGCCGGCCCAGGTTGGCATACGCCATCGCAAATTGCGCGTCGAGCTCGATAGCCCGCTTCAGGAGTGGGATAACTTCCGCTGTCTGTGCCCTCTGCTGTTGCGCCTTCATTGCCGCGCTGAAGGACCTCCAGGCCTCAAGCGACGGCGTGGTTACCTCCGTCGGCAGACTGGGCTCCTTTTCCACGCGTGGAAGCGATGCCCCGGCCCAAGTCCGAAACCGGTTCGCCACTTCGCCGAGCGCCTTGAAGACGTCCTCTTTCTTCGCCGCCTGCGCCTGCTCTTGGTCCAGCACATCTCCGGTTCGGCAATTCCTGGCGTGCAAGCTCAATAAGTACTGGCTTCCAAGGCTAGTGACTGAGCTGTCCACCACGGCCGCGCTGGCTGTCCGCTCGCAGATTTCGGAGGCAACATCCGGAGTAAGCTTTGTATCCACCGGCCGGACCATCAGGCGCAGTGTCTCGCTCATGCGAGCATCGGGAAGCACACTGAGGTAGGGTGACTTCCCCAGTTCCCCCGCCATCACCTGGCGAAGCCCGCCGTTGAATGCCGAATCCCCCGTGGCATTCGCGAACTCACCGAGAACAATGGTGCCCTTGTTTGCCAACTTGGGTTTGGGCGGAGAGTCGTGGCGCACGAACGACCACACTGTCAGTCCGCTCAACAGGATCAACGCCAGCGCGGCGGCCGCACCGAAAACCGCCGGCCTGTGCCTGCGAAGAAACTTGCGCGCTCGGTAAAGCCTGCGCGCCGGAGACGCGAGCACTGGCTGATGCTCAATATATCTCTGTAAGTCGGCTGCTAGTTCAGTCACCGAAGGGTATCGCCGCTCCCGCACCTTTTCGAGAGCCTTCAACGCGATGCTGTTCAGGTCACCGTTCACCAGGCGGCGCAGAGAGGCCAGATCCGTCTGGCGGCGCGCGGCAATATCGGCGGCTTCAGCGCCCATGGTCGTCAGCTTTCGCGAAAGCGATGGGGCCTCCTCTTCGCGGATGATGCGGAGCATCTCGGCTAAGCCTGCCTGCCGCATGCCGGCCGCGTCGTAAGGAACGGCGCCGACGAGCAACTCGTACAAAATCACGCCGAGGGAATACACATCGGAGCTCTCATCCACGTCTCCGGTGGTCACCTCGGCTTGCTCAGGACTGGCGTACTCCGGCGTGCCCACCATCTGGCCGAATTGCGTGAGCAGTGTCTTTTCCACGGCCCACTGGTCGGTCGCCTTGGCGATGCCGAAATCGATCACTTTAGGAACGGGGGCGCCCTCCTGCTCCATCACCAGCACGTTGGACGGCTTGAGATCGCGGTGGATCACGCCTTTCTGGTGGGCGTGCTGAACCCCGCGGCACACTGCGAGAAAAAGTCCCAAGCGTTGGCCGATCGGAATCCGATTACGGTCGCAGTACTGCGTGATGGGCACGCCTTCGATGTACTCCATCACGAAATACGGCCGTCCTTTCGCCGTGGCGCCGGCGTCGAAGATCCGTGCGATGTTCGGGTGGTCCATCATCGCTAGTGCTTGGCGCTCGTTGGCGAAGCGGGCCAGCACCTGGCTGGTGTCCATGCCGAGTTTCACTACTTTGAGAGCCACGGTCCGGCGAATGGGTTCGCGTTGCTCGGCCAGGTACACAGTGCCCATACCGCCCTCGCCCAGTGGCCGGACGACGTGATATCGGACGAAGTCCTCATCAGTGGCTGCCGCAGTAACGGTGTGGATGGTCTGAGTTTGGGATATGTCCGCACCAAGTGAGCTATCGAAAGCGCCCAGAATCAGGCATTGCGGGCATAGTCCGGCGGGATCGCCGGGGCCTAGTTCCGCGTCACATTGAGGGCAGTTCGGCATCTGTGCCAGAATTGTAGCGCTAGTAGCAGCTATTTTATGCCTTCGTCGCGGACTCTGTAACCTCCCGCCCCACATTCCTTATTCGTGGTGAGCCGGATTCAAACCGGCAAACCAGATTAACCAAGACCTAAAAGGAGATTTTTCATGAAACGCAGCACCATCGCAAAGACGTTCACAATGGCCGCAGTCACCGCGCTAGCTCTGGGCATATCAGCCACAGCGAAGGCCGACGACAAAGGATGCTCGAACAACACACTGCACGGGACTTACGCACAGAGCGGTTCGGGCGTAATTACGGCCCCACCCGACCAGGCCGGCCCGTTTGCTAACGTCGGGACGCTTGTTTTCGACGGAAACGGCGGTCTGATGGGCGCGCTCGTGGTGAGCAGTAACGGTAGCAGTTCCCAAGCGACCGAAACAGGAACCTACACGGTGAACTCGGATTGTACCGGAACTTACACCGTCCAGATCGCCCCTTTCGGTATCACATCGCAAGCTTTCTTCGCCATCGATACCAACGGTGACGAATTGGAAATCATTGTGACAGATCCGAACTCCGTAATCACTTGCGTGGCGAAGAAGCTATTTCCAGGGAGAGCAATTTGATGGCCTGACTGCTCGAAACCGACTAACTTCGGGCTACAACGATCCTCACCCAAAGTGGCGCGGTGCTAGGCGAAAGCCCGCAGCGGCCGCGCTTCACACCTTCAGCCGACGCGGAGCCGCTTTCGATTTCTGATAGACGCAAGCAGATTTGGACCGGTTATTTTTTGGCCATCCGGAAGCTGGCGCAAGACGAAATAGCGCTCGCGAGCAAGATGCAATCGCTGGCGCTGTCGCGTGGAGGCTGTTCTGAATGCGAGGGTTAGGTCGTTAGACCTAACCGTTGGCTTTCACCGGATAGCGCGCCAGCGGCTTCGTTCTCACGGGCCATTCGGAGAAAGGTCGGATTTGAATGTCCCAGGGGCGGGCAGCTCCCCTTCGAGGAAGTTGATTCGCGATTACCCATGAGTAACGGCGAAGGGGCGATCTGGCGAAGCATCTGCTCGCCGAACGGGGAAACCCGCCACTTGCCAGGCGGGACCTAAGCCCCAGAGGGCCGTTTCCGGATGACGACTGTCACAGGTCCGGGCCACCAACAAGTAAGCCAGTGAACTTGCAACGCGCTTAGCCAGTTTCTGCGTCTCGCACCGAAGTTCAGACCAACTTACCCCTGGCAATTGTGGACAGCCACATGAGATTCAAGAGCTAGCCGAGCGCGAGCCGTTTTCAGGCGAGCCTCGTCGATTACCTGAGCATCTAGTGCTTGATGTTCTGTTGGCCGTACGGCGGGGTAGGCTTGACGGAGCCGGTCAACCAACCCCATCCACCGTCCCTGGCAGGCTTCGGCCCATTCGATTGTGGCAGCTAGGTATTCCTCTGCCAAGCGTCTCTTTTCCTCACAATTAAGGTCGGACGGCAGCCATCCGAGATCTCGCATTACCTCTCGGATTGCGAACTCTGTTTCGCGATCCATCATTCGCATTTTACAGCGATCCTCGTACCCAAGTCCCATTTTGGTAGATCACTCCTGACGGCGAAGGATAGTTCTATCCTTGCCAACTACTCAGTAGCATTCGGTCGGCTCACCTTTTTCTGCGCGCACAGACGACAAGATCGTTTGAGGGACGTAGTATCATTTACCAATTAATGTACGATCCATTTTCCCCGGGCCGATTCGCCGTTGTCGAGAGGAGCATGCAGGCGTTCGACGCCGCTCGCAACCGTACCTTTCCTTGCGACGTCTGGCGTCCAAAGGAACCGGTTGGAACTTGCCCGATCATCCTTCTCTCTCATTCGAGCGGCGGCAGCGGCAGGCGAGGCTACACATTCCTGACGAATCGCCTGGCCAGCCATGGCTACATCGTTGCGGGACTGAATCACTCCGAACTAGTCGCACTCGAGCTTGGACATCGAGACGGCGAAACTCCTGAACAGCGGACCGCGCGTGCCGAAGCCACCATCGCGAGCCGCGTTCCGGACATTCGATTTCTTCTCAACTATCTTTTGACCGAAGCGCAGCTCAAACTCGCCCCTGTAGGAATCGTCGGCCATAGCTTCGGCGGCTGGACAGCGCTCGCCTCTCCCGACGTGGTGCATGAAATCCGGGCGGTTGTGGCGCTTGCGCCCGCCGGAAGTTCGAATCCGAGGCCGGGGATTCTGCCAGCGAAGCTGGCGTTTAAGTGGAGCCGCGACGTTCCGACGCTCGTTCTCGCGGCGGACAACGACGTCTGCCTTCCGATCGACGGTATGTACGAGATTTTCGAAAGAATACCTGCCGCGAAACACATGATCGTTCTTCGCCGCGCCGACCATATGCATTTCATGGATAACGTCGAGCAGATGCACGAAACGGTCCGGACTTCGCCGCCTTGGATTCCGGAGTTAGATTACCTCCAGAAGGAAATGCGTCCGATTGCCGAACTCTGCACGGGCGAACAATCTCACTTGTTCGTCCGAGGACTCACGGTCGCGCACTTTGACGCCGTGCTGAAGCAAAATCACCAAGCCCGCCGATTCCTCGCTGGCGACATTCAGGCCGAACTCGCGTCCCGCGGCGTAGAGGCCTTCGCGCATGCGGCTGCATAGGCGGTAGCTTTAGTCGCGGGCGCCAGCCGAATACCGACCTTCGGGCTCATACTTCACGAGCCAATTCTGGGAAGTCGCACAGGTGTCGATCTGTCCGTGCCAACTCGCGCAGTGGAGCGCTTCCCGGATGTTGTGTTGGTAGCGTAACGTGTAACGGCCAAGATAGATCTGCACTTGCCGACCAGGCAGGATCTATATCGCAGCAACTTCCAGATTCTGGGTGTCCAACATGATTATCCGCCCTTGCGGAGTACTCGCGACTAATACGACGGGGTACCCCAGACGCCGCCGGTCACTGGTCGTGGGGCACGCTTTATTGATGGCGGAGAGCTTCAGCGGGTGGCACGGCAATGGCGTGGCGGGCAGGCAACAGGCAGGCGAGGAATGCGCTGAGAGCGAGGAGCGCGGCGGCTGCGAACAGAGTGCCTGCGGCAAAGGCGCTTTGCATCCAGTGGGCGAGGACGGCGCCGAGAAAGCTGTCAAACGCAAGGCCGATGACGATGCCCGCGGCCGCGCTGACGAGCGCGATGCGCGCGCCGACCCACAGGACGTGCGCGCGCGACGCGCCGAGCGCCAGGCGAACGCCCAACTCCGTAGTGCGCTGCGCGACGGTGTCAGCAACGACGCTGAAAATGCCAGCCAGCGCGAGCGCGAGCGCCATAGCAGAGAAAACGCCAAACAATATGGAGAAGAGCCGCTGGCGGCTGTACTGTGCGTCGCGCTCGATGGCTTCGTTGAGGGTGAAGGTGCCGTTAAAGCCGCCGTTAGAGATCTGCTGGTCGGAAGCGACGGATGCGATCGCGGCGCGGATGGAGTGCAGGTAGGTGAGCGGCTCGCCCTGCGTGCGGACGAGGAACTGCACGTAGGGCAGCATCATGGCGGTGTACGGAACGTAGATGGCGGGGACGACGGGGCGATCGAGGCCATCGTTGCGCGCATCGCCGACAACGCCGACGATCTGACGCCAGGCGGTGCTTTGCGCGGAGGTCACCTGGTAGCGATTCCGAGGCGTAAGACCCGGAATCCGTAGCTGTCGGCCCACGGCACTGGACGAGGAGGAAAGATAGCGCGTCACGAAAGCGTGATTGACGGCCGCGATGAAGTCTCCGTTGGTGTTTTCATCCGCATTCCAGACGCGACCCTGAAGCACAAGGATGCGGAGCGCAGCGAGATATCGCTGGTCCACCAGCATCACCCGGGCCTGCGGCTGCTCGCGATCGCGAGTTCCGTCGATGTCGAAGGAGCTCTCAGCGCCCGTATAGGGCGGCGTGGCATCGGCGCTGGCAGCGACAGTGGCGACACCAGGGACGGATGCGATCTTCTCCCGGATCTGCTCGATGTAAGCGGTGCGCCCTTCGCGCGACTGAATGCCCCTCCACTGACCTCCCTCTTGGACGTGCAGCTGGATGCCGATCTTCATGACATTTGCGGGATCGTAGCCAAGCGGCATCTGCATGAGCTGGAGAAAGCCGCGGATGGCGGTGCCCGCAGTGGCCATGAGAAGCAGCGTGAGAGCGACTTGCGCGGCGATGAGAACGCTCCAGCGATGCTTTGCCGGAGCAGCGGCAACGCCCCTGCCGGAGAGCATACGAGCGGAATCGTGACGCGAGAGACGCAACGCGGGGACAAGACCGGAGAGGATGCCGCAGACGAGCGCGAGCGCGACCGAGAACGCGAGGATGGGAGCGTTGATGCGGATGACGGATTCGGCTGGAAAAGAATCCGGAGAAAGGAACAAGGGAAGCTTTGCCAGCCAGTAAGATGCAGCAACGCCCAGGGCTGTGCCAGCGCAGGAGATGACAATGGCTTCGATGAGCAACTGGCGGACGATGCGCCAACGACTGGCGCCGATCGCACACCAGATGGCGAGCTCATTCTGGCGCATGCGGCCACGGGCTAGCAGAAGAATCGAGCAGTTGGCGCAGCCGATCATTAGCAAGAGCACAACGCCTGCGAGAAGAAGCGTCAGGGTGCGGCCAGTTTCCTGCTGGTAAGGCACGATGATAGGCTGCAGCGCGAGATGCCAGTGCTTGGGAAAGCGCTCGGGATTCTGTTTCGCAAACTGGCGCACGATCGGCTCGAGCGCAGCGTTGGCGGCGGCAATTGTGACGTGGGGCCGGAGCTTGATCCACGGTATGTTCAAGTAGGGAACGTTGAACACGCCCCGCATTAGACTGCCCGGCAGGTAGACATCGCCGACGCCGGTGGTGTCATTGAATGCGAAGCTGCGCGGCATGACCCCGATGATGGCGTAGGGGGCGTGATCGATTTCCAGTGTCTGCCCGATGACGTGGGGATCGCCGCCGAAGTGTCGCTGCCAGAAGCGGTAGTTGAGAACAACGACGGAGTGGCCGCCGTTCTGTGCATCGGATGGCTCGATGTTGCGGCCGAGAAGCGGGCGCACACCAAAGAAAGTCCCGGTATTCTCTGTTAGGTAGATGCCCCAGATGTCTTCCGGCAGTGCGTCGCCGGTGATCTCCATGTGCGCGTTGTTGAAGCCAAGCGGCGAATCAACCGGTGCTGCCAGGCGCAGGTCATCAAACTGTGCCTTGCTAAGCGGAAACCAGCGAGGCTGGTCAGGATGTTGCGTGTCGATGATGACGGGGTTCATGATGCGGTTGGCGCCGGCGTAGGGAAACGGGTGCAGCAGGACGGCGTAAATCAGCGAGAACATCGCCGTGGTGGCGCCGATGCCGAGCGCGAGTGAAAACACGGCGACTGCGGCGAAGCCAGGGTTGCGGCCGAGGGCGCGGAGGCCGTAGCGGATGTCTCCGCCTAACTCATCGAACAGCCGGAGGCCGATGGCGTCGCGATAAGTTTCGTTTTGGGCGGCGGGCTGCCCGAGCTCGATGCGGGCTTTGCGGCGCGCCTCTTCTTCGGGTAGGCCCTGGCGGACTAAATCTTCCTGGTAGGCTTCGAGGGTAGAACGAAACTCTGCTTCGACGTCGCTGTGGCTGCGTGGCGCGATGGAGTGCCAGAGCTTGCGAATTGCGGCGAGGAGACTCATATTTTGTCCGCCTTCTTGTCGAGAATGCTGGCGACGACCGCGGCCATGTCGGTCCATTTGGCGGTCTCGGCCTTGAGCTGGCGCGTACCGGCAGCGGTGAGCGAGTAGAAGCGGGCGCGGCGATTGTTCTCCGACTCACCCCACTCGCCTTTGATCCAACTCCGGCGCTCAAGGCGATAGATGGCGGTGTAGAAGGAACCCTGCAGGATTTCGAGGCGCTCGCCGGAGATCTGCTGGATGCGCAACAGGATGCCGTAGCCATGCAGCGGACCGAGCGAGATCGCCTTGAGGATGAGCATCTTGAGTGTGCCCTGCGGGAGTTCGACCGGTTTCATCAAAGGCTCTCTCCTATCTGGGAAAGGAGTATACGCGCTCTCTCCTTTCCCGTCAAGGAGACAGACTGAACGCGCCGAAGGCACAATCGCCAGGGTGGCAGCTGATTCGCTCTCGGGTCTACGATTCCTTCATGTGAATTGTCGATAAATCGCCAAGGTACTCATTGATGTTGCGCTCGAAAACCGGGTTCCTGGCTGATGACGCGTTACTGGTAAGTTGACGCAGGAGCGCCGTTACTCCTCCCTAACGGCGAAGTATAGTTCTATCCTTACCAACGAGTGAAGATCTATTTTTGCGACATGATTCTTCTAGTCGCCGACTTGAAAGATAAGTCAATCAGGTCGGGAGAACCGCGGAGGTCCATCGACTTGCCACGATTTTGACCGGATTGGCTCGATCTCGCCAATGGATATTTTGCTAGAGTGCGGGTAGGGATTGCTATGGAGAAGACCTCACTCATTTTTACGTAGTGAGCTTTCGATACCTGTGCGTACCTCAGAAACAGTAGCCCTGGGCCACCCGAGAATGACACTGCCATTCGAATCTTGAAAATCGGCCTCGCCTTTAAAGCCCGTCAGAGGGGTGGATGCCATGACTGCGGCGGCTACTGGCTGTCTGTCCGGAGGTAAAT
>PMUP01000010.1 GCA_003166865.1 Bryobacterales bacterium
CTCGCAAAGGGTAAGTTTCGGGATTCTCAAAAAGGCTAAGTTTTGCGGCAAGCCACTCCGGCGAATTTGGGGCTGCAATATCAAGTTCATTGCTCCGTCCACATTGCTGAAGAAACTCGGATCGCACGCGAAGACAACACATTTTCATACTCTATGGGCGAGGATAACTTCCGAGGGCGCGGTCACCCAGGACCAACCCATCGAACCACGGGTGGTCCTCAATGGCAATCTGCAAATGGGACTGCGGTTCAGGCCAGATTCATTTTTCGCAGCATCACCGGGTAACGCTGGTCAGAGCGGAGCCGATCGAAGAGGGGGCTGATCTGAATAGCTAAAATCATGGGATCGCGTTGAGTAACGGCCCTATCCGCCCACTCAAAGGCGGCGTCTATCTCCCCCAAGGACACGTAGATCTCAGCCACGCCGGCCGCGGGCACATAACCTGCTCTGCTCAATTCGAGTAACTCATCTAATACGCGCCGAGCTTCGCTGGTATGGCCTGTCACGGCGTGCACAATTCCAAGCGGGAAAAGCGTACGGGACCATCGGCCGTGAATTTGAATTGCATGCTTGACCAAAGCCAGGGCTTCCTCAGACCGCTGCTGGTAAGCCCGCAATAGCGCCAATCCATGCAGTGCAAGAAGAAAATCGGAGTTGATATCCAATGCCCGCCTGAAGGATTCCGCGGCTTCGTCGTACCTCTTTTGGCAGACCAGCACCCTGGCTTGTTCGGTTCGGAACAGCGGCGACAGCGGGTCTTGTTCGAGAGCCAGATCGATTTCCGACAAAGCCTCCGGCAGGCGTCCAACGGGGCGCAAATATAAGGCGCCGTAGCCGGCGCGAACTAAGCACGGCACCGGCCCCAGAGCCAGTGCGCCTCGGAAATGCCGCTCGGCTTCCAGCCAGGCATGCTCGGACCAAAGGACTACCTGCGCTAAAGCCGCGTGTGCTACCGCCAAAGCCGGATCCACCTCCGTGGCTCGCTCGGCCGCTGCTTTGGCCTTGAGCAACACTGTTCTTGGGTCGGCCCGTCCTAGGTAGGCCATCTGCACGTAGTAGTGGGCCAGACCGACGTAAGCCTCTGCATACTCAGGATCAATGGCGATGGCTCTTTCGAAGCATTCCAGCGCCTTCGCCAGGTCCGCTGGCGTGAACCTGTACCAGTGGAAACGCCCCTCCAGAACCGCCTCATAAGCCCCCAGCTTCGGCGTGGGGCGCTTGGCTTCGGCCGGGCGTCCCAGGCTCACCTTCAGTTGGTCCACTACCGCTGCGGAAATTTCGTCCTGAATGGCGAACACGTCCGTCAGCTCGCGGTCGTAGCGCTCCGACCAAATGTGCGAATCATCGGCCGCATTGATAAGCTGAGCCGTGATCCGGAGCCGATTTCCGATCTTGCGCACGCTGCCTTCGAGCACTGTGTCAACTTGTAACACCTCGCCGACTTTGCGCAGATCCTGTTCGCCGCGAAACCGGAATGCCGAAGTGCGGGCAATGACTCGCAGGCCGGGCACTTTGGTGAGAGCGTTGATGATTTCTTCCGAGAGGCCGTCGCTGAAGTACTCGTTCTCTTTGTCCGTGCTCATGTTGGCGAAAGGAAGCACGGCGATCGCGGCGGCCCATTTCGCGATCTTCGCCCCGATCTGTTCTACGGTTCGAGGCGCCTCCCGCTGTGGAGCAATCTTTTCAATGGGCGCAATGAAGCGGTACCCGCGCTTCGGCAGCGTTTCAATAAACCGTGGCGATGCCGCGGAATCGTCCAAGACGTCACGAATCTTGTTGATCGCCTTGTTCAGGCCCGCGTCGAAGTCGACGAAAGTGTCAGATTGCCAGACCTTCTGGCGCAATTCGTCGCGCGTCACCAGCTCGCCCGGACGTTCGAGAAGCGAAACCAGCACGCACACGGGCTGCTCCTGGATTCGGATCTTCCGGCCGGCTTTCCGCAATTCGCCTGTGCGGAGGTTGATTTCGAAGACTCCGAACCGAATCGTTGGCGAATCTCCCGCTGTGTCCACTTATTCTTTCCGCCGCCGCACAGGGAACGCGGGCATGTAAGTCCGTAGTTCTCAGCCTATTATAGGGGAACCCACAGTCCATGAGGAGGGAAGCCGGATTCCACAGTCTGGGAATTGAGAGTCGGGCTCGCAAAGACGATGATCGACCTGGGCAGCCAAACAGGTCGCCCGGAAAGAGGAGACTTCATATGAAACTCGTAAGACATCTAGGAGCGGTTCTATTGGTCCTGGGAGCAGTTTCGGCGGTCCCGGCCCATGCGCAACTGACTTGTTCCAACTACAGCCTGCTTGGGTACTACTCAATCAGGATCACCGGAGCAATCGTAGCTGGGCCACAAGCCGGCCCAGCCAATGGGGTGAATGTGACCCACTTTGACGGCAGCGGGAATCTGACTTCGGTGGACCACGTCATCTTGAATGGCGCAGTGCCGCCTGTCGACTGGAGACCCGCGGTGGGCACTTACTCGGTGAATTCGGATTGCACCGGCCAGGCCACATTCACTTACCCCGACGGTCTGTCGCCGGGGCTTACCTACTTTTTCGTCTTGACAAATTTCGGCCAACCTGCTCCATATAGCAGGTGGCGGTTCGCCCAAATCGACATCGTCGTGAGCACCGCCGGCTTCAACATCACCGCCGAGGGCACGACATTGCAATAGGAACATGGATTCCACGCTGTGGGAACGCGAATCATGGATCAGCACGTCCCATTGAAGTAAGAGTGGGCTCCGGATCGACAGGCGCACTCAGCCCCCAGGCCTGCCCGGTTTGGACCTCGGGCGTCTATAAATAGCCGCGGCCGCCGCAACGTAGGCTCTCTTGCAGCGGTCGCGGACGCACGCTGCGCAAGAACCGACGCGTCATCAAGAAAAACCGGACAGCTCTAGCTGCGCACAACAACCAGCCAGCCTAAACTGCGCCCCTTTCGGTTGGCATTCTGCCCGCAAGCCCGTTCGCGTCGCCAGCAGCCGTTCGGTCCTACAGCCGGATACATCCCCTGAGCGCCGCAGTATTTAGCATCCACGCTGACGTGTAGTCGGCTATGGGCGGAACTGCCACTTGCAATCCCTCGTGGAAGTTCAGTTAGAGAGGCCCGTTAATTCGTAGTAATAGGACATTTTTGACATTCGGGCATAGACCCGCTCATGTCGCGGCCGCGTTCCGAACGCGCGCAGCGGCTTCGAAAATATGTCCTTCCAACATGTACCTACCCCGCTCCGTTTCCACCAACGCCCCGATATGCTCCCACTGTGTGAGGATTCGTCGTGCCTGTCTGTCGGTAACCCCAAACGTCTCCCCTGCATCCTTAGTCGTGAACGACGTCCCGTGCTCCTTGCGGGCGATCAGACGCAAGCGGTCCCGGCGGCCGGTCCGTCGATAACTCGAAACAGCCTACGGTCGGCGGCACGCGCATAGACGAACTCGAATGCGTCCAGATCGCGCCCATCGATCCGCACCAGGCTCTCACGCTGGTGACCTATGATCAGCGCACTATTCCAAGGCTCCTCCAAGTTGAGCGGAGTTAAAGGAAACCCATGCTGGCATAGTATTTGTGGATGAGCGCACAATCGCTCCAAACGACTTGCCTGAACTTGCACGTTCATTGATCCTACTTTGGGATGAACATCGAAATTTGGATTGGTCGAATTGTTTGGCGTTCTTACGACGCAGCTCCTGATGAGGACGACCACGGCGCCACACGGCTGAAGCGACCGCATGGTTTCCGGGGGTTCATCCGTCGCGCGCTTTCAGCTATCTCTCGTCGCGGGCCGAGACGATGGCAAATACTATGATTGCGCCCTGTGGGCACCAGGATGTAGGTTTGCTCAGCAGCGTGCATGTAGCACTGAAAGTGGACCGTGTCCTTGCCAGTCACACTTGGGCAGAAGGAATTGCTTTACAACTGATCGATTGTACTAACGACTGTACTAGCCACAGTGTTATTCACGATCAGTCTCGGCAACCCAGTGTACGTAGAATGCACTAAATAGCTATGGAAACAGACCTCGCACCAGCATTTTTAATGCGGTGGTCGCGGGTTCGAGCCCCGTCCACCTCTACGCTTTAACCTTCCCGATCGCGCCCCCGCATTTCGCCGCCCCGCACGAGCACGGAAACGTCCGGACGTCTTTACCAAAGTTGTAGTTCACCGTCAGCTCCTCGCCCGGTTTAATCACGCGCAGGCTCATGTACAGCACATGCCCCTTCATCACGCGGCTCACCAAATTGGGATCGCAGCTATGGTTGATGATCTCGGCGCCGCTGCCGCCCACCGCGCCATCCAGCGTCCAATAACTGTCCACCGCAAACAGGTAAGTATAATCGCCGTCGCCGCGATATTTGGCTTCCTTGCGGTTCAGGCGCTTGCCGGTGTACTCAATGACCTTGCGGTTGGCCGGAATCCGCTGGCCCGCGAAAACTCCATAGCGATGGATCTTGGAGCGCCGGATCAGGAGCTTGAAGCAGGCACAGTCTGGATTGAGCTTGGGCGCCTTAACGAGATCGGTTCCCATGTTGGATCACTTATTTTAGCGAACCGGCTCGGCATTTTAGCGAACCGAATGCAATCGGCAGTGCTATTGCCTGGGGGGCGGCTTGGGCTAATGGTTTCCTGCTAGCCCGCCGATCCATAAGGTGTACGACTTAGGAAGGAGTGCAGAGGCGCTGTATGCCCATTTCTCGCTGCGCAACTGACCCTAAACTGGCAGATCCACAAGCCGAACGTGCGCAAAAGCTTTCCCAGGGTGCATCCAGGCCTCTCAAACGCATGCTAGTCGGGTTTGCCGCCACCGTAACCATCGGGCTTGCGCTCGGCAGTTGGTATGTTGGCGTGCGCATCGTGGCCGCCAACGAAGGCGCGCCTGCAAGCAGGGCCGTGAACGCGCCCGCAAAAGCATCCGCCAGCCAAGCCGCTCCCACGCTGCAACCGCCGGCTTTAGCGGGACTTTCTATACAGGCCCCTGCGGGACCGTCTGTACCAGCACCTACCCCCGTGACTCCGCCGCCAGGTTTGTATTTGGAAGTAGCCGGGCTGGGACCGCTTCAGGGCGCGAGTTTCGTGAAAGGGCTGGCGGCGGAAGGCTATCGAACGCGCATGCGGAGCGCGACCAACCAGGAGGATAGGCGAATCTTGATTGGTCCTTTTGAAGGACGAAGCGCCCTGGAAAAGGCAGAGCGCAAACTGCAGTCCACCGGCGTGCTCGCGCTCGAAGTCACCTACTGAAAGGCGCATTCTGTGGCGCCGCATTATGACGTGCCCGACGGTGGCTCCCCGGAATGCGAGTCTGGTATCCTTCAAGTGCGGGCTCGGTTTTGCAGATTCTCCCCCACCGGACGCGGTGGCCCGCCCGATGAAGGGGACATGCACCTAGCATTCCACAGCAGCATCAGGCGCCAATGTCCCTGAAGATCCGTGTGCTCAAATCGGTAAGGTCTCCGCGCGTGTACCGCATGCGCCCGAGTTCCTTTGTTCTATCGATCCTGTTTCACGCCGTTGTGGTCGGAGCCTTGCTGCTGCTCCCGCGCACGGATTCCGAAGAGCGGGCTCACAAGCGGCCGATTTATGAGGAGCTGATCCAGCCCGAGGCCAAGAAGATCGTCTGGTACACGGTTCCGAAGAAGCTGCCGGAGGTGTCGGCGCAAGAAAGAATCGGAACGTTCCCGAAACCTCGTGCCGCCGAAAAGGCCGATGTGGCGATCATTGCGACGGCGCCCAAGCCAAAATCGGTGAAGCAGTTCATTTGGCAGCCCGTTCCCAAGATTGAGATTCGTCAGGATCTGCCGGCGCCCAACTTGATTGCGCGTGCAGCGATGGCGATTCCGGCCCCGCCTCCACCGCCCGAGCCCAAACCGAGAATCGATAAGCCGGACACGCAAGGCGTGAAATCGCCCCAGCCGAATATCTCGCCGCCGGCGCCGAATGGCGATGTCAACAAGGCGCAGCAGATTGAGGCGCAGCCGCTGGAAGTGCCCAAGCCGCGCAAAGCTTTTGTTCCGCCGCCTCCATCGCAACAGCCGCCGCGGCTGGTGATTCCGGTACAAACCGCGGATGTACCTTTGCCGGATGCTTCCATTACCGGTGCGTCCATGGCCCGAGCCGCGCTGCCCGACGGCATCGGCGCGCCGGCGTTCTCTAAGGGTGCTCCGCCGCCGCCGAACGGACCCCTGGGACCGGCCAATGCCGCGGGAAACGGCAAGCTGGACATCGCCGTGGTCGGCTTGCATCCCAACGATAAAGGGCCGGTGCCGGATGGCTCCCGCCCGGGCCAGTTTTCACAGGCGCCTACCGTGGGTGAACTTGCCACCGGCGAGGTGACGGGTGGTGTCGGCGTGCCGAATCTGACGATTCACGACGACCGCACTGCCGTGCCGCCGCCGCACGTGGACCCTCCCCGCAAGATTGTGCTGTATGCCGATCGGTTGCGGAGCCTTCCGGTCGCAACACTCTCGGTGCCGTTGCGGCCTGCTTCGCGAACCATCCCCGCGCGCGTGGAGGCGCGATTCCTGGGCCGCGACGTGTACACCATGGTGATTCCGATCGAGAACATCGCGGGCTACACCGACGATTGGATTGTATGGTTCGCCGAACGTGAACAGAAACCGAGCGGATCCCCGTCTGTTCGCGGTCCGGTTCCATTGCGGAAGTTTGAATCCGTCGAGCCGGTTCCTCCAGGCGCTCGAACCGAGATTCGCGTTCAGATCCAAGCGGTGATCAATAAAGAGGGCAAATTTGATCGGATTTCGCCGCTCAAGGAGCTCTCGTCGGCGCTGGAGAGCGCAATAGTGCGAGACCTGAAGTCCTGGGAGTTCAAGCCGGCGACTCGAGATGGAGTGCCGGTGGACATCGATGTCGTTCTGGAAATTCCTTTCAGCCTGCCGCCCCAAATCGCTCAGCGATCGCAGCCTTGAGAGCGAGCGCACTGCAAGCTGCCATCAAACTCGATCGGCAGACGTACCAGTACTAACACGGGTATGGTCATGACTAGAAGTTTATTGACCGTGATGCCGCTGAACCCTAAGCTGTGATTGCAATGAAAATAAACCACATTTACGGAACCGCTCTCGGTTTCTTCCTTTTCACGTTCAGCGCGAGCGCCAGTTCCGTGCCGCTGGTCGTCGGCACCTATAACTTTCAGCTCGATGGTGGCGGCGGCGGCGCTCAAGCCACCTTAAACGGTACGCAGACGGTGCAAATCTTTTGCGACAATTTTGCGAACGACATTTATGTGCCGTCCACTAATTCGGCGAATGTCACCACCCTTGGCAGCAGCGAGAATCTAAGCGAAACCAGGTTCGGCGATGTCTCTTCTTGGACCACAATCTCTCTGCCGGGCGATCCAACGGAACAGAACTTCCTCGATAGCGGCGCCGGAACGGCCGCGTCGGCGCGTTACGACATGGTTGCCTATTTGGTATCGCAGTACAACATCGGAAACGGGAACACTGCGGCCAACAACCAGATTCAAGAGGCTATCTGGACCTTGATGGACCCTGCCGCTTACGCTACCGCGAGTCCCGTCGTATCGCTGATCGATCCCAGCGAATTGGGGGTGCCAACCGCCGATCTGGAAGCAGCCGCGGATTGGTACTTGGGGGGAGGCGCCACCAATGCATTCCTGTCCCAGTTTGAGGTATTGAGCGACGCCACGATGACCGCCGGGAGCTCCGCGGACGGCTACGTCGGCATCGGTGGCTTCCAAGAACAGATTGTGTTTACACCCGCCCCTGAACCGCGCGGTAGTATCTGGATGCTGATCGGCTTGTTCGGTGTTGCCGGATTCGTGCTACAGAGAGCCCGCGGCAAGAAGCTCGCGCTGGCTGCATAACCTGAATCTTAAAGTAGTTTGAACAGAGCGCTCCGCTGGCGAATTGAAAGCCGGCGGAGCGTTTCTGCGTTCACGGAGCGAGCTAAGAAATCTTCACCCGTATTTTCACGCCCTTACCCGCCTGATCGAGTTCCCGCCCGGATTTCATGCTGGTACACCTGAGTTGAGAATTCTGCTCGGAGGGACAAGTACTCATGCAATACCGGCGTGCGATTCTAGTTGCGGCTTCGCTGCTTGGGGTAGCCAACGGCCAAACACAGGTGGATCTCAGAACGCAGAGCAAGATCGTCAATTTTTCTGCCGCGCCCAGCACCCAGCCATTCCAGTCGGGCACTGTTCTTCCGGCGGCATGCCTGGTGGACCAGGCTTTTTTTCAGACCAACGCACCCGCCGGATTGAATCTTTACGGCTGCACCGCGGTGAACTCGTGGACGCTGCTCTCGGCTGGAATCCTTTTGGGAGATGTCACGGGTACGCCGACCGACAGCACCGTGAGCAAGCTGCAAGGACACGCGGTTTCCACCACCGCGCCAACCAGCGGACAAGCCCTGGTGTGGAACAGCTCAACCAATAGCTGGACACCGGAAACCGTCACGGGAGCGCAGGGTCCTGCAGGGCCAACCGGTTCGGCGGGGCCGACAGGTTCTGCCGGGATGACGGGATCGGTAGGCTCGCAAGGGGCCACTGGGCCGCAAGGCTCAACAGGTCCGACTGGAGCAGCCGGCACTACTGGACCAACCGGCCCGGCGGGCGCAGCAGGAATGAATGGAGCAATCTCTCACATTCAAAATGCCGGCACGAACCTTCCCGTCGAACCGTCGCTGAACTTCACTGGCGGAGGTTGCACCGACGATCCCACCACCAGCAGCACCAATTGCAGCGGAGCGGCGGGCCTATCGGGACTGAACATAGACCTGAACGGGACGGCGGTAGGCACCCAGCCGACACTGAATTTCATCGCCGGAACAGGGATCACTCAGGTCTGCTCCAACAATGCAGCCGACTCTCGCGTGGATTGCACTCCGTCCGTTAACACGGCGCTCATACCAACCCACGACACCATCCACGCCAACGAGAGCTATTGCGCGTCGAGCAACGGAACCACCGGCTACACGTGCTCCATGCCCGACAAGGCGCTGCTGTCGTATAGCGCGGGGCAAGCCTTCTTGCTCAACGTCGATACCACCTGTGCCAGCTCCTGCTCGCTGAACATCGACGGCATCGGGGTGATAACCATCACGCAGAAAGATGGCATGACAGCGCCGGGGGGCGCCCTCGTTGCCGGGCAGGCCCAGTTTATCTGGTACGACGGAACCGTCATGCGTTTGATGTACTGATGGCTTCTAAGGAACTCGCGCAAAACGGAGTGCGGCGCGAAGCAGTTCCTGGCCCGTCTCGTGGTGCGCGCCGCACCCTTTGCGCCTCTAAGGAACTCGCCCTCGATTCCGGCCCCCGATCAACCATCCCAGCGCGTACACGTGAAAAGAGAACTCCGGAACGATATAGCCAGGGTCTGCTTCGCCCTCTGCCCAGCCAGCTTCGTATCGGATTTGCGCTCGCAATGGGGATCGTTCCAAAGACGTTAATCCCCGATCCACCTTCGACCCCTCGCTGGTTGACATATATGTCAATCAGTTTCAAGACAGACGTCGCAGAACCTTCGCGCCGTGGATGCATCGTGATTGCAGTCTTAGTCGTCCTTTATCTCGCTTTCATCATTTTCGCAGGGCGCTCGATTGCTCAATTCGCGGCGTCCCACGGCATCGTTCTCTTCGCAGGTGAGCTTTCGCCGGTGCGCTCATCGGACGCTTCGCTGAGACTCCCACAATCGAGATGCCAGCGTCGCTTCCCGTTTTGAGCCTGTCACCCTCCCTCACTGAGTTTTTAATACAGTCGGATACAGGTGGCGTACCATCCCTCTTCCATGCTAAAGCATTTAGGAATCAGTAAGTTAAGTGGAATCCCCAAACTTGTGCCCAAGCCGTACTAGTACGAACTAGATCCAAATGTCCTTGGCATTAAGGTGTTTCCGGTGTGAAATAGAGAAGAGCTAAGGATCACCAGGAGTTCTTCTTCAAGCCTCGCACCGCTTGAGGAAGGAAAGCACGTTTCGTCTTGCAGCCTTGGCGGAGTAAGTCCGTAGGAGAGAGTAACTTGTTTTTGATACTCACGCTTGGCGCTCTATCAGTCCTGCTGGCCCTGGTCGTGACTCCATTGGTGCGAGACTACCTGGGCAGATTTTTCCTCGATCATCCGGATGGCGTTCGCAAAAAGCACGTCACGCCCGTTCCACGCGTGGGCGGAATTGCCATTGTTGTTTCGTACGTGATCACGTTCGTGATCGCGCTGGCCTTGCCCTTCACCTACACACAGCATCTGCATCACGAACTTCCCAATATCCTGTCACTCACCTTAGTCGCATCGGTTGTGTTCTTTACTGGTGTGCTGGATGATCTGATCGGACTGGCGGCCTGGCAGAAGCTTCTCGGAATCGTGGGAGCCAGCGTGCTGGCTTACATGGCGGGGATTCACGTGGACATCCGCATGCTGACTTGGCTGCCTGCGTGGCCGTGGCTCGGCTTCGCCATTACGGTGGTTTGGTTGGTGGGCTGCAGTAACGCGTTCAACTTGATCGACGGCATGGACGGGCTGGCGGCGGGCGTGGGCTTGGTTGCCACGGTCACCATGCTGCTGGCCGCCCTCACGCAGAACAATCTGCCTCTCATTCTGGCGACCATGCCGCTGGCTGGTTGCTTGCTGGGTTTCCTGCGCTATAACTTCAGCGGCGCATCCGTGTATCTGGGCGATTGCGGCAGTCTCTCACTCGGATTCCTGCTGGGCTGTTTCGGCGCTCTCTGGAGCGAAAAATCGGTCACCCTGGTGGCTCTGACAGTGCCCCTGCTGGCCGTGTCGATTCCCTTGTTGGATGTGGTGCTTTCAATCATGCGCCGATTCTTGCGGAATCGGCCCATCTTTGAAGCGGATCGTGGACATATTCATCACCGTCTTCTGGATCGTGGTCTCAGCCCTCGGAGTGCAGTGCTGACCATGTACGGATTGTGCGGTATGGTCGCGGTTCTTTCGCTGCTGGTTAGCGCGCTGCATAACCATAACCAAGTCAGCGGCTTGATTGTAATTCTGTTCGGTGGCGCGGCGTGGATCGGCATCCGCCAGCTCGACTACGCCGAGTTTGCTTCGGCCAGCCGCATGTTGTTCGGCGGCAAATTCCGGCGGATCATTGACGTGGAAGCCCGCTTGAAAGACTTCGAAGCCACTTTGGCTAAGGCCGACAGTGTCGAGGATTGCTGGGGTCACATTCGGGCCGGCAGCCGTGACTTCGGTTTTCATGAAGTCCGCATGAGTTTGAGCGGCAAACTTTTCGAGGATGTCCACTCGGATGCCACCAAGCCTCGCTGGCAACTGAGAATCCCGCTCCCGGATTCGCAATACGTCAACTTCTATCGCGGCTTCGATAGCGAGATGAACCCACTGGTGATCAGCGCGTTTGTCGAGGCTGTGCAGCGTGGACTGGAAGCCAGAACCGCTACGCCAGCGGTGGAAGAACTTCGCATGCCCGCCGCGCAAGGCCTGTTCTATGCCACAAGCGCGGGAGCGGGTCCAGGCGAGCCGAAACGCGCGGCGCTGTAGCCACAACGCTCCCTCACGGTCGCGGCTCGGTAAGGGCGAGCGCCAGTATACTAACAGAAGGATGGGACGGCGCATCAGCTCTGGAAGGTTATGCCGGCCGTAGTCGTTACGGGCTCCTGCGGACTGATTGGCTCCGAAGTTTCCTTGTTCTTCGCGCGCCAAGGGTTCCGGGTCCACGGCATTGATGACAACCATCGCGCGGTTTTCTTCGGGCCAGAGGGCGATATCAGCTGGGTGCTGGAGCATTTGCGCCGCGAGATTCCCGATTACCAACACGCGGCTTTGGATATCCGGGATCGAGAAGCCGTGCTCGCCTTCATCGATGAGCTGCGGCCTGACCTGATCATCCACACCGCCGCGCAGCCGTCGCATGACCGCGCCGCCGCCATCCCGTTCCTGGATTTTGAGGTGAATGCGCTCGGCACGCTGCATATGCTCGAAGCGGCGCGGCGGTTCTGTCCCGAGGCGCCGTTCATCCACATGTCCACGAACAAGGTGTACGGAGACCGGCCCAACGCGATCTTGCTCGCTGAGACCGCGACCAGGTTCGACTACGCCGATCCGGCGTTTGAGCACGGTATCCCCGAAGACCTTTCCATCGATCAGAGCAAGCACTCGCTGTTTGGCGCATCCAAAGTAGCAGCGGATATCATGGTTCAGGAATACGGCCGGTATTTCGACATGCCGACGTGCTGCCTCCGTGGAGGTTGTCTCACTGGACCAAACCACTCCGGCGTGGAACTGCACGGTTTCCTCAGCTACCTGATCAAGTGCAACATCGAAGGCCGCGAGTATAAGGTTTACGGCTATAAGGGCAAGCAGGTGCGCGACAATATACACTCGCAGGATGTTGCCCGGTTCATGTTTGAATTCTGGAAGGCCCCGCGCGTCGCCGAGGTCTACAACCTGGGAGGCGGCAAAAGCAACGCCTGCTCGATTCTTGAAGCGTTTCGGATGGCCGAGCGGATTAGCGGGCGTCCCATGAGCTACCAATACGTCGAAGAAAACCGGAGCGGCGACCACATTTGCTACTACAGTGACCTCCGCAAAATGAGAGCGCACTATCCAGCTTGGGACATCAGCAAAAACCTCGATCGCATCTTTGACGAGATTGCAGCCAGTTGGATGACGCGCCTGGGCGCGCCGATCGCCCGGGCTACTGCCCACTCCACCGAATGAAGCTCTTGATCACCGGCGTCTGCGGTTTTGTCGGCAGTTCGCTCGCCGAAGGCCTGTTGGAGCGCCGCGCGGGGATCTCGATTGTGGGTGTGGACAACCTGATGCGGCCGGGGTCTGAGCTGAATGTTTCCAGGTTGAGGCGCAATCTCGGCGTCACTCTCATGCACGGCGACATCCGGCTCGCGAGCGATTTCGAAGCGCTGCCCAAGGTCGACTGGGTGATCGACGCCGCCGCCAATCCCAGTGTGCTGGCGGGCACTCAGACCGGATTCAGCAGCCGGCAACTGGTGGAGCACAACCTGCTCGGCGTTGTGAACGTGCTGGAATACTGCAAGGCACAGCGCGCGGGTCTCGTGTTACTCAGCACCAGCCGCGTTTACTCCATCCAGGCCTTGACGTCTTTGCCGCTCGGAGCGGATCGGGACGCTTTTCATTTGGATGAGGAAGCCAGTTTACCTGCCGGCGTATCGGCCAAAGGCATCGGAGTGGACTTCTCCACGCGCGCTCCCATCTCCCTGTATGGCAGCACCAAGCTTGCGGCCGAAACGATGGCGCTTGAATATGGCGAGGCCTTCGATTTTCCCGTATGGATCGATCGCTGCGGCGTGCTGGCCGGGGCGGGGCAGTTCGGAACGCCCGATCAAGGCGTGTTTTCGTATTGGATCCATGCCCACGCGCGCCGCCGCCCGCTTCGTTTCATCGGGTTTGACGGTACGGGTAAACAAACGCGCGACGTGTTCCATCCGCGCGATCTCACCGCTCTGGTGGACGCACAGATCCATACGGCCGGGAAGAGTGCACAGCGCATCTACTGCGCCGGCGGTGGACGCGCCAACGCGATTTCGCTCGCGCGCTTGAACGCCTGGTGTGACGCGCGGTTCGGCCCGCATGCTCCTAGCGCGGACACCCGTCCCAGGCGATATGACATTCCCTGGGTGATTATGGACTCGAGCGACGCCGAGCGCGATTTTGGCTGGCGGATCGAAATGCCGATGGAGCATGTGTTTGAAGAGATCGCGCAACATGCGGAGAGCCATCCCGATTGGCTGGAGAGAAGCGCTCCATGAAGCCGCCGCGTAGCGCGGAGCCGCAAGAGCCAATCCGCCTGCTTTCCGTTGTGATTCCCGCGCGAGACGAGGAAGGCCGCGTGGGCGCCACCGTTGAGCATCTTTACGTTGAGCTGCGGCTGCATGGAATCGAGCACGAGATCCTGGTGGTGGACGATGGCAGCACGGACGGCACCTGGACGGTGTTGCAGCAAGCCTCGAGCCGGGTACCGACGCTGCGGCCCCTGCAAAACACCGGCGATCACGGCTTCGGCCGGGCGGTCAGCTTTGGATTGGATCAAGCCCGAGGCGACGCGATGGTGATCATGATGGCGGACGAATCGGACGACTGCCGCGACGTGGTCCGCTATTTCGAGGTGTTGAACGAAGGCTGGGACGCCGTGTTCGGCTCGCGCTTTGTGCGGGGCGCCGGCGTGGTGGATTATCCGCTGCATAAGCTCTTCTTGAACCGGTTCGCGAACCTGTTTCTACGCGTCATTTTTAACGTTCCGCTCAACGATTTCACGAATGCGTTCAAGGCCTACCGCCGCAAGGTGATCGAGGGTTGCCGTCCGTTTCTTTCCCCGCACTTCAACCTGACCATCGAGATTCCCTTGAAGACCATCGTGCGAAGGTACTCATGGACCGTGATCCCGATCACCTGGAGGAACCGGCGCTCGGGTGCATCCAAGCTCAGGATTCGAGAAATGGGCAGCCGCTATTTGTTCATCGCACTGTACTGCTGGCTGGAGAAGTATTTCTCGCGCGGAGACTACGTTCGAAAAAAGCCGGATGCGGAAAGCGCGCACTCGGGCACCTGAAAAACCTCGCGGCCCCGCGTACAATGGAGATTCCATG
>PMUP01000106.1 GCA_003166865.1 Bryobacterales bacterium
AACGAAGTAAGCCCTCTTTTCGGTCTTACTCCGGGGTTCACGACGTTCAACGTGCATGGGATTCGACCGTTCAATGCGGGTGGCGGGACGGCTACGCCCAGCACGCCGCTGGCCTTCACTTCAGCGTTTCCGAAACGCCAGATCCAACTCGGCCTGCGCCTTTCGTTCTGAGGCGGGCGATCACGCGCCCGTTTCCGGTCCCCGTCCCAGATGGCCGCGGAAGTTGGGAGGGGCGAGCGCCGGAGATGGTACAGTGCTTGTCCTTGGAATCGATACTGCCACACACGTTCTGAGGCGCGGATGCCAACACTGGAAACGATCTACGAAGTCGCGGATCGAGTCGCGACCATAACGCTCAATCGTCCGGACAAACTAAATGCCTGGACCGCCACCATGGAACAGGAGGTGCGTTCCGCAGTGCAGGAGGCGGAGCGGGACGAGAACGTACGGGTGATCGTGCTAACCGGCGCGGGACGCGGATTTTGCGCCGGCGCGGACATGTCGCTGCTGAACGCCGTCGCTACCCAGGGCCTGCCCGAAGATGTCGCCGGAAGAATTCAGTCCGGTGACGCCGCGCAGGCAGGACAACGGCCGGACTTTCAGCGAAAGCATTCCTACTTTCTTGGCGTCGCGAAGCCGGTGATCGCTGCCATTAACGGACCGGCGGTCGGCCTCGGCTTCGTGATTCCACTCTACTGCGATCTGCGCTGGGCGGCCGAGAATGCGAAATTCAGCACGGTCTTCGCGCAGCGCGGACTCATCGCGGAATACGGCATGGCTTGGATGTTGCCGCGCATCGTCGGCTTGTCCGATGCCCTCGATTTGCTGTTTTCCGCTCGGACCATCACCGCATCCGAAGCGCTGGATCTGCGGCTGGTCAACCGGGTTTTCCCGCAGGAGGGCTTCGCCGCAACGGTTCACGATCAGGCCGCCAAGCTGGCATCGAGCGTCAGTCCCCGCTCCACGGGGGTAATGAAGCGGCAGGTGTACGCGGCAATGTTCCAGACTCTCGCGGAGTCCTTCGATCTTTCCGTAGTGGAGATGGTGGCCAGTCTCCGGAGCGCCGACTTCAAGGAAGGCGTGGCGCACTTCCTGGAAAAACGCCCGCCAAATTTCAGCGGCCGCTGAATGCGGCCCGCTGAAATGGTTCATGCTCACGAGTGAAGAACACGAATCAACAGGCCGGCGAGTGTCGCGCCGATCAACGGCCCAAGAATCGGGACGGGGGCGTAGCCCCAGTCCGAAGTTCCTTTTCCAGCAATGGGAAGAATGGTGTGAGCGACGCGCGTAGGGAAGTCGCGGGCGGGATTCATCGTGTATCCGGTTGTTCCTCCGAGGGAAAGTCCGATGCCCCACACCAGACACCCGAGCAGATAGGGCCCAGCCACTCCAGCCCAGCCCGAGGAAACCAGGGTTCGCGAGAAAATAGCGCCCGCGACAAACATCAGAACAAAAGTGCAGATGATTTCGCTGAGCACATTGGCATAGAAGTTGCGAATCGCGGGCACGCTGCAAAAGCACACGCGCTTTAGCTCAGAATCCTCCGTTGCCTTCCAGTGCGGTCCGAAGTTGGCCCAGACCAGTATCGCCCCCGTAAACGCCCCCAACATCTGCGCCAGCGAATAGGGCAAGACTTTCGAATAATCGCCGCTGGCGACGGCCAGTCCAAGCGTAACCGCCGGGTTGATGTGGGCGTCTCTGCTTCCGCATGCAATGGCGACAAAGATCCCCGCCATCACGGCGAATGCCCAGCCCGTGGTGATGACGATCCACCCCGAGCCGTGAGCCTTGGAGTGCTTGAGCACGACATTGGCGACGCAACCGTTTCCCAGCAGAATCAAAACCAGAGTTCCCATGAACTCGCCCAGCAATGGTGAAGTCATTTCTAAGTCCACCTTTCCCATGCACGTGCAATTGAGAACTGAGACCGGGAACTATTCAGTCAGGCCGACGCCACCGTCTCGGCTTTGTATTTCTCCAGTTCCAGCTTGGCAATCAAGGCGCGATGCACTTCATCGGGACCGTCCGCGATGCGCAGCGTGCGGATCGCGGCAAACATTTCGGCCAGAGGAACATCGCCGGAAACGCCTGCGCCTCCGTGCATCTGAATTGCCTGGTCGATGATCTCCAAAGCGATGTTGGGAACGGCGACTTTGATCTGGGAGATTTCGCTGCGGGCGCCTTTGGTGCCGACTTCATCGAGCATCCATGCGGCCTTGAGGGTAAGAAGACGGGCTTGCTCCAGCATGATGCGGGCGTTGGCGATGACATCGGCGTTCGCGCCCAGTTCGGCCAGACGCTTGCCGAAAGCCACGCGATCGAGCGACCGCCGGCACAGAAGTTCAAGCGCGCGTTCAGCCGCTCCCAGCGTGCGCATGCAGTGATGAATGCGGCCGGGGCCCAGCCGGCCCTGCGCAATTTCAAATCCGCGGCCCGGCCCGGCGATGATGTGGTCGAGCGGTACTCGAACATTGGTGAAGCTAACCTCGCCATGACCGAAGGGTGAATCATAGGAGCCAAATACCGACAGCATGCGCTCGATCTTGACACCGGGAGTATCGAGCGGCACCAGAACCATGGAATGACGCCGATGCTTGGCGGCGGAACAATCGGTGATGCCCATGAAGATGAGCAGCCGGCA
>PMUP01000099.1 GCA_003166865.1 Bryobacterales bacterium
GCGGGCTCCACGCGCGACTTTCCGATACCCATGAGTTCCTGCGGTGTTCCGGCCTCGGCGCAAGCCTTCTCGCTGAACATCGGCGTAGTGACGCCTGGGCCATTGGCCGTTTTGGAAACCTGGCCGGCCGGACAGCCCCAGCCGCTGGTGGGGACGCTGAGCTCTCCCCAAGCGGGAGTCGTATCGGATGCGGCGATTGTTCCGGCCGGGGCCAACGGGGCCATCAGTATCTACGTCTCCAACACCACGGATGTCATCATCGATATCGATGGTTATTTCGCGCCGTAGAACACGAATCAAGTCCCGCTGCCGTTCCCAACGCCCACTGCCGCCGCGCTGGCGGCGTAGTAACGTTTCACGATGGCCGGCATCCGCACGACTTCCGCCTTGCGCCCGGTGACCGCTTCCTGGAGGCGGCGCTCGATGCAAGTCTTCATCCCGTGCTCCACCGCAATGGCAAACGCGCTCAGCACGATTGGGCTGGTTTCGTTCTCCAGATCGCGAAAGAAGTTGACGTTCTGCGCATCGGTGAGCGGGATTCGCAATTCCCAAAGCCGCCTGGAATCGCGCTGCTCGAAGTCTTCAAAAACCAGCCCTTCGAAATTCATCCGAACCCCCTGGAATCCAAACTCGCGGCTTCCCGAACGGATTCGGATCCAGCACTCCTCAATACCGGCCGCCCGCGCCAGCGTCTTCTCGAACTCCACCAGCCGAGTCTCAAAATCGATGATGCGCCGGAACCCTCCCCGCAGGAATAGACGGCCGGCCATCGCGAACTCGGTATAACCCAAGTGCTGAATGCCCATCCAGGCGGCCGCGCAAAACACGACCACGATCAGGCCGCTGAACTGGTTGCGAAGGGAACTCGCGACCAGCGATAAGAGCGCCACCACGCCACAGAACGCGTAAATGGTGAGGACCACGCCCTTGGGGCTCAAGCCCCGCTCCAGCAGCTTGTGGTGAATATGTCCGCGGTCGGCTTCAAAGATCGGCCGGTACCGCAGATAGCGCCGGACGATCGAAAGCACAACCTCCAAGAGGGGGATCGACACCGCCATCAGCGGAACGGTAAGGGCGACCAAGGTGACCGATTTCTCGCTCCACAACGCGCCGTAGCAGCCCAGCAAAAAGCCGATCAGGAGGCTGCCGCCGTCGCCCAGGAAGACGGAAGCCCCGTTGAAGTTATAGCGCAAGAACCCAAGCAGGCAGCCGGCCAGCGGCATGGTCGCGAGCGCCAGCGGCAAATTGCCCTGGGTGAGCGCCGCGATCAACATGGTGACCGCCGCCACCAGGCCCACGCCCGCCGCCAGCCCGTCCATACCGTCGATGAGATTGAACGCATTGGTGCAGCCGATGAGCCAAATCACAGTCAGCGCAAACCCTAATCCGGGCCAGGCCGGTAGGCTATGGAGAATGTGAATGTCCACCCGAATTCCAGCGGTATACGCCAGCACGGCGGCCGCGGTGATTCCGGCCAGCTTCTTCCAAGCGCTCAAGCGCAGCCGGTCATCCAATACACCGGTCACGAAGATGACGGAGCCCGCCAGAGCGAGATGCAGGATGTTCGGAAGCGCCCGGCGCAGGAGGAAGGTGTAGCTGAAGGGCAGCGCGAACGCGATGGCGAATGTGCCGACGTACGCCAGCATGATCGCAATCCCGCCCACGCGTGGTACGGCCGTCGCGTGTTTCTTGCGAACGCCGTCCGGATGATCCAGAAACCCGAACTTTCCGATGCGGTCCCGGACGATCGGCGTCAGGATCAATGCCAAAAGGACAGAGATAGAGCCCAGTGTGATGATGAGATACATGAGTTCGTCCTTTCAGTCAGCGAGTAATTGCAAATCCAGCGAAGCTAGCGAACCTAACGAAGCTAGCGAACCTAGCTGATCTCATTGAGCAGCTCCCGGATTCGCAACGTCTCTTGGGGAGAGGGGTGATTGGCCAGCGCGGCCTGCAGTTCTTTCCTCGCTACGGCTTTCTCACCCTTCTGAAACAATGCCAGTCCTAAGTGGTACCGGAAGCTGGCGGAGTTGGGATATCTGTGCGCGAGAATGCTGAACGATTGAATCGCGCTATCCAGCATTCCTTTCTTGAGGTAGATGAAGCCGATGGTGTCCGAGAAGCTGGGCTGCCCCGGAATCTTTGCCAGGGCGTTCTTCGCCAGCCGAAGCGCTTCGTCCAGATCGCCATCGTTGTCGGCAAGAAAGAAAGCCACATTGTTCAAAGCGGGCGCGTTCTCCGGATGGGCCTTCACAATACCTTGGTAGATTATTCTGGCTTGATCCATCCGGCCGGCCCGCGCCAAGGCATCGGCCAGACTGACAGCCACCGCGACGTCATCGGCGGCCAGGTCATGAGCCTGTTGATAATAGGCGATCGCGCGGCTATGGTCGCCCTGGAGATCGCACACTTCGGCCAGGTTCCGCCGGAGAACGATCGACTTCGGATCGGAGGCGAGCAACTTCTGGAATTGGGCCAGTGCGAGATCGTAATTTCCAGCCATAGCTTCGGTGCGCGCGAGCTGCTCCAGGAGATCGGAAGACCCCGGCCACTTGCCCAGCCCTTCGTTCAAAATCGCGCGGGTCTGGTCGAACTGCTTCTGGTTCATATAAGCGTTGGCCAGCGCCGCGAATAGTCGGGCATCGCCCGAGGCGCGTTGCCTGCTAAGAATATCGATCGCTTGAGGGAAATTCCGTTCGGCCAGCGCGAGCAGTCCCAATTGCACCTGTGGCTCGGCATCCTGGGGGAAATCCTTGATCAGCCCCGTCAATACGGAACGCGCTGCATCTCCATCGCCAGTTCCAATCAGGCCGCTGGCGTAGAGCAGCCGGGCCCGGCGGTCGTTCGGCTGAGTCCTCAGAATCTCGCTGGCCTGCTGAACCGCTTCTTGGGGCCGATGCTGAAGCAGACCGATCTCCGCCAGCTCGTAGTGCGCCGGCAAGAGATCGCCACGCTGGCGGGTAACTTGCAAATACTGGGTTCGCGCACTTTCCAAGTCTTCTTTCAGCCGGTAAGCACGGCCCAATTGCAGCCGCAAAGTAGCATCGCCTGGATTCTGGCTCGATAGCGCCTGGAATTCGTGCACGGCGGCATCCGCACTCTCCCGCTTGCCGCTATCCAGCAAAATGTCGGCATGCAGACGAAGCGCCCTATTGTCCTTCGGATGCTCCTTCTGGACCTGTTCGGCGAAACGAGCGGCCTCGTCCCTTTTCCCCTGGCTCAGCAGAGCGAAAACATTTCTTATCTGGTAAACGACCTTAATCTCGGCTTCCCGGCTGGCGTCTGCGCCCTGTTGGTAGTAGCCGACGGCGTCCGGGTAGTCCCGAAGTCCAGCGTAGAAGTCACCGACCCAGAGACGCGCTTCGGGAAAATCTTTGGGATCGTTCAGAAGACGCTGTAAAGCGCCAGTCATGTCCGCAGCGTTATGGACGCGATTATAATGCCGGGCCAATTGCAGGACGTAGTCCGCGTTCTTCGGGTTGTGATTCACTTTCGCTCTTAGGATGTCCTCCGCGTCCGCAGGCCGGTTGGCGTTGAGATAGAAGCTGTACATGAGGTCGTACGCCGGGCCATACGAGGTCTTCTTGTGGGCGATCAGGTCCATCGCCAGCTTTTCGCCTTCTTGAACCTGGCCGTCCAGAATCAGCAGGTGCGCGAGCTCGGTGACAACGCCGTCGTTCGAGGAGTCCACTTCGAGCGCTTTGCGAAAGTATTCGATGGCCTCTTTCGGTTTTCTGTCCGTGGAGGCAAGATAGCCCTTCAGCATCAGACCTTCATAGGAATTGTGATTCTTTGCGAGAAGCTCATCGGATAGCTTGCCGATCTGGGTGTACAGGATTTGCGGATGGCTGGCGTCCGCCAGGTAGAGGCTGAGGCAGACGTCCGCGAACTTCTGCTTGGCTTCGACGTTTCCGGGCAGCAATTGAACCGCTCGAAACAAGGCGCTGTAGGCGTCGCGAGCTTGGTCGAGTTTGACCGCGGTGAGTCCCAGGCGGTAATACGCTTCGCCGAAGCCTGCATCCTTCTGCATCGCAGCGCGGTAATTCAGGGCCGCTTCGTCATACTTGCCTGCCGCGAAGAGTTTGTTTCCCTTCGCGAGATAGCTCTGCTTGGACGCACTGCATCCGGACAAAGTCGCGAGCGAGAAGACCAGAATGCAGAGGCAGGCTGCTCTGATCAGGTCCGAACTCCATTCCAGCCTGCTCCTACTGCGCGCGCGGTTCCAGAATCCGATCATCATGATGTCCAAAGAAAAACCCTCCAATGCGGATGAGACAAACTTATCTTCTGAGCGTGGCGAACACGCAGGGTCCAGCTACAAACTTGAAATAATTAGAAAACAGGCGCTACGAAACGTGGTCCTCTTGCCGAGGACTCTGAGGGGCTGTCAGCCCCTCAGCAATCCCAGTCGCCAATGGAAGAATCAACGCACGAATTTGCGGCGCGCGAAGGGCAGGAAACCCAAGAGTCCCGCGCTGAGGAGCAGCAAGGATGGCTCGGGTATCACCGTCTGGCCGGTGGTGGAAAACAGGTTCGTTACTGAACTTACCGCTGAGCCAAGTCCGCTGGTTCCTCCGCCCAGCAGAATGTCCTTGGACACGGAAAGCGAACCGACCGGACTGAACGTAGCTGATTTCGAAAGGATGAGAGTATTTCCCTGAGCCCCGACGGTCAGACTGCCGCTGACGGGCGGCGTTGTACTCGCATATGTCTCATCTACTCTGACAACGCCACCTGGATCCGCTCCAGCGCCAGCCATGGACAATACCAGGTCATCTATGGTGCATCCATTGCAAGTCGCGGTGTAGTCGATGAACGAATCTAAGAACCCGCCGGGAAGCGTGAACCAGGGAGCGTTGAACTGGAATCCTTCCTCCCCTCCGATAACTTCGGGAGTAACTGCGACGTCCGCAGCTGGGATGATTATGGATCCAGACGGCACGTAGCCAAAGCCGCTAAATATGATGTCGTCAATGGTGCAGGAAAAACCAGGGGCATCGTAAGTGGCCAGAGTGCCACTCGCGCATGCGCCGGCCCATGCCGCGTAACTCATGCCAAAGACGAATGTGAACAACAGAAGTGTTTTCTTCATTAGTCAGTCCTCCTTCAAGGTACTGGTAATACTATTACTCAAGGTTTGCTGCTCGTCAAGACGGAGTAGGTACCGTAGTACTACAGCCATATGATCCCTGAATACACTCTGTTAACAATTGATTACAAACGAGATATTTGATCTTAACTAGAACTGGACTTGTTTTGGTACCAAGAACAGGACAAGTTCCTGGAGAAGAAAATTGCCCTAGTGGCTGTACCGTCTCGCGGCGAAGGATACCGAAAGTACTACTGTTTGGTGAGAGCTGTTCAATAAAGCTCTATTTTTCAATGGGATAGCAAGAAACTGCCGTGTTACTTGCGCAGTGCCTTGAAATCGCCCTCCACGATCTGCACGATGAAAGAGGTGACCACGCCGTGTTCATCCTTGACGAACTCGATGCGCTGGCCTCTAATGTAGAACTTCGTTTCGGAAAGGGCCGCGAGCGCTTCTTTCGCTCCTCCTTTCCGCCCCGCCATCAATTTATCGCCCTCCAGGGTAATTTCGAAGAGCACGGGATCCTCGGGGTGCGGCGGCAGCCTCAGTTCGTAGAACCCCACATACTGCTTCAAGATCTTGGGATCGACCTTGACCTCGTTCTTCTTGTCATCTGCCGCCTTGCCGATCAAATGGCTTCGGTCGCGCTCATTCTCGGCGCAAACATATTCGAGCATCTCCGTGTCGGCATCGAACTCAAACTTGATAGGGATGGCCAACGGCTGCTTCAGGGCTTTTGGATCATCGAGGGTCCTTTCGAGTTCCAGATGGCCGAAATCGGGCCGCCGCAAGCGCTCGGTCACACGCAGCGCCTCTGTATGAGGATGGCCATCACCGTCCAGCCAAGTCTTGTCGTTGAAGCCCGCGCTCTCGATCACCAGCGTGTCTCCATCCCAATGGCCCACCGAATAGCCCATCCAGGTGGGATTGGGATCTTTGGGGAGCGGACGGCCGTCCAAGAAGATCTGCCGGTACGTGAGATCCTCAAAAGCCATCATTAGAATCCCGGGGGTCTGAATGATCTTGCCCACGTCCATGGCGGCCCTGGGACCGAACGGCAGACACAGCACGCTCATGTCCTCGCGGCCCAGGTCTTCCTTTCGCTTCTTGGACAGTTCTTCAGCCCAGGGTTGGGCCTTCAGACTTTGCAGTGCCTTGTTCGTCTCGCCCGAGGTCGCTTCCGGGACTCGCCACAACCCGGACAGATCGGGTTTGCCGTCGGCCGTGCGCGGCGCGGGCGCCGCAAGGTTCGGCTTGCCGTCCGGCGTTCGTGGAATGCCGGGCGTCGGATAGTCTAACCATTGCGCCGAGGCCGGCCAAGACAAAATGCCGAAAAGGAAGATTACCGAACACGCGATGTTTCGAAACCGATTCCCCGTTGGTGTGCTCATCCAGCCTCCGTTGGATGGGCGCGCTGGCGAGCGCCCGATTCGGAATTAGTATAGCCAGTTGCGGCGCTGCAAATCCGGAGCCGTCACTTGTTCAAGCGTGATTCGCTTTCGTCGGTGGGCCATCACCAGTCCGTTACCCACTTCGCAGGTCCGTAGGAACGGAACGACGCAGCGAATGCCAAAAGCGGCGCATGTATCAACATTGTTGACACATAGTAATCTGATGCCATAATGTATATACAAGGTTGATACAGCGGAGGCGGTCGTGAAAGCGACGGTAAAGAAGTGGGGCAACAGTGCGGCCGTGAGAATTCCGGCGTCGGTGATGGACGCCATGCACCTTCATCTGGACGAGATCGTGGAGGTGCGCGAAGAGAAAGGCCGGATCGTCATCGAACCAATGCGGCAAAAAACGTACGTCCTGGACGATCTGCTGAAAGGCATCACCTCAAAAAACCGGCATGCGGCAATCGATTTCGGACCTGGGGAAGGTAAAGAGGTCTGGTGATGGCCAAGCAGTACGTGCCTGACGCCGGCGAGATCGTGTGGATCAACCTCACGCCGCAGGCTGGTCATGAACAGGCAGGGCACCGGCCGGCGCTCGTTCTGAGTCCGGCGGCGTATAACGGCAAGACGAGTTTGATGGTCTGTTGTCCGCTGACGACGCAGATCAAGAGCTATCCGTTTGAGGTTTTCATTGGCGGCACGCCACCGAACGCGGTTCTGGCGGATCAGGCGAAGAGCCTGGACTGGCGTAGCCGAGATGCCAAACCGAAGGGCCGCGTGTCGCCGGAACAACTGGCCGAAGTGCGTGCGAAGATACACGCGCTCATCGGATAACCCCCTACCGCAATCGGCAGCGCCGACAGCTTCGATTTGAAGTACTTGCTTTCCAGAATACGGGTCTCCGCCTTGGCCAGAATTGAGGCCACGGGAGCTTGAAAGCAGGGAACGTGATGGTTACAAGAGAGCGGCGGAGAGAAGCGAAGGGCCCGGATTTACGGCCCGGCCCCAGTTACTTTATGTTCTATGGTGCGGTCGAGAGGACTTGAACCTCCACGAGATTGCTCCCGCTAGCACCTCAAGCTAGTGCGTCTGCCAATTCCGCCACGACCGCATTCGAAAAAGCTCGCTACTTCTTAACGGGCGCCGGCGGCTGCTGGACCGGCGGCGAACCCGGCGCCTTGTTCTTCGGCACCTGGGGAGTTTTTGCGGGAGCAGTGGTGCTCGCCGGGGCTTTTACTTTCTCCAACACGCTGCCCGTCGATGCAGCGCCGCGCGTTGCCAGGATCGCCAACGAAAGCGAAGTCACCATGAACAGCGCCGCCGCGAGCGTGGTCGCCTTGGAAAGCAACGTCGCGGATCCACGCGGCCCGAATGCCGTCTGCGATCCCATGCCGCCGAACGCTCCAGCCAGATCTGCGGCCTTTCCGCTCTGCAACAGCACCACCACAATCAAGAAGAAACAGACGATGACGTGGATGATGGTGATAATAATAGTCATACGAATCCTTGAAAGCGGTTCGATCGTCCAAAGGTTGGGATGGAAACCGTACGCGACTTCGCCTCCAAGTATAAACTAAAGGCAGTGGCATTTGCTGGACTGAGAACGACGCTTCGGAAAGGCGTTCCGTTCCTGGCGCTTTCCACGGTGTTCGCGGCGCCTCCCGCCCCGCCCGCGCCGGACGCCTTGCAGATCCTCCGCTCGGGCAACTATTCGCGCGAAACCGGTCCCCGCGCCCGCGCCACCATCCTCGACTGGAATATCGATCGAGGCAAACACCTGGACGATATTGAAGGCCAGTTCCGCCAGCTCAATCCCGATCTGTGCATCTTCCAGGAAGTGGATCTCGGCGCGCGCCGCAGCGGCGGAATCGACGTCGCCAAGAAACTGGCCGAAGAGTTCCGGATGAACTACGTGTTCGCACCGGAGTTTGAAGAGCTCAGCCAGGGCACGCCCGAGAGCCCGGCCTATCACGGCCAGGCGTTGCTCACGAAACTGCCCATCCGCTCCTCACGCATGCTCCGGTTCGTTCATCAGTCGGGCTTCTGGAAGCCGCGCAGGATGCTGAAGTCATCCATGGCGCTGTGGCAACGGCGGGAGGGTGGCCGCGTCGCGCTGATCACGGAACTCGACAATGGCGGCAAGCTTCTGGTGGTCTACAACCTCCATCTGGAGAGCCGCGGAAACGATCAGTTGCGACTGGCGCAGCTCGAAGAAGTCTTGGATGACGCGAAGCAGTATCCGCCGGAGACTTCCGTGATCATCGCGGGCGATCTCAACACCAAGACCGCTCACTCGGCTCTGATGCCGCGTCTGCGCGAGGCTGGTTATCGCAGCACATTTGGCGACCGGCGCATCCGGACTCATCTGATCATCGGCGCGCTCGACTGGGTTTTCGTGCGGGGCCCCATCCAAAGCGATCGCGCAGACGTGCTGCGGGGCGTGGATGGCTCGGATCATTTTCCGATTACGGTGGATGTCAGGTTCTAAGTTCAGTGAGCACTGCGCTGGGTCCGGCTATTAGCAGGAGCACCCACGAAGAGAGGATACTAATATTCATGCCAACAGCCACTGAGACCGCAACAGCCATCAGCCCGATTTCGAAGGAAAGCGCGGCGCCCGAAGTTCAACCCATTCTCGACAAGCTCACCCACGGATTCGGCAAGGTGCCGGCATTCTTCGGCACCATGGCGCGAGTTCCCGAAGCCTTCGCGGCTTTTATGCCGTTCTACAGCGCTGTGATCGAGCATGGAACCGTGGAACGGAAATACAAAGAGCTGGCCTATCTGAAGGCGTCGCTGATCAACGGCTGCGAGTACTGCTTCCGCGCGCACTCGGCGTCGGGAAAGAAAAATGGCGTCACCGATGCGCAACTCCAGGGGCTCGCTTTCTTTCACCGCAGTCCCGCGTTCGACGCCCAGGAAAAGGCCGTGCTGCTGTATGCAGAGCGCGTGACGCGCGGCGCCTCCGGCATCCGTCCCAGCGCGCTGAATGAGCTGAAGCAGTATTTCAACGAAGATCAAATCGTCGAGTTGACGCTCGCGATTTCGATCGCGAACTTCACCAATCGCTTCAACGACGCACTCCTCAACACGCCCGACATCGGGTAAGTATGGATGGAAAATAGTACGTCGGTTTGGTCACCTTAGCTCAAAGGTCCATAAGCGATACTAAGAGTAGAGATAGGTTGTCCACCCGATTGGGGCTGAGTGTGCCCGCCCCTTAGAATGCATTAGGATCATGAACGCAGGCACGCTCTCCACCAAATTCAACCAGACGCAATACTCCGAGGTGGAAGCAGCTCGGGAGTTAGGAGTGACGGTCGACCAACTGCGCACTTTGATCCGTAGCCATATTGCGCAAACCGATGAAGACCTGAACCATATCGCCGTTGCGAGTTTTCATCCCTCGGATCTTTTGGTCCTCAAGATCCTGGCTGGACAAAAAGGACACTTCGCGCCCGCGGATTCCGCCGAGTAGACTCTTCGCGTGTTCCTCAAGACCGCCAAGGACCCCGAGCCTCTTGATAAAATGACGATGCACGTCTGTCGGGGTACCGGCTCCCTTACTGTCGCGGCTCTGTAACTTCCCACAAACGCGCAGTCGCTATACTGATCCGCTGGTGAGCCCAGAGCCGTGGAGCGCGCGCTACCGGCTGCCAGCTGATCGCCCCGCACTGCTACCATTTCCTGGTATGGCAAAGCTTGGATTTCTTGGACTGGGTCTCATGGGCTATCCGATGGCGCGGAATCTGGCGCGAGCCGGACATCAGTTGGCCGTTTGGTCGAACACAGCGAGCAAAGCGAAGCAGCTCGCCTCGGAAGAAAAGGCCGTCGCCTGCAGCGCTCCCAAGCAGGTGGCCGAGCAGGCCGATTATATTTTCGCCTGCGTCGGCAACACGGAGATGTCGGAGCAGGTGCTGACCGGCGCGAACGGCGTCATCGAAGGCGCCAAGCCTGGAACTGTCGTCGCCGATGCCAGCACCATTTCGCCCACGGCCAGCCGTGAGATTGGCAGGAAGCTCTCCGCCAAAGGGGTTCATTTTCTGGACGCGCCGTGTACCGGCTCCACGCCCGGCGCCATCAACGCGGCTCTCACCTTCATGATTGGTGGCGATCAGCGCGTGTTCGAGCAAACGAAGCCATATTTGGAAGCCATGGGCAAGCAATTCTACTACTGCGGCGGGCCGGGTTTGGGCCTTCAGGCCAAGCTCACGCAGAACTTGATTCTCGCCAACTTGATGCAAGCATTCAATGAAGGCATGGTGCTAAGCACCAAGGGAGGCATCGCGCCTGACTTAATGTTGGAGATCCTGAACAACAGCGCCGCCAAGTCGGGACTCATCTCCTTCAAAGCACCTTTCGTTTTCCGAAGGGACTTCACAACCAACTTTTCCACAAAATGGATGCACAAAGACATCGGGCTGGCGCTTGGGTCGGCCCAGGAATTGGGTCTTCCGATGCCTATGACCAGCCTCACGGAACAGGTCTTTCAAGCAGCAATTGCAGAGGGTTACGGGGACGATGATCTGTGCGCGACCATCCGGGTGATGGAACGCTGGGCAGGCATTGAGGTGAAGGGAAAGTAGAAAATACAAAAAACTGTTGCGTTCCGCAAAATCATATACTAGTATTGGAAGCAAGCCGGGGAGGCAACTCCCACCAAAGCGAGACTAACCTCATTAAAGACCCCTGAAGCAACCCTCTCCGGCGCCCGAAAGGGTTTGGGGTCGATTAAGCAAAATCAGAGTTTGACGTTATAATGGGGCGATTGAAGACGCTCACCCTGCTTGGGTCCACTGGGTCCATTGGTGTCAGCACGTTGGACGTGGTAGGACGGCACCCGGAACTGTATCGCGTCCGCGCGTTGGTCGCAGGATCGAATGTGGATCTGTTAGTCCAGCAAATCCAAAGGTTTCGACCACAAGTCGTGGTCACCGCAACCAAGGAATCCCACGAGAGTCTAATCAACAGGCTGAGAGAGTCCGGCTTATCCCGGGGAATCTGGCCCGACTTGAGTTGGGGCGCGAAAGCGCGGGTGGACGCCGCTATCGATCCCGAGGTGGATTTCGTGATGTCGGCCATCGTCGGCGTGGCTGGCTTGGAGGCCACTTATGAGGCGATCCGCCGAGGCAAACGCATCGGTTTGGCTAATAAGGAGGTACTCGTGGCGAGCGGCCAGTTGGTGATCGAAGCCGCAAGAGAGTCCGGCACCGAGTTGATCCCGGTGGATAGCGAGCACAATGGCGCGCACCAGTGCCTGCGGGCTGGCAAGCGCAGTGAAGTAGCGCGGCTGATCCTGACGGCCTCTGGTGGACCATTTCGCGAGACCCCGGCCGACAAATTGGCCAGCGTCACTCCGGCCGATGCCTTGAATCATCCGACCTGGAAAATGGGCCGCCGCATCACCATCGATTCGGCCACGCTGATGAACAAGGGTTTTGAGGTGATTGAAGCCTGCTGGTTATTCGGTCTTTCTGCCGATGAGGTGGATGTCGTGGTCCATCCTCAATCTTCGGTGCACGCCATGGTCGAGTATACCGACGGCAGCGTGATCGCCCAGATCTCGGCCACCGACATGCGCATGCCAATCCAATATGCGCTCACCTACCCGGCGAGAGAGCCCGCGCCGGTCCCGCGTATCGACTGGACGGAAGCGCGCAGTTGGACTTTCTCGGCGCCCGATCGGAAAAGGTTTCCGGCGCTGCGGCTCGCCTATGAGGCGCTGCGAGCGGGCGGATCGGCCGCTTGCACACTGAACGCCGCCGACGAAATCGCGGTGGAAGCGTTTCTCGCGGGGCAGATCTCCTTCCCTTCCATCGCCGAGGTGGTGGAAGAGACGCTCGGCCGCGTACCGGTCCGCCAGGCCGCGTCGGTTCAAGAGATACTGGACATTGATGAACAATCGCGTTCCACCGCGCGTAAGATTGTGCGTGAGCGCGCCGGGAACATTCCGCAACGGCGGCAGCCGGTAGAGGCCTATTTTTTATGAGCTTCAACATTTTGCAGGACATTTTTTTCGCGCTGGTGATGATCGGCATCATGATCCTGATTCATGAGCTCGGTCATTACTGGGCGGCGCGATTCTTCGACGTCAAGGTGGACACCTTCAGCTTCGGATTCGGTCCCCGCCTGTTTGGCTTCAAGAAAGGCGAGACCGACTTTCGCTTCTCCCTGATTCTTCTGGGAGGCTACGTGAAGATGGTGGGCGAGCAGGCCGGAGACGAACACGCCAGCGATCCCCGCAGTTTCTTGGGCAAGCCCCGGTGGCAGCGCTTGATCATCGTGTTTGCCGGGCCCGCCATGAACATTATGCTCGCGGTAGCCGTGCTCACGGGCCTGTTCATGGTCCGCTTCCCCAAAATCCCCACGTCGCCGTCTCCGGAAATCGGCTACATCGTGCCCGATAGCGCTGCCGCTAAGGCCGGACTGCTGGAAGGCGACCGCATCGTTCAAATCGGCGACACCGCCAACCCGACTTGGGAAGACATCAACATGAAGGAAGTCGCCAGCGCCGAACACCCGATCAGCGTTTGGATTCTGCGGAACGGCGAACGCAAGCTGATTCCGGTGACTCCGGTGCTCGATCCAAAAACTGGCGCGGGCTTCGCGGGCTGGGGTGAGCAGACCGACATCGAGATTGGAAGCGCGCTCGCCAACTCGCCTGCCGTCAAGGCCGGTTTACAGCCGGGCGACATCATCGTCAGCGTGGAAGGCCAGGCCATCCATTCCAACAAGGTCCACGACATCATCAACAAAAACGCTGGCAGGCCGGTGGATATCGTTTACTCACGGAATGGAACGCTCGCAACCGCGCACGTTGCGCCCACGATGTCGGAAAACAACGGCACCAAGGAGTGGATGATCGGCGTGAGTCTTCAGCCGAAATTTGTCTTGGTGAGCTTGCCGTTCCCTGAGGCGCTGTCCGAATCCGTCCGCCAGAACGTCAAGAGCGCGACGTTCATTTATCAGCTCTTGCGCGGCATCGCCGAACGGCGCATGTCGCCGAAGTCCTTGTCAGGCCCCATAAAAATCGTGCAGATGTCCGGTGAGGAAGCTCGCGAAGGACCCATGGCTTACTTCTTGCTCATGGCCAGCCTTAGCTTGAATCTCGCGGTGGTCAATCTGCTTCCCATCCCGATCCTGGATGGCGCCACGATTTTCATGCTGATCGTGGAGATGTTCATGCGGCGCGATCTAAGCCTGCGCGTGAAGGAAGCGGCTTTTCGACTAGGGTTCGTTTTCTTGATGGCGGTAGTGGCGTTCGTGCTCTACAACGACATCTCGAAACTTGCGGGCTAACGCCCTGGCGCAACTTCGTTCGCCGTTACGAACACCGGCTGGATATCCACCGGGATACTTTCCAGGCCGCTGAGCGCCTTCTGCATATTCGGGCGAATCACGCCCAAATCCAGCATTCGCTTCGCGCCCGCATAGTCGCCCGTGGCTTCCACGGTCAGCAGTTCGTGATCCAGATCCCGAACGGCCCCGCGGATCTTATCGAAGTTCACTTCGAATGTGCCATCCGGACGCGCGACGAATCCGCCTTTGTCGGTGAGATAGTTCACCTGCATCGCCATCCCCTTGCCGTGCGCGTCATTCAAGCCAAAGCGCAAGGTTCGGAAGGTGGACGCAAGATACGTCGTGTACAACTGGCGCTCTTTGCCGGGGCCGCCCTCGATCAGCTTCCGGTCGTAAAGATGCTGCAGCATGAAGAGGCCGGTAACGTCCGCCTTGGCCTCTTCGATCGCGCTGTAAAGCTCCTTGAGTTCCTGGCGGGGCGTGGTGGCGCGGCCGGCCACGGTGATCTGATGCGGCCCGATTCCGTGGCTCAGCTCGTGCGCCAGAATATGCGTGAAGAATGAATCAAAGCTCAGATCCTGCTGGCTCGCCGGCGCAAGCACACGTTTGGCGATCGGTTCCAAGGTCGAATGAAACTTGGCCTCCTGGACATTTTTCAGCATCACACGCTTGCTGCCCTTGAGCGTCACCACGCGCTCATCGTTCGGCAGATTGTAAGCCGCGGTCTGGACTCCATGCGCTCCGTCCCCCGCGTCGAAAATCTCGTTGACCACACGAATGGGCGCCTGGCTTCCAAGTTTCGGATTGCGGTACCGCGGATCGATCGGCAGGTTGTTTTCCACTTCCTGCAGATGATTGGCGAAGAACGTCAGCTTGGCTGTCTCGGCGTCGTCGCGAAGATTGACGTAGACTTCGAACGCGGCTTTGTAGCCGAAGATGTCGTCGTTGTAGGTTTCGTAGGGGCCGATCGTGATGTCGATCGGGGCATCCAGATCCATCCATGCGATGTCGCTCTCGTAATAGTCGTTGGAGCGGAAGGCGGCCGCGCGCGTGGTCAAGAACTTCTTCAGCGTCGCATTGTCCGTGAGCCAGGCGGCCTGCTCCAGCAACTTCGCCGATTTCTCGAGATCCGCGCGATACTCCTGGTTGTAGGGAACCGCGTGCAGCTTGCGGTTTGCATCGCGATGAAGCACGGTGAAGAAACCTTCCGCCTGTTCACGCTCGTGCGCCGAAAGGGTCTTTACCCAGGCTTCGAACTCTTCGCGAGTCATATCCTCGGGGTAGAAATTCGCGCCCGGCAGCTTCTTCGGCGGCACATCGGGAAGGAATGCCTCATGTCCGTCAATGTCGGACCAGGGTGACTTGTTCAGCCAGAAGTAATCGAGCCGGGCTTTTCCGAGGGCAGTGGCGTCGCCGCGCAGCTTGGCATAGAGCGCTTGGTTGCCGCTCCACATTTGCGTGAGGAAAATGTCGTTCAACACCCGCGCGGCTTCAATCAGCTTGGGCAGCGCCTGACGGTCACCCGGCGAAAGTTTGGATACGTCCACGCGCAGCTCGGTCGGCTTGAAGCGCGCGATCATCTTTTGCAATTGTACGAGATCCGGTATGGCGGCGATGGCGGAAAGCATAGGAATGAGGAGTAGTAGTCTCTTCACTGTTCGCATCCTAGCACGGGTTAAATAGGCAGCATGTCGAGCGCGGCCTGTAGCTCGCTTCTGGCGTGCTGATCGCCGGTGCGCGCAGTCACTTCAATGCCTTTCGCATACAGCTCACGCGCCTGTTCCAGGTCGCCCAATTTCTCCAGCACCTGGCCGCCATGAAAGTACGCGGCGGCGTAATTGGGGTTGTGTTCCAGCAACGCGCGAAATTCGGCTGCCGCGTTTCCCAGCTCACCACCTTTGATAAATTCCATCGCCAGGCCGTAGCGCGCGAAGGCGTCTGCCGGATTCTGCGCGACCATCGCTTTGAGCGTATCTATTCGATTTGTCACTGGGTCCCTACGTGCTACTATACCGGGCAATGGCGTGCCCGTATTTTTACCCCGTGGCGCGATTCGAAACCAGTCCCTGGAGCGTGCCGCCGCGCTTGCCGCTTGGTAATGCTTTTTCCGGCGAGTGCCGCGCGCCTGGAAATTCCGCGCAGCCGGACGAAACGCGTGTCCGTGAGATTTGCAATTTCGGCTATGGGCGCGACCGTTGCGAACAATTCCCCGCCGAGTCCACTGCCGACGCTATTCGCTTCCATGTGGCCAAAGACGCCGGCGAGTTGATCGAGATCCAATACGTTTTCGAAAAGGACTGCTGGCCGGGCGAGCACGGAACCGTTCACATGAGTGCGTGCGCCACCCTGCAACGCCAAGCCGATGCATACCTGGAAAGCTATTTGAGAAGGCGGAACGAAGCGTGAGTTCGGGGCACTCTAATTCAGAATCAGCCGGACGTTTCGTGCGTGAATCCATCTCCGAGTATTCCGAGTTCGCGCTGCCTACCGACGCCAACATGCTCGGCAACGTGCTGGGTGGAAAGGTGATGCACCTGGTGGATCTCGCCGCCGCACTGGCCGCGGTGCGGCACGCCCGTTGCTCCGTGGTCACCGCCTCGGTCGACCAAATGAGTTTCCTGCATCCCGTGCACATCGGACAACTTATCGTTCTGCGATCCAGCGTCAATCGCGTGTTCCGAACCTCCATGGAAATCGGCGTGCGCGTGGAGGTGGAAAACTTGTTCACTGGACACATCCAACACGCCTCGTCCGCCTATTTGACGTTCGTCGCGATTGACAAGAGTGGAAAGCGCATCCCAATTCCGCCGGTGATCCCCGAAACCGAGGACGAGAAGCGCCGGTTTTTGGAAGCCGAGCAGCGCCGGGCGTATCGTCTGGCGATGCGAGAAAAGGCTCTGCAAAAAATCGACTGACTCGGGCGTCAGTCGCTCGATTCAGCTTTGTACATGTACTTGATGTTGGGTTTGAAGATCAGCAGGTTGGGATGGCCGTCGCGGTTCACCTTCAGGCAGGTCTTGTCGTACCACTCGATCACGCCCTCGAGCGTCTCCCCGTCCTTCATGACAAATACCATCGGCGTCTTGGCCTGCATCTGCTTCATGTAGTAAAAATTTTCGGCGTTAGTTTGGTCCGGAGGAGCAACTTTCTTCTGGTGACTATTGTTACGGCGATTCATTTGGTCTTTCACTTCGTTCAAAGACGGACGGATTAACTTACGGTTCCCGGACTCCACGGCACGCTCCATAGTTCGAGATGATCCAGTCAGGCCCGAACGCATAGAGATCCGGCCGGGGCCATTCGGAGGATTAGAAGCTCAGCTAAGAACATTGAACCATACTGACCGGGGCTCTGCAATAAGAGGCGGATTACACCGCCAGACCGCGTAGTTCCACCACCAGGGCGTCGAGTGCGATGCTCTTCTGAATGTTGCGCCGCACCAGGGCCGATAACTCATCGGCTCGCTCCACTGCTGTCCGGATCCAACGAAACGAAACGCGGCCCGCGAGCGCCTCCAAATCGCGGCGGATATCGGCATTGCGGATCTCGGCATTGCGGACCTCGGCCAGCAGCAGCACATCTTCCAGCAGAACGTAAAGAATCTTCAGGAGCGCATCCAATTTCTCCAGCTTGCGTGGCGCCATGGCTTCGGCATACTGCGCCCAATCGGCGAACGGTGCACTGCCGGCGGCTACTTCGAGCAGCTTCAGCATGGCCGTCCGGCGCTCGTCGTACACCTCGAGGTCCATCGAAACCGCCAGTCCCGGGCTGCCGGCGGCAAGCGCGATCCTTCGCTCCACATCCGCAAGACCACGCGAGGCGGCGAACGTCTTCATCTCCGCGTTCGACAACGGCGCCAGATGGAACGAAACAACTCGCGAGCGAATGGTCGCGAGCAGGTCGTAGGGGTTCTCGGCTCCGAGCAGCAGTACCAGATGCTCAGGCGGCTCTTCCAGAATCTTGAGTAGCGAATTGGCCGCCTGCTCGTTGGCGCGATCGATGTGGTCGATCAGAAAAACGCGGCGCGATCCATGCAACGGCTTAAATTGCGCGCGTTGCTTGAGCAGGCGCATTTGCTCGATGGTGATTTGGCGCAGCGGCCCGTCGGGTGGAAACGTCAAGACATCCGGATGAGTCGCGAATAGCAGCGGATCTTCGTTGCGCTTGTCGGCAGGCCATTTTTCACGCTCCGCGATCACTTCCGCGTTGGCCTCCAAACTGAGGTCATCCTGTTCGATCTTCTCCGCGCCGCCAATCAGCGCCGCCGCGAAGCGCCGCGCAAGCGTGGCCTTGCCCACGCCCTCCGGACCATCCAGCAGAATGGTCTGCGGGATTCGCTCTTGCCGCGTCATTGCGAACAGAGTCTCGGCGATCTTCGCGTTCCCGTGGAAGTTTTCGAATGGCAATCCTTCAGTGTGCCACAGGGCGTTCATCTCCAGGTGAGTTACAATCGCGGTTGAAGGAACAAGCACCACGGCATTGAAATCTGGGCAGCCCGTAAGACTGGGAATCGATTTCGGCACCACACGCACCATTGTGGCGGCGGTGGATCGGGGAAATTATCCGCTGCTTTCGTTTGAAACCCCGGATGGCGCGCACGCCGACTGGTTTCCATCGCTGGTCGCAGTGCGCGGCGGCGAGCGGCTGTACGGATGGCAGGCCTGGGCGCGCCAGCAGGATCCCGATTGGACCATCATCCGGTCGCTCAAACGTGTCCTGCAGGATGCCGGTCCCAACACAATCCTGCAGTTAGCCGATCAGCACGTGCCTCTGATTCAAGTGCTGCGGGAAATGGCGGCTGCGCTGCGAGCGTTGCTGCCGCAAGAGAAACTCGAGGTCATGCTGGGCGTGCCCGCGAATGCCAACAGCAACCAGCGCTTTCTCACGGTCGAGGCCTTTCGATCCGCCGGATGCGACGTGATTGGCTTGTTAAACGAGCCCTCCGCCGCGAGCATCGAATTCGGCCACAAGAACAGAATCAACGGCGTGATCCTGGTGTACGACCTGGGCGGGGGAACCTTCGACGCATCGCTGGTCGAGGTCGGCGAAAAAACGCACCGTCCGATCGCGACCGAAAGCATCGCGACTTTGGGTGGCGACGATTTCGATGAAGTCCTGGCCGAGATGGCAACCACCAGCGACGACCGCCATTCCCTCTCGCAGAGCGAGCATTTTCGTCTGCTCGAAGAGTGCCGTCTTCGCAAGGAAGCGCTTAGCCCAAACACGCGGCGCATCGTGATCGATCTGGGCAACGTGCGCGAGGGCTGGAGCACGGTGACAGTTCCTGCCGCCGACTATTACGAACGTTGCCGGCCGCTGGTGGACGAGACCTTGCATGTGGTGGAGGACCTGCTGGACGCGCACGGCGGCGCGGAGGCCGGCGCTGGGATTAGCGCGCTGTACGTCACCGGCGGAGGCAGCGAACTGCCGATCGTCAGCCGCGTTTTACGCGAGCAATTCGGCAAACGCGTTCAGCGGTCGGTGCACGCGCGTTCGGCCACGGCGCTCGGGCTTGCCATTCAAGCCGATGCGCAAGCCGGGTACGTTTTGCGGGAGAAATTCACGCGCTATTTCGGCGTGTGGCGCGAAGGCGATGCGGGGCAACGCATTCTTTTTGATTCGCTGTTCCAAAAGGGCGCCGCTCTGCCGGGCCCCGGCGAACGGCCGCTCGAAATCCGGCGGTGTTACAGACCGGTCCACAACCTCGGCCACTTCCGCTATCTGGAATGCAGCCATTTGGATGACGAGTGCCAGCCGCGCGGCGACGTGACCGTGTGGGATGAGATTCAATTTCCCTTCGATCCGGCTTTGCAGGATGCCGACAGCGCGCCCGTGGAGTACTCCGCAGCCGCGCAATCGCAGGAGATCGAAGAGACCTATTCCATCGACGCAAGCGGCACCGTAACAACTACGATCACAAACCTTTCGGCAGGTTATCAGCGGATCTATAGTTTAGGCCGTTGGGCCGCGAAGGATGCCTTAGTAACCCCGGCCAAAGCACGCATGCGCCACGCGACCAGGAAACACGCCGAGGGCCGCCGCCGGTGAGCGAACTGCTCGATTTAATCCGGCGGCACACGGTTTACGATTTGGCGCAGCCCTACTTCGTTGGCATGCCGCATTTCCCGACGCATCCGCCTTTTCTGTTCGGCCTTACGCGCAAACATGGCGACATGCTGCTCGAAGGCAACGTCAGTTCCTCTGCGGATGCCATCGCTTTGGGCGGACATGTGGGCACGCACATCGATGCGCTCTGCCACTTCTCCTGTGACGGTAAACTACACGGCGGAATTCAAGCCGCGGCCGTGCAAAGCGACTACGGCGGAATCAGCGAGCTCAGTATCGACACCGTCGCCCCCATCCTTCGGCGCGGCGTGCTACTGGACATCGCCGCCGAAATGAAGCCCGAGACGAACAGTGACACGCTGCCGGCTGATTTTGCAATTACGCCGGATCATCTCGAGAGGGCTCTCAAGACCGCGAAAACCGCCATCGAACCGGGCGATGTCGTTCTGTTGCGCACCGGCTGGGCGCGCTTTTTCCCCGACGCCTCTCGCTATGTTACCGGCAGCCGAGGCGGACACGCGGTGACCGGCCCGGGGCCCGAACTGGACGCCGCACGCTGGTTGAGCGAGCGCGGAGTCTTCGCGGCGGGCTCCGATACCATTGCGTTCGAGAAAGTGCCAACCGCGCGCATGCCTGTGCACGTGCATCTGCTGGTGGAAAGCGGCATCTACATTATCGAGGCCCTGAATCTGGAGGATTTGTCGCGCAACCGGATCTTCGAATTCGTGTTCGTGGCCGCGCCGCTCAAGATTCGAGGCGGCACCGGATCGCCGATTCGTCCGATCGCGCTGGCGTGAGGGACCGTTCCCTGCGGTCGCGGCTCAGTACTTATTGAGAAAGGCCGTCAACTCGGGCGCCAGCGCCTGGCGTGCGGAGATGCACAGATCGATTCCTTCGAGCGTCTGCGCCAGGGAGCGTGGGCCGCCGGTGTAGTCCTTCACACGATCGCGAAAGAAAGAGTCCAGTTCGTCGCGGCGCTTCGCATCGCAAAAGCTCGCCCCCACGGCCGGTAGCGTGGCCGCATAGTCCTCGCCCACTTCGCGCGGGAGGCGCTTCAACAGCGAGGCCAAATGCTGCTTTACGAAAGTGAAGGGAACGTCGCGAGTCTCCGCATAGGCCAACGGACCGAACAGCAGCGGGTAGAACGATTCGCGCAGATCGAAATCCTTGGACAGCAGCAGATCCAGCGACGCAGCCGCGAGCTGGGGGTCCCGGAATGAGCCCAGCGCAGCCAGCAAAAGCTCGCGCAGAGTATGATTGCGCTCCTGAACGGCCGCCGTTCGAAGCAAATTGAACAGGTCGCGGCCGCCGAATTGAGCAGCGACTTCCAGCAACGGTCCCAGCATTTCAGGACTGATGGTTTGCCGTTTGTTCAGCCAGGCATGCGCCAGCTTTTCGGCTTCCTGGATCAGATCCTTCTGCTCTCCGACGCTCGCCACGAACGGGACCAGCTTCTGGCGAAGTAGGCGCGTGTCGTCGCTATCGCCGG
>PMUP01000012.1 GCA_003166865.1 Bryobacterales bacterium
CCGCCCGCCAGGCCCAGGTGGTCCCGGTCGCCCGCCAGGCCCAGGTGGGCCTGGCCGCCCGCCAGGCCCAGGTGGCCCTGGTCGCCCGCCGGCCCAGGGTGGTCCGGGTCGCCCGCCGGCCCAGGGTGGTCCGGGTCGCCCGCCGGTCATGGTCCGAAAATCGCAATAAGCACGCGTGCTGGTTCTTGCCTCCAAGTCGCCGCGCCGCCAACAGATTTTGCGCGACGCGGGGATTCCATTCGTGGTGCGTTCGGCCGATGTTCCCGAACAGCGGCGTCCCAATGAATCACCGGCCGACTATGTGCGGCGATTGGCAGAAGAGAAGGCCTTCGCGGTGACGATCCTCGAAGGTGAGGTCGTATTGGGTGCCGACACCGTCGTCGTGATCGATGGTCTGGTGCTAGAAAAACCGATCGATGCCAGCGATGCTATTCGAATGCTTCGGCTTTTGTCGGGGCGCGAGCACGAAGTGATCACGGGCATCTGCCTGCGCAGTGATGGACGCAAGATCGTGGACGCCGCCACTACGCGGGTCCGCTTCGTTCCGCTCACGAGCGAGCAAATCGAAGCTTACGTCGAGAGCGGCGAGCCGATGGACAAGGCCGGCGCCTATGCCATTCAGGGGCTCGCTTCGAAATTCATCGATCATGTCGAAGGAAGCTACTCCAACGTGGTGGGGCTGCCGGTGGCGCTGGTATATCGGCTTCTGTGGTAACTTTCTCCCAGGAAGCCCTCTCCTCGAAACAATGGACGCCCCCGGATCGGCTGAAATCACAGGTTTACTGAAGGCTTGGAACGGGGGCGACCGCGCGGCCTTGGACCGCCTGACCCCGGTAATCTACGAGGAACTGCGCCGCATGGCGCGGCGATATATGCGCAATGAGCGCGCCGGCAACACGCTTCAGGCCACTGCTCTGGTCAACGAGGTGTATCTGCGCCTGATAGACGTCAAGAACGTCGAGTGGCAGCACCGGGCGCAATTCTTCGCGATCTCGGCGCAGATGATGCGGCGCATCCTGGTGGACGCCGCCAGAGCGCGCGGCTCCCATAAGCGGGGCGGCGGCGCGGAAAAAGTCAACGTAGATGAAGTAGCGGTGCTTTCGCCTGAGCCAGAGGAATCGATCATCGCCTTGGATGACGCGCTGGAAGCGTTCGCGAAGCTGGCCCCGCGCCAGGCCAAAGTGGTCGAGCTGCGCTACTTCGCCGGTCTCAGCGAAGAAGAAATAGCCGAAGTCACGAAAACCTCTGCCCGCACCGTCGAGCGCGACTGGCAGTTTGCCCGATCGTGGCTGATGCGTGAGCTGAGCCGCTAAGTCCGCCCCGGAAAATTCTTTCGCGAACCTTGTCGGGTTCCAACTTCCATTTGCGCCTGCTCAGGTGGAAGCCGATACGGCTTCGACCAACAAGGAGGTCCCAATGAAAACGCAACTGATTCAGACCGCTGTCGCCGCTCTCACGCTAGCCGCCGCCGGCTATGCGCAAAGCGCGCAAGAACTCAAAGTGATTGTTCCGTTCGACTTTGTTGCCGGAAGCCGTACGCTTTCCGCCGGTCAATACACAGTCTCACAGCCTGGCAACTCCGTCATCGTTCGATCCGCTGGAGGCGCGCCAGGCGCCGTCATGATCACAAACCGGGTTAAATCTCCGGGCAGGCAGGAGATCGGGAAGCTGGTCTTTCACCGCTACGGAAATCGTTATTTCCTGTCGGAAGTCTGGGGCACCGACCAGAGCACAGGCAGCCAGCTTCCAAAGACAACGCAGGAACGCGAGCTGGCGCAACACGCGCGGAATGAACTGGCGACGATCTTCGTCTCAGCACCCTGAAACGTGCTGAGCGAACAGGGCGGGCCGGGATTGCCCCTTCACCCCGGGCGTTCCGGTCCGCCCGAGGTGATAATATCGGGACACTGACCCCGGAACGCATCCGCCAAGTCGAAGAGCTGTACCATGCGGCGCGGGAGTGCGAGCGCTCGGAACGAGCGGCGTTGCTAGCCCAGGCGGAACCTGGACTGCGGCGTGACGTTGAATCGCTGCTGGCTCAGGACGGCTTGGATGGTCCCATGGAGCGGCCGGCAGTCGAGTTGGCGGCGCGGCTATTGGACCTTTCGAAGGTGGACCTTTCGACGGCCACGCATCTAACGATAGGTGCTCAACTAGGACCTTACAAGATCCTAGCGCCGCTCGGCGCGGGCGGTATGGGGCGAGTGTACAGGGGCTTGGATACCCGACTCGGCCGCGCGGTTGCCATCAAGATTGCCAACCAGCAGTTTAGCGAACGCTTCGAGCGCGAGGCGCGGGCCATCTCCGCACTGAACCACCCCAATATCTGCACGCTGTACGATGTCGGGCCGAATTACCTGGTGATGGAATTGGTGGAGGGTGAGACGCTGGCGGCTCGTCTGCTCAAGGGCGCGCTCCCCTTCGATCTGGTATCAGGCGACGGGGTCCAAATTGCCGGTGCACTCGCGGCGGCGCACGCGCGCGGAATTGTTCATCGTGATCTGAAACCCGCGAACATCATGATCACGAAATCCGGGATCAAGGTTCTGGATTTCGGGCTGGCGAAGATCGCCCGGCCGGCCAACGTTCCGAAAGCATCCGAGCCCTTGACGGCCGAGAACGCAGTGATGGGCACACTCGGCTACATGGCGCCGGAGCAAGTGGAAGGCAAAGAGTGCGACGCGCGGACCGATCTCTTCGCGCTGGGCCTGATCCTCGCCGAGATGGCCACTGGGAAACGAGTGATCACGGGTGACAGCCAGGCTGCTTTGATGGCTGCGGTCATGAATTTTCAGCCGGCGCCGATCGTGGGCGTTCCGCCGCAGTTCTCCCACGTAGTGGAGCGCTGCCTGGAGCGAGATCCGGAACAACGCTGGCAGACCGCTTCGGATGTCCAGCGCGAATTGGAATGGGTCGCGCGAAGCCAAACGACGCTGGGCGTGGAGAAGGCGGCTGGCACTGGCCCTGGGCGCCGGATTTGGGCGCTGGCCATCGCGCTGATGATTCTGCTCGCGCTGGCCGCGTGGCTGGGCTTCGCTCACTTCCGCGCCAGCCCTCCTGCGGCGGCTGAATTGGCGCGCTTCGAGATCACGCTGCCGGATAAGGTCAACTTCAGCGCCGTCGGCACTTTCGCCGTTTCACCGGATGGCCACCGGTTGGTCTTCGCCGCCGTGGGCGCCGATAACGTGCAGCGTCTGTGGCTCCGTGCCCTAGATTCGGTGGATGCGCAGCAACTCCAGGGCACGGAGAATCCAGGGACGGTCGTATGGTCGCCCGACAGCCGCTTGGTCGCATTTGCCTCAGGCTCGAAACTTAAGAAGATCGACGTTTCGGGTGGTCCTCCAGAGACGATCAGCGATTTGAGTCAGGAGGTTGTCGGAGGCTCCTGGAACCGCGATGGCGTGATCATTTTTGGAGGGGACGACGGTATCCGACGCGTTTCCGAAGCAGGTGGCGGAGCGTCCGCGGTGATCCGAACGGATCCGGCGCGCGAGTCCCTTTCGTATCCGACATTCCTTCCAGACGGAAAGCATTTCGTTTACTTCCGTACTGCGGCGGGGCAAAACGCAGGCGACGTCTGGCTAGGATCGCTAGATGCCGGGGCCGGACCGCAAGTCCCCAGACAACTCTTGCGGGCTGACTTCAGTCCCGTCTACGCGCCCTCTTCAGACCCAGGAACCGGATATATCCTTTTTATCCGTCAAGACACGCTACTTGCCCAGGCGTTCGATCTGCGCAAGCTCGAACTGACCGGCGCGCCGATACGAGTGGCCGCCCCAGTTGCAACCGATCCTAGGAATCTTGGTGGCCTCTTCTCGGCCTCTCGAACCGGCACTCTGATTTACAGGGAAGGCGGACGCCTGGATCGCCAGCTTACGTGGTTCAACCGGCAAGGGAACGTGCTCGGCACGATCGGCGAGCCAGGCTACGACCTCATCCTGTCCTTGTCGCCGGATGGGACGCGTGCTGCCGTCAGCGAGTTGGATGTCCAGACCCTCGACACGGGCATTTGGCTGGTCGACCTCTCGCGCGGCACAAAGACGCGTTTGACCTCGAATCCTGAACGAGACAACTTTCCCGTCTGGTCCGCCGACGGTAATCACATCCTCTTCAGAAGCATTCGCGGCGCAGGCATGAGTTTTTATGAGCGAGCCTACAGCGGAGCTGGAAGCGAAGAACTGCTGCTCACGCTGCAAGGGCCGAGCGGGTTTCCCCTGGATTGGTCCCGGGACGGGCGCTTTTTACTCTTTGGAGTGAATGATCCGAAAACGTCGTTCGACTTATGGATACTGCCTCTCGATGGTAGCCGCAAGCCCGTACCTTTCCTCCGTACGGAGTTTACCGAAACCGGGGGACAATTCTCTCCAGACGGCCGCTGGATCGCCTACTATTCGAATGAGTCGGGCAGAGGAGAGCTCTATGTCCAGCCTTTTGATCCTGCCAAAGGTTCGCCGGGAGCGGGCAAGTGGATGGTCTCCAAGGGCGGCGCCTTGAGCGGGCATTGGCGGAGGGGCGGCAAAGAACTGCTCTATCTCTCACCGGACGCAACAGTGATGAAAGTGGACATCAGCGTTACTCCGGCATTCCACGCAGGACCGCCAGAACGGCTGTTCCAACTGCCGCCGGCCTTCCAGCAGGCGCGGTCCCTCTTCAATCTCGGATATCTTGTCGATACCACCGAGGATGGAAACCGATTCCTGGTTGCGATGCCGATGAACCAGCCGCCGCGGCCGGTTTTCAATGTGGTATTGAACTGGCCCGCGGTTTTGAAGCAATCCCCATGACGGCCGCCTTGCCCAGATCCGTTGAGGAGCAACTCTCGGAGGAAGACGACCTAGCACTCTGGGAACAGGTGTTAAGAACCGTAGCGGAGGACGCTTCGGTGCTTCAAGTAGTCGACCACCGTTCGCACCTGTACGCGGAAGTAGGGGTTTGTTCCGTAGATCCGGTCTGCCGGGTTTCGACTGGAGTGTGAAACTGCAATTCGAACCGGCTGTGGCGAACTGGATTATTCCTTTGGAAATGCCGGCAAAACGGTTCAGTTTCGTGCGGATCGCTGTTCCCGCGCGAACGACCCGACATCGTCAAGCGGCGGTGCATACCCTGTGGTCGCCCAGAACCTTGGATGCCAAGAAACGGACCGTCTTTTATGGATTCCGAAATCTGAGCGGGGTTTGGGAATTGATGGCCCGTTCAAAGGAAATGACTGGAGAGAAATAATCTCCCGCAGCCACAAGATGAATTAGCCTTGTGGCCTATATCCGAATTCAAGTAGTGCATTGCGCGCTTCTGCTGGCGGCCGTGCAGTTGCTGGAAGCGCAGACCATCTTTAATCCCGCCCCTTCGCGCATCGTTGGTCAGGCCGTGTTGCAGCAGCAAGGAGTGCTGACTGCGATCGCGCCCAACCTGGTGGAGGGCAGGGAATTCAACAACCCGCAGGCGATTGCCGTGGATACTTCGGCGAACCCGCCCATTCTCTACGTCGCCGATTTCGGCAACAACCGCGTGCTGGCGTGGAAGAATGTTTCGGCGTTCACCAAAGGTGATTTCGCCGACCTGGTCATCGGCCAGCGAGACTTGTTGTCGACAAGCTCAGAGGGTCCGGCGGCGGATCTGAGCACCGGGTTGTCCAGTCCGGTCGGCGTGGCCGTCGATTCCAGAGGCAATCTTTACGTCGTCGATGCTGGCAACAACCGCATCCTCCGATATCCGGCGCCTTTCGCGCAGACCGGCGACTTGCTGACGGTGGATCTGGTGATCGGCCAAGCGGATCTCAGCAGCAACTTGCCCAACGAAGGTCTCACAGGTCCCACCGCAAGCACGCTCGCTCTGGTGAGCGGCAGCGGTGTCTTTCGAGCGGGACTCGCCTTTGACGGGCAAGGCAATCTGTGGGTTTCCGATCCCGGTAACAACCGGGTGTTGCAATTCCCCGCGTCCGAACTCGCCACAGGGTCCAATAACGAGCCCGCCGCCGCTCTCGTTCTCGGGCAAAACGATTTCTCTTCGAGCTCGCTGCCGGCCAATGTCACGCGCAGCGCCACGAATTATCTTTCACAGCCCGCCGGACTCGCTTTCGATCCCCAGGGCCGGCTCTTTGTAGCGGACAGCGCGAATCGCGTGGTGGTTTTCACGCCGCCGTTTTTCATTGGGCAATCCATTGCGCGCATTATGGGCGTGGTCACCACAGCCAACGCTCCTCCAGTCAGCGCAAGCACGCTCGGCGCCGCCCAGTCCGTGTTTTTTGTCGGGAGCAATCCTTATGTCGTGGACACCGGCAATGCGCGTATATTGGGCTACGCTCCATTCACGCAATGGCCGCTTGAAAGCGTGGCATTCTCGCCGCCAGCCACGACGGTGATCGGGCAGACTAATTTTCAATCCGCCCAGTCGAATCAGGGCCTGGCGCGACCAAACGCGTCGACATTCGCGGGTCCGCAGCCGAACCCATTCACGGGAGGCCCGGTGGGGGCGGTCTTCGATGGCTCCGATCTGCTGGTGGTGGACTCGGGGAACAATCGCGTGCTGGCGTTTCCTCAATCCAACGGTTTCGCCGCCGCCACGCGGGTTCTCGGACAGCTCGATTTCGAATACAACTCGCTCAACTTGATCGATGGCCGCGAAGTGGGCTTCAGCGGCAACATAGGTTCCTGTAGCGTCAATGGCGCGGTTCCATTCTTCACGGGAGGCAGCGCGGTGATCGACGCGTCCGCGGCGCCTCCGCACCTTTACGTCGCGGACCCGCTGAACAATCGGATCCTGGGCTACCGGGATTATCGGAAAGTGAACGCGGGCGTCATAGCCGATTTGGTGATTGGGCAGCCCGATCTGATGACGGCGCTGGTGAACTATCCGACGAACAATCCAACGCAAGCCAACGCGCAGGGGCTATGGTCGCCCGAGGGGCTGGCCGTGGACGCGAACGGTAACCTCTACGTCGCCGACGCCTGCAACGCGCGCGTAGTGAGGTTTCCCGCGCCGTTCGCGCAAACGCCGGGCACGACGCCGCTCGCCGATCTTGCGCTTGGGCAGACCAGTCTGGGTGGACAGCCCATCAAGGATGCCAGCGGTCAAACCCTGACCAGCGCCTACGGACTGGCTTTGACGGCCGCCGGAAACCTGGTGGTGTCGGATCCGCTCGCGAACCGGATTCTCTATTTCCAGAAAACCGTCGGCGGCGATTTTAAAACCGGTGAACCGGCGAGCAACGTTTTCGGCCAGGCGGATTTCAACTCGTCGCTGGCCACGGTTTTGGCCGGCCCGCACCTGATCGCTGTCGATGCGAACGACCAGTTATACGTCGCCGACACCGGCAACAACCGTATCGCCGCGCTGCCCAGCGTGCCTACCGCCGGGAACAATCCGCCGGTCTTGTTTTCGATTCCGCAATTGAGCAGTCCCTACGGCGTGTTCGTGAATCAGGCCACCGGGGAGATCTGGGCTGCGAACACCGGCGGCAATCAAGTGCTACGCTACACGAACAGCGCCGCCATCATTATCAATTCCGCGCCCAGCGCGACGCTGGGGGTCTTCGGTCCGGTGTCGATAGCGCTGGATCCGTTCGGCAATCCGATGATCGCCGAGGGTTCCACCAACCGGGTTTCGTTTTACTACCCTGCGATTGACTACACGACGTCCGCGGGCGGAGTGCCGGGCCAATCGTCCGGCAACGCGGCCAATTTCTTCCCCAGTTTCGCTCCGGGAATGCTCGCGACGATTTTCTCGTTCGCTACGGCGCCGTTCGGCGCTCAGACCGCGTCATCCTCCGCCATTCCGATATCCAGCGTGCTGGGCGATGTGCAAGTCACGGTGGGCGGTACGCCGGCTCCACTGATGCTCGTCTCGCCGGGCCAGATCAACTTTCAGGTTCCTGGCGCGACGCCGGTCAATGTCCTTCAGGAAATCAAAGTGGCGCAAGTTTCCACTGGCCAGGTTCTCGCGAGCTGGCTTTTCCGCATAGACGCCGAGTCGCCCGGATTGTTCACTGTCGATGGCAGCGGATCGGGACAGGTTGCTGCCTTGAACGCCGATGGTTCGCTGAACAATGGCGCGAATCCGGCCAAGGCCGGAAGCCTGGTGACGATGTATGCCACCGGCCAGGGTTTCATCCGCGGAATGCCACCCGATGGAGCGCCGGCGCAGGGGCTGATCAAGACCAGCCAGACGCCGCAGGTGTTCATCAATTCCGGCTATGTTGGCGCGGGAGATGTGCTGTACTCGGGGCTGTCGCCGGGCTTCGTGGGCCTGTGGCAGATCAACGTCCGTATCCCTTCGGACGTGCCTCCCGGCGCGGTAATCGTGTTCATCAGCTACGGCGGGATCAACAGCATTCTGGATCCAAACGGGATTCGGCGCACGACCACGATTCAGGTTACGCCGTAAGCCCCCGCAACCCTCCGTACCAGTGTCCACCTAAAGGCCAGAGCCCCGCTGGCCGATGAGTGGATAGGCGGCTACCGCATTGAAAACGAATGAGCTTCGGGACGTGCAAGGAGAGTTTCTCGCGAGTCTGAACCACGAGATCCGCACACCCTTGAGCGGAATCCTGGGGATGACCGATCTGCTGCTGGAGACCCCCCTCACTGAGGACCAGCGGGAATATGCCGGCGCAGCCCGGCTCTGCGCGGAAAACCTGCTCGAAATCCTGAACGTCACCCTCGAATATTCGGCGCTCTCCGCCCATCAAGTGCTGCTGGAAGAGACCGAGTTTCCGCTGGTCGATACGCTGCGAGGCGTGTTGAACGAGTTCGCCGCCAAGGCGCAATCGAAGGGGCTGCGCCTGGTAGACGCGTTGGACTCCAGCCTGCCGGAAATGGCCGTCGGCGATCCTTTGCATCTTCGCCAGATTCTATGGCACTTGGTGGGAAACGCCGTTAAGTTCACCAAGGAAGGTCAGGTGGAAGTTCGGGCGTCAGCGGCTACCACGGACGCTCGGCAACTGACGGTTGCCATTGAGGTGCGCGACACGGGTGTCGGAATCGCTCCTGAGCAGCTCAAGGCGATCTTTGAGAGCTTTCGGCAGCTCGAGACCGGGCTGTCTCGAAGTCATGGAGGTTTGGGCCTGGGTCTGGCGGTGGCTCGGAAGCTGGTGGAGCTGCTCAACGGAACCATCCACGTCGCCAGCGAGTTGGGCCACGGCAGCACTTTCTCCGTCCGTTTGCCGTTACGTGTTCCGGCGAACTGGGAACCTCGTTTGCTGGTCGAGACAAAAAAGAGCCGTGGACGCGTTCTGGTGATTGATGACAACCGGGTGGCCCAGACCATCGCAAGTCACGCATTGCGGAGGCAGTCTTTTGAAGTGCAATGCGCGGGCGACGGCTTTGAAGCGTTGGATGCAGCTTCCAAGTCGCAGTTCGACGTTATCCTTATCGATCTGCAAATGCCGGGCTGGGACGGGTTCGAGACCTGCGAGCGCATTCGCGAACTTCCGGGCTATCGTGAAACGCCGATTATTGCCGTGACAGCCAATTGTTCCGATGAGAATCGCGCGCGTTGCGCCAGTTGCGGGATGCAGGACTTCTTAGCCAAGCCGGTACGGACCAGGGATCTGGTGCAAATCGTGGAGAAATACTTGGAGCAGGAAGCAACGGTGGGTTGAGCAATGACGGGTGCCATTGTCCAGCCGGGTTACAATAAGAATTGTTCCGCCTTGACAGTTCCCACGTGTACCGGGCTGAGAGGCTCAATCAATTCCCCTGGCTCCAACACGGCTTCGGCACCCGGCTGAGCGCCGGATGGCCCGATGCGGGCGGTTTGGCAACCGCACAACAAATCCATTCGGATCAAGTATTGGTGGCCACCCAGCCGGGGCACCTTGGCCCAGGCGACGCGATCATCTCCAAGCAGCCCGGCGTGACCGTCGCGGTTCGAACGGCAGATTGCCTCCCGATACTCATTGTGGACCCCAGAACACGCGCCGTGGCTGCGGTTCACGCTGGATGGCGTGGAGTTGTCGCGGAAATTGCGCCGAAAGCCGTTGAGGCCATGAGACTGGAGTTCGGCAGCCGGCCCGAGGATCTGGAGATCGCGATCGGCCCCGGAATCGGCCCCTGCTGCTTCGAAGTAGGGCCGGAGGTGGCTACTCAGTTTCGCGCTTTCTTCCCGGAGCGCAATGACTTATACTTTCGTGTAAAACTGGACCTGGCTGAGACGGTCATTCGGCAGTTGGGACGAAATGGCGTCACCAGGGGTCAAATTGATACCTCGGATCTCTGTCCTTGCTGCAAGCCGGAACTCTTTGAGTCTTACCGAAGGGATCGGGAAAAGGCAGGCAGAATGGTGGCAGCGGCCGGAATCCAGGGAGCGGTCTAAGTTATTGATTCGGAAGAGGGCACACAAATGGCGCCCCCTTTCAAAGGTGGTGGATCAGGAAACCGGATTAGGCTGCGTGTACGAGAATGTCGTCGAGCGAATCGGAACCTTCTTCTTGATTCCGGTCAGCGATTTCCTGGCACTGGATGCAATAGGCTGCCCAAGGCACGGCGTGCAAGCGCTTGATGCTAATGTCCTCTTCGCAGTGCAAGCAAACACCGAAAATTCCTTCGTCGATGCGGTGCAGCGCTGCGCGAACACTCCTCAAAAGGTTGGAATCCCGATCCAAATTGCGAATCGCGAGTTCCCGTTCGGCAGCGTTTTGGACTTCGTCCAATGCATCCGGGCTCTTCTCGATTGCGATACCATCACGGTTCCGTAACATCTGCGCGAGCTCAGCCTGTTTAGTTTCCAGGACTTCTTTGAATTTGTGTAGTTCGGTCTTCGTCATAGGGTTAACTCTCTTTCTTCTAATTACTTACTTCACTTCCACTTTCAAAATGTTTAGACGTGCAAAGCTCTCGAAAGGTTCAAGACGTTACACCAAATTACTGAACTATGATGAACTCTAGAGCTTAACAGCCAATGGCAACGCTCATCGGCCGGAGAGGTTCGCAGTCGGGCTCTCAGAATCATACCACATCCGCTGAGCAATTCAAGTGCCAGGCTTCGATTTCGATAACTGTCATGGCCTAAGGCTGTTTCCTTAGGGCTTGTCAAGCCTAGCATTTGTGTCATATCGGCCTTCCGTGGTCAAATGTTTATGTTCCGTGGAAAAAAACACCAACAGAGGTTACTGACTTCTTCCCTGACCTCCTGATGTATACTGATTACCTTCCGGCTAGCAGTTATTGCTACGCCGCTTGAGGACGGCCACCGGGGCGGCTCAATTCGGCCAGCTCAGTTCAAGCATGCGAGCGGCCCCGATTTAACTTACGCATGCGAGCGTCACTTGGATTCAACCTACGTTGGTGGCCCGCCCTGTTGGTTCCTCTCGTCTTTTTCGGCTTGGGGCTGGCCGTGCTTCCTCAGGTCGGCTTGCAACAGGACGAAGTCCTGTTTGCCAGGCCCGTTTTCAATGTGCCCTCGTCCACCGTCTTCGATGCCCAGATTTTCCACCGGCAGGTTCCTTTGATGCTCATGCCCTATTTGGGGACTCTGAAAACTTGGGCTTACTTTCCCATCCTGACGAGCATCCGCCCCTCAACTCTCACAGTTCGTCTGCCCGCTCTCATAATAGGTAGCTTGACGGTCTGGATCTTCATTTGGTTACTGGAGAGAACCGGCGGCCGGACCGTCGCCTGGGTGGGCGGTCTGCTGCTGGCTACCGACACCATGTTTCTTCTCACCACCGTCATCGATTGGGGACCGGTGGCGCTGCAGCATCTCCTCAGCCTGGCCGGTCTGGCGCTGGTGTTCAAGTTCGCGTCGGAGGGAAGTCGCGTGGCGCTGTGGTTTGGGTTCTTTTCTTTCGGACTCGCGCTGTGGGACAAGGCGCTGTTTCTGTGGCTCTTCAGTGGATTGATCCTAGCCACCATCGTGGTGTTCCCGCGCGAGTTGTGGTCCCGGTGCAGTCTCGGGAACTTTGGACTAGCTGCCTCGGGATTGTGCCTGGGCGCTCTGCCGCTGGTGGCCTACAACGCCACTTCGAATCTGGCGACATTCCGCGGCAATGCCTCTTTCGATCTCGCGCAGCTTCCGCTCCGGCTGCACTCCCTGCGGATCGCCTGGGATGGCCGGATCTTTTGGGACTCCATGATCCACGCGCCCTGGGCGCCTGGTGCGCCGCGCGAAGCCGGGACGGCGCTGGAACGGATGTCCGCTGTAGTGCGCTCGCTCGCGGGGGTGCATGATCACAATGAGCTGGAGCCCGCTCTGTGGGTGGCGCTGGCATTGGCGTTCGGGCTATGCTTTGCTCCGGGGTTCACGCGCGCGCGCAAGACGCTGTTGTTTTGCTTGATCGCGAGCGCGGTGGCCTGGATTCAGATGGCGATCACGAAGGACGCTGGAGCGGGCGCTCATCACATCGTGCTGCTGTGGCCGCTGCCGCAGTGGTTCCTGGCAGTGGCATTCGCGGAAGCGTCATTATGGAAGCCACTCGCGTGGCACAGGGCTGGCGCTCTGGCGCTGGCTGCGGCCATGGTTTTCCTGGCCGGCGAAAACCTGTTGTTGATCAACGAATATTTCTACCAATTGACGCATTACGGGGCGCTGCGCAGTTGGAGCGATGCCATCTACCAGCTTTCCGGCGAGGTCGGCCGGATGCAGTCCGCCCGCTTTGTGGTGGACGATTGGGGCATTGACAATCCGCTGCTGGTGCTGAGCGACGGCCACCTTCCCCTGGTGTTGCCTGACGATTCGCTTCTTGCGCCGGGAATCACCGAAGCGGCCCGGGCATGGGATGCCGCGCGCCTGGCGGATGATGTCTGGATCGGGCACACGCCGGAATACCAACAAATTGCCGGCGTCAACGAAAGGATCGTCCAAGCGGCGCGATCGGCTGGATTTGAGAAGCAGATCATCAAGACCGTGCCCGACCGCAACGGCCGGCCGGTGTTCGAGATTTTCCGCTTCGTGCGCGCGGCAGTGTCCGCTCTCTGATGGGGTAAACTGATCTAAACCTGCTATGCCGCTCTCTGTAGGCGACAGACTCGGTCCTTACGAGATCCTTGCGCCCATTGGCGAGGGCGGAATGGGCGAGGTCTACAAAGCCCGCGATACTCGCCTCGACCGCGTTGTGGCTATCAAGGTTGCGAAGGACCAGTTCACCGAGCGATTTGAGCGCGAGGCGCGTTTAGTGGCTGCGCTAAACCACCCGCATATCTGCCAGCTTTACGATGTCGGGATCAATTACGTGGTGTTCGAGTACATCGATGGCGCGATACTCAAAGGTCCCATGCCGACCGCGGACGCCCTGCAAATTGCGCTGCAAATCGTGGAAGCTCTGGAAGAGGCGCACAAACACGGCATCGTCCACAGGGATCTGAAGCCTAGCAACATCTTGCTCACAGCGCGCGGCGTGAAGGTCCTGGATTTCGGGTTAGCGAAACAGAACCGCGCAGGCCCGCAAGCGGACGACGAAACTCAAACTTCGGAGCTCACGCGCGCAGGCGGCGTTATGGGAACGCCGGCCTATATGGCGCCCGAGCAATGGCAAGGCAAACCCGCCGACGCGCGCTCGGACATTTACACCGTCGGCTGCGTGCTATATGAGCTACTGACCGGGGAACGCCCCGGACGCGAGCGAGCGCCGGTGAAACCAGCAGCGCTCGAAGCCATCGTGCGCAAGTGTCTGGCGGAAGATCCGGCCAAGCGGTTCCAATCGGCCGCCGAACTCAAGACCGCGCTGGAGGAAGTGGCGAAAGGCGGAGACCGCGTGCGGTGGTACGCTATCGCGGCGGCGGTTTTGGTCTTGCTCGCGGCCGGCGTCACGGGTTTCTTCTGGCGACGAGCGCAAGCCAAGCCCAAGCTCACCGATCAAGATGTTCTGGTGGTAGCGGACTTCGACAATAAAACCGGCGATCCCGTTTTTGATACAGCTCTGAAGCAAGCTCTGGCGTTTCAGCTCCAACAATCGCCCTTCCTCAAAGCCATGGACGATTCGGAAGTCCGGCAGACTATGAAGCTGTCGGGCCGGTCGCCCGATGCTCGCGTCACGGGCGACATCGCGCGCGACATCTGCATCCGGGAGGGCCAGAAAGCCATGCTGGAAGGTTCCATCGCAGCGCTCGGGTCCCAGTATCTGATCGGGCTTCAAGCGGTCAATTGTCAAACTGGCGAGACCTTCACCCGCGAGCAGGTCGAGGCTTCCGGCAAAGAGCATGTTGTGGAAGCACTCGGCCGGGCCACCGATTCGATGCGCGCCAAACTGGGAGAATCGCTCGGCACTATACAAGGCGAGAATCGTTCCTATCAACATGCGGTCACCACCAATTCGTTGGAAGCTCTTCAGGCATTTTACATGGGTGACGAGGAGTGGACCAAGACTGGGAACCGGCAAGCGGCCATCCCCTATTACCGCCACGCTACCGAGCTCGACCCAAACTTCGCCATGGCGTTTGCAGTGCTTGGACTGCAATCCGGGGCTTTGGGCGATGCGGTACAGGCGAAAGCGGCAATCGAGAAGGCCTATGCGTTAAAGGATCGCGTCAGCGAGCGAGAGCGCCTTTTTATCGAAGAAGAACAGCAGAGGTTGCGGAGGGACGGCAAGAAACTGCGGGAGATTCAGGAATTGCTGGCCCGGCGATATCCTCGCGATCCTATTTTTCATGCCAACCTGGCGGGCCGCTACCTCGACGTGGGCGAGCCGGAGAATGCGCTGGCAGAAGCCCAGGCGGCGATCCTGAACGGCCCCAGGATTATGTCCGGCTACATGGTTGCGAGCTACGCATTGCTGGATCTAAATCGACTTGACGAGGCAAAGGCCATGGTGCGAAGAGCGATCTCGAACGGATTCGACAGCCCGTATGTTCACTGGCCTCTCCTCACCCTCGCGTATGCCGAAGGCGATGCGCAGACGCAAAAGCGGGAAATGGAGTGGCTCGTGAGTCACGGGGCGCAGCCAATTGCTTTAATTGAGCAGGGGAACAACGCGGCTGCGCTCGGGCGCTTGAAACAGGCGAAAGAACTGTTTCGCAAAGGCTCGGACCTGCCGGGCACGCCGATCTCATTTCGGCAAGAATTTCTCACGCGGGCTGCAATCGCAGACGCGCTGTTCGGAAAGTGCTCTCCCCATGGCTCCCACGGACCGCCCATCGTGATGGCGGCGTGCGACGCGGCGGCGGCGAAGAAGTTCGCCGATCAGCAGTCCGCCAACGGCGATGTGCCGATCGCGGGAGCGGAGGCTTATGTCCGCGGGTTGGCGCTGCTCGCGCAGGCACAAGCCTCGGATGCGGCCAGCGTGTTTGCGCTGATGGTCGATCGCAAGGGCGCCAATTGGGGACCCGAATACCCCGCGGCGCAGGTCGGGCTGGCCCGCGCCGAGAAGATGATGGGCGACACCGCCCGCGCCAAGAAAGCCTACGAGCAGTTCTTCGCCTTCTGGAAGGACGCCGACCCGGATATTCCTCTGTTGCTCGAAGCCCACAAAGAGTATGCGGCCTTGAAATAAGCGCTATGCCTCTCTCCGTCGGGACTCGTCTGGGACCCTACGAAATCCTTGCGCCCATTGGCGAGGGCGGAATGGGCGAGGTTTACAAAGCGCGCGATACTCGCCTCGACCGCGTTGTGGCCATCAAGGTGGCGAAGGACCAGTTCACCGAGCGATTTGAGCGCGAGGCGCGTTTAGTGGCCGCGCTGAATCATCCGCATATCTGCCAGCTCTACGATGTCGGGACCAATTACGTGGTGTTCGAGTACATCGATGGCGCGATACTCAAAGGTCCCATGGCGCCCGCGGACGCCCTGCAAATTGCGCTGCAAATCGTGGAAGCTCTGGAAGAGGCGCACAAACACGGTATCGTCCACAGGGATCTGAAGCCTAGCAACATCCTGCTCACAGCGCGCGGCGTGAAGGTCCTGGATTTCGGGTTAGCGAAACAGAGCCGCGCAGGCCCCCAGGAGGACGACGAAACTCAAACTTCGGAGCTCACCCGCGCGGGCGGGGTGATGGGAACGCCGGCCTACATGGCGCCCGAGCAATGGCAAGGCAAGCCAGCCGACGCGCGCTCGGACATTTACACCTTTGGTTGCGTGTTGTATGAGCTGCTTACCGGCGATCGGCCGGGCCGCGAGCGAGCGCCTGTGAAACCAGCGGCGCTCGAAGGGATCGTGCGCAAATGCCTGGCGGACGATCCTGCTAAGCGTTTCCAATCCGCCGCGGAGCTCAAGACCGCGCTGCTGGACGCGGCGAAGGGCGGAGACCACGTTAGGTGGTACGCAATCGCGGCGGCGGTTTTGGTCTTGCTCGCAGCCGGCGCCACAGGGTTGTTTTGGCGACGCGCGCAAGCCAAGCCAAAGCTCACGGATCAGGATGTTCTGGTGGTAGCGGACTTTGACAATAAAACTGGCGATCCGGTTTTTGATACAGCTCTGAAGCAAGCTCTGGCGTTTCAGCTCCAACAATCGCCCTTCCTCAAAGCCATGGACGATTCGGAAGTCCGGCAGACTATGAAGCTGTCGGGACGCTCGCCCGATGCCCGCGTTACTGGCGAGATTGCGCGCGACATCTGCATCCGGGAGGGCCAGAAAGCCATGCTGGAAGGTTCCATCGCAGCGCTCGGGCCCCAGTATCTGATCGGGCTTCAGGCGGTCAATTGTCAGACCGGCGAAACTTTGGCCCGCGAGCAGGCCGAGGCTTCCGGCAAAGAGCACGTTGTGGACGCGCTCGGCCGCGCGACGAATTCGATGCGCGTCAAACTGGGAGAATCGTTCGGCACTATACAAGGCGAGAATCGTTCCTATCAACATGCGGTCACCACCAGCTCGTTGGAAGCTCTTCAGGCGTTTTATATGGGTGACGCGGAGTGGAGCAAGACAGTTGACCGACGAGCTGCCATCCCCTTTTACCGCCACGCTACCGAGCTTGACCCAAACTTTGCGATGGCTTTCGCGGTCCTCGGGGCCAATTATTGGGCCGTAGGCGATGCGTCCCTGGCGAAGGAAGCAACCAGGAAAGCCGAGGCATTGGAGGATCGCGTCAGCGACCGCGAGCGCTTGTTTATTGAATATGAGCGCTACTACATCGTGGGGGAACGCCAGAAGGTGCGTGAGATCGCGGAACTGCTCGCCCGAAGATATCCCAGGGACTCGATTTTTCACTCAAATCTGGCGGGCGAGTACCTCTCTGCAGGTGAACCGGAGAAAGCGCTACCGGAAGCCCACATGGCAATCCGGACGGGCCCCCAGATTCTCGCGGGCTACGGCGTTGCGGTTTTCGCGCTTCTGGATCTGAATCGGCTCGACGAGGCGAAGGCCAAGCTTCAACAAGCGATCTCGAAAGGATTGGGTGGCCCACTTGTTCACCTGTTTCTCCTGAGAATCGGATATGCCCAAGGGGACGGGCAAGCCCAGGCGCGTGAAGCCCAATGGCTGGCAAGTCACCAGGCGGAGGCAATGGTACTAGACGAGAAGGCGAATAATGCTGCCGCGCTGGGGCATTCCAAGCAGGCCAAGGAACTGTTTCGCAAAGCCTCGGATCTGGTGCGTCAACGTCCGTCCGAGGGCAGCTTGCAAGAGTTTCTCCCGGACGCTGCCACAGCCGATGCGCTGTTCGGAAAGTGCGCTCCCCATGGCGCCCACGTACCGCCCATCGCAGTCGCGATGTGCGATCCGTCGGCCGCGAAGAAATTCACCGAGCAGCAGTCCGCGAGTGGGTCTGTGCCCATCACAGGACCGGAAGCATACGTCCACGCGTTGACACTACTTGCAGCGGGCCAAGCTCCAGAAGCGGCCAGCGTGTTTGCGCTGATGGTCGACCGCAAGGGCGCCAATTGGGGACCCGAATACCCCGCGGCGCAGGTCGGCCTGGCGCGCGCCGCGAAGACGATGGGCGACTCGGCCCGCGCCAAGAAAACCTACGAGCAGTTCTTCGCCTTCTGGAAGGACGCCGACCCGGATATTCCTCTGCTGCTCGAAGCCCACAAAGAGTATGCGGCCTTGAAATAGGCGTTCTCCGCGCTCGCGGTGTGTTATTTCACTATGGCTTGCATGACCGCGTTTTCAAACTCAGGCCGCATTTCACGGATGGGCGTTTGGATCATCATGACGGCCACTATTTCTTCCTTAGGGTCGATCCAGAAGTGGGTGCCATAGGCGCCGCTCCAGCCGAAGCTGCCATCTGAAATGCGATGATTTCCGGCAATCGCGTCCTGCATCACCCGGACGCTCAGGCCGTAGCCTTCGCCCAGTGTGCGTCCAGGCAGCGTGTATGGGATATGCACAGAGCTCATCAGCTTCACCGTGCGTGGGCTCAACAGACGCTTGCCGTTCAGTTCACCGCCGTTCGCCAACATTTGCGCGAAATGCGAATAATCGTCGATAGTCGATACCAGACCCCCGCCTCCAGCGAAGTAAACCTTGCTCGACATCGACAGCGAGTTCTCGTTCTTCTTCAGGCCATCGGCGGTCTTCTGATAAACGGTTACCAGGCGCGGCATCTGCGCGTCGGTCGGGTAATGGCTGGTGTCGGGCATGTCCAAGGGATCGAAGATGCGCTGTTTCAGGAAGCGGTCGAGCGGAATACCGGATGTTATTTCGACGATCCGGGCCAGCACGTCGAAGCCATCGCTCGGACTGTACATCCAGTGCGTGCCAGGCTGAAATTCCAACGGCGTTAAGCCCAGCCGCGGGATGTAGTCGGCCAGCTTCTCCTCCGGCTTGCGCCGAATCTTGGCCACTTCGCTCTGGCCCATGGGGCCGCTGGATAGGCCCGAAGTGTGCGTCAGCAGATCCTTGATGGTGATCGCGCGTTCAGCGGGAACCACGTAGAATTTCGGCGGATTGCCCGGACCATGAGCGGGCTCGAGCAACACGCCCACCTTCATGTCCTTGAATTCGGGAATATATTTGGATACTGGATCGCCTAGCTGAAGCTTGCCTTCCTCGAGCATCATCATGATGGCGGTGCCAATCACGGGCTTTGTCATGGAGGCCATGCGAAACATCGAGTCGCGGGTCATGGGCTTCTTGGTGTCGATGTCCATGGCGCCCTGCGCGTCCAGAAACGCGATCTGACCTTTGCGAGCGACGAACATCACCGCTCCAGTAACGTCACCGGCGTCGATATGGCGCTGCACCATGGCGTGAATCTGCCGTAGCCGCTCGGGCGAGAGCCCCACATCTTCGGGCTTGGTGGATGGCAACGAGGCGGCCGTGAGTGAAAACGCGGCAAGCAGGATAACGGATATTGGGTTGATCCGGCGCATGACAGGCTCCTTGGTTTGAGATTGGTCCGATCATATCGCAGCCGGGAGGTGGGCGTGCGGCGGCCCGCATAGGATACAGGCCTGAGCTACTCTGTACACATGCAACAAATCCAACCCGATGAAGCTATGTTCCTGCTCCAGAGAGTTCTTCTCCCGGGACTCAAGAACGAGCATCGCATCACCAAGAGCACTATCCAGGCAATTCCGTTAGATAAAGGCGATTATCGGCCGGACGAAATCTCTAAAAGCGCGTTGGACCTGGCCTGGCACATCGTGGCCACGGAGATGCTTTTTACGGAAGCCGTGCCGGCGGGCGGGTTCGATTTCAGCCCCAGGCCTCGCCTGGCCTCCATCAAAAACTCGGAAGATCTGGGAGGCTGGTACACAGAGAACTTTGAGCCGCGTTTCGAAAAGCTGACCAAGCTTTCGCCCGAGCAACTGCTTAAGATCGTTGACTTCCGGGGCATGTTCCAGTTGCCCGCAGTGCTGTACCTGAATTTCGTTATGCAACACTCGATCCACCATCGCGGGCAATTGTCGATGTATCTGCGACCGATGGGAGCGAAAGTGCCCGCAATCTATGGCGAGAGCTACGACTCCGCGCAGTCTCGCAAGGCCGCGCAGTAAAACGACCATTGGTGCAGGCGGCAGCGTCGAACAACCTGGAGGCATTTATGCGGAAGCTATTCGTCTTTCTAGCCGGGGCAGCAGCATTGGCGCAAAACGCCCCGGACCATCCCTCCGTCACGGTCCAGGGAAAAACCTTCACGCCCCGCTCCATCCTGGCCCGCAACATGGGCACGCCCGAAGATCAGAGTACGGCATTCCCGCCTCACAAAATCGTCGGCAACGTGTACTACGCCGGCACCAAAACCCTGAGCGCGTTCCTCATCGTCACGCCGCAGGGCAACATCCTCATCGACAGCACCTACGAGCGCAACGTTCGCACCATCCAGAAATCAATTGAACAACTCGGCTTCAAATTCTCCGACATTAGAATCCTCCTCGGCAACCACGCCCACGGCGATCACATGGAGGGCGACGCTTTGGTGAAGGAACTGACCGGCGCGCAGGTGGTTGCGATGGCCGAGGACGTACCCGCGCTCAAAGCCATGAAGCCCGGCGGTAAGGAGCACCCTGTGGACCGCACCATTCATGACGGCGACACGGTTACGCTGGGCGGCGCAACCCTCACCGCGCATCTCACAGCTGGCCACACCCCCGGCGCAACCACCTGGACGATGCCCGTAACCGAAGCCGGCAAGACGTACCAGGTGGTCTTCTACTCCAGCCTGCGCTCGCCCACCGTGCTAACGCCCCCGGTGATCGATGAATTCAACCACTCCTTCGCAGTCGTTCGCACGCTGCCCTGTGACGTCCCGCTCGGCGACCATCCGTCCGAATACGGCATGGCGGAGAAGTACGCCAAACTCACACCCGGCGCGCCGAATCCTTTCATCGATCCCTCCGGTTGCCGTCTTGAAGCCGATGTGCAAGAAGCCATGTTCAAAGCGATTCTGGCCGAGCAGCAAAAGGCGGAACAGCAGCACTGAAAATCAGTTGATCCGCGCGGCAGCCTTGGCGGGCGCCGGGTGGACGCTGTTGAGCAGTTGCTCAAGTTGTTGCTCGGGGATCGCGAGCGAAATGGTGGTGATGTTGCCGGATGTGCTGGTCTGCAGGGTGTCGAGCAGCGTAGCTACTTGCCCGGCGGCCGGATTTTTCTGCCGGTTTAATTGGACCAATCCAGCGAAGAACTTCACAACGTCCACCAGGGCTTGCGCGTCTTTTTCCGACCGCGTGACAGCCTCGGCCGAGATGGTGACGGTGTCGCCAAAACGAATGCCGCCGCTCATTTGGTTGATGCCCGCCAGCAAATTGCCCTGCATTGCGCCGCTCAGATTCGGATCGGGTATGCTGGCTGAAAAATTCGACAGCGGGACCAACGTGACGAACCAGAAATCCTTTCCGGAGCTGACTGCCTGCGCCTTCGCCAATACGGAAGAGTCAGCCGGAGTATTGCTCTTCTTGCGGTCGATCGCGGCTTTGATGGAAGTGAGATCGCCTACCAGTGCCGTCGAGCTATCCAAGAATGCGAGTCCAGTGTCTACTTGAGCGTCCGAACTGGCCAGATGCGTCACTACGTCGATGCCCTGATACGGCGCGATGACGCCGCCGTTGGCCTGCGCCGTACTGGTGATTTTCGAGACATTGAATGCGCCGTGCGCGGCCACGATCCAGCGGTTGTCCGGCGTATTTTGCTTCCAGTTGGAGGCGACGACGATTTCGCTGACGTCGTGGCGCGGATCGAAGCCGGTTTCCGTAGCGAACTGCTCTAGTTTCGTATCGTTCACCGAGAGATGCGAGAGCACGTATTGGCCGAAGAGCGAGCTCTTGGCCGAATCCACTTGAAGTCCGGCGACCACCTGTGCATCTGGAATCACCAACTGGAGAAGGCTGGGATCGGCGGCGAAAGCGCCCAAGGGCAAGGCCAGGACGACGGCGAGACGGAAGGACTTTGTCATAAAAACCTCTCTGATGACACTACGAGCGTAGCATGCGGGAAGTTCCGCTCAAACCGGAACCTGCTCGCTGATCTGGATACCGTACGGGTCCAGGCCGACGATCTTGCGGGGGTGGTTGGTCAACAATCGAATGCTGTGGAGGCCGAGATCGGAGAGGATCTGGGCTCCCAGGCCGCTCTCATGTTGAAGCTGCTTCTGGCCGTCCGGCGTGCCGTACGAAGTGTGGTTGCGAACGCCGGGACCGGTCTGATGCAAGTAGACCAGAACGCCGGCGCCTTCCTCGGTGATCCGCTGGAGAGATCGGCGAATCAGCTCGTGGCACTCGCATTCGGTGGAACCGAATACATCGCCATAGATGCAGTGCGAGTGCATGCGGACCAGCACATCGGCTTTTCCCGAGATCTCGCCATGCACCAGCGCGAGGTGGCGCTCGGGCACGATGCTTTTGTCCAAGATGGTGCTGGCATAGACAACCGTCTTGAAATCACCGAATTCGGTGCGCAGGCAGCCTTCGGATTGACGGCGGATGAAGCGTTCGGTCTGCAAGCGATAGCGGATCAGGTCGGCCACCGAGATCATGCGCAGGCCGTGCTGCTTCGAGAATTCGGCCAGTTGCGGGACGCGCGCCATGGATCCGTCGTCGTTCATGATCTCGCAGATTACGCCGCCTTGCCGCAGCCCCGCCAGGCGCGCCAGATCCACGGCGGCTTCAGTTTGGCCGGCGCGGACCAACGCGCCGCCTTCACGGGCTCGCAAGGGGAAGACATGGCCCGGACGCGCCAGGTCACTCGGTTTGCTCGCGGGATCGATGGCCACGCGGATGGTGTGAGCGCGATCGGCCGCCGAGATTCCGGTAGTGACGCCTTCGGCTGCTTCGATCGATTCGCAAAACGCGGTGCCGAAGCGCGATGTGTTGCGCGACGACATGGGCGGTAGTTGCAGCGTGTCGCAGATTTCAGGGCTGAGTGAAAGGCAGATCAGGCCGCGCGCATGCCGCGCCATGAAGTTGATGATCTCGGGCGTGACCTTCTCGGCGGCCACTGTGAGATCGCCTTCGTTTTCGCGATCTTCGTCGTCGACGATGATGAGCATCCGGCCGGCCCGAAAATCTTCGATGGCTTCGGGGATGGAAGCAAAAGGCATGTGTTAAGTACCAGGATAGCAATGGCGGCCGGAGGCGAGCGGTGGAGATGCGGTTAGAATCCCAACTTCTGATCCAAATCCGCGGTGATGCCGGGCAGCCGATCGGGATTGGTCAGAACGTTGCGAATGCCGTAATTGGCGTAGTTGTCGTACAGCGCGTCGGCCGCCGAGAGCGCCAGGCTATAGGCGGATACGGCGTTCTGCTTGGTCAGGCTGGACCAATCCTGTCCGAGATTTTCGAGCCGGGGGATGGCGTGCGCGGCGGCGAGTTGCCGCAACTGTTCGCGGATGGCGGGCCGGAGCAGGTCGCCCGAAAGTTTCTGCGCGAGACCCTCCTGCAACCATGCGGGCCAGGGCGTGGAGCCCGACGGAATGCTGGTGAGACAGGCGTGCACCAGCTCATGCGCCAGCGCGCGCTGCATTTGCGGACCGACCTCGGCCCCGTCCGTCCATGCGATGTGAATGCGGCCGTCGTATTGCCCGCCGCTCCATTCCGCCGCGCCGGTGCTGCGCAGATACGATTCGCGGTTCTGCACAATAGCGGTGATGCGTTCACCGGAATTGCATCCGAGCTGAGCCGAGATGCGCGAGTAATCGTCATCGAGCATCGCCAGGATTGCGCGCGCTGTGTCCACTGGCAGCGCTTCACCTTCATAGCGCAGTGCAAAATGCGCGCCGAAGAGCTTTGCACCGCTTCGATCGGCCGTCGCTTCGCGCTTGGCGACCTCGTACATGGAGTTCAGTGCTTCGTTGGGCGCCAGGTCGAGCGACTGCTTCCAATAGTCGAGCGCGGCGCGGAGTTGGTCCGAGCGATAAGCCGCCAGTCCCGCCAGCATCAGGACGTTGGGATCTCGCGGATGACGCGGGAGGGCTGCCTCTAATTGCTCGAGCGCTTGGGCGGGTTGGCTTGCGTTCAGCAACTGGGCGGCGCGAGCGAGAGCCGGATCCGTGGTGTGCAGCATGTATTGATTCGGGTCTAGTGTCAGACGCGTCGGGTTATTGGAAGCGGAACCGGGCGAAATAATCGCTGACGCGGACACGGACGCGGCTGCGGATCGATCCTCCTCGTACTGGGCCAAACCGGTGAGCGCCGACGCTGGGACATAACCCAAGACGTCTTTGCCGCCGACGGTGGCGGAGATTTTGATGCAGTCGGTACCGTCCGACAAACGGAAACGGAGCGCAACTGGCGTGCCCGCGGGAAGGCTGGCGACGATTTGATCTTCGGCGCCGCAACCGGAGCGCAGCGGAGTTGGATTGGTGCTCACGGCCATGGCCGCAAAAAAGAAGAGCACCGGGAGTGCCATGATAGCCCGATACTACGGGCTGAACCGCGTAAAGTCGCTCCGGGAAAGCCCTTAGAATGTGCGGGTGGCAAGCAGGTGAAGAGGGCAGAATCTACTGTAGAAATGGCCTCGGTATACGCGATTTCAGGCGCTCAGAGCGTCATGAGCGCGGCCACCGTGGCATACTTCTGATCCTGGGTCCAGGGCGGGCCGATCAGCTTGCCGAGCAAACCGATGCGCTCGAGCGATGCGGGGTCGAGGCTCTTCTCCCGCACACCAATCACAGGCAGGCGGCACTCCTTGGCCGCCCACACCAGAACGTCGCGAAACATCTCGCCCTCCGCCGTGTGGAGCAACGGATGTGACGCCAGAATCTTTTCGAGTCCCGGCAGCGCCTTACCGGAGCCGAGCACGACACCGCATCCGGCGACTTCATGCCCCTGCGATCGAAGCGTTTTGATCGTGGATGACAGCGCCTCCAGGGCCAGCGCGCGCGACGATTCGATCGCCCTCCGCACCAGCGCCTCCGCCCGCGGGAACGAGAGCTCGGCAGCGGCGTGATAGGGTTGCTTTGAACCCGGCATCCGCGGATCGGCGATGACTATCTTACGGCGTTCGAGAACTCGCGGCGCGTCGATGGTCCCAGCGACCTCCACCAGGGCGGCCCATCCCGAATGTGCGCGGAAGCCTAATGCCGTACGCATTGAACGCGAAGACGGCGATAGTCGACGGTCCAGACGCCGTCATGATACAGGGTAGGACGAAGGTGGTCCACAAGTTGACTCACGACGTCGTCGGCGCGTTCTGGAGAGAACTGGCGCAGATAACTCTGAGTGAACATGCGCAGCCAATGTTCCATGCCGTCTTCACCTTGGAGCGGCGTTGGACGATCGAAGAGATGAGCATCACGAACTTCCATCCCGTGCGCTTCTAAGATCGGCGCGTATTCACCGACGCTCGGGTAATACCAAGGTGACTGCTCATCAGCGCTGGGGCCGAGCACGGCGCGCAGAGCAGCCTGCACCGACGCGATGTTCCCCTGGCCTCCGAACTCCGCGACGAAACGTCCGCCGGGGCGCAACGCTTGGGCAATTGATTTGATGGCTCCTTCGGCGTCCTTCACCCAATGCAAGACGGCGTTCGAGAAGACAGCATCGACGGGCTCAGGGAAACGGAAGCTGGCCGCATCGCCCAACACGAATGCAAGATTCGGATAATTCTTGCGAGCTTCAGCCAGCATCTCCGCCGAGTTGTCCAGGCCGGTAACCGTGGCGCCCGAGCGGGCGATCTCCGCGGTGAGCTGGCCGGTGCCGCAGCCGACATCGAGAATGCGTTCGCCAGGCTGCGGATTCAGCAATTCCATCAAACTGGCGCCGAAGCGCCAAACGAAAGAATGCCGGTCTTGGTAGCGTGCCGCGTCCCAGGCGCTCACGCCCGCTTGCCGCGCGATGTCGCTTTTTTTGCGGGCTTGGGAGGGGGCTCGGGTTCGCTCGGGGGATCCGCCGCAGCGGCAGGAACGGCGGCCGCCAGGACTTCCTTGAACAACTCAGCCTTCTTCAGATCTTTCTTTGACGGAGGTGCTTGTTCGTGCCGGAAGTCATGATCGTGATAACAAGTTCGGCAGCGGACTTTGGCGGGCTCGCCGCTCACCAGCGAGACAATAGCGTGATTGGTGACGCGGCGGCATTTAATGCAGTGGTCATCAATTATGTCCCCTAAGCGAAAATCCGACATAGCAAGTGGAGGGTTACGGCTGAGTATATCAGAACTGAAACGATAGCATTCCGACAACGGCCGCGCAGAGCATCACCCACAGAGAATCGACGCGTGTGACGGCGATGAGGATGAAGCTGGAAACCACAATCGCAAGCGACAGCGGGCCAGTGATGGCATCGCGGGCCAGGGGCGCCGCGGCGGTCACCATCAGACCCGCGCCGGCGAAAAGAACCGCTCGAGCAACCGCCCGTGCCCGCCGGTGTTCCGCGCGAGCTCCCAGGAAGCGCAGCATGGGGATGATCAAAAATGCGGGTGTGATCATAGCGAGCCAGCCCGCGCATGCGCCGGGCGCTCCCGCGACCAAGTATCCGACGCTAACCACGTAAATTCCCAGGGGACCGGGTCCGATGCGGCCGGCGGCAACGGCGGTGTTGAGTTGGTGATCGGTGAGAACGTGGCGGCGTACCACGAAATCGTTGCGGACCATCGGCAACGAAGCGAGGCCGCTGAAGGAAGTCAGCGTAGCCTTGACCAGGAGCAGATACAAGACGACCAAATTCATGGTACGGCTCCGGGATTCATGATTCGGCCCAGAAGAAGCCCACGATGGCGGCCACGCCAATCACCTGGAGCGGCGACAATTTCACGACGTAGGCTAGAACGAACGCTCCGGCGGCGATCACTATGGGACGCAGCCATCGCCCGCGCGAGCATTGGGTCCGGACCAGCAGCAGAGCCGCACCGAGCATGGTTCCAACGGCTGCGGCAACCAGGGCGTTGGCGATGGACTGGGCCAATGGATATCGCGCCGTGAGATCGTAGGCGCGCGTCAGCCATACAACAAGGACGGAAGCCGGAATCGTGATGGCGAGCACGGCCGCCAGAGCGCCCGGAAGTCCGCGGAGATACCAACCGGCGGCGACGCAAAACGCGAGCACGTTGGTGCCGGGCGTGAGCCGTGCGAGCCCGAATGCGATGCCGAATTTCTCCGGGCTCAACCAATCACGTTTGTAGAATTCGCGTTGCAGAATCGCGATGGTGGGATCGCCTCCGCCGAAAACAGTGACGCCGACGCGGAAGAAGAGACGTGTGACGCCGGTAAGCCGCGGTTGAGCCATCGGAGCTACTGTAGCAGGCTTAGACGCGGCGACCGCTCCCTTTGGTCACGGCTCAGAATCGGAGTTTCCGACGGCTAGTGTTGAGGCGCGACGGTCGCTGGAGTTGCCGGAGGCGGGGGTGCGGGGCGCGTCCATTCGCCAATCCATTCGAGAAACGTGTTGTACCACAGCACCGCGTTTTGCGGCTTCAGGACCCAGTGCCCTTCATCGGGGAACAGCAGCAGCTTGGACGGCACCTTCTGGAGCTGCAGCGCGGTGAAGAGTTGCAAGCCTTGCGTGTACGGCACGCGAAAGTCCTGCTCACCGTCGATCACCAGTGTGGGTGTGTGGAAATCCTTGGCGTAATAACTAGGCGACCATTTGGCGTAGGTGTCGGGATTGTCCCAGGGCACGCCATTGAACTCCCACAGCGGGAACCATAGCTCATCGGTCGCGCCGAATTCACTGCGCAAATCGTAGACGCCGGCGTGCGACACCAACGCCTTGAAGCGGTGCGTGTGGCCGAGCATCCAGTCGATCATGTAGCCGCCATAGGAACCGCCGGCCGCTGCTATGCGATCGGCGTCCGCGTAGGGCAGGGAAGCCACGTGGTCCACCACCGCCATGATGTCATCGAACGGTGTGCCGCCCCAATTGTCGCGGATGTCTTCGGTGAATTTCTGGCCGTAACCGGTGGAACCCCGCGGATTCGGCATCACGATCAGATATCCCGCCGACGCAAACACCTGAGCGTTCCAGCGATAGGTCCAACTTTCACCCCAATCGCCCTCGGGGCCGCCGTGAATCAAGAACAAAACCGGGTACTTATGATTCGGCTGGAAGTCGGGCGGTTTCACGACAAAACTTTGGATGCGCGTTTTGTCGGCTGCATCCACCCAGAAATCCTCCAATGGTGTCAGCGCGGTTTGCGCGAGCAGCGCATCGTTCAAATGGGTGAGCGCGACGGGCGGGCCGCCGCCGGAACTGGCACGATAAATTTCCGCGGGCGCCGAGCCGCTCTCGGCCGTGTAGATCATCGTTTTTCCGTCACTGGTGAGCTTCATGTCATCCAGGGTGCTGGCGCCGCTGACGATCACTCGGGTAGCTCCGCCCGCTGTCGGAATCATCTCGATGGGCTGGAGTCCGCGATCCAGGACGGTAAAGAATAGAGCATTCGAGTCGGGCGACCAGGTGAAGCTTTGGACCGGCCGATCGAGCGAATCAGTCAGTACATTTACCCGTCCAGTTGCCCGCTCCAGCACCATCAGGCGCCAGCGGTCGGCTTCATAACCGGCGCGCGCCTGGCTACGATAGGCCAACCATCTGCCGTCGGGAGAATACTGCGGGCTCGAATCGGCCCCCGGATTGATGGTGATCTTCATCGAATCGCCGCCGCTGATGGGAACCACAAACAGGTCCGCATTCGTGCTGGTGGCGGGCACCGGGTCGGCGTTCATGGAATAACAGACTTCCTTGGAGTCGGCCGAAATCGCGTAGTCGTCCGGGCCGCCCAGCGAAAACGGCGGAACATCGCGAGCGCCCGGCGTGAGATCCTTCACTGGGCCGCCGTCGGCGTCCACCACCATCAGATGCGAGCGGCGCTTGGTTTGCCACTCGGTCCAATGCCGGTAAAGCAACGTTGTGAAACTGCGCGCCTTGACCTTGCTGTTCTTCTCGGCATCCAAGCGGCTCTTGTTGCAGGCGTCGTCGGGACAATCCGGAAATACGCTGCTGGTGAACACCAGCTTCTTGCCATCCGGCGAAAACAGCACGCCGCCCGCTTCGGTTGAGAGGTTGGTGATCGGGCGCGCGTTGGATCCGTCGGCGTTCATGATCCACACCTGGGCCGAGCTTCGTTGATCCAAACCGGCGCGATCGGAGATGAACGCAATGCGCGAGGAATCGGGCGACCACTCGGGGCGCTCGTTATCGGTACCCTGCATCGTGATTTGACGCGGCACTCCGTCGGTGCCCCCGCCGTTTAGCGGGACGGTATAGATCTGCTTGGGCTTGGTGTTCTGCGCGATGTCGACGGTTTGAACCGTGAATGCGACAGTCTTGCCGTCGGGAGAGAGCTGCGGTTCCTGGATCCGTGCGATCTTCAGCAGCGTTTGGACGTCGAACGGTTGCTTCTGCGCCGCCAAGCTGGCTGCGAACAAGAACACAACACAGCAGGGACGCGCGAGCGACATATGCTTCGATTGTATGCCAGGCGGCGGCCCGGCAACCTTGGGATGTTAGAGCGCCAGCTTGCCTTCGTATTGCATGTCGCTCAAGTGGAACTTTTCCTCCACTTTGATGCGCCGGATGTTGAGAATAAAATCCACTTCCTTGTCGGCGGCGTTGATGGGGTTGGTGCGCGGGAACAGGAAGCGCACGCCGTCGATTCCGCCGGGCCCATCGATCTGGACATCCTGCGCGTAGATGGAGCTTTTACCCTTGGGCGCGAGCTGCGCAGCGTCCAGCAGTTGGGAACGCAAAGCGTCGTTCTGCGGATTCTGGCGCCGGCCATTGTCATCGTTGCTATTCGAGGTCTGGTCGTCGGGATCCGAGGAGGAGGAGCGACCGCGCGGTTGAGGCAGCCGCAGACCCAGCACGGTAATCACGTAATACTTTTCTGTCGCGGCTGTCGCGGCCTTCAATTCATCTGACTGACCCGCACCCTGACGCATCAGACCCTGCTGAATCGGCAAGGCACTGTCCCAGCGGATGGTCAGATTCATCGGACCGGCCTGCGACCCATCGCCGCCATTCGATCCCCCTGGATAATTGCCCCCTCCGTTCGGATAGCCGCCGCCTCCGCCCGGATAGCCGCCGCCTCCGCCCGGATAGCCGCCACCTCCGCCTGGATAGCCGCCACCGCCGCCTGGATAGCCGCCTCCGCCTGGATAGCCAAAGCCTCCGCCACGGCGGCCCATGCCACGCTGCGGCTGGGATTGTTGAGGCTGAACGGTCTTGCCCTTTGCCCACGGCGAGTCGCTCAACATTTTATTGGTTTCCTCGCTCGTCCACTGGCTGGAATCCTTGGTCTTCCAGAATTCGGCGGCGAAAAGCACTAGGGCGCACGCCGCGCTCGCTGCGCCGAGTCGCAAAAATCTCGTTAGATGCATCCTTGATCGCCAGACGCTGTGCATGCTGCCCACGTTACGCTAAACTCGTTCTCAGTGCCTGCAAACATTGTCAACTTTTGTAATCGCGCTGAAAAAGGTCCCACAGCCGCAAGTGCCTACGCCACTCACGCTTTTGCGTTAACCTGTTTCGTGTTAGACACGTCGTTAGCTTAATTCATATCAACATGAAATCAAAACTTCTTCTTTCCATGCTGTGCCTGGCGGCTAGTGGATTTCTCGGGGCTGCCGAACCCGATGCGGCCCGGATACTTGCGACGGCGCCCTTGCGTTTTGAACCCGTGCCTGACGGTAGCGCCGGCGGCAAGTTCGTGGCCCGTGGCGCCCGCTTTCATTTCGAGTTTACGCGCGATGAGGCCGCCTTGCGCGCCGGCGATAAAGACATTCGTCTACACTTCGATGGCGCGGACCGGCACGCTCAGATTTCGGGGACGGGGCTCCAGCGCTCCACCACGAACCTGTACATCGGCAACGATCCAGCCAAATGGCGCCACGGAATCCCCAACTACAGCCGGGTGCAGGTGCAGGGGCTTTATCGAGGGATCGACTTGGCCTACTACGGCAACGCCGGCGAACTTGAATACGATCTGACGGTGAAACCGGGCGCCGACCCGCGGCGGATTCGTTTGCGATTGCAAGGTGAGGGCGCAAGTGACGCAAGCGTGAATCAGCACGGAGACCTGGTGTCCAAACTGACTCAGAAGCGCCCGGTGACTTACCAGGTTGCGGCGGACGGATCGCGGCGAGCGGTGGACAGTCGCTATCGTAAAAATGCCGACGGTTCCTACGGATTCGCGCTCGGCGCGTATGATCACACGCGCGATCTGGTAATCGATCCGCTACTCATCGGGCAGTACTTTTCGGGCACCTACCAGGTCATCGCCTACAGTATCGGCCATGATTCCAAAGGCCTGATCTACATCGGAGGCGATACCAGTACTCCGGATCTCACGCTGGCGGGAACTCCGTATCAGAGCAGCGAAGCCGGCGGCATTGACATGTTTTTTGCTGTGATTAATCCCGCCCTCTCGCAAGGCTCGCAGATCAGCTATACCACCTATATCGGTGGAACAAGCGACGACGACTTTGGCGCGATGCTGGTCGGTCCGACCGGTGATGTCTATATCACTGGCACCACGTTCTCGGACGATTTCCCCACGGTGAATGCCGCGCAAACCACCTTGGGTGGCACCACCGACACCAACAGCAACGCGATCGTCCTGTGGTTTAGCCCAACGCAGACGTTGAAATTTTCGACCTACATCGGAGGCAGCGGAAACGACGGCGGCAAGGCGATCTCGGTGGGTTCGAACGGGCATATCTGGGTTGCGGGCGACACGCAGTCCACCGATTTTCCGGATACGGGCGGTTTCCAGAGTACGCTGATTGGCAAGCAGAACATGTTCGTAGCGGGTTTCGACCCCTCCAACACGACCACCGCGACGGAAACCTATTCCATCTACATCGGCGGCACGCATTGGGACGAAGCCTACGGCTTGGCGTTAGCGCCGGATGGAACGCTTTGGCTCGCGGGTGCCACCTATTCACCAGACATCTGGATCACGGGAAGTCCGACCTATCAGAGCCAGTATGGCGGCGACGGCGATGCCTATGTGGCTCACATCAATCCCGGTTTGAAGACGAAGGCATTGCTCTATGCCAGTTTCCTGGGCGGAAGCGGCATTGATGAGGCCACCAGTATGGTTCTCGATCCGTCCGGACGCGTGATTCTGAGCGGCTACACGCTCTCGTCGAATTTCCCGGTGACCAGTGACGCCTTCCAGACCAAGTACGGGGGGAACACCGACGCCTTCATCGCGATTTTGGACCCTTCGAATCCGTTGAGATCAGCACAGTTGGTTTACTCGACGTATTTCGGCGGCGACGGGGCCGACTCGGCCTTCGATCTGAAAGAAGATAGCAGCGGCGTTCTGTACATTTCGGGCTATACCGAATCGCCGGGCCTGCCGGGTACCTCGAATGCGTTGCAAGCGTCCTACGACGGTAGCGTGGACGCTTTCGGACTGAAGCTGGATCCCTCCAAAGCTGGCGCGGCTGGGATCGACTACTTCACTTATCTCGGGAGCCCCGGCGTGCAGATCGCCTACGGAGTCGATTTCGATTCGAAGGGGGATATGTACCTGGTCGGATCGACGACCACTGGACTTTTGGGCGAGTTCGGAGGTCCGGAGCGGGGATCGGAGGACGGAGTCGTCAACGCGTTTGTGATCGGATTCAAGGCCGCTTCCTCGTCGTCGAGCGATATAACTGCCAACGGCAGCGCTGCCCCGCCGGTTCGTCTACGGCACCCGTACTTGCCGATTTTGCCGCACCGCTAGAGACGCATCTGGTACCTAACCGTAAGATCAACGCTCTGGCAAGCTGACCGCAAAATTTACGTAGACCAGTCAGAACCGTAGAACTATTACTGCTAGGCGCCGATCTGCGCCTCTCCATTAATCCCCTTAATTCCTTTATAAGGAATCCACTTTAGGTTGAAGCGGTCGTTTGGCACCTCGCCTGCCATAAGCGAATCGGCCAAAGTAACCCAGTTGTTACTTCTCGAAGCTATGGCCGCTACTACCAGTGGCCGGCCATTTACTATTCAAACTCAACCGAGAGGAGAAGTATCGTGACTAGTTCAACGAAACATGTCGGAGCGCTTGTGGTTTTGGCGCTTCTCATTGTCTGCGTCTCACCAAATGCCAGCGCCCAGAATTGGGCGTCCACTGCTACCAAGGCTTTCCCAGTTCGATACCTGACGAATGCAACGTTGGTCGGCCCACTTGCGGATGCCACGTCGATGCACGTTGTTCTGGGTCTGCAGGCACGGAACGCTAACCAGATTCAACCAACCCTGAAGGCCATGTTGACGCCGGGCAATTCACTCAACGGAACGTCGCTAACGTTGCAGCAATTCGTTACGCAATTTGGCGCGACCTCAGCGCAGGTGCAGGCCGTGAAAGATTACCTGTCGGGCATGGGATTCACCGACATAACAGTCGCGGATAATCAGCTTCTCATCGATGCGTACGCGCCTGCCCGCAACGTGGAATCGGCGTTCAATACTTCTCTTGCACAATACTCGGTAAACGGCGCCAGCGTGTTTGTGAACACTGCCCCCGCGCAAGTCCCCGCTTCCCTCTCGGGGGTCGTTATCGCAGTGCTGGGACTGAATAACGTTGCGTCGCTGCACACGGACATCACGCGGCTCAGCGTCGGCCCGATGACCGTGCCGTGCTCGGCGCCCAGCTGCCCGGTGCCTGACGTGAGCAACGAAAGCTACGGCCCGCAGCAATACCAGATTGCATACGATGGCGCGTGTCCATCGGACAATCCAACCTGCCCCGCGAAAAACTTCCCGACGGGATCGAAGACCGTTATCGGCATCATCGCGGAGGGCGATCTCACGCAGGTGGTGACGGATTTGCGGACCTACGAGAAGACCAATGATTTGCCGGAGGTGCCCGTGACCGTGGTGAACGCCGGCGTCGCGAGCGCGGACACGAGCGGCGAAGATGAGTGGGATCTGGATTCGCAGACGTCCACCGGAATCGCGCAACAAGTGTCGCATCTCTATTTTTATGTCGCCACTTCCATGACCGATTCCGACCTTGCGCTTGCAATCAGCAAAGCCGTATCTCAGAACAAAGTAAAAGCATTCAACATGTCCTTCGGTGAATGCGAATTTTATCCGTATATCGACGGTTCCATGCTCGTAGACGATGAAGTGTTCGCCGAAGCCGCATTGCAGGGCATCACTCCGTTTGCATCAGCCGATGACAACGGCTCGGCTTGCCCCGCCGAAGCAACGAATGGCGTGCCCCTTTCCGGACCGCCGGACACTTCTTACCCGGCGTCGTCGCCCTATGTGATCGCAGTCGGCGGGACCAATCTTTTCACGAACGCGGACTTCACGTATGATTTCGAAACGGGCTGGGAAGCCAGCGGCGGCGGCCTCAGTTTGTTTGAAACGGCGCCGTTCTGGCAGAGTTACACGGGCGGTGGGACCACGCCGATCGTTCCCAGCGCCGAGGCTGGCCAAAGGGGCGTGCCGGATGTGTCGATGTGCGCCGGCGGAACCGAACTTGCGATCTGCTCCGCGAACATTATCGTGGATGGCGTAGCAACACTGGTGGGCGGGACGAGCCTGTCTTCGCCGCTGGCGATGGGCTCTTGGGCGCGAATTGAAAGCGCGCATAAGAACCAACTCGGCTTTGCCGCGCCGTTGATCTATCAGCTTGCGACGAGCGGCCCTCCTCCCACCAGCCCGGATTTCAATGATGTGACCCTGGGAGGGAACGGGTTGTTCACCTGTCTGCCCGGATATGATTACGTCACTGGACTCGGGTCATTTGACATCTACAAGATCAGCCAAGTGATTCCGTCGACGTATCCTCAGTAAACTGGTTAGTCGGGGATTTCGGCGCGCCGATGTTTTTCGGAGGAAGGTCTTGGCGGCACAAGCGGCTCCGCGCGGATCACGCGCCCGTCAGATCAGCGTTATGCGCGAGATCGCCCGCAAGGAGACCGCGGACCATACTATGCTGGTATTGAGGGAGTGATTATATGATCGAAGATTTACTCCAACCACGGCACCTGCTGGTGATTCTGGTAGTCGCATTGTTTCTGTTCGGCCCCAAGAAGCTGCCCGAGCTTGGAAAGGGCCTGGCCGAAGGAATTCGGGGATTGAAGAACGCTATCAAACCGAGCTCGCACGATACTGCGTAAGTTCAGCCAAGAGGACGTGGTGGTGTTCCAGAATCAGGCCTAGTTTTTCGGCGTGCTCGCAGCGTCAGCGACATTCCTCAACCGCTCGATGCCGACCCGTGCGATGCGGTTGTGATCCATCCCTAAAATCGTGAACTTGCGGCGTCCATATTCCAGCGCTTCACCGGGTTTGGGAATGTAGCCGAGTTGAAACAGCAGAAATCCGGCCAAGGTTTCAAAGCCCGCGTCGCCGGGGAGCTCCAAGCCGTATTGCGTATCGAGGTCGCGGATCGTGATGGCGCCGTCCACCTCGATCAGCGGCGCTTCGGCGGCCGGACGAGGCCGCTTCACGTCGTGCTCGTCACCGATCTCGCCGAAAATCTGCTCGAGCGCGTCTTCGAGCGTCACTAACCCGACGATAGTGCCGAACTCGTCCACTACGATGGCCATATGCGTGTGCGTGGTGCGGAATTCCTCGATCAGATCGTTCAACGGCTTGGTCTCCGGCACCACCAGCGGCTTGCGCAACACGCGCGAGAGATGGAACGGACGCAGCGCGCGCTTCCTCGCGTTTGCGACGCGGCGTTCTTCCCAGATTCGCATCATGTCTTTGTAGTGCACGAAGCCGATAATATGTTCGGCAACGCCCTCATACACCGGCAGCCGTGAATATTCGTGTTCGCGCATGCGTCGTAGAACCTGGTCCAGACTGGCGTCCACGGAAACAGAAACGACGGCGTTCCGTGGCACCATGATTTCACGGGCGTAATAGTTCGGCAGCTCGAGCAGCGCTTGGATGGCGTCCTCTTCAAAGCGATGAAGATGCCCTTCGGTGCGGCTGGAGCTGATGATGAACTTCAACTCCTCGGCCGAATGGCCGCCGCCGCCATGGCCGCCCCGCAGGCCGATCCATCGCGAAATGGTGGCGGCCGATGCTTCCGCAAAGAATGTCAACGGCGCAGATACGCGGGAGAAAACCAAGAGCGCGGGCGCCACCAGGACCGCCATGCGATCGGCCTTTTCCAGGGCAAGATTCTTGGGCACCACTTCTCCAAAAACGATATGCGCATAGCTGATGAGCAGGAAGGCCAAGGCGAAACTCACGCCGTGCCAAAACGTTGCGAAGCGAGGCAGTATGAGCGGATGAAACGCCGACTCCAGCAACTGGTAGACGCTGTTTTCGCCGGCCCACCCGAGACCCAGGCTGGCGAGGGTCACTCCCGCCTGCGTCATGGAAAGCAGACGCGATGGATTTGCAAGCAGAGTGAGCGCCGCTTGCGCGCCCACGTGTCCCTCTTCTGCCAGCGCGCGCAGCCGGCTTTTGCGTACCGACACCAACGCGACCTCGGCTGTGGCGAAGAACCCGTTGAGCAGCAGTACCGCGGCCAGGATGACAAAGCGGTAGGACATAAGCGAGCTAGGACGCGGAGATGAAACGCCGGTACGTTAGAATCGTCCCAGTGCGTCCCCTCAGAATGGACCTTGGAAAAGCCCTGAAGTTCATCAACTTGAGCATAGCGGTTTTGCTCGTGCTTGGTCTCGGCGCGGTGTATTGGTTTGCGTATCGTCCCTTGCCGAAAACTTCCGGACAGATCCCCGCTCCCATCTCCGCGCAAGCGGCCGTGGAACGCGACGCGCTCGGCGTTCCGCATATTTCCGCCGCCCGCTGGGAGGACGCGATCTTTTTGCAAGGCTACGTCACCGCGCAGGATCGCTTATGGCAGATGGACGCGCTCCGGCGGCTGGCGGCGGGCGAATTGTCCGAAGTGTTGGGAGCATCAACGCTGGAAGTAGATCGGGATGCGCGGCGCCTCCGTTTGCGCCGGGTAGCGGAACAGCACGCTCGCGCGTTGCCTGCCGGGGATCGAGCCCTGATCGCGGCCTACGCTCGTGGAGTGAACTACTTCATCGAAACGCATCGCGGAGAGCTTCCGGTTGAATTCACTCTGCTGCGCTACGATCCCCGGCCGTGGACCATCGCGGATAGCATCCTGTGCGGGCTCGAGATGTATCGCGAGCTGACCACCACCTGGCGCGATGAGCTGCGCAAGGAGGCCATGCTATCCGGCGGTGATGCGGCCAAGGTGAATCTGCTGTTCCCGGCGCGCGGCGGCGCCGAGTTCCAGCCTGGCTCGAATGCCTGGGTCCTGGCGGGCAAACTGACCGCAAGCGGCAAGCCGATTCTTGCGAACGATCCGCACCTGGAGTGGTCCGTGCCCGCCGCCTGGTATCAAGTGCATCTCAAAGCGCCGGGCCTGAACGTCACTGGAGTTTCGCTGCCGGGACTTCCCTGCGTGATTGTCGGCCATAACACTAGCATCGCTTGGGGTGTGACAAATCTCGGCTTCGACGTGCAGGATTTATATGCCGAGAGAATCGACCAGCAAACTGGCCGTTATCTCTTCCGCGGCCAGGTGGAGCAGGCGCGTTCTGAGTCGGAGTGGATTCGAGTGAAGAATGCGCGGCCGGTGGAATTTCGGCAGTGGGTGACGCGGCACGGTCCGGTGGCGTTCTCGGAGAACGGACATTATTTCGCGCTGCGCTGGGCCGCGGCCGAGCCCGATGGATTCGCGTTTCCGTTTCTCGATCTAAACCGCGCTCGCAATTGGGCCGAGTTTACCGCTGCCCTCGCGCGCTATCCCGGTCCCAGCCAAAACTTCGTGTACGCCGACGTGGACGGCAACATCGGCTATCAGGCGGCAGGCCGGCTTCCCATCCGCAAGAACTACAATGGTGACCTGCCGGCCGACGGCAGTTCGGGTGATTTCGAATGGGACGGCTTCATTCCGTTCGAGCAGTTGCCGGCGTTCTACAATCCGCCGCGCGGCTGGATCGTGACTGCAAATCAAAACCCGTTCCCAATGGATTATCCTTACCGCGTCAACGGGGAATTCGGTCCGCCGTATCGCTCGACGGAGATTCGCGACCGGCTCACTTCGCGCAGCGGTTGGAAGCCGCAGGACATACTGGCCGTGCAGAAGGACGTGTATTCTTCGTTCGCCAGCCATTTGGCGCACGAAATCGTAAATGCGTATGATCAGGCCAAGCCGGCCAAACCGGAGCTGCGCGCGGCCGTGGCGCTGCTCCGATCGTGGACCGGACAGATGGAGAAGCAGACCCCCGCGCCGCTTCTCTTCGTTCTCACATACCAACAACTCGAGAAGCGGGCGGTGAAGGCCGCCTGGCCCGGACCAACTGACATGTACCAAGCCATCCTGGCGCCGGCCGCGATCCAGAACATCATCGATTCGAACAGCCGGCTCTTTTTTCGCGATACCAATCAAGCGCTGCTGGAAGCGCTCGCGGCAGCCATTGAAGAAGGCAGACGCACGCAAGGCAGCAACTTGGCGCGCTGGGACTACGGCCGCTACAACCTGCTCACCATAAAACATCCCGTGGGAAGCCGGTTGCCGCTGATCGGGACGTATTTCAACATCGGACCGGTGGAGATGAGCGGATCATCGACAACCATCAAGCAGACTTCGGCGGCGCTCGGCCCATCCATGCGATTCGTCGCGGATCTGGCAAACTGGGATGGATCGTTGAACAGCATAGATATTGGGCAGTCCGGACAAATTCTGTCGCGGCACTACAAGGACCAATGGGATGCCTACTATGTAGGGCGCAGCTTCCCGATGCAGTTTGACAAGGTGGAGGCGAAGGACACGCTGATCGTAAATCCGCAGTAGGCAGATCCGTGTTTATCTGCATTCATCGGCGGCCAATAATGTTTGGAGAGGCATTGGTTCGGCACGGCACATTTATATGAGCCGCTGATGAACATCGATCAACATGGATTCTTCGATTCGTTGACAGAGAGCGTCCTCGGTGCCGTCTTTGAGGTCTCAAACACGTTGGGCGCCGGTTTCCTCGAGAAAGTCTACGAACGTGCGCTGCCCAGGGAACTCAGCATTCGCGGCATCCGAGCCACGACCCAAGCGTTGTTTCCAGTTTGTTACAAAGATCACTGCGTCGGAGAATACTTCGCCGATATCCTCGTGGAAGACGTACTAGTGATCGAACTGAAATGTGTTGAGCGCCTTGCTAGCGAACACACCGCCCAATGCATCAACTATCTCCGAGCGTCGGGCCGGACCCTTTGCCTTCTCGTCAATTTCCAGAAGCCCAAAGTCGAGTGGAAGCGTATCGTGTTTGGGTTTCAGCTTGCCGAGCGCTAAGCGATGGTGGGTTGGGGCAACGCCTGCTTCGCGCGCTGCTTGTGGTGCTGGATCTTTTCGAGCACTGCGGCCATGTACGTGTAAAACACCGGCGTCAGATAGAGTGTCACCAACTGCGAGAACAGCAGGCCTCCGACCACGACCAGTCCGAGCGGTTGCCGAGCTTCGCCGCCCGCGCCGTAGCCCAGCGCGATGGGAACTGCGCCCAGCAGCGCCGCCATGGTGGTCATCATGATTGGCCGGAAGCGGATCAGGCAGCCTTCATAGATCGCCTTCATGGGCGTGAAGCCTTGGTTCCGTTCTGCCTCAAGAGCGAAGTCGATCTGCATGATGGCGTTCTTTTCGACGATACCAATGAGCATGATCAGGCCGACGAACGCGTAAATGTTCAAGTCCATGCGGAACAGGTAGAGCGTGAGCAGCGCCCCGAAGCCGGCCGACGGCAGTCCGGAGAGAATCGTCAGCGGATGAATGTAGCTCTCGTAGAGAATTCCGAGCACGATATAAACCACCAGGATCGCGACAATCAGCAGGACCCACAGATTTCCGAGCGAGCTTTGGAAGGCTTTGGCGGAGCCTTGAAAGTCCGTAGTGATTCCGGATGGCAAGGTCTGACTTGCGAGATCCTGCACCTTCGAAACCACGTTGCCCAGTGCCGCGCCAGGCTTCAAGTTGAACGAAACGGTCACCGCGTTGAGTTGCCCGTAATGATTGATGGTCTGCGGCCCGGTATTCTGCTCGAGCTTGGCGAGGGTGTCTAGCGGAATCAGCGGGCCATTTGAAGACTTAAAGTAGAGCAACGAAAGCGCGTGCGGATCGGCCTGGTATTGCGGCTTGAGTTCGAGCAGAACCTTGTATTCGTTGATGGCGGCGTAAATGGTGGAGACCCAGCGCGGTCCGTAGGCGTCGTAGAAGGCATTCTCAATGGCGTCCGCGTTCACTTGCAAAGCAGCGGCTTTGTCGCGGTCGATGGTCACGTTGACTTGTGGGGCCAGGATGGCGAGGTCGCTGGTGACGTCCTCTACTTCGGGCAGCTTCTCGATTTCACGTTGCAGCTGCGCGGCGCCCTTGTACAGCTCTGCTTTGTCGGGCGACTGCATCGAGAACTGATACAAGCTCTTCGTTACTTGGCCCCCGATCCGGATGGTGGGAGGGTTTTGCACGTAGACGCGCATCCCCGGAAAAGTGGCGAGACTCGGCCGCAGATCCGCGATGATTGCATTCACCAGCTTCTTGCGCTCCGAGCGTGGCTTCAGATGCACGACCAGCTCGCCGTAGTTGGGGCCGCCGAGCGTTGACGCGGACGTGCCGCCGACAGTGGACATCAATGCTTGGATATCGGGGTTGGTGCGGAACACTTCGGCGACGCGCTTTTGATAGTCCACCATTTGGTAATACGAGGTGCCTTGCGCGGCCTCCGTGACGGCGTAGATCTGATCGGTGTCCTGATCCGGGATGAAGCCCTTGGGGATCTTGACGAACATGACCACGGTCCCGGCCAGCACCAACAAGGAAGCAGCCATGGTCAGGGCGCGCTGTCGCAAGACGGCTTTGAGCGTGCGATCGTAGACGCGCAGCAAGGCCTCGAAGAACCGCTCGGTGATGCGATAAAACCAGGACCGCTTCTGCTCTTCGGGCGACCGCAGGAAGCGCGAGCACAGCATGGGCGTCAGCGTTACGGACACGATGCCGGAGATCAGAATCGCCACGCAAATAGTGACCGCAAATTCACGGAACAGCCGGCCCAGGATTCCGCCCAGGAACAAGACGGGGATGAAGACCGCGGCGAGCGACAGCGTCATCGAAACGATGGTGAAGCCGATCTCCTTCGATCCCGTGAGCGCGGCGTACAATGGTTTCTCACCCATTTCCATGTGACGGAAAATGTTTTCGAGCATCACGATGGCGTCGTCCACCACGAAGCCGATGGAAAGAATCAGCGCCATCATGGACAGGTTGTCCAAGCTGTAATGCACCAGGTACATGATGGCGAACGTTCCGATGATGGAGAAGGGCAGCGCCAGGCTCGGAATCACGGTGGCCGAGACGTTGCGCAGGAACAGGAAGATCACCATCACCACCAGGGCGAGCGTCAGGAACATAGTGGACAGCACGTCCTTGTACGACTCGCGAATCGTGTCGGAACGGTCGTACAGAATGTCCATTTTCACCGACGCGGGGATCTCGGCCCGGAATGTCGGCAACAGATTCTTCACCGCGTTGGTAACGGCGATGGTGTTGGTGCCCGGCTGCCGCTGCACACCCAGCACGATGGCGCGCTGGCTGCCTTGCTTGGTGTAGAACCAGGAAGCCGTTTTGTCGTCCTCCACGCTGTCGATGACGTTGCCGAGTTGCTCCAAACGCACCGGCGATCCGTTGCGATACGCGACGATCAGCGGCCGGTACTGCGCCGCGCTCATCAACTGCCCGGTCGCCTGCAAAGTAAAAGCCCGCTGCGGCCCGATGATGCTTCCGGTCGGCAGGTTGACGTTCCAGCCCGACAGCGCGGTCTGAACTTCATTGATGCCGATCTGGCGCGAGGCGAGCAGGTGCGGATCCAGCTGCGCATGCACCGCGTACTTCTGCGCGCCCAACACCTGCACTTGCGCGACTCCGCTGACCATCGAAATGCGCTGGGCAATGCGGGTTTCGGCGTATTCGTCCAGCGTCCATAGCGGCAGGGTTTGCGATGTGATGGCGAGATACAGAATCGGCTGATCGGCGGGATTCACCTTGGTGAACGTGGGCGGCGTGGGCATGCCCGCCGGCAGCAGGCGCGCGGCCTGCGTGATGGCCGATTGCACGTCCACCGCCGCGCCATCCAGGCTCTTGGTGAGGACGAATTCGAGCGTGACCTGCGTGGAGCCCAGCGAGTTGGTGGACGTCATCGAATCCAGTCCCGAGATATTCGAGAACTGGTTCTCGAGCGGAGTGGCCACCGCCGATGCCATGGTGTCCGGGCTCGCACCGGGCAAACTCGCCGTGACCAGCAGCGTGGGAAAGTCGACATTCGGAAGATCGCTGACTGGGAGCGAGCGGTACGCCACCAGGCCGAACAAGGCGATCGCCGCCATCATCAAGCTGGTGGCGATGGGCCGGCGGATGAATGTTTCCGAGAAGTTCATTTAGTCGGCGCCAACATGCCCCGGCGCTGGTTCGAGAACCGGAAACTCGGTGGTCTTGCGCTTACGGCGCCGTGCCCAATCTAGAACCGAAGCCATGTAGGTGTACACCACCGGCGTCAAATATAGAGTGATCAATTGCGAAAAGAGCAGGCCACCCACGACAGCCAAGCCCAGAGGACGGCGGGATTCGCCGCCCGCGCCATAACCAAGCGCAACCGGAATCGCGCCCAGCAGCGCCGCCATGGTGGTCATCATAATGGGCCGGAACCGGATCAGGCAGCCCTCGTAGATCGCCTCGAGCGGCGTCTTGCCTTCCTTGCGCTCGGCTTCCAGCGCGAAGTCGATCTGCATAATCGCGTTCTTCTTCACAATGCCGATCAGCATCATCAATCCGACGAAGGAGTAAATGTTGAGATCGACGTGGAAAATCATGAGCGTCAGCAACGCGCCGACGCCCGCCGAAGGCAGCCCGGAGAGAATCGTGAGCGGATGAATGTAGCTCTCATACAGTACGCCAAGCACGATGTAGACCACCAGAACCGCGATGATCAGCAGCAGCGTAAGATTCTTGAGCGAGCTTTGGAACGCTTGCGCCGTGCCTTCGAAACTCGCGGTCATGGTGGCGGGCAGCACGCGCCGCGCGGTGTCCTGCACCATGTTCACGGCGTCGCCCAGCGCCACGCCGGGCTTGGCGTTAAACGAAACGGTGACCGAGGGGAATTGGCCCGAGTGATTGATGCTTTGCGCGCTCGCGCTCTCGCGCAGCGAAGCGAAATTGTTGAGCGGCACCAGCTGCCCGCCCGACGATTTGAAGTAAAGCTTCGAGAGATAGTCCGAGAACTCCTGGTATTTCGGCTGCACTTCCATCAGCACTTTGTATTGATTGGTGGGTGCGTAAATGGTGGATGACCAGCGCGGGCCAAATGCACTGTAGAGGTCCGATTCAATCCCATTTGCGTCCAGGCCGAGCGCGGCCGCGCGATCTCGGTCGATGTTCAGATTCATTTGCGGATTCTTCACCTGCAAATCCGTGGTTACGTCGATCAAGCCCGGCAGCTTTGCGATCTCGCTTTGCAGCCGCTGCGCTTGTTTGTATAGTTCGTCCGTGTCAGGTCCTTGCAGCGTGAAATCGTAAGCGGACTTGGTCTGATGGCCTCCGAAGCGCAGGCTGGGCGGCGCCACCAGAAACACGCGGACGCCCGGAAATATAGACAGCTTGGGACGCAGCTCGGCGATGACCTGCGTCAGCGACAACGCCCGCATTTTGCGCGGCTTCAACTGCGTCCAGAAGCGGGGCGTGTTGGTGGTGTCGGCCTGCGACATGAACGAGTCGATATTCGGATCGTGGCGCATGATGGCGGCCACTTGTTGCACGTAGTCCACCATCTTGTAATACGAGGTGCCTTGCGCGGCCTCCAGCGTGACCATCATGGAATCGTTATCTTCGTCCGGGATGAAGCCCTTCGAGACCGCGCCAAACAGATAGATGGTTGCGCCAATCAGGATGAAGAACACCGCCGCCATCACGTAGTGATGTTTCAGCACCACGCGCAAACTGCGCTTGTAGCCGTTCAGCATGGTGTTGAAGAGGCGCTCCATGCCGCGGTTGAACCAGGACTTCCGCTGCTGGCGCGGATCCTTCAAGAACCGGCTGCACAGCATGGGCGTTAGCGTGATGGAAACCAGGCCCGAGATGAAAATCGCAGTGCACAGGGTGACCGCAAACTCTTTGAACAGCCGCCCGATAATTCCTCCCAGGAACAGCACCGGAATGAACACCGCGCCCAACGAAATGGTCATGGACACGATGGTGAATCCGATCTCGCGGGAGCCCTTCAGCGCGGCTTGAAAGGCCGTTTCGCCTTTTTCCATGTGCCGGACTATGTTTTCCAGCATCACGATGGCGTCGTCCACCACGAAGCCGATGCACAGGATCAGCGCCATCATCGAGATGTTGTCCAGGCTGTAGTTGAGCAGGTACATCACGGCGAAAGTGCCCAGGATGGAGAAGGGCAGCGCCATGCTGGGGATCAGCGTGGCCGAGGCGTTCCGCAGGAACAGGAAGATCACCGCGATCACCAGGCCCAGCGTGATCGCCATGGTGAACTGGATATCGTGAAACGCCGTCCGGATGTTGCCGGAGCGGTCGCCGCGCACGGTGAGAGTCACGGACGGGGGCAGATGGGCTTGCAGCGACGGCAGCACGCGCTTGATTTCGTCGCATATTTGGATGGTGTTGCTGCCGGCCTGATGCATGACGCCCAGTTGGACCGCGCGTTCCACGGTCCTCGACGTGTTCGCCCAAGATGCGTTCTTGTCGTTTTCGATGCTATCGATCACGTTGGCGACTTCTTCCAAGCGCACTGGCGCGCCATTCCGCCATGCGACCACCATCGGGCGATAGTCCTCCGCGTGCATGAGCTGGCCGTTGGCTTGGATGTTGTAGGCGGTGTGCGCGCCGTACAGCGTGCCGACCGGGGTGTTGACGTTCCATCCGTTCAACGCGCTGTCGATTTCATTCAGACCGAGGTGCTTGGCGTTGAGCTTGTCTGGATCCACCTGCACACGGACCGCGTACTTCGTGCTGCCCCACACCTGCACCTGAGCGACGCCCGAGACCATCGACAGGCGCTGAGCCACCAAAGTCTCCGCATATTCGTCGATCTCCCAAAGTGGCCGCGTAGCGCTGGTGAGCGCCATATACATGATGGGCTGGTCCGCTGGATTGGCCTTCTTGAAGGATGGCGGGGCGGGCAATCCCGGCGGCAGTAGCGGCGTAGCTTCGGAAATTGCAGTTTGCACGTCCACCGCGGCGCCGTCGATATCGCGATCCAGATCGAACGTCAGAGTGATTTGGGTATTGCCGGTGGAACTGGTCGAGGTCATCGAATCCAAGCCGGCGATGGATGTGAATTGCCGCTCCAGCGGCGTCGCCACCGCCGATGCCATGGTGGTCGGGTCCGCTCCTGGAAGGCTGGCGTTTACTTGAATAGTGGGAAAGTCGACACTCGGAAGATCGCTCACCGCCAAGCCTCGATAGGCCACCACGCCAAACAGCGCGATGCCAGCCATCAGCAAACTGGTGGCGATGGGCCGGCGGATGAAAACTTCCGATACGTTCAAGGCCGTAGCTCCTTAGCTGGTCTTGGCGGGCGGCGCAGCGCCGCCAATATTGGGCGCCTCGCGGCTGTCCTGAACTTGAACATGGCTGCCCGGCGTCAGCCGGAGCTGGCCTTCGGTGACGACGGTCTCGCCCGGCTCCAAGCCGCGGTCAATCACCAGCTCCTGATCCACGCGCGTTCCGGTGACCACCGGACGCATCTCCACGGTTCGATCTTTCTTCACGACGTACACGAATTGGCCGTCTTGACCGGTCTGCACGGCCTGATTGGGAACCACCGTGGCGTGCGGCCGCGTTGTAAGCCCCAGCGTCACGCGCACAAACTCGCCGGGCCAAAGCTTGTTGTCGGCATTTGGAAACGTACCCTTCAGCTTGATCGTTCCTGTGGTGGCGTCCACGGAATTGTCGATGAAGGTCAGCACGCCAGTCTCCTGGGTGCCGGCATCGGCCTGCGGCGCGGCGTGGACCGGCAGTTGTCCTTGCCCCATGTATCGCTTGATGTCTCCCAGTTGGGCTTCCGGAACCGAGAACGTCACATAAATCGGCTGCACCTCGGTGATGGTCATCAAGTCCGTCGTGTTGGCGGCCACCACGTTGCCTTGCTTCACCGCGATGCTGCCGGTCCGGCCGTTGATCGGCGACTCTATGGTGGTGTAGCTCAATTGGACTTCGACGTTCTCGACGGCGGCTTTGTCGGCCACGATCTGCGCGCGCGCGCTTTCGATGGCGGCTTTGTCGGCCAGCAGGGTTTGCGAGAGAGCGTCAGCGCTGGAACGCATCTGGTCGGCTTGCTCGCGCGAGACCACGCCCTGATCGAACAATCCACGATAGCGTGAAGCCTGGTCTTGTGAGTACTTCTCGTTGGCGATGTCGCGCGCCAGGTTGGCCTGCGCCTGGCTGAGCGCTGCCGTATCGCGCGCCAAATTCGCTTGCGCCTGGCTGAGCTGCGCTTCAAGCGGCCGCCCGTCGATGGTGAACAGCAGGTCGCCCTTCTTAACCGAGTCGCCTTCATGGAACGAGACTTTGGTCAGCTCGCCGCCCACTTGCGCCTTCACGCTGATGGTCGAGTAGGCTTCCACATTGCCGATGACGTCGACGTTGATGGGGACATCCCTTTGAGACACCATCGCAACCACCACCGGGACCGGACCGCCCTCGCCCGCACGGCCGCGACCTCCGGGCCCACCGGCCTTCACGCTGGAGTTGTTGCATCCCGACATGGCTAGACAAACGGCCGCCACCGTCAGGGTCACGGCAGGAAGCTTCAAGGCTTTAGTAAGGTTCATGGAAGAATATCGCGTCCGGCTAGCCGTCTGTATACAGGTTCGAAGAAGGGGCGTGATTTCGAGTCCCAAGGTTACAGGCCAAACAGAAATATCTATAAGTATACCTTGATCTTAGGAGTCCTCAGGGCACCTAAATATTTAAGCGAGGCGCCGCCGCGGAAGCTGTTTCGATTAGGGGACAATCGTGCGCGGCCCTGGAATGATCCTTTGGGTGCCATCTTCATCTTCGCGGAAGGTTGCCGAACCGATCGCGCGGTAGAATTTGCCGTCGAATCTAAAATAGCTGAGGTCCGCCTCGAATGCGCTCATGTGCCATCCCAGGACGATGTCTCGATATCCGCTGCTGGTTGTCGGCTCCACTGAGTAGATCCATCCATTGAAACCTTGCTGCGGGCTCGCAAGAAGAGTGGGCTTGAGGCCATCGAAGCGAATAAGCCACATCGCACCGTTGGAGCCTTGCCCGCCGCGAGCACAACCTCGGCCGGCCTCCACAAGGAGCACTTTAACTTGTGGCGAGAGCGGGATTGTCTCGTAGCTCAGATTGTTCAGCCATTCGGCATCATCGGCCGCACACCAGCCATCCAACGACACGCGAGCCTTCAGGAGCCCAACAATGGATTGTTGCTGGGATTGGCCCAGCGTGACCCTCGCGATTTTCTTGGTGAGTGGGGCACCAACATGCTGCCAGAGATCCGATTGCGCAACACCGCATTGAACGCCGAGAGCGGTCGCGAGCACGAGGCGAAGCCTGGCGGGCACTCACTCCTCCCGGGCTTTGGTGTCGATGAGCCGCTGGATGTTCGTAAGGAACTCGTCCACCTTCTGCGCTCCCTGGTCGGCGTGCTTGCGATTCCGCACGGAAACGCTGCCGTCCTGCGCCTCGCGATCGCCCACCACCAGCATGTACGGGATCTTCTGCAACTGCGCATCGCGAATCTTGAGGTTCACTTTCTCTTTGCGATCATCCAGCTCCGCGCGCAGACCCGCGGCCTTTAGCTGATCGACCACCTTTTGCGCATACTCCGCGTGGCGGTCCGTGATCGGCAGCACCACCGCTTGCACCGGAGCGAGCCATACTGGAAAGGCGCCCGCGTAGTGCTCGATCAAAATGCCGAAGAAGCGCTCGATGGATCCGTACAGCGCGCGATGCACCATCAGCGGCTGGTGCTTCTTGCCGTCATCAGCCACGTATTCGAGATCGAAACGCCGAGGGAGCGTGAAGTCGAACTGCACTGTCGAAAGCTGCCATAGCCGCCCGATCGCGTCCACCAACTTCACGTCGATCTTCGGACCGTAAAACGCCGCTTCATCCGGCATCACCTTCACCTTCATATTCAGCCGTTCGGTGGCGCGCTTCAGGGCGTTTTCAGCGAGCTGCCATTGTTCGGGGGTGCCGTCGTACTTGCCGCTCGCGCCTTTGTCCCAGGTGGAAAGCTCGGCCTCATAATCGTCGAAGCCGTACGTGCTCAGCGTATCGATCGCGAACTGCAAACAGCTCACCACTTCGTCTTCGATCTGCTCCGGCGTGCAAAAAATGTGCGCGTCGTCCTGCGTGAATCCGCGCACGCGCATCAAGCCGTGCATCACGCCCGACCGCTCGTAGCGATACACCGTGCCCAGTTCGCCCAGCCGCACGGGAAGGTCGCGATAGCTGTGCAGCTTGTCCTTGTAAATCAGAATATGGCCCGGGCAGTTCATCGGCTTGAGCTGATACTCGGCGTCGTCCAGCTCCATTGGCTTGAACATGTTGTCGCTGTAGAAATTGGCGTGCCCGGAAATCTTCCACAGATCGCGCCGCATCACGTGCGGCGTGTAGACCAGCGAGTAGCCGCGCGCCAGGTATTGATCGCGCATCCAGTCTTCGATGATCTTGCGGATGCGTCCGCCCTTGGGATGCCAGAAAATCAAGCCGGGACCGGCGAGCTCCTGGATGCTGAACAGATCCAGCTCCTGGCCGAGCTTGCGATGATCGCGCTTCTTGGCTTCCTCCAATCGTTGAAGATAGGCATCCTGCTCTTTTTTGCTAAAAAACGCCGTGCCGTAGATGCGTTGCAAACGCGGATTGTGCTCGTCGCCCTTCCAATAGGCGCCCGCGATGGAGAGCAGCTTGAACGCCTTCAGGCGCGACGTGGATGGCACGTGTGGTCCGCGGCAAAAGTCGATGAAATGCGGCCCCAGCGTGTACTCGGAAAAGACTTCGCCCGCGCGCTCTTCGATCAGCTCGCGCTTCATCCAATCGTCGGCGTACTTCTTCAGACCAACCTCTCTGGGTGTCAGCTTGCGCTCGAAGGTCAAACCTTTGGCCTGCAATTCCTGCATGCGTGCTTCGATCTTTTCGAGGTCCTCGGGCGTGAAGGGGGTCTCGCGTTGAAAATCGTAGTAGAAACCGGTGTCGATCGGTGGTCCGATTCCCAGCTTGGTTTCCGGAAACAATTCGAGCACCGCGGCCGCCAACAAGTGCGCCGTCGAGTGCCGGTAAACTTCGAGCGCCTCCGGATTCTTGGACGTCAGGATCTCGAGCTTAGAGTCTTTCTCGAACGGCCGCGTCAGGTCCCAAAGTTGTCCATCCACGCGCGCGACTACGGCGTCATCGGCCAAGCGCGGACCGAGAGATTTCGCTAAGTCGAGAGGCCCGCTGCCGAGCGGAACGCTCTTCTGGCTGCCATCGGGCAGAGTAATGGTGAGGCTTTCGCTCATGTAAGTCTCAGGTTATCAGGTATCATTATTCCAATCGTGATTCGCTTCCGCCAGCTGGCACTGCTTCTGTCCGTCCTGGTCTGCCGCGCCGGCGCGTTTGAACATGCGTCGGTCAGCATGCAGGTCGCGGGGCTCAAACAACAAGCAGAGATTCTTGTTGACCAATGGGGCGTGCCGCACATCTATGCCAAAAATGTTGATGACGCCTTCTTCGCTCAAGGTTTCAACGTTGGGCGCGATCGCCTCTTCCAGATCGATCTGTGGCGGCGTCGTGGCCTGGGCCGCTTGGCGGAGGTTCTCGGGCCAGCTTACCTCGAGCAGGACAAAGCGACGCGGTTGTTTCTGTATCGCGGTGACATGGACAAGGAATGGGCGGCGTACGCACCGGACGCGCATCCCATCGCCGAGGCGTTCGTGGCCGGCATCAACGCTTATATCGATTGGCTCGCTGCACACCGCAATCAGACGCCGCTCGAATTCAAGCTGCTCGGCTACGCTCCATCGAAATGGGAAGCGAGCGATGTGGTGCGCATCCGCAGCCATGGGCTAACGCGCAATCTCACCAGCGAAGTGGCGCGCGCCAATACGGTGTGCAAGACCGACGCGCTCAACGGACCGAAGTACGATCAAATCCGCTACGGTCTTGAGCCGCCGTGGCAAACCAAGGTTCCAGAAGGGCTGGATCCTTGCCTGCCGAAAGACGTGCTGAAGGTATTCACGTTCGCGACCGCGGAGGTGCACATTGACCGCATTGCTAATAACAGAACCGCGACCGACCGAGCCGCGACCGTGAGGGAGTCGGACCCCGAAGGCAGCAACAACTGGACCATCGCGCCCTCAAAATCCGCCACCGGCCGCGCTATTCTTGCCAACGATCCGCATCGCGCCTACAGCACGCCGAGCCTGCGGTATATCGTGCACGTCAGTGCCCCGGGCATGAGCATCATCGGCGCCGGCGAACCGGCGTTGCCAGGAATCTCCATCGGCCACAACGGTACGATCGCGTTCGGCCTCACCATATTCGATGTCGACCAGGAAGATCTGTACGTCTACGATGTCAACCCGGCGAACGCGCGCGAATATCGCTACCAGGGTGCGTGGGAGCCCATGCGCGTGCTCCGCGAGACCATTCCGGTCAAGGGTGCGGCGCCCGTCTCCACCGAACTTGTTTTTACGCGGCACGGTCCCGTAATCTACGCCGACGCAGCCAAACACCGCGCTTACGCCGTTCGGACGTGCTGGCTTGAGCCCGGGATGGCTCCCTACTTTGGCAGCGTGTCCTACATGCGCGCCAACAATTTCGCGGAATTCCAGCGCGCCATGTTGCACTGGGGAGCGCCCACAGAGAACCAGGTCTACGCGGACGTGAAGGGCAACATCGGTTGGATTCCCGGCGGACTCGCTCCCATTCGGCCCAATTGGGATGGCCTCATGCCCGTTCCCGGCGATGGCCGGTACGAATGGGCGGGATTTTGGTCCGGCGACAAACTCCCTTCGTCGTACAACCCTACAAGTGGTTATGTGACCACCTCGAACGAAATGAATCTTCCTCCGGGCTATCCGTATCAGGAGCGTAAGCTCAGCTTCGAGTGGACCAACGGCTCCCGCCACGCTCGCATCGACGAGGTCCTGAAGTCGCTGCCAAAAGTCTCGATCGAGGACTCGATGAAGTTGCAGAACGACGTCACCTCGATTCCGGCACGGAGGCTGGTCGCGCAGCTAGCGCCGCTGCACTCCGAGGAGCCGAAGACGAAAGCGGCGCTCGATCTTCTACGCGGCTGGGATGCTCGCGAGACTTCCGATTCCCCGCAAGCGGCACTGATGGAAGTCTGGATCTCCAGGCACCTCGGAAGGGCATTCCTCGAAACCGTGCTTCCGCCAAGCGCCGCGCAAGCGATCAGTTCGCCGGATATCGCGGTGATGCTGGACGCGCTTGAAAAGCCCGCGCTCCCAAATAGGGACGCCTTACTGCTTGCATCGCTCACGGATGCTTATGCCGAGATGCAGAAGCTCGAAGGCGCCGATCCCCACGCGTGGCAATGGGGCAAGCTGCATCATTCATTGCCCGAGCATCCATTACTCGGAGCCCTGGACGCTGGTCTGCGGGCGCGCCTGCAGCCCGGACCGTTTCCAACATCGGGCGGCCCTAACACGCCGAATGCGTCGTCGTATCGCGTGAGCGATTTCCAGTTGACAGGCGGTCCGTCGTTTCGCATGGTGCTCGACGTCGGTAACTGGGACAATTCTCGCGCCGTGAATTATCCGGGCCAGTCGGGCAATCCCGACAACGTTCACTATCGAGATCTAACGGAGATGTGGCTTACGGGGAAATATTTCCCGCTCCTCTACACTCGCGACGCGGTGGAAAAGGCCACGGTAACGCGCATCCTGTTAAAGCCCACAAACTGAACCGCGCGCGTGAGCAAGCGGCCAAGGGCGCTCTATAATTCATACTATGACCATGACTCCCTCTCGCTCGATTCTGGTCGTTCTGATCGCATCTCTGTCGACCGCTTCCGCATTTGCCGGCCGCGGAGTCACGCCCGAGGATTACTTCGCCTTCCATTTCTTGAGTGATGCCCGTATCTCACCCAATGGCAAACAAGTCGCCTATGTACTCACGGTGGTGAATGAATCGAAGAATCGCCGCGAATCGTCCATCTGGATGGTTGCCGTGGATGGCCACGGCGAGCCGCGCCGCCTCACCGCGGAGGGCCTGAATTCAAATTTCCCTCGCTGGAGTCCTGACGGAAACCGCCTGGCTTTCCTCTCCAGCCGCAGCGCCGATGGCTCCGCTAACGCCAGCGGCCCGGATGCCCCGCGTCCGCAGATTTGGATTCTTCCGATGGGCGGCGGAGAGGGGCAGATCTTGACCCAGCTAAAAAACGGCGTGAGCGCGTTTCAGTGGTCGCCCGACGGAAAACGATTGGTGGCCGTCAGTCGCACCGGCCCCAGCGACGCCGTTCCAGCCGCCGCGCGCAAGAGCGATGTCCGCCACTACAAAAACATTTCCTACAAGTTCAACGACACCGGTTGGTATGACGATAAACGAAACCATCTGTGGATCATTGACGCGTCCACTGGAATTGGCGCAGCCGCCGGAAAAGATAAGCAGATCACATCAGGCGATCAATGGAACGACACCGATCCGCAATGGTCGCCCGACGGAACCCGCATCGCATTCGTCTCCGATCGTACCGGCCACGAGTACGACGGCGAATTTAACAAGGATGTGTGGGTGATTTCCGCCGAGGGCGGTCCGCTCACCAAGATCTCCGATCACGCCTTCGACGACGATTTGCCGCGCTGGTCGCCCGACGGCAAGCAGATTCTATTCGCCGGACAAACGGTCCGGAGGCAGTTCCCTCGCCTCTATCTGGCTCCCTCGGACGGCAGCGCGCCTTCGCGGCTGGTTTCCGAAGGCATCGACCTTATTCCGAATGACCCGCGTTGGGGGCCGGGTTCAAACCAAGTGCGGTTCCAAGCGGATTCCAAGGGTCAAACTCGCATCTTCCGCGTGGATATCAAGGCAGACGTGAAGGACGGCAAGCTCTCGCCCGTAACTTCCGGTGAACGCTCCACGCGCGGCTTTGACATCAATCAAGAGGCGAACGTGATGGTCTATTCCGCCAGCGATTTCCGCCATTTGGATGACCTCTATGCATCGGACTTGAACGGCCAAGGCGAACGCCGCCTCACTCGCGTGAACGAGAAGCTTTGGGCGGACCTCGATCTGGCCGGTGTGGAGCGCGTGCCCTACAAGAGTACCGACGGCTGGGACATTGAGGGCTTTCTGGTGAAGCCAATTGGTTGGCAGCCCGATAAGAAGTATCCGATGATCCTCAGCATCCACGGGGGTCCAGCGGGCATGTATGGCGCCGACTGGTTCCATGAATTCCAGGTTTACGCTGCCCACGGCTGGGCCGTGTTCTTCGCCAATCCGCGCGGATCCACCGGCTACGGCGAGAAATTCGAGCGCGGCATCGTCAACAACTGGGGCGGAATGGACTACCAGGACGTCATGGCCGGAGTGGACGCCGTGCTGAAGCAGAACCAGTGGATCGACCCGGACCGCTTGGGCGTCACCGGCGGCAGCTACGGCGGGTTCATGACCAACTGGATTCTCGGGCACACCACCCGATTCAAGGCCGCCGTAACTCTGCGCAGCATCTCCAATTTCACCAGCGACGATGGCACGCGCGACGGCGCTTACGGCCACCAGGACGATTTCAGGGCCTGCTGTTCGATGATTTCGATCAATACTGGGACGCTTCGCCGCTCAAGTACGCCAAGAATGTGAAGACGCCGACGCTGATTCTGCACTCCGACAACGATTTCCGTGTGCCTATCGAGCAGGGTGAGCAATGGTTTCGCGCCCTGAAACATTACGGCGTCAATGCGGAGATTGTGTTCTTTCCGCGCGAGAATCACAATCTCACTCGCAGCGGTGAGCCCAAACATCTGGTTGAGAGTTTGAACTGGCAGCTCTATTGGTTCGAACGATTCATCGACGGCAACGCGAACGCGAAGCCGCCGGACGCGCCGTAGCAACAGTCTACTTTAACTTTGGCTGGTCTTACTTGGCTCTCCTCGCCGCTTCGACAGCCAGGGCCAGTTCTTTTTCCGCCTGTTTCAGAAGATCCTCGGCCTTGGCGCCGTGACCAGCCATGTCGAAGTGGTTCTTGACGCGGACGTCTTGGATCTCATGAATGGCTTCCTGGACATGCACGTGAACCGCCTCAATTTCGTGCCAATCATGCACCGGCTCGGCCAGGGCAAAGCCAACAGCAAAAACGGCAACAGCCGCCAACAGTATTTTTTTCATAAACACGATTATACAACCAGCGGCGGGCCGCTACTTCCTGATTTCGGCCAGCGCGCGGTCCAGGGTGGCCAGCACCGACTCACCCTCGTGTTTGTTCCTTGCCGGTGTCTCCGATTGCGTTTGTAGGGGTCGAGCTGGCTGGGGGCGAGCCTGCGAGACGGCGATTGCCGCCGGTTTGATGAACGGCATCACTTGTTCGGGCAATGGCCGCTTGCTTTCGAGAAAGTCCATACCGTCCACCGTGATCTGCAGGCTGCTCTTGTCGTCGCTCGCCGCCAAACCTCGCTGTTTCAAATACCATAGCGCGGAATTCAACCGCACCACCGGAGCCTCCACAATCAACTCGAGGTGCCGTATCGAGAGACTCGGACGGGACGGATCGGTGAGCCGCCGATCATAGAGCACACAAAGAATGGCCGCCCGCAGGAGGGGTTCGCGTCCGAGCGTGTCGAAAAAATCGACACCGGTGAACTGGGGGCTCGACGCTTGTTGCCCGACGCCTTTCACTTTGTCGAATAGGGTGCGCTGTTCCGCGTCGGAGAGAACTTCGTACGCCAGGTTGACGGCATCAAACAGTTCGGCATTGCCCGTCGCCGAGTTGTTCGGATGATATTCCTGGGCGAGCTTGGCGTACGCCCGCTGAATCGTTTCCGAGTCTGATTTTGGGTCGATCCCTAGAATTGCATAGTGATCCTGGAACTTACCGGCGAGTGGGGCTGACATGGTATGTACGACACATCGGCCTGAAACGCCAAAAACTGTGTAGGGAACCCTATTTCAACTTCGCGTACTCGGCGTTGGCTTGTTGCAGGATCGGGATGTCCGGGTCGGCGTTTTTCCATAGCGCGAAGAAATCCTGATACGCAGTTTTGGCTTTCGCGTTATCGCCGGCCAGGGCGTACGCGCGCCCCAGGCCCAGATGCGCCAGCGCGCCCATCACATTGTTCCCGACTACGCCCGGATGGTCGAGAATCTTCTGGAACTCGCCCGCCGCCGCTGCGCCCTGTTTGGCGGCCAGATACGCGTCGCCCCGCAAATAGACCGGGCAAAGAGGAAGTTTAGTTTGCGGCCCCAATTCGTAAGGCGCGGCCGCCGCGAGCGCCTCCACCGCTTTGCCGGCGTCGCCACTCTCAAGCGCGGCAGCAGCACGAATCATAGGCAAGTATTGGGACTGCACAATCGTATCTTCTGGGAAGCGCTTGCCAAGATCGGCAGCCAGCCGCTCGGCTTGCGCGGAATCGCCTGCCAGTCCGAGTGCAATGGCGGAATATGCCTCGACGTCTTTGCTATTGGCCAGCGCGAGCGCGGCCTGCGCCTCTTGCTTTGCCAACGCCATATTACCCACCAACGCTTCGCGGACCGCGGCTTCTTCCTTGTATCCTGCCGCCTGCTCTTTGTCGTCTGCTCGTTGCGCGGAATCGGCGGCGCGCTGCGTCAGTTTCCGGGCCTTGGCAAGCTCCCCGCCGTAGGCGGCTGTGTCCGAGTCAAAGAAAAAAATCTGATCCTCGTATCCCGCTTTCCCCATCAGCGCAGCGGCATCCCGCTCCATCCCCGCGGCATCGTGCTGCAGGAAATCCACCCCGTAAAGATTGAGATGGATGGCCGGCCCATCGACATTGTGGGCCTGCGCCTCCCGCGCCGTGGCTTTGGCTTCATCCAGACGGTTGAGGGACAGGTACACGGCGGCCAGATTCGCGTAGGCAGCGGCACTCCCGGGCTCGAGTCTGAGAGCCTCCCGTGCCGCTGGGAGAGCTTTGTCCAGTTGTCCCAAGATCATGTAAATGACGCCTAGATTATTCGTCGGGGTGGCGTCGCGCGGATAGGTCTGCGCCCACAACTCGTAGGCTGCGCGAGCCGCCTCCACGTTTCCAGTGGCGAATTGCTCGTAATGAGAGGAAATGTAGAGCTTTTCCAATTCGCTGGTGCGATCCCGCAATTCATACGACTTACGCGTACTCTCGGCTCCACGCTCGGGCTGGCCTAGGTTGGAATAACTTGTCCCCAGCCGCGCATAGGCCATGGCGAAATTCGAGTCCAAACTCACGGCCCTCTGGTAGAACGGGATCGCGGCAGGGAAATCGCCCTTCACGAGCATCGCTTGATAGCCCAGGCTATAAGCCTGCAGCGCCTCCAGAGACGGCGTCGTCACGTTCTCCGCTGGCACATCATACTTCCTCACCGAGGCCAGCGATTCTCCCAGCTTCTCGCGCAGCTTAGTGGCTGCGTCCCCAAGAGCCTTGAGTACCTGCTCTTTTCCATTGGCCGTCACCTGTTCTTGAGCGAGAACATCGCCATTGTGGCAGTTCAACGCGTTCAAACCCAGCACATACTGGTTGCCCAAACTTGCGATGGAGCCCTCAATGGTGGCAGCGCTGGCCGTGCGCTGGCAAACTTCGCGCCCGAGTTCTTGGGTGAGCCGCGCATCTTTCGGCTGGCTCATCAGCGCCAGGGTCTGCGCGATGCGCCGATCGGAAACCAGGCTCAAGAACGGCGATTGCTCCAATTGCGCCGAGAGTCCCTGCCGCAGCGTGCCGTCGAAGACAGAATCGCCGGTAGTGTTGGTGAAGTCGGCCAGAACGATGGTGTCTTTTTCGGTGAGCTTGGGTGCGCGCCGATGCAGGAAGAAATAGGTCGCACCGGCTGCCGCGATTAGGATCACGGCGGCGGTGAGCCAAGGCCAGCGCTTGGCCGGAGCCTTCACCGCCGGCAATTTCATCGACTCGCTGTCCCGCTTCAGCCGCTGCAAGTCCGACCGCATCTCCGACGCGCTCTGGTAGCGCAGCTCGCGATCTT
>PMUP01000016.1 GCA_003166865.1 Bryobacterales bacterium
GTTGAAAGAATCGAGGCAGGTCAGTCCGGCTGCTGGAGAAATATTCGGGAGTGAAGTTGGCGCACCGGTGCTACATTACGCCCAACGCATTACCCTTTCCTTCCGCGCCCCGGATTCCCCAAAAGCCTTCCCAGCTGATCTGGATTCAAAGTGATATCGCCGCACTGAGTGACAGCCGCGACGCGGTGGTGCAGGCCGTCGAGGATTTCTCCTGCAAATATCATTTGCCGTTGGTCTTGATTGGCAAAGACGTCTTGAAAGGAACAGTCTTCCGTCATCAGGTTGTTCTCGGGCAAATTGATTTCGCCGAGAACCTCCGGTTGCTGGAAACAGCGCCACCGAGTATAGGTATCGCCCCGCTGGAAACCTCAGCGGACCAGGAGACGCTCGACTTTATTGCCGGCAAGTCCGACCTCAAAATTCTTCTGTTCGGCGGCTACGGCCATCCGGCCGTTTACAGTGCCGCGCCTCCTTACACAGACTCCGGTCTGCAAACTGGGGGCTCGGTAGTGGAGAATACCTATGCCGCTTGGATCGATGCGCTGGAGTTTCAATACCAGGAAGGTTGGAAGCTCATGGGAGAACAATCGCGGCTGATCCGGCAGGAGCGCCACATCGATAAAGTTGCAGTGGAGTCTTGGGCACCGGCACTGGAGAGCTGCGTTCTGGAGAAACCGGTTCGCGCTGCCGAGCTTTACGAGATTTTTGAACGTGCTCTTCGTGATGGTCCAGAGCTCCGAGGCGGCGCGCCCAGCCTGGAAAATATATATCCCGAGTTGCAGTTAGAAAATCACTTTCTGCATCGCGAAATCCGGGAGTTGCGCCGCTCTTTATCCTGGAGATTAACCGCGCCGGTCAGAACCGCTGCTAAGCCTATTATGGAGTGGCGCAGCAAGCGTGTCCGATCGAAATCCGCTAGTCCTTCCGAAAAACGGCAATCAACTCCCCGTGATGGTGGAGGGCCAAGCTGAGCCGCAGTGGGAGTCCATATCTCCGCATCGCAAAGCCGGTCATCTCCAGAAAGCTTTCCGCCGTCCACACATGGAAGTGGATGCTATACCGGACGCTGGCCAGCTCGGCCGCGTGGGCAAGTGCGTCGCGGCCAGTCCGCTTGTCCACAAGTTCTGCATATTCCATGTAGTGTGCCGTGCGGCTGAGTTGTGAACCCAACTCGTGATCTTGCACCAAATGTTCAATTGACGTAAGGGGGCGATCTCTGTCAAAGTGCGCGGCGCGATCCGGGACCACTACGAAGAGAACGCCTTTCGAGCGAAGCACTCGGCACCAGGACTTGATCGCGCCGATCGGATCCTCGCAATGTTCGATGAAATGGCTGGCGACAACAAAATCCTGCGATTGATCGCCTATCTTGGACAGCGTTTCCCCGTCGTCGACGACATCCGGGTCAACGATGGGAAGGGAGGCTAGCTCGGGATAATGCTTGTATAAATCCGCTCTGTTCTGACGGTCCACGTAGCAAACATGGACGCCCTGAGGCGCCGCAAGAGGACGATGCAGTGCGCCGATCTCGATGCCCGAACCATGCAGTACAGAGGATGCAATATGGGCCCGCGCGGTTACTTCGTCCAGACCGCTTAAGTCGCCGAAGGGGCGTTCCCGATACCGGACTGGCGACCCGGAGACGTGCTTGCCATTCTCAAAGCGGACCGCGATCTCTTCCCCATCCCGCAGCGCCGGTTCAAATTGATACTGAAAGCCGGCTCGCGAATCCACGCCGGCCGCGGCAAGGTCCGGCCGGGCGACATCGGCGATTATGGTGGCTCGTGGACGACCCGCTCGTTCGATAACCAGACGCTGCCGCCCGCGGCCGCCAACGCTGGCCCATCCTTGCACGGAACGAGAAAGAATTCCGTCGATGTGCGATGCGGAAACAGGATCGGACTTCTTAGCCCCCAGCAACCGCGCTCGAATGCCTTGCATCACAAAAAGCCAGCCCAGTCTTCACATCGCAAGCGCACTTCCTTAGCTGATAACAGCGGCATGCGTGCTTCCCTGGTATATTTGTTTACGGTAGCAGAAGTAGCTACTTCCTCGCTGCCATGCCAGATTTATCGTGGGACTAGATTCTTCGCGCTTCCCTCAGACTCCCGCAGCAGGGTTCACCCCCAAAAGATGTGCTCCGGGCGGCATCGCTAATTGGTCCGGACACCTCCCGTTTGCCTACGACCTAATCGCATTTCTAGGCCCGGCCCGCGTGGTCGAATTGGGAACGCATTTCGGTGAATCCTATTTTGGCTTGTGCCAGGCGGTGCTCGAGAACGAAGTTCCCTGCCAGTGCTTTGCGGTCGATAGCTGGAAGGGCGATCGGCATTCGGGGTTTTACGGAGAGGAGGTCTTTGACGAAGTTGACGCCTATAATCGGGCGTATTACTCCGCGTTCTCTACCCTCCTTCGCTGCGCCTTTGGGGAGGCGCTCTCGGATTTCGATGAGCGCAGCATCGATCTGCTTCACATCGACGGTCTGCACACCTACGAAGCAGTTTCGCAAGAGTTCCACAGTTGGTTGCCGAAGGTCAAGCCGGGCGGCATTATCCTGCTGCACGACATTGTTGACCGCGGCGATGATTTTGGCGTTTGGAAGTTTTGGGAGGAGATATCGGCCCGCTTCGAAAGCTTCGAGTTCCATCATTACTCGGGCCTGGGAGTGTTGCGGGTGCCGGGGCCTGCTTTGCCGGACCACCCATTTTTCCGCAGTCTTTTCGGGCGAGACTCCTGCTCTGAAGAGCGTTCTCAAGAAAAGCTTCGGCGCTATTACCTACTTTTGTCCGACCAATTGGATTATCGCGCCGGCTTGGCGCCGTCCCAGCACTCGCGCAGCGCAGTGTGGGTAACCGTCTATCCTATGGTTCCACCCGGCTATGGAGAGACAACGGCGTTCCGAGCGCTTTTACGAACCGGCCAGTGGGAACGTCTGACATTCGACCTGCCGAATGGCAGCCAGGGACCGATTCGAATCGATCCAGTCCAAAAGCCGGCGGTTGTCGAAATCGCCGAGATTCGGGTTCGCGCCGCGGCCGACGACAATCTCCTTTGGCGCGCCGGTGAGACGGGCGGATTCAATGACATCAAACCAGCCGGAGACATCGTTGTGCTCTCCGCGGAGAACTGCTGCCCGCGGTACCTCAGTCTTGGGTTCGATCCACAACTCATTCTGCCCGACCTGCCCCCCGAGCTATCGGCGCAGCCGCTCCGCGTGGACATTCTGCTGATGGCCGAGACGGAAATAAGCGCCCTGGTCGGCTTGCTCAATGCCGGCCCGCTTGCTTCCACGCCGGATCAAATCTCGTCTTCCGAACAGCGGCTCCTCATTGTGCCGCAGAAACAGATTTCGGATCTTCGGAATGAACTAGTGAGACTGAGCGACGAACGCGATTCGCTCGCCGCAAGCCTTACATCAATCGATCGAGCCCTGGATGAACAACGGCAGGCACTGCGGCGGCAAATAGAGGATTTCCGCTCCTCCTATTCCTGGCGATGGACCAAGCCGCTAAGGTGGGCAGCAGCTCGCTTGTTGGGCCGTCCCAGGTCCGATTCGTAGATCATACGTGTCGGCGCAGGTGTCGAGGTATTGCCGGAAATCGAACACGCCGGCTTTTGTGCCGGATCAACTCTACTCACATCGCCGGATCGTGGAGGCGCTGGCGCCACCAATGAACCTGGATCAAAGGATCATATTCCGCTGGGTCATCAGTTTCAAAGCTTATTGACGCCACGCGATCACCCACTAGTTTTCCGCCGCCTGAGAAGATGGGGCGTAGGTCACTCAACCCTATTGGCACAAAGTTGACGATCACGCCTTCCCTCAGATTTACTCGGACAACGCGGGCTGTACCGAAAAGCCCAGAGCGGAAAACGGGGCGCACGTAGACAGCAGGGGAGCGAAATAACGTCCGCTTCAATACCCCTTTCAGGCTCTCTTCGATGTCAGCCTCCATCACAAGCGCCTCGTCGTTGCCAACAGTCGGGAGCGTAATCCGCTGGTCCCAGCGTGCAACGACGACGTTGCCAGCAGCAACAGGCGGATCGAACCGCGCGGTCGAACGACGACGTAGGAGATACAAATTAGGCGACGCAACCTGAAGATCGTACCAATTGAGCAATGCCCGCCAACTATGGGGTGTTTCGTAGAATGGATGATGCCCATCGATGGCACCCCAGGAGAGTAGGATCTCTTCCGGCCCCGAGGCATCTTCCAGCTTTCGCGCGTTGAGCAGGTCCAGGTCGGGCGTGTAGGCTGAATAGGCCTGAATCACCGGGAGCGGTTGCCACCGCAGGTGGTTGGCCCTGATCATAGCGATCTCCCATGGATAGGCGTCGACTCTTTTCCCCGCAACGTAAGGCCGAAACTCCCAAGGAAGTTGATCGGAAGTAAGAGCTTGTTTCGCGTTAGCTTCCCAAGTCTCAAGGGTAGCTTTCCAATGTAGGAATCCGTTCAGATTCCGCAAAGCGGCGCGGCCAGTAAGACGATCCAAATCGGATGGCAGATACGCAGGCGCCAATTGCGTAACCATTGTGATCCCCAACGCAAGGGATGCAAAGGCGAATACTCCCACGACAATACGGTTTCGTGGAGTGGGTGCAAGTGCAACGAGCAATAGCGCAGCCATGGCGATCTGAAACGGAAACAGGGGGGTATGGATGTAGTCCTGCCGAACCATCGCGGATTTGAAGCACATGAAGCTAATGACACCGAGAGGTGGGATCCCCCAGGCGATACGGCGGATTTCACTTGCCGCGAGCGGAATGCAGATCAAGACCATGCAGCATAAGACTGCGGCAATCGCCGCCCAAAGAGGCCCAGGCCAGCCCATCGCATCGGAGTAGCCCCGCACTATCTCCACGGAATTGCGAAGGAACGCGGCAAGCCCCCAGGGTGTTCCCTCCAACATCCAGTACAGTCCGGCGAATGTGGAAAGCCAGATCATGAGAGCCACAGCAGCCGGTTTCAGTACCGGCCCCGCGGACCGATGGCGCCACAAGAGACTGGCCTCAAAGCAAAGCGCGACCAGCAACGCTATGATCCCCAGGTTGAATTTCGTCAGCAGCGCGACGCCGGCCAGGAAAAACAAGATGCCCAAGTCGAACCAGGGCTTGTCCTCGAAACGAGCTGCCACCACGAGTGATACTGCGATGATCGCGGCCATGATGTGTTCGGAAGGAAAATCGAACAGAAACGCGCTGCAAACCCAGAAGACTCCCAGATAGAGGCACATGGTTGTCCAGTGCGCGGCATACCGGCATAATTTCCACAATGCGTACGCGATCACCGAGGCGCTTCCCCACGCGAAGGCGAATACTGCCCACGGCTCAGCCTCCGGGAACGTTGGAAAGATGAGATAGCCGAGCGGACCATACGTGAAGACAATGTCCCGCCCGAAGATCATCCTGTCGAAATGCCCCATGTTCAGGCCAAATGCCCAACTTGCATCCAGCCCAGTTCCCAAGGGGTGCGGCAGGGATGGAATCACAATCAAGAAAATGACGCCAATCAGGAGCATGGATTTGATGACCGGATTAACGCTGAAGTGCTCAGCTGTCGGTGGAGGGGTAGCAATAGTATCGTGCTTGGGTGCGGTTGTTCGCGCACGATCAGGGCTACGTTTGGGGCGAGTTCTTCGCCGTGGCATCCCCTAGCGCGTCCTCTTTCGGGGATTTCTCTCAAGACGGCCTAAGACATTAATTGAGGCAAAACGCAGGTTCATCCAAGCTCCGCTTCTGTTCTCGCGCACGCTCAGGATAAACATGCAGCGTCTATTCTCTCACACGGGCTACCAAGCGAGACCTCGTAACGGTGAACTTTGATTCTTTTGGAAGTGCTCCTACGGCGCGAAATAACCATCGATATCGATAAGGACATCCGTGGTGTTGGAGACGTAGATACTGATGGCCCCGTTGGCCCCGGCCGGAACAATCGCCGCGTCCGACACGACTCCCGCTTCGGGAGAGCTCAGCGTCCCCACCAGCGGCTGAGGCTGTCCGGCCGGCCAGACCTCCAAAAACGCCAGTGGCCCAGGCGTCACTACGCCGATGTTGAGCGAGTAGGCTTGCGCCGTGGCCGGAACGCCGCAGGAACTCATGGGTATCGGAAAGTCGCGCGTGGAGCCCGCGCTCATCGTGGGTGGTCCGAAGGCGCCCGTCAGGCCGCTCCCGCCCACCGCCCGCGTGTCCGCTACGCGGCAAGGGGTCAAGGGATAAAAGTACAGCGCACCGGGGCTTCCAGGCGGGGCGAAATATCCGTCGGCATCGATGATCACGTCCGTGGCAGCGTTCGCATAAATGCTAATCGCTCCGCTAGTCCCGGCCGGAACCAAGGCCGCATTGCTCACTGGACTGCCACTGGGAGAACCCAGGGTCCCGACCTGCGGCAAAGGCGAACCCGTCGGCCATACTGTCAGAAATCCCAAGGGTGCGTGCGGCAATACCCCAATGTTCAACGAATAGGCTTGCGCCGAGTCTGGCAGGCTACAAGCGCTCGCCGGCATCGGGATACTTCGTATGGTATCAGCCGCCAGGAAGGGCGGTCCAAAGGGCCCGGTCAGGCCGCTGCCGCCCGCTGAACGCGTATCGACGACGCGGCACGGGGTGATCGTATAAAACGCCAGAGCCAGGGGCGCAATGGGCGGTGCGAAGTAACCATTGATGTCAATGATTACATCCGTGGCAGCGTTCGCGTAGAGACTGATCGCTCCGTTGGTCCCGGCCGGCACCAGCGCGGCATTGCTGACCTCCTGGCCGCTGGGAGAACCCAGCGTCGCGGTTTCCGGCAACGGCGAACCAGTCGGCCAAGTGGTCAAGAACCCCAACGGTGCGTGCGGCAATGCTCCGAAGTTTAACGAATAGGCCCGCGCTGTAGCCGGCACGCTACAAGAGCTCATCGGAATCGGGATATTTCGTATAGTATCCGCCGCCAGGAAAGGCGGCCCAAAAGCACCAGTGAAACCACTGCCCGCCCGGGTGTCGGCGATGCGGCAGGGCGTCAGCGTAAAAAATGCCAGAGCAACTGGTTGCACGCCCTGATATTGCACGTTGAGCAGGAATCCATCGTAATTTCCACCGAAAGAACTCTGAAGAGCGGCGGCCGTTGGAAAGGTCGCGGAGTTGGTCATCCCGCCCAGGGCGAGACTGTCTGGCGGCAAAGCTGCGACCGCGAAACCACGATTGTCACCGGCTCCTCCAAAATAGCTCGAAAACACGAAACTGGACCCGCCAGCGCTCAACACCGTTGCGAAAGCATCCCGAGTGAGCTGAAACACGGGCTGGATCGCGCTGGCGACTGGAAAGTTGGGGGATGTGGTTAACCCGCCGACAACTGCCTGGCCTGAGGTGTCGATCACGATCGCCGTCGCACTGTCGCTGCCGGAGCCCCCGATGAATGTGGAATAAGTGAGACCATTTCCGCCCGGCGTGAGTTTGGCAACGAAAGCGTTGTACTGGCCCGCGAGGACCGTCTGCGCTGCGCCCGCTGTGGTCGGAAAGTCGGGCGAACCCGTAGTTCCAGCAATGTAGGCAGAACCGAACGGATCCACCGCGATGGCGTTACTATTGTCCACCACCGAGCCGCCCAGGTAGGTTGAGTAAAGCAGCGCCGATCCGGCCGGGTTGATCTCCGTCACAAAGGCGCTGGCCGATCCCATGAGATTGCTCTGCAGAGCCATCTGAATAGGGAAATTCGTGGAGCGAGTGGTTCCGGTGACGTAAGCATCCCTTGAGGCGTCGATGGCGATCCCAGTGCACAGATCCAGCAAGCTGCCGCCCAAGTACGTCGAGTAAACCAGCGAATTTCCCGCAGCGTTCATTTTCGATACAAAGCAATCCGAGAGGCCGCCCTGATAGGAGGGCTGGATCGTCCCCGCCGTGGTTGGAAAGGAAACGGATGCAGTCTGGCCGGAGACATAAACAGCGCCTGTGCTATCAACGGCGATCGCGAGTCCAGAGTCCGAACCCGCACCCAGATACGTCGAGTACTCAACTTGGCCGGCGGCGCCGAACTTGGCGATGAAGGCTTCTTGCGGCCCGACGCTCTGAGTGGCGAATGCTCCGCTGGTGGTCGGGAAATTCGTGGAGCTGGTTATTCCCGTTACATAGGCATTCCCCGATGTGTCCACGGCAATTCCCTGCCCTGAATCATTTCCGCTACCGCCAATGTAGACCAGATAGAGCAACTGGGTCCCGGCACTGTTCAGTTTGGCGACCCACGCATTACGGCTCGGACGGTCTGACTGGACGCTGCCGGGAAGAAGGCTGGTTGAGGACGTCGTGCCGGTAACATAGATATTTTCCGTGTAGTCCGTCGTGAGGGCGTTGATCGCGTCATATCCCGGGCCTCCGAGATATGTGCTAAATTTCAGAGCCGGATCGATGGTCAACCCACGCCGCAAATCGTAACGCCCCAGCCGAAATGTAACGTCCTGTTCCCGGGAGCCGTGCTCCAGATGGTAGCTGCATTGCACAGTTCGGTTCTCGACGCCATCGCCCGCAAATGCGCCTTGAAAAGCAACCGCCCGTCGCTGCTGGATCTGCTTGCGGCCCATGCGGATGAGCAGATCTCCCGATTGGTTCACCTGGACTGCGGCGCCGTGGTATCGAATCCTGATTTTGCTGGGATCGGCTTGCGGGCGAACTTCAAAATTGAACTCCAGTTGGCCTGCCTTGGTGACCAGAACGAGGTCGATACCGGGATAGATCTCGCGATAGCGGACGCGTTCCCAACGAATGCCCGAATGCCAGTAGCTGGGCGAACCAAGGTAATAATTAACCGGGTACGATGCTGAGTCGCCTTCCGGCCCGACTCCGGGTTTGGCGCCTAAGAAGGTGATTCCCAGCTCGCGCCCGTCGTCGAATCGGAACGAGATGCCGCCTTCCCTATCGAGCTTCGCCTCAATGTTCCGGTAATGCCAGAAGTAGCGCCTCGCGGATCCCGGCTGCGTCTCCTCTTCGAATGCGGGAGCGGTTGGGATACCGTTCTGGACCAGGCGCTGGTTAGGCGTCCAGCCGTCATCGGCCGAAGCCAGCCACCCAGCCTGGCTCAGGATCGCGATCCCGAGGCGGAAAAGGCCGCCGCCTGCGCGTCTCGAAGCCAGACTTGTCATCTAACATTCGTGCGAAAGACCGTAAGAAAATCTCCGATTGCATGACAGAGCCGCTGGCCGGCTATTTGGACACGAAGCGCGAGGCGACCAGAGAGCGCGCTAGTTCCAACTCCTGCGCCAAGTTCCGGGAACTGATCAACAGCGAGTAGAAACGCAGAATCTCGTCCAGTGGATAGCTGGCCGCCGCGCCGGCTGCCCGCACCAAAGCCGCTTTTTTATCGAGCGCCGAGATTGCCGCCGTTAATTCCGGCCACCGCGGATCCGGCTTACTGGCCCGGAGGCTGTTTGCGAGCGATCCGAAAGCCGCTGCGATGCCGGTGTGCAGTTGCTCCAACTCCGCGTCGAACCTTCGGACATACGTCTCCGGTGCGCCATTCTGTACCGCGAATTCCAGCGTCTCGACGGCGTGGCGAATCCGCTCCACCTGAGCAGCCAGCAACACCAGAGATTCACGATCGCGCATCGGACCGAATGCTTCCTGGAGAGCGTTTTCGAGCAGGGCGGTGTTCTTGCGAAACGCGTCCGAGACCTGCGCGTTCAACGCCTCCAACGAGCTCGACCCGGCAGCGAGGCGCACGGCCCGATCGGCGCCGATGATGGCTTGGTACAACGCTCCCAGCTTCACTAGCGCTGCGGCCAGACCCTCCCGCAGACTTCGGCGCGCGTGATTCGGCCACAGCGTCAAGGAAATCACCAGCGCGATCAGAATTCCGAGCGAAACTTCAGTAAAACGATGCAATGCGACCACCCAGGCAGACGTCGAATGGCCAATCAGCATAATGATCGCCACTGTCACGGTTGCCAGCCGCTGACTGTCCGGTAGCCGCAGAACAAAGCAGAGGAAGAACGCGACCGCCACGGCCAGGGCAAAGTCGAGCATGTTGTCGCCCAGTAGAGCCATGAACGCCCCGCCGACCACCGCGCCGACAGCGGTTCCCGCCAGCCGGGTTCTGGAGGCGCCGAGCGTGGCGCCTACGTTGGATTGCATCACGATGAGCGCGCTGATCGCGGCCCAATATCCTTGCGGCAAGTGGAAGAGCTGGGTAACGTACAGCGAAGCCACGCCTGCAATCGCGGTTTTGATGGCCTGCTTGGCGTTTTCCGTGGTGGCCGCGCTCGAAAACATAATTGGTACTCTAACGCGTCAGCCCAGCGTGATGCCTGTGATATTCTGGATGGGTATGGCAATTCCTAACGTGAAACGGTTCCGGCCGTTCTGCCCCACCTGTAACGAGACGTACACCATCATGGCGGTTCTGCCCACGGGCGCCAATGTGGACAAGTATCTCGCCGATGCCGTGGCGCGTCACGATCACAAGGCGTTCCAGGAAGCCAAGCAACAGACCTTCAAGATCCGCGTCGGCCAGCAGAAGCAGAAGAAAGCGAAGTAGCTCCGGCGACCGGCGTTATCTCGCCGCGCAAACAAAATTCTCGGCGTCATCAATGCTGCCGCTGCCCTTGTACTTTGCGACTTGGGGATAGGCGCACAACGGTCGGGTTCGTCCGGTACGCGAAGCAATAATGCGCTCCGGGCGATAGCCGTTTTCGCGCCAAGCGGTAATTGCGGTCATCATGTCGAACGTGTTCGGCCCCTCGCCCCCGCCGCAATGCGCCATGCCAGGCGCCATGAAAAGCCGTATGGAATCGGCGGTCTGGCGCTCGCCGCCGAGCGTGTCCACGACGCGCTTGTAGTAGTTGATGGTCGATTGCGGCGCGACGTTTTGATCGGCGAATCCGTGGTACAGCAGCAGTTTTCCTTTTCGCCCGAAGAACGGCTTCAAATTCGCGTCGGTAGCGTTGATGGTTTCGTCGTCGATTTTGTCCGCCAGCGCGACGTCGCTATCGAAGTTGAGAGTTTTCCAATCCCAATTCGGATCTTTGAACACGACGTATTTGAAGTGATCGGTTGTGGCTGCAAAAGGCTGCGGACCAGCCAGCGTGGCCCAACCCAGCTCCGCTCCGGGCTCCAGGCCTGGGTAAATCTCTTCACCGGTGCGAGGATTCCGCGAAGGCGAGAGAATTTTCTTGACCGTTTCGATTTGGGGCAGCGTCAAGCATTCTGAACTATCCGCGCCCTTGCATGCGATCACCTGTGGATCGAAATGGCAGCGCGTGGGATCGGTGATCAGCCCGTCTTTGAGCCCATCCAAGGCATCGCAGGCGTTCAGCACAGCCTGATGAATCGCGGGATATTTGGCCGGCGGCATGTAGCTCGCGGGGTCCTTGAGATTGGCGTGAGCGATCCACAGCGTCGCGAAAGCCAGATGCGTACGAGGATTGGCGGGAGCTCCGGCGATGATCCCGTCGTAATCGTCCGGGAAGCGCTGCGCTTCCTTCAGCCCTTGCCGCCCGCCGGTGGAGCAGCCGTTCCAGTACGACATCCGCGCCGGATTGCCGTAGAACGCTTCGATGAGCGCCTTGGCTTTGACGGTCATTTCATGCTCGGAACGATATCCGAAATCGATGACTTTTTCGGGATGCCCAAGCGCGAAACTGCCGCTGCCACCTTCGTGCCCCGTGTCGGTGGAGGATGCCGCGTATCCATCGCGAAGGGCCGCGGCCATCGCGCCGTAACTGATCGATCCCGCCCATCCGCCGTTACCGACCGCTTGAAGCTTTCCGTTCCATTCCGCGGCAGGCAACCAAACTTCGATCTTGATGTCGGAGTCGCTGGTGGGCTGGAGCGTCGCCGCAACACGGCAGAACGCGGGCAGATCTTTGAGCGCCACCGCGGGCGCCGGTGTTCCTCCGAACGTCCTGCCGGGCGCCATGAACTCGCCCGCGGCGACAGATTGTGCGAGCGTAATCGTTGCGTTAGGCAGCGCAAAAGAGCCAAGGCTCTCGCAGGTGGCGGCCCAGGAGGGCACGGCCAATATGGCGAACACGAGGAACAGCTTCATGAGGTACTCCTTTTACGTGAGCTTCAATAGACGGCGCGCGTTGCCCGAGTAAATCTGCTCTTTCTCGGCGGCCGTGATGTCCAGGCCCTCAATACACCGGATGGTCTCGCGAATGAAGAGGCCCGGCTTAGGTTCGAAGGGCACGTCGGAAGCAAACACCGCGTGATCCACGCCGAAGAAATCCAGCCCGCACTTGGTGGCGGCCTGCCCGCCAAACAGGGCCGTATCCGCATAGAAATTGCGGAAATAATCAACGGGCCGCTTCTTCATGGATTGGCGCAGCGAGACGTAGTCTTCATCCGAGGTGCGCGAGCCGAGTACGTCCCAGCCGTACCCGACGCGTCCCTCGAAATACGGGATCATCCCACCCATGTGATGCGTGACGATCTTGAGATTCGGAAAGCGATCGAACATTCCGGAAAAGACGATGCGCGACATCGCCGCGCTGGTTTCATAAGGCCACCCGAAGGTCCACCAGATTTCATATTTCGATTTCGCTTCCGTCTTATAGTCCGGGAAATCGGCGCCGCGCGCCGGGTGCATCCAGATGGCGAGGTCGCGCCGCGCCGCTTCTTCAAATAAGGGCGCGAACTCGGGCGCGTCCAGCGGTTTGCCGGCCACGTTGGTGTAAATCTGAAAACCGCGCGCACCCAGTTGCGAGACGGCCCGGTCGATTTCTTTGAGCGACGCGTCGACGTTATTCATCGGCAACGAAGCGGCGAATCCGATGAAGCGGTCCGGGTATTTCGCCACCAGCTCAGCCAACCCGTCGTTGGCGATGCGTGCGAATTCAGGGGACTTGTCCGGCGGAGCCATGGTTTCCATCGGCGGCGCCGGCAGCGTAAGAAACTGGCAATACTCGCCGAACTCATCCATCACGCGAAACCGCGCGTCCAGATCCGCGATGGTTGGGACGTTCCGCACCCGCTTGCCCATGTCCTTGCCCGCGAGCCCGGCCTCGATGACGTCGCGCGCGTAACGAGGGGGAAAAAAGTGATTAAAAAGATCGATCTTCATTGGCAGCGCTATTATATCGAACGCCTGCGCCGTCTTCGCCGTATAGTAGTTCGAAGCTAAAACGCGCATGTCAAAAACGACACTTCTGCCCTTGATCCGTTACCTGCTGTTTGGAATTTGCCTTGGACTTCCGGCTCGGCCGCAATCGACCCCGCAGCCGACATTAGACCAGAAACTCCTCGAAGTTCGCTACGACCTTCGGATCGAAGGCGGAAAGCTCGCCGGCAGCGCTGCTCCGGTGCTGGACAAGGCCATTTCCGGCGCGCAATATGTGCTCATTGGCGAGGACCACATGACGCGCGAAATTCCCCAGTTCGCGACCGCGGTGTGTGACCTGATGGCTCCTCAAGGGCTAACGGCGATGGCGGTCGAAGCTGGTCCTCAAGTGGCGAAAATGGTCGCGGCCTCCCTGGGCAAGACGGATCGGCTCTCCCGCATGGCTGCGCTCACCGATCGGTATCCAGATAGCGTCGCATTCCTGAATGTGCGCGAAGAAAACGATTTGGTGGAACACTGCGCCGAGGCTTCTCACAATCCTAATTTCCGGCTCTGGGGTCTCGATCAGGAGTTAATGGGCTCCGCGGGATGGCTTCTTGACGAAATCCTGGCGACGCGCCCCGGAGCCGCGGCTACGGCCGTTCTAACCCGGATGAAAACCGAAGAGCAGAAGGATGCCGCTCTCGCGAAGGAAACCGGCGACCCATCCAAGACGTTCTTGCTGGCTGCTTCCGACGCGCAGCTTTCCGAGGGCGCCGCAGCCCTCAAACGCGAGGGGAACGCCGCTGCGAATGAGCTCTTTCATGAGTTGATCGAAAGTCATGAGATCTATCTCAAGAACATGCAAGGTTTGCCGGAATCGAACAGCCAACGAGCGCGATTGCTGAAGCAGCATTTTCGGCGGGACTTCGATGCAGCAGCCTCAAATTCTCAGCGCCAACGGGTGCTTTTCAAGTTCGGTGACTGGCACTTATACAAAGGCTTCAACCCTCTTCACGAGCGAGATCTAGGCAACTACATCGCCGAAATGGCCGACGGACGGGGCGACTCGTCGCTTCACATTTGCATTCTTGGCGCCAAGGGCACACACGCGCTCTATGGTGGGTACAATCGGCCAATGAAGCTTGAGCCGTTCGTGATGGCGGAAGACGACGATTACCATTGGTTGAAGCCCGCGGTCGACAATCAGGTTCCAAACGCGTGGACCCTTTACGACCTTCGCAGCCTGCGTTTTCACAAGCTCGGTACCGTTGATCCCGACATGGAGCGCCTGATCTACGGCTATGACCTCCTGGTCATCGTTCCGGAGTTGACTCCAGCCAACCCGGTCAAATAGCGACACAAATAGCGGACCTCTTCGACGCTTCAATCCCTTGTGATAAACTACCCGTTTGCGTTTGGGGGCGCGCCAAAACCGCCGCCTCAATGGAAAGGAATCATCTAGCTGTGAGCCAAAGCCTGGAAGATTTGTTAAAGGCGAAGAACCCAGTTGACCTCTTGCGTAATTCGCAGATAGGCGCCTATGTCTATCCTGTCGTTCCCGCCGAATACACCAACTGGCGGGATGAACAACGTGCCTGGCGAGACACTTGCGTTCTCTTCGACCAGTCCCATCACATGGCCAACGTGTACATGGAAGGGCCCGATGCTGTCAAGCTGGCTTCGTATCTCGGGTTCAATAGCTTCGCCAAATTCCCGGTCGACCGAGCCAAACAACTGGCTCCCTGCAGCCACGACGGCCACGTGATTGGCGACGGAATCCTGTTTCACCTGGAACCCAACAAGCTGGTGTTTGTCGGACGCGCGCCGGCTGCCAGTTGGATCCAATTCCAGGCCGAAACCGGCGGATTCAACGTTACCACGACGAAGGACGACCGGTCGCCCTCCAATCCCGGCGGAAAAGCGGTGGTTCGCAGTTGTTACCGCTACCAGATTCAGGGACCGAACGCGTGGAAAGTCATCGAGAAACTGAACGGCGGGCCGCCGCCGGAAATCAAGTTCTTCGACATGGGCTACATCAACATCGGGGGACGGAAGGTCCGCGCCCTGCGCCACGGCATGGCCGGCGCGCCTGGACTGGAGATATGGGGTCCGTACGAGGAGCGCGAGGAAATCCGCACGGCAATTGTGGACGCGGGCAAGGAGTTCGGACTGGCGCAGGTTGGCGCCCGCGCTTACGCTACCAACACCCTGGAATCGGGCTGGATTCCTTCGCCCCTCCCGGCCGTTTATACGGGCGACAAGATGAAGACCTACCGGCAGTGGCTGCCGGCCGCGAGCTACGAGGGCACAGGCTCTCTGGGCGGCAGCTTCGTTTCGAACAACATCGCAGACTATTACGTGACGCCTTACGAAATGGGTTATGGACCTTTCGTGAAGTTCGATCACGATTTCATCGGACGGGAGGCTCTGGAAAAAATCTCCAAAGAGCCGCAGCGGAAGAAAGTGACCTTCGCCTGGAACGCCGAGGATGTCGCGAAGGTGCAACGGTCCATGTTCGGTCCCATCGAACAGCGCTATAAGTACATCGACCTTCCGTTGTCGAACTACGCTTCTGCTTCGTACGACAAAGTGTTAATCGGTGGGAAACTGGCCGGCCTGTCGATGTTCAGCGGCTACAGCTACAACGAAGGCTCGATGCTTTCGCTGGGAATTGTCGAGCACGACGTCGAAATCGGCACGGAGGTCACCCTGGTTTGGGGCGAAGAAGGAGGCGGGACGAAGAAAGCCACCGTCGAGCGCCACAAGCAGATGGAAATCCGCGCCGTGGTCAGCCCCGTGCCCTACGCCAAAACCGCCCGCGAAGAGTATGCGGCGGGCTGGCGAACGGCGGCGGTGAAGTAGATTAGACCGTTAGCAGTTCGACTGCTTGCTTGAGCGACGTAAGCGGATCGCGGGTCGGGGCAAACTCCTGCGCGATGTAGCCCTGGAAATTCAGATCGGCGATCGCTTTGGCCACCGTGCGCCATTGCACTTCCTGCGTGTCGTCGATCTCGTGACGGCCGGGAACACCGGCCACGTGGAAGTGCGCGATGTATTGGATATTGTCGCGAATGGTGCGGATCAAGTCGCCTTCCATGATCTGCATGTGGTAGGCGTCGTACAGCAGCTTCACGCGCGGCGAATCCACGGCCTTTACCACGGCCACGCCGAAGCTGGTATGGTCGCCCTGATAGTCCTTGTGATCCACCTTGCTGTTGAGCAGCTCGATGCACAGCGTCACGCCGTGATCCTCGGCGAATTTCTTCACGCGATTCAGGCCCGTGATGCAATTGTCGATGCCTTCCTGATCGCTCATCCCTCGCCGCGCGCCAAACAGCGTGATGACGTTGGGGACTTTGGCGTCAGCGGCCCGGATGATACTCGTGCGCGCCTGTTCTTCCAGCTTGTCGTGGAGCGCCTTATTGTTCCAGGCATCATTGAATGTCCCGACCCCTTGAACCATACACGGCGTGATGCCGTATTTGCGCAGCACCGGCCAATCTTCGGGCGCCACCAGATCCATGCCGGTGATTCCCATGTCGGCCGCGGCCCGGCACAAATCCTCAATCGGAATCTTGGCATAGCACCAGCGTGCCAGCGACTGCTTCAATCGGCCTGCTGAAGCGGCGGCGCGGACGCTCGCTGGAATCAGAGCCACCGCGGCACCGGCTTTGAGAGCGTTGCGCCGGGTCATTCGGTGAAAACGATGCTATCTTTCTTCGCCGTCAGCTTCGCCGTGTCGATGCCGGGGACTTTGGCTAGCCCGTCCCAATCCTTGAAGTCGCCGTGATCGGTCCGATACTTGACGATCGCTTCGGAGTCCTTGGCGGTCAGCTCGAGCTGCGTTTGCAGATCCATGGCCGTGGCCTTGTTCACGTTGGTCTTGGTGGCCGCCGCTGGAAAATTCTTGGCGAGATAATCGACGATGGTCGCGATCTCTTCCGGCGTTCCGCTAGCCCCGCGCGACACCATGTAGTCGACAATCGAAGCCCACCCGTCCTTGGTAGCGTGCTGGGCAACCACCACGTCCAGGCCGTGACAGCTTCCACAAGTGTTCTCCACCAGCTCCTTCCCCTTGCCTGCCGGCAGATCTTGGGCTTGCACCATACTCGAGGACACAGCGGTCAGGGACGCAACGAGAAACGATATCAGGAGAGCGGCTCGATTCATATTTTTCATGATACCCATACGGGCCCGCCGCGCGCCAATGCGTTTGACAGCGCCGCCCGCCCGGATATACACTGACCCCGCTGATGCGATTCGCAAAACTACTGCCGATCCTACTGATTTTGCCGGTGGCTTCGCAAGCACAATTCGGACGCGGGAGTTGGACAACCTTCGGCGGCGACCCTCAGCGCACCGGATGGAACAAGACCGAGACGGATCTTACGCTGGAGAGCGTCAAGCATCTGAAGCTCGAATGGAGCGTAAAGCTTCCGAGCGAACCCAAAGCCCTGAGCAATCTGACCGCGCCGTTAGTCCGCGTGAACACCGCGACGTCCAAGGGCGTCAAGGACCTGGTCGTTATCGCGGGCGCATCCAATAAGGTGTTCGTCATCGACGGCGACACCGGAAAAATGTTTTGGGAGAAGACCCTGGCCGCCGAAGGCACTCCCCAGCGCCGCGATAGCTGGCTCTGCCCCAACGGGCTCGCCGCGACTCCCATCATCGGCCCAGTTCCGCGCATTGACGGAGCCGCTCCTGGATTCGGCCAAGCGCTCTACGTACTCGCCAGCGATGGCAAGTTGCACGCCTTCAACCTGGTCAGCGGCGAAGACGTCATCGCGCCCACGCCCTTCGTTCCGGCGTTCGCCAAGGCCTGGAGCATGAATTTGCTGAACGGCGTGCTTTACACCACCACCTCGCAGAACTGCAACGGCGTGAAGTCGGGTGTGTATGGGATGGACTTAAACAACGCCGATCACAAGATTTCTTACTTCGAGGCAAGCAGTAACACCGGCGCCGGCATTTGGGGACGCGCGGGCGCCGCCATCACGGCCGACGGCAGACTCCTCGTCGAGACGGGCGACGGAACGTTCGATCCGGAGAAGCACCAGATGGCGGATTCGGTGATCGCATTGTCGCCGCAGGATCTCAAGGTGGCCGATTATTTCGCGCCGCGCAATCGCTCCTGGATCACCAAGAAGGATCTCGACATGGGAAGCATCGGTCCCAGCGTGTTCAATTTCAAGAATTGGGAACTGGCGGCGGCGAGCGGCAAGGAAGGCGTCATCTTTCTGCTCGACACCAAAGCGCTCGGCGGGCCGGACCACCGCGTGCCGCTCTATCGCAGTCCGCTGTTTGCTAACGAAGAAGTGAACTTCTCGGCAAAAGGATTCTGGGGCGCTTTCTCTACCTGGGAAGACGCCGCCGGAACACGCTGGCTCTATGCGCCCGCCTGGGGCCCGCCAGCTCCCGCGGCCAAGTTCGCTCTCGAACACGGCGACACGCCCGATGGCAGCGTCATGGCGTTCAAAGTGGAAGAGCAAGCTGGCAAACCGGTCCTCACGCCGGCCTGGAATTCGCTGAACATGTCCGTGCCAACGCCGGCGATCATTGCGAATGGCGTCGTTTTCGCTTTGTCCGATGGCGATTCGCCAGTCCAGTTCGGCTCCAGCGGCAATCTGCTGAACGTTGAAGATCGGAAGGCCAAAGCGGGACACGCGATTCTCTATGCGCTGGATGCGACCACTGGCGACGTTTTGTTTACCAGCGCGGAAACAATTCAGGGATTCTCGCACTTCAGCGCGTTCGCGGTCGGTGGCGGCCGTATTTATGTGGGCACCCAGGACGGGACCTTGTATGCGTTTGGCTTGGGCATTCCACAACCGTAGATTGGCGGCGCTGGTGTTCGCCGCCGTGCAATTAGCGCCGGCGCAAGCGATCTTCGACGGCAAAACCCTCGCGGGCTGGGACGGCGATCCCGCATTCTGGCGAGTGGAGAATGGCGCTATCGTTGGCGAGACCAAACCCGGCGCGATGCCCAAGCAGAACACGTTCCTGATCTGGCGCGACGGCGCTCCCGCCGATTTCGTACTCGACGCTGAATATCGCCTCACCGGCGGCAATAGCGGCATTCAATATCGCAGCGTGGAGCTGCCCGACATCCGCTGGGCGATGAAGGGCTATCAGGCCGACATCGATGCCGAACAAAAATACACCGGCCAAATCTACGAAGAGCGCGGCCGCGGGTTTCTAGCGCTGCGGGGACAGGCGGCTCAAGTGGAGCCCGGCTCCAAGCCGGTAGTGCTAGGGTCGCTCGGAAGCGAAGCGGACCTAAAAGGCGCGATCAACGCTCAAGGCTGGAACCAGTATCACGTGATCGCGCGTGGGAATGTCCTGGTCCAGGTCTTGAATGGCCATGTCATGAGTATGCTGATCGATGAGGACGCCGCCAATCGCAAGCTGAATGGTTTGATCGGGATTCAGCTTCACACCGGCGAGCCGATGAAAATTGAAGTGCGGAACATCCGATTAAAGATGTTTGAGCCACGACCGTGAGGGAGTAGTCCCGTTAGTATCTGTCGGGATCCAGGCCGAGTTGCTCCACCATGTATTCGAAGTAAGGACCGTCCACCAAAAACACCATGAATATCTCGTGGACGACGTGGATCATCTTGCGTGTCGCGTAGCGGAAATCGGCGTCCTTCATGGTCAGCTTCAACGAAACGGCGCCTCGCTGATTGGCCAACGTGAGGCGCGCCTTGGCAGGATTCACCCGCCGGTGTTCAGGCAACTCCTCGGACTGCCGAGCTTTCAAAAACGCTTGCAACTCGCGGTACATCGGCGAGCGTGGGGGCACGCCTGGCAGCACGGCCGGAAATCGCAGCGTCTTTTTGGGAACGTCCAGCAACAACTCGAAAGACCGGTCGTAGTGCCACACCATTCGATAAGTGGCTTTACCGTTTGTGTGCGGATGCGCACTGAACCCGCGGAAAACGGCCTTCGCGGCGTAGCCTTCCAGAATTGCGGTCACGAGCCCGATGGTAGCGTTGCCGGCCGCCTTCTTACTCTTAATGGGCAAGCGCTCCCACGCCCGGTTCGGGATTAATGATGTTGCCGGGCGGATAATCCTTGCCGGACGTGAAGTCCTTCAGCGCTTGCACATTGATCAACGTTGAGATGCGTTCCTTCGCCGCCACTTCGTAGCTGGTCTTCAGAGCGCGGCGGAACTCGTCTTGCGTGCGCACATATTCGCCGCGCGCCCCCAGACCCTCCGCCATTTTGTCGTAGCGCAGATTCTCCTGGAACAGATACATGTGCATCGATCGCGGAGTCCCCACCGCGCTCGGCCACATGCCCCACGAGTTGTTGTTGTAGACCACGCAAATCACCGGGATCTTGTACTTGGCCGCCGTATCCAGCTCGAACATGCTATACGTAATGCCCGCGTCGCTGGTCAGCACTAGCACCGGTGCGCCTTTGTAGGGAGCTTGGGGACCCACGCCCAACTGCACGGCCGCTCCTGCGCCGATCATCATCGCGAGATCGGGGCCGACCGCCGAATATTGATACGGGCAGTTCACTTCTTGCCCCGGCCGATAGGCGCGCAGCCACCGCGCCGCGCAATTTCCGATTGTCCAGCCGCCCCAACCCGTGACCGTCAGCTTCGGATCGATGCTGCCCTTGTACAGAAAATCGTGTACTTCCTTGCACACCACCGCGTGATGCAGCGTGCTTGTCGCCTGGCTGTGCTTCACGCCCTGCTCATATTCATCCAGAAGCTGCTTTTCATATTTCTGGCGCGCCGCCGCGAGTTCGCCGACCCAAGCGTCGCGCTTTTTCCGCGGCAGATCGCTCGCGAGACCTTCCAAGAACGCGCCTTCATCGGCGACGATTCCCAAATCGAGCGGCCAGTTCCGTCCGAGGTCCTCGCCGGTTGGATTCACGCGGATCGCTTTCGCGTCGGGGTTGAAGCGCCACCTCTCCGTTTTGCTCGGCATGCTGTATTGGCCCACAAACACCACCAGATCGGCGCTCATGAAGGCGTCGGGCGACAAGCTCGCTGATAACCGGTGCTCATCCGGAAAATGCCCGCGCATGGGCCCTGAGGTCACCACTGCGATGTCGTTCTTCTCCGCCGCCACCATCAGCGGCTCCCATGCCTTGCGGAAGAATACGCCATGCCCGGCGACGATCACCGGCCGCTCCGCGCGATTGATCATGTCGATCGCCTGCGCCAGATCCTTCGGCGCTGGATGCGGCCGCGATTCAGTGCGGTATTTATCCTTGTTGTAGTATTCCTTCACTTCCGACTCCGCCATGAAGCGATGATTGTAGATTTCACCGGGGAAGTCCAGATGCACGGGACCGGGCACGCCGGTTTTCAGATGACGGAACGCGTACGCAGTGTACTCATGGATGCGGTCGGGCGCGATCAGCCGCTTTCCGTATTTTTTCAGCCCCTCGGTGGTTGGCTGTTGATACCCGGTCTGAATGAAGTACTCGCGATCGTCGGTGGCGATGGTCACGTTGCTCGCCAGCACCAGCAGCGGCGTACGCGCCCGATGCGCCACCGCGATATTCATGATCATGTTCGTGAAGCCCGGACCTTCGGTGCCCGAGCACGCCGTCACTTCTCCGGTGCAGCGCGAAAATCCGTCCGCCGCCGACGTCATCGATCCTTCCGAACGCCCACCGAACGCGGGAATGCCCGCCGCTGAAATCGCATTGATGATCTGATAATTCCCCGGACAGCAGAATAGCGCCGCGAGATCTTCATCCTTGCACGACTTCGCGAATACCTCCGCGCCCGTCATTCCGCCCTTGGCATCAAAGGACCCCAACCTGGTCGCTTCGGCCAAGCTGTCGGTGATGTCCTTGGCAATCCGAATCGAAGGAATTGGAGGAGTGGTCGCCGCGAAAATCTTGCCTGGATTGACGATCGCAGCCGCAACCGCGCCAGCTCCAACCGCGGAAAACAGTCCTCGGCGGGACGGGCGCGACTCAGGTTCGTTCCTGCTCCCGGTGCCGGCATTCGTTTTTTGAACTTCGCGGTTCGTTTTTTCGCTCATGCGGATCTCCTCTTGCCTACTTGTCGTCTTGAAGTGGGGGTCGCGTCGACTCCGGCCACAGGCTGCGGATGAAGTTTACCAAATTCCAGATGTCGCCTTCGCCGCCGAGTTGCGACTTGAACGCCGGCATCTGATCGCCCGCGCCGTCGCGGATGCTGTGGAAAATCTCACCTTCCGTAGTCCCGCTCTTGTAGAGGCTCGGCGTGGTCAGATCCGTGGCATCCGCGATGAGCGACCCTTCGGCCTTCCCGTTCTCGCCATGACAGCTCGTGCAATTCTGCATGAAGATCACGCGGCCCCGATCGATCGACTTCTTGGAATACGCCGCCGGGCTCTTCAGCTTCTGCGCTTCGTCGCGGGTGAGCTTGGCGGGAGCGTCGGCGAAGACGGCGAGCACCAAGAGCGCGATGATGCCGGACATCCGTAAATACAACGTATATGCGGCCATAGGCGCTCACAGTCAGCGGATCGTTTCACCGCCGCGGGGGAGAGTTGCCATGACGCCTTGAACGAAACGCTTCAGCGCGGCCTCATCCGCGCCTTGCGACACTGCTACGCCGAAGTACCTGCCCTTGGAGAACGCCATCGCGCCAGGCACTGGCCGCCATCTCTGAATCGCATCCCACGCGCTTCCTGGCGACCAAGGCATCGCGTAAAGTGTCAGGGTCATCTGCGATGTTCCGCTGTATGTGGCGCGCCATGCCTTTACGGCGTGCGACGTTTCTGACCACTCGTGCGGGATGGGATCGAGAGCGGTCTGTGTCACGCGCGTCCATCCGGCGGGCGCCTGCGGAAGGGCTTGGAGCGCAGGTGTGAAGTAGCCTCGGCTCATCTCGATCACAACTGCCACGAGAAGGACGATCCAAAGGCGCTTCATGCTCGCAGCTCCGTCTACTTCCACTCCGCGGTGAAAATGTTGAACTCGTACGGCGACTTCGCGCCCTTATCCGACGCGAACACAATCGTTTTCCCGTCCGGCGCAAACTCGGGAAACGCCGTGAACCCGCCGAAATCCGTGACTTGCTCCAGCCCGGTCCCATCGGCGTTGATCAAGTAGAGCTCAAACTTCCGTCCGTCGCAATCATGCTTGTTCGACGCAAACAGAATCTTCTTACCATCCGGCGTGAAGGTCGGCGCGAAACTCGCGCAGCCGAAGTTGGTGATCTGCCGCGCGTGCTTTCCCTCACCGTCCGCCACGAACAGCTCCATCTTCATCGGCGACGTCAGGTTCTCCTTCAGCAAATCGTGATAGCGCTTTTCCGTTTCGGGCGTCAGCGGATGATTCGCGCGCCACACCAGCTTCTTGCCATCGCGCGAAAATACGGGGCCGCCATCGTACCCATCGGTCTTCGTGACCTGCTTTTTGTCCGACCCATCCGGCTTCATGGTCCACAAATCCAAATCGCCCGACTCCATCGACGTATACACGATGCGGCTGGTCTTGAAATTCACCGTGCCTTCGGCGTTGTAGCCCGGCGCCCCCGCCAGCGTCTTCAGGATCTTGCCGTCATCGGTGGCCAGATAGATTTTGTACGTCGGATACACCGCCCAGACGTAGCCTTTGCTGCGATCGGCCGCCGCCGGGCACGCATCGCCAGCCTCATGCGTGGACGCATACAGAATGTGTTTGTTGTCCGGCAAAAAATATCCGCAGGTGGTGCGGCCCTTGCCGGTCGACACCATGTGCTGGTTCGACCCGTCGCGATTCATGATGAAAATCTGGTCGCATTCCAGCTTGTCGCGCGTCGATTGAAAAATAATCCGTTGGCCGTCCGGCGCCCAGTACGCTTCGGCGTTCTCTCCGCCGTTGGTCAGTTGCCGGATTTCGCCGAGATGCCCCGGCGTTTGCGCCAGGACGCTACTAACCACGAGAATGTATAGTAAATGTCTGTGCAAGCCACTATCCTATCGTATGTATTGGCCTGGGGCTTGGCGGCTTCGCCCGACCTAAGATGGTACCCGGCCAAATTCACCCAACCGTGACCGTGGTTGTTCCTACTCTGGCGGCCGACAGAACTCTCGACGAATGCCTCGCCTCGCTGGAGCGCCAGACATTCCGTGACTTTGAAGTGATCGTGGAAGTGATCGTGGTGGACAACAGCGGACGGCGTCAGGCGAAACCGCGAGAGGGCGTCCGCGTCATCGCGAACGATCGCAACGTCGGATTCGGAGCGGCGGTGAACCAGGCCTTCCGTCAATCGCAAGCGCCATTCCTCGCGGTCTTGAATGACGACGCTGTCGCGCAACCAGGATGGCTCGATGCCCTGCTCTCCGCGGTTGAGCATCGGCCGGACATAGGCATGTGCGCCTCGCAAGTCCGGCTCGCGGGCTCGGGCCGCCTGGATTCCGCGGGCATGCTCCTGTGCCTGGACGGAAGCAGCAAGCAGCGCGGCCATGGCGAAGCTCCAGCATCTTACGCGCGCAAGGAAGAGGCTCTGCTGCCCAGCGGCTCAGCGGCTTTGTATCGCCGCGAAATGCTCGATGAAATTGGCCTCTTCGATGAAAGCTTCTTCTTGTATTGCGAGGATACCGACCTTGGGCTTCGCGCGCGCTGGGCCGCCTGGGAATGCTTTTACGTTCCCGATGCCGTCGTTGAACATCGCTATTCGCATTCCGCGGGCAAAGCATCCGCGCTCAAAGCCTATTACGTGGAGCGCAATCGCCTCTTCGTGATCTTCAAGAACTTTCCGCTGCTCGATCTGCTTCTGGTACCGTTCTATGCCCTGTCGCGCTACTTCTGGCATTTTTTCTATGCGCTAAAAGGGCGCGGCATGGCCGCCGAATTCCAGCGTGAAGGCGGCAGCCTGGCTCGCTTACCCTGGTATGTGTTGCGCGCCCATCTGGAATTGCTTGCACGCTTCCCAAAGATCTGGCGCCAGCGCCGTTGCATGAAGCGCCGCCTCACTTCGAAACAATTCGGCAAGCTCATTCACCGCTACTCCATCGCTCCGCGCCAGGTGGCCGCGTTGTGAAGCCAGCTGCGGCGCCCCATCAGTTGTTAATTTTGATTCCCGCCTTCAATGAGGTTGGCGCGATCTCTGGCGTCGTCCACGAAGTGCGGGGCGTGATGCCTGGCGTACCTATTCTCGTTGTCGATGACGCCTCCACCGACGGCACGGACCGAAGCGCCCGGGCGGCCGGCGCCTACGTTCTCCGCTTGCCTTATCATTTGGGCCTCGGCGGTGGCGTTCAGGCGGGATACAAACTCGCATACGAGCTTGGCTACGAGTATGTCATTCGCGTGGATGGCGACGGCCAGCACGATCCCAAGTACATCCCCGATCTGCTGACAGTGCTCCGCGACACCGGCTGCCACATGGTCATCGGCTCCCGGTTTCAGGACGGCAACGGAGTGCACACCAGTTCCGTTCGCGCCATCGGGATCTGGTTCTTCCGCTCGATGCTGCGGCCCATTCTGGGCAAACCGGTGCGCGATCCCACCTCCGGATTCGTCGGGGTGAACCGCCAGGCTTTGCAGGTTTTCACCGGCAGCTTCCCTCTGGAATATCCGGAAATCGAGGCGCTGGTGGTGTTACAGCGCAAGCGCTTCCAGTTCCAGGAAGTGCCCTGCCGCATGCGCCCGCGCAAGACCGGCCGCAGTACCATCACCGCGGTAAAATCGTTGTATTACATCTTCCACGTCCTGCTGGGAGTGTTCATCAACGTCCTGAAGTTTGAAGGCCGCCGGAGAAAGGAATAAACCATGGAACGCCTGCTCAATGTAACCACTGCTTTAAGCGTTCTTCTTATGGCCTTGGTGCTGTTCTCTGTCCGGCGCTCACACATTCGCGTTGAATATTCAGTGAGCTGGCTGGCCGCGGCTGCCATTCTGTTTGCGCTCTCGCGGTCGTCTTCAGCGCTCACCTGGATCGCCGGCCAACTCGGCCTCGCGGATCCACCGCTGGCCCTCATGCTGTTGGTCTTCTGTGTCTTCGTCATCGTGATTTACCGCCTGTCGGTAGTCATCTCCGATTTGAAAGACGCCAATATCGCCATGGCCCAGCGGCTCGCGATTGTCGAATTTCAAATGCAGAGCCGACTGCCGGGTTCCCCGCTCAGTGCAAATGAAGAGTAATAAAAGCAAGAAATCGAAACGCCCGGCAGCGGCCGTCGCCACGCTGGAATCGCAGTCCAATCCCCTGTTCTGGATTTACGGAGCGAGTCTGGTTATCGCGCTCATCGCGGCCTTCGAAGTCTATTGGCCCGCTCTCAACGGCCCGTTCCTTCTCGACGACAGGCACCTCACCTACATGCTTCCCGATGCCGCCAGCATACCGTTGATGGGTTGGCTGCGCCAGATGCGGCCCTTGCTCATGTTCAGCTTTTGGCTGAACTTCCAGCAATCCGGCGCCGAGAGTACTTTTGGATACCACCTGTTCAATCTGTTCCTGCACTTCTTCAACACCGTTTTGATTTTCTTCGCTGTCCGCAAGGTGCTGAGCTGGGCGAAACTCGAAGAACCACGCGCCCGGATTCTCTCGTTCTTCGCCGCCGGACTGTTCCTGATGCATCCAGCGCAAACAGAGTCGGTCAGCTATGTCGCCAGCCGGTCGGAAACACTCAGCGTGTTCTTTGTTTTGGCTGCGTTCGTCGTATTTCTGTATCGCCGGACTGCTGCTCTATCCATCCCGCGCGTACTTTGCGTCCTGGTGCTGTTCACCGCGGCCGGCTTTTCCAAGGAGCACACTGCGGTCCTTCCAGTGTTATTCATTCTCACGGACTACTACTGGAACTTCGAATTCTCCCTCTCGCTGATTTGGCGTAATTGGAAACTCTACGTTCCCATCGCGATCGGAGTCGGCATTGCAGCGGTGCGCATCCTGGCCATTCTCCACAACAATCCCACCGCCGGATTCCAAATGCGCGACCTGCCCTGGAATCAGTATTTCTTCACCGAGTGCCGCGTTATCTGGGATTATGTGCGCCTGTTCTTCATGCCCTTTGGCCAAAACCTCGATCCGGATGTCGATATTTCCCGCAACATCCTGGCCCACGGCGCCGTCTTCGCGCTGGCCGGGTTGCTGATCGTCAGCGTGCTCGCCTGGATCTACCGCCGCCGCTTCCCGCTCGCCTCGTACGGATGGTTCGTCTGGCTGATTCTGCTTGCGCCGACTTCCTCCTTGGTGCCGATTCGAGATCCCATGGCCGAGCGCCGCATGTATCTTCCCTTCATCGGCCTGCTATTCGTTACGCTCGAATTTCTCCGGCGCTGGAAGGTCTCACGAAACGCTCTCATTGGAGCGCTCGCTGTGGTTCTGGTCGCGGAAGGCGCCTTGACATACCGGAGGAATTTGCTGTGGGGCGATGCGGTCGATATCTGGAAAGATACCGTCTCGAAATCTCCGGCGAAATATCGGCCCAGCTTCCAATTAGCACGCGTCGAATATGATGCGGGAGAATGTAGCGAGGCGGTGGAGCAATACCAGAAGACCGCTGCACTCGAGCCGCCCCAGGAGGATTTGCTGCTCGATTGGGCGCTGGCGTACGACTGCGCGGGAAACTCCCAGGAGGCCATTCGGAAGCTGCAACAATCCGCTGCGTTGCGGCCGAGCGCGCACGTTTACTCACAGATCGGCATGGAATTCGGCAAGATGGGCAAATACCCGGAGGCATTGGCGGCTCTCCAAACGGCCCAGGGACTGGATCCGGGCTTCGCCATCACCTACGACTACCTCGGAAACGTTCACACCGCCCTAGGAAACCTGGCACAAGCCCGCGCGGATTACCAGCACGTGTTGGCGCTCGATCCAAACAACCAGCCGGCGCGCGAAGCTTTGGCTCGTATGAGCCACTAGATTTTTGCAACGACAAATGCTACGCATCGGCGTCAACGCCCTCTATCTGATTCCGGGAGGCGTGGGCGGCACCGAGATCTATCTCCGCAATCTCCTGCGGGCGCTTGCCGAAATCGATGCGGTGAATCAATACGTCGTGTTTACCAATCGCGAGACTGGCGCGGATCTGGTTCCCGATCGGCCGAACTTCGTACAGGCGCGGCAGCCCGTCCAGGCGGCCTTCCGTCCGGCGCGAATCCTGTGGGAACAGCTCGTTCTGCCCTTCGCCATTCGCAACCATCGGATTCAGGTCCTGCTGAATCCGGGTTTCACCGCGCCGCTCGCGTGCGCCTGCCCGATGGTCACGGTATTTCACGATCTCCAGCANNTGTGGGCAGCGGCGCGGCGCTCGCGCGGATTGATCGCCGTCTCCCAAGCCACTGCCGACGATCTGGAACGCTACTATGGCCGCTCAGCGCAAGTGATTCACCACGGCGTGGAGCGCGAGTTCTTCGAGATCTCGCAGCACCGTGAACCCCGCGAATATTTGTTGTGCGTGTCCACTACGCATCCGCATAAGAACCTGGAGCGGTTATTGCGTGTCCATGCGCGGATCCATGCGCAGAACAATGCCGCACCCCGGCTGGTGATCACCGGCGTGCGCGGATTTGCAGCCCAGGAAATCGAGAGGCTGGCCTCGGGCTCAGTGGAACTCACCGGCTGGATTCCGCGAGAGCAATTGTACGAACTCTACCGCGGCGCGCTCGGCTTCATTTATCCATCCACCTTCGAAGGCTTTGGCATGCCGGTGCTGGAAGCGATGGCCGCCGGAGTTCCTGTGGCGTGCTCCGATATCCCGCCGCTGCGCGAAATCGCGCGTTCCACGGTTCACTTCTTCGATCCCGCAAGCGACCGCGGAATTCGCGACGCGCTGCTCCTGCTGGCTTCCGGCAAAATCTCCACCGAGGCCGCGAAACGCCGCGCCGCTGAGCTTACTTGGGAGAAAACGGCCCGCGCAACGCTCGATTATCTCAGCAAGTGTTCGAGCTGAATCTTGGTGTCTGTCTTCGAGTCCCGATACTTGACCACCACCGGAGTGTACAACGACAAGCCCCAGTCGAGACCCGGCCCCGATGTAATCGCGCGCCCCCCGGCCACCACCACGGCGTCTTCGGGAATCACCAGCGGGTCTTCGTCGGTAGCGCGGTAGATCTGGCCCCGCACCACGTCATACACCGGCGTGGATCGGTTCAAGATGACGCCCGATCCCAGCACCGCCCGCCGCTTCACCACCGTGCCTTCGTACACGCCGGTGTTGCCGCCCATCAGAACTTCGTCTTCAATAATCACCGGAAGCGCGCCCACCGGCTCCAGCACTCCGCCAACCTGCGCGGCCGCTGAGATATGACAATTCGCACCGACCTGCGCGCAACTTCCCACCAGCGCATGCGAATCGATCATCGAGCCGTCGCCCACCCAGCTCCCGGTGTTGATGTACATCGGCGGCATGCACGTCACGCCCCGCCCGACAAAACAACCATCGCGAATGCTCGACCCGCCCGGGACGATGCGAATTCCACGATCGGCCGTGAAGCGCTGCACCGGAAACGTGGCTTTGTCGAACCAGGGCTGCCGGGTGGGATTGATCGACATATCCACCACCGCGCCCATGCGAAAACCGAGCAGGATTCCTTTTTTCACCCAGGCGTTCACGCGCCAACCAGTCTTTGTGGTGTCATCCGGCTCGGCCGCGCGAACCTCACCGGAATTCAGCGCCTGTTTGAATCGCTGGAAGAGTTGAAAATGATCGTCGGTGTAGGCGGAGGGTTGTTCATCGAACAGCTTCTCGATCTCAACCCGCATGCACGCTCCGGCCAGCCAACAGACCCAGGGTTTCAACCACCTTTTCGATCTTTGCGAGATTTGCCGAACTGGGCGGGCACAAGGGCAATCGCCAGACTGGCTCCAGCAATCCCATGAGCGCCATTGCCGCCTTCACTGGAATCGGATTCGATTCCACGAAGTTCACTTCCATGAGCGGCAGGTACTGACGTTGCAGTTCCCGCGCGGCGGCGAAATCGTTCGCTAGCGCCCGCCCGGTAAGCCGAGTGAACTCGCGCGGGATTTCGTTCGAGACCACCGAGACCACGCCGTGGCCACCCAGAGCGATCAGCGGAATCGCGATCGAATCGTCACCGCACAACACGGCGAAGCCAGGCGGCACTTGATGAACCACCTGCGCCATCTGACTGATATTGCCGGAAGCTTCCTTTACCCCGATGACGTAATCAATCTCCGACAGCCGCTTCAACGTGGCTGGCTCCACATTCACACCGGTGCGGCCCTGCACGCTATACACGATGCTGGGCAGCTTTGCCGCCGATGCGATCGCCTTGTAGTGCTGGTACAAGCCTTCTTGTGTCGGCTTGTTATAGTACGGCGTGACCGAGAGAATCCCGTCGGCGCCCATGGCCTTGATCTCCTTCGCGAGTTCGATCACTTCGGCGGTGTTGTAGCCACCCGCGCCCGCCAGCACCGGCACGCGGCCCTTGGCTTCATCCAGCGTGATCTCCACCACGCGCAAATGTTCCTTGTGAGTGAGCGTGGGGCTTTCGCCTGAAGTCCCGCACGGTACCAGGAAATTGATGCCTTCCTCGATCTGGCGCTTCACCAGCGAGCGAAGAGTCTGCTCATCGAGAGAGCCGTCCTTGCGGAACGGAGTGACCATTGCGGTGCCGCAACCTTGAAACAACATTGTCAGCCTCCAAAGAGAACGTCGCTGAATTCGTAAAATCCTTCGCGCCCGATAATCCATTGTGCCGCTTTCAAAGCGCCTCGGGCGAATCCTTCCCGGCTGCGCGCGGTGTGGCGCAGGGTGATGGTGTCGGCGGGCGAATCGAAGCCGATCTCATGCGTACCAGGGTGCGCGCCGGCGCGGTTGGAGCTGGCGTCGATGTTGCGCGCGTAACCCGCGGCCTTCATCCGATCCACCAGCTGGAGTAACGTGCCCGAAGGCGCGTCTTTCTTGGTGCTGTGATGGATCTCCCAGGCCCACGCGCCGTACTCCTTCTCGTTGGCGAGCAACCTCGCGGCTTCTGAAACCAGGCGCGTAAAGACGTTGACGCCCACCGAAAAATTCGGGCTCCAGACCAGAGCGCTTTTGTTCGCTTCGATCAAGACCCTGGCTTCAGCCAGGTGTTCGCTCCAAGCCGTGGTGCCGATCACGATGGGGATGCCGAGAGCCGCCGCTTTTTGAATGTTGCCGAGCACCGCCGACGGCACGGAGAATTCGATGGCTACGTCCGCGCCATCGATCGATTCGTTCCGATCCACGTCCACTCGCGCGCTGACTTCTAAACCGTACTCCGGCGCGAGCTGATCGATGAGGCGCCCCATCTTTCCGTAACCCACGATCGCGAGTTTAGGCATCAAAAACCGCCGGGTCGAGATCGGCAAAGAATTCTCCGTGCAAGGCCTGGACAGCGGCGTTGAGATCGCCGCCCGCCACCACGAAACCCAGGTTCAGAGCCGAAGCGCCCTGCGACACCATACGAACATTGATGCCGCCAAGCGCGTTGAACACACGCGCCCCGACGCCGGGAGTGTGGCGGATGTTTTCACCCACAATGCAGATGATAGCCTGATTCTCGTCCACCGAGACTTCGGCGAACTCGCGCAATTCCGCGACGATCGCTTCCACGCGCTCGGGCTGATCGATGGTCAGCGAAACACTGACTTCCGACGTCGCCACCATATCCACGGAGGTCTGATTGCGGTCGAAAACTTCGAAGATGCGCCGCATGAAACCGTGCGCCATGAACATCCGCGTGGACCGTATGTTGAGCACCAGCACCTGGCCCTTGCACGCGATCGATTTGATGACGTTCTTGCTCAAGACCGTCGCCGATTGAATGCGCGTGCCCTCTACTTGCGGGCGGCGCGAGTTGAGGATCAAAACGGGGATGTTGCCGTCGATCGCCGGCATCACGGTCGCGGGATGCAATACTTTCGCTCCGAAATATGCCAGCTCGGCAGCTTCGATGAAGGAGATCACTTTCACGCGATGCGCGTTGGGGATGATCGCCGGATCGGCCGTCAGCATGCCGTCCACGTCGGTCCAGATTTGGATCTCTTCGGCTCCAACACCCGCGCCGACGAGGGATGCGGTGAAGTCGGACCCGCCGCGGCCCAGCGTCGTCGTGACGCCGTTCTCCGTCGACGCGATGAAGCCGCCCATGACAACCACTTGCTGCTTGGCCAGCGGAGGGATGGCGGCAACCAGCTTCGCATAGGTCTGCTCGAGCAACGGAATGGCCTGCGTATGGCGGTGATCGGTAACAATCACCTTGCGCGAATCCACATGCACGGCGTTGATCCCATGGTGTTGGAAGTAATTCGTGACGATCAAGCTCGACAATCGCTCGCCGAAGCTCGAGATCGCATCAATGGAGCGCGGAGTCAGTTCGCCCAACACCGCCAAACCTTTCACCAGTTCCGCGAGTTCCTGAAAATGTTCGTCGACGGTGCGCTCCATGCCGGATTCGCGGAGATGAAAATCACGCAGCGAGACCAGCTCGCGGAGCGCTTCGTCACGCTGGCCGCCCACCGCGAGATCGGCGATTGTGAGCAAGCGATTGGTGGTTTTGCCCATCGCGGAGACAACCACAATGGGCCTCCGGTCTAGCCGGGATTTTACGATTTCGGTAACGCGCTGGATGGCCTCGGCCGATTCGACGGAGCTGCCGCCGAATTTCATGACAATCATTAGTCGAGCAGGCCCTCCGAATACATCAGCTCGGCATTCAACACCGCGGCGCCGGCCGCGCCACGAATCGTGTTGTGACCCAGCGCGACGAATTTGTAGTCCAGCGCCGGGCATTCACGCAGCCTTCCGATGAAGATAGCCATGCCGCGTTCGCGTTCCGCGTCCCGGCGAGGCTGCGGCCGATCCGCCTCCTCCATATAAATGATGGATCGCGGCGGCGCGCTCGGGAGCTTGCGCTCTTGCGGAATGCCGCGGTAGTTGACCAGCGCATGGAGGATCTCGTCCTTCGATGGCTTGCGTTCGAATTCAACGCTGACAACCACCGTGTGGCCATCCACCACTGGAACCCGATTACAATGCGCGCTCACTTTGGCGTTCAAGGGCCGGAGGCCCTCGCCCGTGAATTCGCCTAGGATCTTTTGGGTCTCCTGCTGCATCTTCTCCTCTTCGCCGCCGACAAACGGAATCACATTGGCGTTGATGTCCATGGAAGCGACACCAGGGTAGCCGGCACCCGAGATCGCCTGCATGGTGGCGGCAATCACGCGTGTGATGCCGAACGGCTTCAACGGAGCCAGCGCCATCGCGAGCACCATGGTGGAACAATTGGGATTGGTGGCGATCTGCCCCTTCCATCCGCGCTTGCGTTGCTGGAGCGGAATGATCTTCAGATGATCGGGATTCACTTCCGGAATCAGCAGCGGAACATCCGGCTCCATGCGATGATTGCGCGAGTTGGAAACGATCACGTGGCCGGCTTGCGCGAACTCGCGCTCGATTTCGGTAGCCACCGAAGCGTCCATGGCGGAGAAGATCAGTTTCGGCGCGCTGGCAGGCTTGCACTCTTGAACTTGGATGTGTTGAACGCTCGCGGGCATGACGCCATCCAGCCTCCAGCTAGTGGCCTCGCGATAGGGCTTGCCGGCCGAGCGATCGCTCGCGCCCAGCCACGTGATTTCAAACCACGGATGATTCTGCAAGAACTTCACGAAGTGCTGCCCAACCATCCCGGTGGCTCCTAAAATTCCGACAGGGATCCTGTTTTCGTTCATGAGAGTTGCTTGACCATTCGCTTGTAGATTTGTATTGCTTCGAGGATTTCCCCCTTGAGAATCCGTTCCTCCGAGGTGTGCGCCACGTGAATCGAGCCGGGCCCGATCAAGTACGGCTTTCCCCAAGCCCCGCCAAATCCCGGAATATCGGTGGTGAAGGAGACGATGGTCGTTTCGAACCCCGCGAGCGAGCCCAGGTGCACCGCGGGAGTGGCCAGCACTTCGCGGACTTCAGCTTTGCCCCCCGCGGCTTGCCGGATTCGAGCGCGCGTGGAATCGCCGTCGTCCACCAGGCGGATGAAGATTTCGGCTTGCGCGTGATCTGGAATCACGTTGGGAGCGCGGCCGCCGGCGATGGTTCCGATGTTCAGCGTGCTCGCTCCGAGGATCTCATCTACAGGCAGCCGCACTTGGCGGATTTCGTGCAGCGCATCCAGCAGCTTTTCGATGGCCGATTCGCCCAACTCGGGGTAGGCCGAGTGCGCCATCCGGCCGCTTGCCACCACTTCGAAACGTAGCGCGCCCTTGGAGCCGATCGCCAGCTTGTTGTCGGTGGGTTCGCCGTTGATGATGAACTTGGAACCCCGCGGATCCTTTGCCGCCGCAAGCGCGCCCGCGCTGTTGCGCTCTTCGCCCACTACGAACAGCAGAGCGATGTTTCTCTCGCCGGCCTCGAGCAGCTCGCGCACGGCAAAGATCATGGCCGCGATGATGCCCTTAGTGTCGCAGGCGCCGCGTCCCCAAATGTGCTGCTCATCTTCGCGCGAAGCGTAGAACGGCGGCACGGTGTCCATGTGCGTGGAGAGCGTGACGGTTGGCTCGCCCCACCGGGCGAAGACATTATTGCGCCGCGACTCCACCGGCATCAGCTCGGCGCTCCCGCCGAACCGCGTTGCGAGCTCCGACAGGTGCGCCAGCAGCACGTGGCCCATCTGTTCTTCGTTGTCGGTGATGGATTCAATGTCCACCAACGCGCGCGTTAGTTCAAAAACATTCATAACTTAATACGGATGGAGGAAGGAAGGACACGCCGACACATTGCGTGCTTCCAGGTAGCGCTCCACCCGATCTCGAATTCAGCAGATCCGGATGACAGTGGGCAGGTATTAGCCTGGCCCCCCAATCGCGCCGGGCGGGAGTGCCGCGGTCGATTTCGGCGGAAAGTGCTGCGACCCCTTTCGCCGGCGCTCCGAAACTCCCGGAACTGCGCCACCGGCTACTGATGGTCTCCGCTCCTCTACAAGGGCAGATTCAGGATAGCAGGTTCTAGAAGCGGCTACGCGCGTTCCTGGTACGTGCCTTCCGCCGTGCTGACGCGGATCTTTTCGCCTTCATTGATGAAGGGCGGCACTTGCACTACCAGTCCGGTTTCCAGCTTCGCCGCCTTGGTGACGTTCGACACGGAAGCGCCTTTGAGGCCCGGCTCGGTTTCCACCACGGTGAGGTCCACGGTGGGCGGCAGTTCCACGCTAATGGGTTTGCCTTCGTAGAACTCGACATTCACCTTAAGCTGCGGAACCAGGTACTCCACCGCATCGCCGAGCAGGTCGCGCGTCAGGTGCATCTGCTCGAAGTTCTCGGTATTCATGAAGTAATAGTATTCGCCGTCGTCGTACAGATACTCCATTTCGATCTCTTCGAGCGCTGCGCGGTCCACGCGATCCTCCGACGAGAAGCGATGTTCCGTCATCGTGCCGCTGCGCAAGCTGCGCATCTTGACCTGGACAAAGCCGCGCAGATTGCCGGGCGTGCGGTGCTCCATTTTGAAGATGGAGTAAAGTTCGTTGTTGAACTTAATCACCATGCCCGGACGTAGCTGTGTCGCTGAAATCATCTTGAGTCGTTTACCTTCCGTCGGCTCGGGCGTCCCAGGAGCGGATCGCGAGCGAAACTTCAGTTTAACAGGCTGGGGGCAGTTTAACAGGGCGGAGCACCGCTTGCCCGGCGGGTATAATAAAGAAGTTCGAGCGATGGCGCTATCGTCTAACGGTTAGGACGGAGCCCTCTCAAGGCTTAAATAAGGGTTCGATTCCCTTTAGCGCTACCAACGCTTCCCTTTCCTCGGTACCGTTTCGAACCAGCGCTGCACGATCAGAGTAGCATTCTCGGCTCGACCGTCAATTTGATCCCGTCGCGTGTTCGCAACGTGATCCGGGCCTTCAGCGTGATTTGCTGTTCCTCGACGTAGCCAAGCCTGAAACGTTGCGCTATGGTCGCCAGGATAAGCGACGCCTCGGTTAATGCCAGCGCGGCGCCGATACAGATGCGGGGCCCTCCGCCGAATGGCAGCCAGGCGAAGCGGTCGCGCCCGGCGCTGTTTCCAGGTGAAAAGCGGTCCGGTTCGAACCGGTCGGGCTCGTCCCAAAGCGTCCGATGCCGATGCAATATCCAGGGCACTACCCCAACCTGGGCGCCTTTCGGTATGTGGCGGCCGCACACCATATCATCGGCTACGACCTTGCGGCTCTCCAGGCTGGGCGCCGGCGGATAGAGCCGCATCGCCTCCTGAATCACTTGTCGCGTGTAAGGCAGGTGCTCGAGGTCCTCGTACTTCGGCGGCCTCCCTCCCAATACAGCGGCCAGCTCCTGGTGAAGTTTCTCCGCCGCCCAGGGATGTTTCGAGAGCAGATACCAGACAAAGGTCACGGCTATGGAAGTGGTTGCGTGCCCGGCAATGAAAATGATTACGACCTCGTCGCGAATTTCCTGAATAGTCAATCCTGCGCCCGAGTCAAGATCACGCGCGGCCACCAGACGCCCCAACAGGTCGATGGGGCCGGCCTTCTCCGGTCCGGCTTTGTCGGCCGCCCTCGACTCGATGAGCTTGAAGATCGAGGCATCCAGGGCGGTGAAAATCGAGTGGATATGTTCCATTTTCCGGCCCATCCGCCACGGACCAATCACCGGCAGGACGTCCAGTAAGCCGAACGTCATCGCCTCCGTTCCGTCCCTGAGCGTGTTGCCGACCAGATCGCAAATGCCATTGCTGTCGGACGAGAACATCGTTCGTGAAATGATCTGTAGGGTCAGTTCAGTCATCGCGGACTCGATGTCAATTACGGTATTAGGCGGCAGGCCATTCCATTTCTCGATAAAGCTGGTCGTGGTTTCGACCATCGCGGGAGCGCAGGCGGCAATGCTGCGATGATCGAACGATGGCGCCATGATGCGCCGGTGTTTCCGCCACTTCTCCCCCTCGCTCGTGAGAAGGCCGTCTCCGAACGCCGCACCCATGATTCGGGAGCCTTGCGGCTCCTTCGGATAGTTGCTCACATTGTCCAGCAGGACCCGTTTGACGCCCGCCGGATCGCTGATGATGAACATGCGTCCCAGGGCGTGCTTCAACTCGTAGATCGGTTCCCGGTAAGCCGCGGCCGGGAATCCCGCGACGCCATTTTCACGCGACACGCGCATAAGTTCGAACAGCGACAAGGGCTTTTCCGGGGGAACAGTGGCAGCCAATGGCGCCGGCGGGTGCAGGTCTGCGGAGCTTATTTCAAATGGTCTGCTCATGGATTAGAGCGTAAAGCCGCACACAGCAAGAGTCAGGGGATTATCGGCCAATCGCCGCGCCAGGCCGGTGAACGGCACCGCTCCGCGGCTCAACACCCGCTGCTCCCGCTGATTGAAGCAGCCCTGCCGAAAAACACGCCCGCGACGAAACCCCGTTCCTTGACCATTGAATAACCTTCAGGCATGATTGCAATTGCCAGCGCCGGGCGCTTCGACCGCTTTTATTCAGTTCATCGCAAGGGGGGAAATATGGGGCCGTCCCGTTCGAACCACCGTAAGAACATCCGCCTCAACGTGCCGCTGGGCATCGCCATGCTCCTCGGCGCCTCCGCCGTCGCGCAAGACGTCAAGCTGAACGTCACCTATGTCTGCAGCGGCGAACGCATGTACGTCGAAAGCTGCAACATCCGCGATCTCTCCGACACCGCAACCTGCCAGGTGGCCCATCCCGACCGCCCCAAACACAACGGCTTCATGGCCTACACCAGCGAGACCCGCGGTGCACTGAAGCAGCTCCTCCCCACATGTAAGCAGCCGACCGCGCAAGAGCTTGCCGCGGCCGATGCCTTCAAAAAGAAGCAGCAGGAAATCTACGACGCCAACATCGCGAAGGCCAACCCCCAGCCCAGCATTCAGCCCAACAATGCCCAGCCCAACGCGCGCGGCGCGCAGGCCCAGGGAGCCGTGCGGATCAATCCGCCTAAAAACGCCGAGGAGCGCGCCATACGCCGGTGCATTTCTTCCGGAAGAATTGCGGCCACTTGTACCGGCAACTTACTGCTGGGCGCGTTTAACCAGATCGTCTCCCAGGTTCTGCCGTCTGCCGCTAAGGAACCCGCTCCCGGCCCGGAGTTCGCGGGCGTCTTCGAGGGCGCCGGTAGCTGGCGCATCGATTTCATTGACGGCGGAGTGCTCGTTAACTGCTCCGTCCTCGCTCCCGATCAACATAACTACACTATCGACTTCAAAAACAACCGCGCCGCCATTACTATCGATACCACCCCGAAGCCCCTTGTGCTCACGCTCGGAGCCGATGGAACAACCATGGCCGCTCCGGGTCCGGTCCAGATCGACGGAGTGATTGTTACCGGATACGACAGTGGATTGCGGGATGCGAGCGGACAGCACGTGGACGCGGCAACGGCCACCGGGCCAGTCTACGACGAATACGGCCAGCGCGTCTCGCGTAACTCCAATTCCGGGCATGCTACTTTCGCGCCCAAAAGAGTCACTTGTCCCGCGCTGAACCTCTCCACGAAGGGCGCTCGAGTCGGCGTGCAGACCATGCAAACCGATCTGCTCAAATCCATATTCAACGACGGAGACAAGGGCCCGCCGACACCTCCCGGCATTCGCATGCGTGGCATCTTCGCCGCCTCCACCGGCTTCAGCGCCCAGTTCTTTCCAGAGTCCGTGATCTTGGGCTGCGGTCCCGACGCTGCGCGCGCCTATCCTTACACGGTGGTCGCCGACGGAACGAAATCGGGGATCAAAATTGACGCGCCCGATCATCCGCTCACCCTCGCCTTCGGCCCCAACGGCTCGCTGGATGCCGGCTCCGGCCCCTATCAGGTGCACGGACGCATCGTCACCGGCCAGAACGACAACGACGACTTCACATTCGCTCCCATGGAGCAGACCTGCAACCTCGCCGTTCTCGCCCCAAGTAAGCAGATCCCTTCAGGCGGAGGCGCCGCTGCAACACTGGCAACCGATACCGCCAATGGAGGCGGGAGCCTTTCTACTCCGGCCGCGCCGTTGGGCAACGCCACTCTCGCTATCGTCTCCGGATTTCCTTCGCAAGCTGGCGCTCCCAATCCGCTCGCCGGGCGTCCCTACGTTCTTCTGCGCGACAGCTATGGAGACGCACTCGCAAAAGGCGGCGTCACCGTTCCACCAGGAATGTCGCCCTTTAAATATGTAGCCACCACTTGCACCAGCCGGACGCCCGACTGTCAAAAGATTTTGGACGCCGTCAAGGTAAATGCCGCTTCAGCCGTCCGGGCCGACGCCAACGGCGCCGGAACCTTCCCCGGCGTGGCCCCGGGAACTTACTACCTGATGATCTCCACTCGCGTCAACAACCAGGCGCTGGTCTGGGGTCAGGCCGTGCAGCTCAAGCCCGGCGCAAACTCGATGACGCTCGATCAAAGCAACGCAATTCCGATCAATTGAAGAGCTGCCACAGTCCGGCGGTGGCATGTTGATGTGCTACACTTCGCCGCAAGGAGAGACGTTATGAATCGCCGCGATTTCTTCCATATTGCTTCAGGCTCCGTCGCCCTGGCCGCCTTCCAAGACAACGCTATCCAGAAAGCGCACGCCGCCTCACAATCCGTGACTGGCCGCAAACCTGAAGACGTCGCCAGCGATGAGGATTACTGGGCTGAAATCCGCGACGCCTTCACCATCGATCGCAATGTGATCAATCTCAACAATGGCCATGTCAGTCCTGCTCCTCGCCCTGTGCAGGACGCCCTGCGCCGCTATATCGAATTCAGCGACATGGGGCCGTGGCACACCATGATCGACAATCTCGAAAAGCAGATCGAGATGGTGCGGCGCCATCTGGCCGCTACCGCCGGCTGCGACCCCGAGGAGATGGCCATCACCCGCAATTCGAGCGAATCGCTCGAAATCGCGCAGTGCGGTATCGATCTGAAGCCGGGTGATGAGGTGCTCACCACCAACCAGGATTATCCTCGCATGCTCACCACGTTCCGCCAGCGGGAGCGCCGCGAAGGGATCGTACTGAAAACGATCTCATTCCCGGTACCTCCGCCCAGCATGGACGATCTCTACCAGCGCTTCGAGCGCGCGGTCACGCCCAAGACCAAGCTCATTCTCGTTTGCCACATCACCAATCGCACCGGACAGATTTTTCCCATCAAGCGAATCTGCGACATGGCCCATGCGCGCAACATCCCGGTTATCGTCGATGGCGCCCACGCGTTCAGCCACTTCCCGTATTCGCTTGCCGATCTCGATTGCGACTACTACGGCGTCAGCCTCCACAAGTGGGCCTGCGCTCCCATTGGAACCGGGTTCCTGTACGTGCGGAAATCGCGCATCGCCGGTACCTGGCCGCTCATGGCCGCCGAGTCGCGCCAGGATAACGATATCCGGAAATTCGAAGAGATCGGGACGCATCCGGCCGCGAACCACAACGCCATCAGCCAGGCCCTGGTGTTCAGCGAGAACATCGGGGTCGACCGCAAGCTCGCGCGCCTGCGCTACCTGCGGGATCGCTGGGCGCACCGCCTCGCCGAAAATCCGAAGGTGAAGATTCTGCATAGTCCTGATCCAACCATGTCTGCCGGCATCGGATTTGTGGCTTTCAACAACGCCGATCCAGGAAAGATTCACGACGCGCTCTTCAGCAAGTACAACATCGTGACCGCGCGAGTGGCTCACGAGGAATACGACGGCCTCCGGATCACGCCGCACATCTACAGCACAGTGGCCGACATCGACATCTTCGCCGACGCTGTCGAGAAAGAGCTGAAGAACGCTTAGAGCCCGCGCCCGGCCCATCGGCGCGCCAGCCCGGACCCGGCCCGGCTCAAGCTATTCCTCAAGCGCGAATACGAAAATCGAATTGCCCGAAGCGATTGCCACCTGCTGCTTGCCCCCGCTCAGATAACTGACTGGATTTGCGTTGATCATCGCGCCAGTCTGGAAGTGCCAAAGCGCGCGGCCGGTGGCGGCGTCGAGCGCGAAGAAGTCGCCTTCGTTCGTGCCGGCGAACACCAGATTGCCCGCCGTGGAGAGTACACCAGCCCCGGCATCCGAGTGCAGCTTGAATTCCCACTTCATTTCACCAGTCTCGGGCGTGAGTGCGCGAATGGCGCCAATCGGATCCTCGCCGGCGATGGGACCTTCCCCGCCGCCGTTAAATTGCGCGCCCGGCTTGTACTCCGCGTTGCCTTTCAGGAACACGGCACCCACGTCGCGCGCGGCTACATAAAACAAATTGGCCTGGGGACTGTAGGAGGGGCTGAACCAGTTCGTGCCGCCCGTCACGTCGGGGTACACCTTCGCTCCTTCTACTGTGGGCGACGAATTCGGAAGCACGATGGGTTTGCCGGAATCGTCCAATCCCTTCGCCCAGCTTTGCTTGGCGTAATCTCTGCCGGCAAGAAACTTGCCGGTGGTGCGGTCTAAAACATAGTAAAAGGCGTTGCGATTGCCGAATAGGACGGCTTTGTGTTTTTCTCCGCGCACCACCGCGTCCGCCAGCACCGGGATTTCGGTCGAATCCCAATCGTGAACGTCATGCGGAGTGAACTGGAAATGCCACTTCAGTTTGCCGGTGTCGCCATCCAGGGCGAGCAAACAATCGGAGTAGAGATTGTCTCCAACTCGCGCATCGCCATTCCAATCCGGCCCCGGGTTGCCAGTGCCCCAGAAGACGATGTTTTGCTCGGGGTCGTAAGCGCCGGTAACCCAGGTGGTGGCAGCGCCGGTTTTCGCCGTGTCGCCGGCCCACGTTTCGCTGCCAGGCTCGCCGGCCGCCGGCACCGTCCAGAAACGCCAGGCCCGCTGGCCGGTTTTGGCATCGTAGGCATCAATGAGACCGCGCACGCCGTACTCACCTCCCGCGATGCCGATCACGATTTTGTCCTTGAGCGCTAGTGGCGCCGCGGTGATCGAGTAACCTAACTTCGGGTCGGCCACCTCGGCATCCCAGCGCACAATTCCAGACTTGATATCCAGCGCCACCAGATGAGAGTCGAAGGTGCCGACAAAGACCATGTCGTTCAGAATGGCCACGCCGCGGTTCACTTGGCCGCAGCAGCCGCGAGCGCCTTTGGCCACGATTCGCGTGTACTTCCACAGGGAACGTCCGGTTTGAGTATCCAGCGCCGTCACGCCGCCACCTGGCTCACTCACGTACATGACGCCATCCGCGACCACGGGCGATGTCTCCACTCTCTCGGTGGTCTGCATCTGATAAACCCAAACGGGGCGCAAATGTCGGACGTTGGCGGCCGTGATCTGATTCAAACCTGAGTAACGCTGCGCGCTATAGTTGCCGGAATAAGTGAGCCAGTTGCCAGGTTCGGAATCGGCCTGGCGTAGGCGGTCGTAGGAAACCTGCGCGGCCAGCGGCAGGACAGCGGCTATCAAGCACAGCGTGAGTCTCATTGTTTGCCTCGCAGGGAATACAGATAGGCGACCAGATCATCCACTTCGGACGCCGACAACGTTCCGCTAGAACTCGGCATCGGGGACTTGCCGGTATCCCTCTGCAAATCTTTCAAATCTTCCTTGAAGAAGGAGTGAAGCCCCCCGTTCAGATCGAGAACCTGGATGGTGAAGGTGTCCTCGTTGAGTCGCACGCCCGTAATGCGGCTGCCGTCCTTGGTAACCAGCCGCACCTCTAAGAATCCTTCGGGCAGCACGGATGCCGGATCCAGCACCGCTGCACGCAAGTGGGCCGCGCTACGGCGCGAAGCGATCTCGGTGAGTTCGGGTCCGAGACTGCCGCCTTGGCCGCCGATGATGTGACATTGCCCGCAATGTCCCTTGCTTCGGTACAGCTCCTGGCCGCGCTTCGGATCTCCCAGCACCGTCTCGGGAGCCATGCGCCCCAGACTGCGAACATACGCCGCTAGCTGCCAGGTCTCACGCGTGTCCACCGCGTAGCCCGCCGGCATCTCCGTTCCCTTAATGCCATCCCGGATGACGATGAAAAGTGCTTCGTCGTCCGGCGCGTGGCGCAATCGGGGCTGTGCTAGAACCGCTCCCCTGCCCCCCTCGCCTTTGGGGCCATGGCACCGCGCGCATTGTCCCATGAACAACTGCTGGCCATTTTTCAAATCGGCGGGCGTCGTATCTGGGTTTTCCTTGGGGATCACGTATTCGGGATCGAACGGTACCAGCTGTGCCGTCGCCGCCAACGCAAAAGAGAAAATCATGCAGACCAGACGCATCCGAAGCCTCCTTACTTTCGCGGGTCGAACCGCACTTCCACCTCGGTATTCACTCTCACCGGGTGGCCGCCCTTGACCGTGGGCTGATAACGGAACTTCATCCACGGCACGGCCTCGCAGAGTTGCGCGCCGCTGTCTAACTCCGCGATCTTGCCTTCCTGGTCGATGACGACTTTGCAGCCAGCCGTTCCGCCCGATGGTTCCCAAAGGGGCGCGGTCAGGACCGTGGGACCCTCCACCAGGAGAGCGCGTTGTTTGTCCGCCGGAACGGAGACTTCCGGCACTTCCTTCTCCTCGGCCTCGGCATCCTTCTTCTGTTTCGCGGAATCGGCGGAGCCGCTAACGGGCTGGATGCTGGTTACCAGGAATACCGGTCTGGCGGGATAACGTTTTACCTTGGCGTGCAAACTGGTGGAGTATGAATCCGTCACATCAAAGGCCAGCTCGGGCCAGGCCATCCTCACGACACTGGTGCAGCTTGATTCCAGCGGATAGCCGTTTTTGCCCCGATCCGGATCGCCAATCGCGTCGATGGCCTTTTGCGCATAGACGCCCTCGGCAATGTATTCCTTCCCGGCTTCAACCGGAAAGGCCTTGTTGAAGAACAGGCGGTAGCGATTCAGGCCATCCACAAGGTAGACCGAAGGTCCACCCGCGTTCAGCGAGGCGTCCAACGCGGTCGTTTCGGCGACATTCACCTGGGCCTTCCCCTGGATCTTGTCCGGCGCGGCGGCTTGCTTGGCGGGCGGCTTGCTGGAACATCCGGCCAAGCCGGCAAGAGTGAGTACGAGGAAACAAAAAACGTGCGTATTGCGGGTCATCGTTCGTGCCCTCGCTTTCAAGATGTTTGTACGAATCCGACCTTATCACAGGGTATGGCCGGTGACAAACTTTGACCATCCGCATGACCATCCGCATCACGCCGGCTGGTATTGCGGCCTTCCGTATTCCTGCGCCAGATGCGCGAATTCGGGTGTGAACACCCGGTCTGCCATTACCTGGCAGCGCTTGATCAGACGCGGTTCATCAGCGCGATAATCCGCTTCGGCATTGTGCAGCGTCCGCAGATTATCCCACACCAGGACGTCGCCTTCGTTCCAACGATGCGCATATTGGAATTCCGGCCGCACCTGATGCTGGAACAGGAAATCCAGTAGCTCATCGCTTTCTTGCTTGTCCATGCCATCAATGCTGACCGTGTAGCCAGGGTCGGCATACAAGCTCTTGCGGCCGGAAATCGGATGCACCAGCACCATCGCTTGCGAGACGGGCGGTTTCATCCGCTTCTGCTCTTCCGTCATCGGGGCGCGTGAAGTTTTGGCGCCGCCGCGCTGCCGCATCATTTCCCAGAACTTCTCGAAATCATGAGTGGCGCTGAGGCCCTCGATCTTCCTCTTCACATCGTCCGGCAGCGCGTCGTACGCGGCCGTCATATTGGCAAACAGGGTGGCGCCCAGCGGCCGGCCGTCGCGTCGGGGCACCTTCATCGCATACAACACGTTGATGAACGCGATGGTTTTGCTGAACGACATATCCGTGTGCCAATCCTGCCCGGCATCGGCTAGGCCAACCGGCATCCCGTTCTCCACGATGTTGGAAAGGATCATCACCTCCGGATGTCCGGGTTCCCGGAACGCGCCCGAGACATGCACTTCCAGCTCGCCGAATTCACGGCTGAATGCTACCTGTGCCGCCGGCTCAAGCGACTGCTTCGGGAAGCAGACCACGCCGTAATCGGCCAGCGCCTGCAGCACGAAACCCAGCTCCGGCTTGCCGAACGGTTTCCCCAGATCCATTCCGTGAATAGAGCAGCCCAGGGTCTCACCCGATGGTTCTACCTTGTACATCAGCATTCTCCCGTATTATCCCTCCAGCGACACGGGCCGGGTCGCGTCCGTGGAGGTTGTCAAGACGGGTGGGGCGATGTGCTGGCCGCCAGACAGCAGCGACACCGCATGCCCCAGCAGCAATCCGACAATGCTGCCCGCCAGGCCGATGAACACCCCAGCGCCACCCTCGGAGACCATAAGGGTCCAGCCGATATTGGCGATTATGCCGCCGGCCAGCGCGCCCACCCCGGCGCCGGCCGTGTTCAGCCGCAGGCGTGGCCCGATCACCGCCACCAGCACCGGTACCAGCATCGCGTCGGCGCGAAAGGCGAAGGCTAGGAAGCTATAGCTGATGATCAGCTTCAGTACGTCGCTGCCGCCGATCAGCACCCCCAGCACCACCATCACCACGATGCTGATGCGCGCCACCAGGATGCCTTCCCGGTCCTGCATTTGTGGCCGGATGTAATGCTGATACAGATCCCGGGTGACCATGGTGGCGATACCCAGCGCCAACCCGCCCGCGCAGGTGATCACCGTGATCAGAATCGCGCCTAGCAGGATGCCACTGAGCACCGGAGAGAAGTAATGCGCCGCAAATAAGGGCAGCGCCTGCGCTGGGTCGATGTTCGGTTCGTGGATCTTCATGAACATGCCGACCGCAACACCGCCCAGCCCGAACACCGTGGTGCCGGCTCCGGCGACGATGGTACCGATGCGCGATTGCCGCAAATCCCGGCCGCACAGCACAGCTTGAACGTAGACCTGCGTGGTCAACACGCCAAACACCATGCCAAGCCCGTTGCCGAGATCTTTCCAGAATCCGTTGCCAAACAGGCTGAAATACTGAGCCGGCAATTGCGCCTGGAACGTTGCGATCCCACCGCCCATGCTCAGTGCCACCGCGCCGAACACCAGCAAGGCCGTAAACGAGATCAGCAGCTTGGCGAAGCCCGCCACCCCGGCGCTGATCACCCCACCCTGGAACACGTAGGCGATCACCAGGACGCTAACCAGCAGGAACACCGCTGCCTTCGGCCAATGCAGCAGCACAGTCAGAAGCGTGATCGCCGCGGCCGCCTGTCCGGGGATAGTCAAGAAGATCCCGATACTGTCGGACACCGCGACGAGTGGCCGGATCGGATTGCCGAACGTGCAGACCAGGAATTGCGGCAGCGTTTCCACGTTGACGCGCCGCAAGGGCCTGGCGAACAGGGTTGCCAACACCACGCAACCGGCCCCCGCGCCCAGCGTGAACCACCAGGCCGGCATGCCATAAACAAACGCCGCCTGCGCGGTGCCAACGGTGGAGGACCCGCCCACCAGCGCGCCGACTATAATGCCCGAAACCACGGTCCAGCCGGCACGCCGCCCGGCCACGGTGAATTCGCGGGTGGCCCGCACGCGCCAACCCGATGCCAGCGCGATCAAGGCAATGAAGAGGGTGACAAGCACCACTCCCAGCAGCATTCCGTATTGCACTTTAGCGATCCCTGTTCACGAAGTTCGCCACATGCCCTCGTTATCTGACTGGCCATCCTGAATCAGTGGAGCCTGTGGCGGATCTGCCAATTTTATCGTAGATGCGCAAGCTGGAATGGCAGATAGAACACCTTCAACGGTGAGGCCGGGACCAGCAAATCGCAGCCGACTCGTCGTAACTCTCTATGTCCACCCATCCAATCCAGCCTGAATTACACGCTACCCTTCCATTGAGAATCCGGCCCCCGGCCAAACATTCTCATTGTCCGTATAGAGGACAACCCAGGACCTGGGAACAGCAGACCAGGTTCGAGCGTTCACTTCTTCAGTTGCGCAGGCCAGTTGAGTACTACGGTGATGGGCTATTCGCGTTCTCCTGCTCGGGAAGTACAGCCAGCAGGAGGATCTCACCGTCCGGTGGCAACATTCCAGCCTAATCGATTGGTGCCTGAAAGCAGGAATCAAGGTTTACGTTAACCTCCCGAGAGCAGCATGGGGCCTTGCGCTGCTCGTCTCGACGATATATCGTTATGTTGCATACGGAGGACTAGCGATGGATTCGGCGAAAAGGGCGAGTGCAAAATCTGCGCGGTACATAGGGTGGTGTCTGCCGCTCATGCTTGGGTTCGTGTTGGTGCGGCCTGATGCCCCACTCGAAGCTGCGTCCAGCATCGCCGTCGTGGCCGACGCCGCCAGGACCGATGATCTGCCTGAAGTCCGTAAGCTGATCAAGGAGCACGTGGACGTAAATGCGCCCGCCAATGACGGCTCTTCGGCGCTCTTGTGGGCGGCCTTCCACTCGGACACGGAGATGACGAAGTCGCTGCTTGCGGCGGGAGCCTGGGTTGACACACCGAACCATTACGGCGTGACCCCTCTTCTTCAAGCCAGCCGCAACGGCGACGTCGAGGTCATGCAGGCGTTGCTCGAGGCCGGAGCGAACCCGACGCGTTGGCACCCGGAGGGCGAGACGCCGCTGATGGCCGCGGCCCGCACAGGTCGCGTGGACGCTGTTAAGTTGCTGCTTTCGCGAGGTTCGTTGGTCAACGCCGCGGATCCGTTTCAGGAAGAGACCGCGCTGATGTGGGCCTCTGCCGAAGGTCATGTGGAGATGGTGAAGGCGCTGCTGGCCGCGGGCGCGGATCCGAACCTCAAGGCGCACGTCTCCACCATCACAGAGCGCAAGGACGCGGACCATCCTTCCGGCGGCTTTACGGCACTGATGTTCGCCACTCGAAACGGACACACGGATGTTGTCGAGGCGCTGATCAAGGGCGGCGCCGATCCCAAGCTGACCAACGCCGATGGCGCTTCAGCGACCGTCGTCGCTATCGTCAATGACCGCTTCGATCTGGCCAAGGAGCTGCTTGACCTCGGCGCCGACCCTAATGACGGAGCCTTGTTCTTCGCCGTTGATATGCACGATGCCACCACGGACATGCGCGCGCACGACGGCTCACGGATGCAACCCAGCCATCCGAACAATCTCACGGCCTTGAGTATGGTTAAGGTGCTGCTCGACCTCGGTGCGGATGTGAACAAGCCGTTCGTCGGCGCGTTACACTCGACCACGCTGTGCTGCGGCGCTTCGATCAACAGCTCGCCGTTTTACCGCGCTGCCACGGCAGCCGACATTGAGGTCCTGAAGCTGATGCTGGCCAAAGGCGCGAAGATCGAGTGGAGCCCCAGCGAGATCAAACCGAAGGACGGTAAACCTGCTGCTCCTGGTCGCCCCAACCCGAACATCGGGCGAACCCCCGTGATGGCCGCCCTAAAAGGTGGCCAAGGCGCACCGATTGCGGGGGGGCCCGGTTTCACCCGCATTGGTCCGCCGCAGTTCCGTGAGCCTGGCAGCCGCGATCCGCTGGAGGCACTCAAGCTGCTGCTGGCGGCCGGGGCCGATCCGAATGTCAAGGCGGCCGATGGCACGACACCGCTCCATGAGGCCGTGCAAGAGGAGCAAGTGGCGATGATTCGTGCGCTCGTCGCGGGCGGTGCCAAGCTAGACGCCGTCAACAAGGACAATCTGACACCCCTGCTTCTGGCCGAAAAGCCCAAGAAACCGAACCCCGCCGACATGGGGGATTTGGACGTGTATAAACCGAAGCACAATTCGAAAGAGGAGGTCATCGCCGCCCTGCGGGAGCTGATGCATCTTGGCCCCAACGATCCGGCGCCTCAGCCGCCGCCCCTGCCGCCAGCGGCCGACAAGAAGGATGACAAAGAGCAGAAAAAAAGTTCCGATGTAGCGACGGTGACGAAGGCGCAATGAGGAAGATCGTAATCACAACGGCGTTGGCCTGCGCCGGAATAGCACCACTGATCGCGCAGACCACACCGTCCAAGACCAGTCCAACCGCGGAGGCGGTCAAATCCCGCGCGTTCGTGAATAAATACTGCGTTGCGTGTCACGGCAGCCGCGCGGCGAATCCAGCGGAGGGTCCGGTCAATCTCGAGTCGGCGAGCTTCGACGATATTTTCGGCCATGCCGGGACTTGGGAAAGAGTCCTTCGGAAGCTGAGTGTGCGGGCCATGCCGCCTGCAGGCGTGCCGCGCCCGTCTGAAGCCGAGTACGCAGGCTTTACGAGCTGGCTGGCTCAATCGCTCGACCGCGCCTGGGAAGGCCGCGGCACGCCCGGCCGCTACGTCGTGCATCGTCTGAACCGCGCCGAATATGCGAACGCGGTCCGTGACCTGCTGGCGGTCGACATTGACGTGACCGACCTGCTGCCGACCGACGGCGCGGAATTCGGATTCGACAACATTGCGACGGCTCTGAAAACGTCGCCGCTGCTGCTGGAAGGATACGTGAACGCGGCCGAGCGCGTTAGCACCATGGCCGTGGGCGATCCGCAGGTGAGGCCCGGGACGATCGAGCATTCGATTTCCCGCGAATTCAGCCAGAACGGATACATTGCCGGCCTGCCGCTCGGAACATTCGGCGGCACGGTTGTCCGTCACGTCTTTCCAGCTGACGCCGAGTATAAACTGTCGGGCCGGCTCGTGCGCGGCGTCCAGGAAGGCTACGCCGGGGTAGAAGGAAACGACACGCCGTACACCTTCGTGATCACCCTGGATGGCGCCGAAGTGTATTCGGCTCCGATTGGCGGTCCCAAAGACGACGAGATCCAGGCCGCCGACTTGGCCGCGGCGCAGCCAATTATCGACAAAAGGATGACGGGACGCGTGCGGGTCACCGCCGGTCCGCACGACGTCGGTTTTACCTGGAAAGAGCGGCCGTTCCAGTTGCAAGACGTCTGGCAGCCGTCGGCGCGCGACAGCCAGGAAGTTCACATGGTCGCAGGCCTGCCGAAGCTGAGGACCGTTTCGATCGACGGCCCGTACAACGTATTCGGCATGAGCGAGGGACCCAGCCGCGAACGTCTCTTTGTGTGCCATCCCGGGCCCTCTGCGGGTTCGGGCAAGGGTGTCAGCCTTGTCGCGGCGAAGAGCGCGCCGGCTACCAACCTGGACGAGACCAGCTGCGCGGTCAAGATCCTCACCAATCTTGCGCGCCACGCGTATCGCCGCCCTGTCACCCCGGGAGACGTCGAGGCGCCGCTGTCGTTTTACAAGCGGGCGCGGCAGAACGGCGGCAGTTTCGACGATGGGATTCGCGCCGGCGTCGCGCGCGTTCTTTCCAGTCCGTACTTTTTATATCGAATCGAGAGCGACCCGGCTCAAGCCCGCGCGGGCGTCGCGCATCCGGTCTCGGACGTCGAGCTTGCCTCGCGCTTGTCGTTTTTTTTGTGGAGCAGCATCCCCGATGAAAAGCTGCTGGATCTGGCGGCAGCGGGCCGGCTGCGGGAACCCGAAGTGCTCACCGCGCAGGTGCACCGCCTGCTCGCCGACGACCGCTCCGACGCCCTGGTGAATAATTTCACCGGGCAGTGGTTGCAGCTCCGAAATCTGGAGGCGAAGGTCGTTCCGGATTTGCTGATGTTCCCCGATTTCGACGACAACATACGCAAAGGATTCCGCACCGAGACCCAGATGTTCTTCGGATACATTTTGCGCCAGGATCGCAGCGGTCTTGAGCTTTTGAGCGCGGATTACACCTTCGTCGACGAGCGGTTGGCCAAGCATTACGGAATCAAGGGCGTTTATGGCCCGCAATTCCGGCGCGTGAAGCTTACCGATCCCAATCGCCGCGGTCTGCTGGGGCAAGGCAGCATCCTCGCGATGACTTCCGTCGCGACGAGAACCTCACCGGTTTACCGCGGGAAGTACGTGCTGACCACTTTCTTGAATACGCCGCCGCCTCCAGCGCCGCCGAATGTCCCTACGCTCGACGAAAGCAACAAGGACTCGAAAATTCCGAAGACCGTGCGCGCCCAACTGGAATTGCACCGCAAGAACCAGCCCTGTGCTGGCTGCCATCGCGTGATCGATCCGCCCGGGTTCGCGCTCGAGAACTTCAATTCGGTGGGGCAGTGGCGCGATAAAGGTCCCGATGGCGCACCGCTCGACGTCGCGGGCACGCTCGCGGACGGATCCGAGGTCGCGGGTCCGGTGGCACTGCGGGAGGCCATTCTGAGCCGGCCCGACGCCTTTGTGACCATCGTCACCGAAAAGATGCTGACATATGCGCTGGGCCGCGGGCTGGAACCAGCCGACATGCCGGTGGTTCGCCGGATCGTGAAGAAAGCCGTGCTGAACGATTACCGGCTGTCTTCGATTATCATAGGTATTGTAGAGAGTGCGCCGTTTCAGATGCGCACGAAGTTGGAACCGGCTGAGACCGTCAGAGGGCCGAGCGATAGCGTTGTAGCTGCACGATCAAACAACGCTGCAGAATCAAACAAGGAGTAGCTATGTTCATTACGAAGAAGCATCTTTCGCGCCGCACGTTCATGCGTGGAACTCTGGGCGCAACCATCGCCCTGCCATTCCTGGACGCCATGATTCCTGCGCTCTCGGCGTCGCCAAAGTCGCCGTTCCGGTTCGGCGCTGTCTACTTCCCGTGCGGCGTGTTTCCCGATACATGGCATCCTGAGGCGGCGGGGAGCGACTTCGCATTCAAGCCGGTCATGCAGCCGCTGGAGCCGTTCCGGAATCAGCTCGTCACGGTCAGCAAGATGAAAGCGCCGTGGGGTGAGTCGGTCCACCTCGGCGCCAGCTCCGCGTTTCTGAACGGCGTTGGGCCTGCCGTCCGCCGCGACGGGAGGGGAGACTCTTTCGGAAAGATTGAATCGAAAAAGACCGTCGACCAGTTCATAGCAGATCAGGTGGCGGGCGATACCCCGCTGCGATCGATCGAAGCCGGCACCGAGGACATGGGCACCGCCGTCGGGGCCTGCGACGGTTTCGCCTGCACGTTCTTCAATACGCTCGCGTGGCGCGACGATTCGAACCCGCTGCCGGTGGGCATTAATCCGCGCGTGACCTTCGAACGAATGTTCGGCGAGACCGATTCTACCGAGCGGCGATTTGCCCGCCTCAAAGAGAAGCAGAGCCTGCTGGACTCGGTGACCGAGGAAACCGCGAAACTGAAACGGTCGCTGGGCGCTCCCGATCGCGCCATCCTCGACGAGTATCTCGGCAACGTTCGAAACGTGGAAATGCAGCTCGAACGCATGGAAAGCCGTCTCGGAACCATCACCGGCAATCCGGAAGCGCCGGTGGGCTTGCCGGAAGCCTTCGACGATCACATGACGATTACTTACAACCTGATGCACCTGGCGTACCAGGGCGACATCAGCCGCGTCTTCACATTCATGACCGGTCATGAAGCAAGCGACCGCGCGTACGCGCACATCGGCATTCCTGAGCAGCATCACACCATCTCGCATCATGGCAACGATCCGGAGAAGCTCGCCAAGTACGCTAAGATTGCCACGTACCAAATCCAGAAGTTCGCGGACTTCCTCGACAAGCTGAAGGCGACAAAAGAAGGCGACGGAACGCTGCTGGATCACGCCGTTCTGTATTGGGGCAGCGGCATGAGCAACGGCAACGCGCACGATCGGAATAGTCCACCCGCGGTGATCGTGGGCGGCGCACAGGGCCGGCTCAAAGGCAACCGGCACATCGTGGCGCAGGATACGCCAACGGCGAACCTGCTGCTCGCGATGGCGCACTTGAGCGGCGCGGAGATCGACAAGCTCGGAGCGAGCAACGGCAGAGTGGATCTTTAGGGACACGTCATCTTTAGGGACAGCTCTGGGCGACGCGGTTCACCGTCGTCACGTTGATGCCGTCCGCACCGCCGGCGCCGATCAGGAGCCCGCTCACGACGACCCGCGAACCGGCTAGCGGATCCAGGTGCGTGACGACGAACTTGAGCGGCATCGTACGGCTGCCGAGGGGCCTTGTGGCGTCGTCCACGCCCGGAGCAACGCTCTCCGCCCGCTCGGGGTTTGTCGCTCTCGTGACCACCCAGTCGGCCCCCGTCTTCGCCAGATCCGCTCCACTTCGGGCCAGACAGCCGACCACGCGAGCGAGCGCATCCGACGGGAGCTCTGTACGTCCGTCCTTCTGCACAATCTGTACGTTGGCAATGGTATCGCGCCGAAGCTCCGTGGTTCCCGCAGGAAAGCCATTGGATTTCAGCATGAGCGCGACGATATCCCCGTAGGTGGATTCGCTGAGGGAGCGGGGGTTGCCGTTCGGCATGTTGGCGCTGACGAACTCGAACAGATCGCCGACCGTTTTTTGCGCGAAACTCCTCCAGAATGGTTCGCCCACCAGCGGCGCCTTGCCTTCCGACGCAAGAGCATGACAACCCGAGCAGCTTTGGCCGAAGGCTGTTACGCCACGGGCAGCTTGAGACTCCGTGTACACACCGTCCCAGACAGTCCGGCGCGGGGTACTGGTCTGAGCGGTCACAAGACTCGCCGTGCCTGATGTGAGCACAAGTGATGCGAGGGACAACAGGCCAGCCAGCCGTAAGACGGACGCCGAAGGACGCAGTCCGCCGCCCACGGACCGCTGGGGTCGAACAGACATGCTGTCCATTTCGTGATCGTGTCAGGTAACCGCAGCCATGTCAAGCCGTAGAAGTGGGCGATTCAGGGACGCGATGGGCACGGCCGTGTCGATCCTCAAGCCATCATCTCCAAGCAATCCGCGGTTGCCGGTGGTGCTTAACCGGCATCCGCCAAGTTTTTGGTCGGGTCGATTAAGGAAGCTTGTTTTTTCTTGAACCACGGGCCTGATCCCGAATAACGCGCAAACCGGACATTGAGAATCCGGTGTCAGCCGAACATTCTCACTTGCCGGATAGAGGACGATACAGGATCTGGAACTCTGAAGGCTGCAATCTTTTCTCTGAGTAGGGAGTTAGGCAGCTACCTTCCGGGAGCCGCATTTTTCATTCCATGTCCGGGGCATGCTACTCGCCATACGTTGATGCACCCCGCGCTCATAAAATGCAGGCTCGCTGTCCCACCAGCCTTCAGCGCAGGCCGTCGGCGATCCACAGCTCCGAAGGTTGGTAAAGCGCCGAATAGGCTGAACTCTGACAATCCACACCCACCCGTATGAAGGTGATGCCGGCGAGTCCTGTTCTGTAAGTTGGCGCCAGCTCCTTCCAAAGGGCTCGCTCTCCGGTCTCGATGTCCACCCGAAGGACTTTCACGGGCACATCTCCTGCGTGATATACCATCAGCGAGTTGCCCGGGCACCAGCGCAAGGGAGTGAAACCGCCCGCCAGCTTGGGAACGGCACGCGGCGCGCCGTTATCCAAAGAGTACAAGACAATCTTCCCGTCCAGACCGGCAACGGCTACAGACTTTCCGTCCGGAGAAATTACAACAGGATCCAAAGTGGTGTAGGTCACATTCTCCGGCGTGAGGGCCCGAGGAGGACCGCCATCCAGGCGCTGCACGTAGTAGCGGATACGATGGCCGGGTTCACTTCCCGCGAATACGATCCGCTTGCCATCGGGCGTCCAGGCTGCGCCCAGGTGATGAATAGTATCCCGCGTGAATGACCGTGTTTCCCCGATTCCAGTGGGCAGCAAAACCAATTGGGACGGCGCGCGCGTGGATCCCAACACCATCGCCCACTTGCCATCGGGAGAAATCTCAAGCGGAAGCCCAGGGCCTAGCCGGACGGCTGCCGAGCCGTCAGTGCCACGCAGATAAGCCACGTAATCCTCACCGCTCCTCGTAGCATCCCCACCCTCAGAAAACAGTAGGGACTTCCCATCTCGAGAAATATCGCCCAGTAAAGACAGATCGTGCCAGTACAAATCGATCTCTTTCGAATCTGCCGTCGGCAGATAAAAGAGGGAGTTCGAAATGACCCACTGTTGCATCAGGAGCCGTCCATCAGGGGCAACATCGAGCGCGCCAAAGTTTCCGGAAAGGTGCGCAATCACGCGCTGGCGCCCCGAGCGATTTACTGCGTACAACGAAGTTGTGAAACCATACGGCGCAGCGGTAAACAGAATCTCGTCGCCAGAGGACGTCCATGTGAGCCCATTAATAGTGCCCAACCAGGACTCCGTTAGCGTCTTCTTTTTACCCTTCAAGTCCACCGTTGCAACGGAGCCAAGGGTGGCATCCCCGAACGATAGATCTAAGAAGGCGATCAGATCCCCTTTGGGAGAAATACGTGGTCTGCCAATGCCACCCGTGGTCTGGTACAAGACGTTGCCAATGGGAAATTCGAGCTGCTGGAATCCAGGCCTGGCCCGCACCACTACAAGGCGTTTCCCGTCGGATGCCCAATCGGCGGCTACAATGTCATCCGCCAGTTCTCTCGGCGCTCCGCCTGATATCGGGGCCCGAGCCAGCGTTCCCGGTACTGGGGAGCTCCACATCGCCGGCTCAAGATCGAGTGCCATTTCGTCCGAAGACGAGACGCCGAGTAAGTGCGCATTCGCTATCCCGAGATCCCGGGACTCCGGGTTCTCAGCCTGGGTGGAATACACCCGGAACGGATTGCCATCCCAAGATGCCGAGTACGCCAGTGTGCGGCCACCATTGGCAAACCGGCCGTTGTCGATGATGCCGCGCCGGAAGGTGACCCGCTGGAACGAGGGCGAGGGAGTCCGCGAGGTCCAGCGCCCGGCCACCACGCCTGCTGCCACCAACAGAAGTATTCCCGCGGCGACCGGGATCATTCGACCGTAGCGCCGCGAGGTCGGCGGAGCATCTTCGAGCAGCAGCTGCCAATCACCAATCGCCCGGAGCCGCTGCTTTGGCTCTTTCTGCAAACAGCTCTGCAACAAGCGCCGCACCTTGGCTGGCACTCGGGTGAGATCCGGCTCCTCCGTGACTACTGCCGCCAGCACATCCGTGATCGTCTCGCCGCGGAACGCCTGCCTGCCAGTCAGCATTTCGTACAGCACCACGCCAAACGCCCAAACGTCCGAGCGCTTGTCGACCGGCTTCCCGCGCGCCTGCTCCGGGCTCATATACGCCGCCGTTCCCAGTATCATGCCCGCCTTTGACAAAGCGACCGTGCGCGTCGGCGAGTTCTCGTCTGGCGCCGGCGCAGAGCCCGGCATCACAGCGGCCAGTCCGAAATCGAGAACCTTCACCACACCCGACGGCGTGATCATGATGTTGGCCGGCTTCAGGTCGCGATGAACGATTCCTTTTTCATGCGCGGCTTCCAACGCGTCCGCGATTTGCGCCAGGTAGTTGAACGCCGTCTCAAGGGGGAGCGGTCCTTTCAGAGATTCCCCCGACACCAACTCCATCACCAAGGCGCGGACTCCGCCTGATTCCTCCACGCCGTAGATCTGCGCGATGTTGGGATGGTTCAGCGACGCCAGTACCTGTGCCTCGCGCTCGAAGCGCGCCATGCGGTCGGCGTCCCGGGCGAACTCCTCCGGCAGCACCTTCAGCGCCACGTCACGGCCTAGCTTCGTGTCCCGTGCGCGATAGACCTCGCCCATCCCTCCGCGACCCAGCTTTTCGTACACCCGATAGTGCGAGATCGTGTGGCCCGTCAAATCGCTCGCGTCAGCGATGTCTTCGCGGGCCGGAGGCTGGGCAGGTTCGGCAACTGGTTCTTCGCGCAATAGCTCGCCGATGAAGCGGTAGCCCCGTCGCGCCACCGTCTCGACATAACGCGGCTGATCGGCCGAATCCCCCAACGCGTCCCGTAACCTCTGGATCGCCGCGTTGATGCTGGGCGCGAATTCCACAATGGTGTCGTTGGGCCAGAGCTTCTTGCGGATCTCCTCCCGGAGCACCACTTCCCCGGGTCGTTCCAGCAGCATGAGCAGGACTTGGAAGGGTTGTTCTTGCAGCCGGATTCTCAACCCATGCTTCCGCAGTTCGCCGGCCCGAACATCCAGTTCAAACGCCGCGAAACGAATGGCTCGAAGCTGCGGGTCGCTCCGGCCGGCAGGACGTTCTTCGCTCATGCCACCCCCGTCTGGAAATGTGGTGCCCCAAAGTTTACCACAACCTCCCTATTTATCAATGGCGTAGCTCGTCATCAGCATTTAATCTACAGATAACCGCCGTTCCATCGCGATACGCGGCGGCATCGCCCAAAATCGCCTCGACACGCTGAGCGTGGCAGGAGGGCGAGATGAACGGACGAGTCGAAATAAGCCTGGCGACGGCACTGTGTGCCATCTCATGGAACGTCAATGCAAGAGAACATCCAAGAGAGGACTGGTATCGAGTGAATGTTCAGCTGAACAGTCAGGTAGCGGCGCCACCGGATCTCCTCCGTGACGGCCAGGCGGCTGCCAGCAACATCTTTGCAGGCATCCATGTTCAACTCACGTGGTCAAGTCAAATGCAGCGGGCGTCGAACGCAGTTACGACTTGCCCGGGCGAACCGGCCACGCACGACCTCGCCGTGGAGATTGTCCCGCATGCGCCTGCCAGCTTCAGCGATGTCGCTCTGGCCATGGCGATGCCCCATGCTGATTCCGGCGTCGGCATCATGATTTTCTACGATCGCGTGGAGCCTCTGCTTCGAGGGCACCACGCGCCTCAGGCGACCGTGCTGGGCTATGTGCTGGCCCACGAAATTGCGCACGTCTTACAGGGGATCGCGCGCCATTCCGAGACGGGAATCATGCGGGCGCGCTGGACCGACAACGACCTCAAGTTGATGGGTATCAGAGCGCTAACATTCACTGCCGAGGACATCCAATTGATCCGGCGCCGTCTCGCACCGCGTGATGTGTCGGTGGGTTGTTCCGAACTGCTGAGTGCCAAGCTCTGAAGCCTGCGGCCACTTGTGTCCAGTCGGGAGTGTCACCCTTTCAAGGAGCGAAGAACACCTGGCAGCGCACAGAAAAAGTCCCCTCGAAGTCGGCGACGATCCCAGTGCC
>PMUP01000059.1 GCA_003166865.1 Bryobacterales bacterium
GTGAAATGCAACGGCAAGATTGAGGAGGAGTATTTTTACCGCAACGGCGTGCTGCATCGCGATGACGGTCCGGCAGTCATGAAGCAGAGCATTGTGTACGGCACGACGGAGGAATATTACCGTCACGGCCAGCGCCACCGGAAGGATGGTCCAGCAGTCATCAAACAGAACAGCTTATCGCGGCTCGAAGAGTTCTACCACGACGGCAAGCTTGACCGGAAGGACGGCCCGGCAGTCATCAGGCAAAACTCCGACTTTTCGACGGAGGAGGAGTACTACCGTGACGGCAAGCTCTTCCGAAAAAATGGCCCACAGGTTGTCAAACGCTACGCCGATGGCACTACGGAGGAGCAATATTATGAGAATGGCGAGGATGATCGCCCTGGCCCCATGCACCGCTTCGGCGGCCCGGCCTATATCAGGCGCAACGCCGACGGCTCAATACAGGAGGAGAGGTATTACTACGGTGGTGTACCGCGTCGCGCCGAGTTCGGCCCGGAAGTCATCAAGCACAACGCCGATGGCACGTCGGTAAGGGAATATTGCAGTAATAGCATAACTGTTAAGACAGAGTACCTCAACAGTGAGGGTGTGATTGTTAAGACGGAAGGGCACATCCCCGGCGAGCAATGTGGGAAAACTTATGAGGTATCTCTCGCCGAGGACAAGGGATTGACCGGCAAGAATGTGTCTCTTAAGGCAGTCGGCCCGAACCGCTATTCCGAACTGAAGAAGGCGACCCCACAGATCGGGATCACAAGCGCTCCGCGTGCGCCGCAGAACCCGCGTGCGCCCGGCATGGCGCTGTAAGCGAGACCCTGGCCCTTTCCGAAAAATTCTCCGCCTCTTACGCCGAGTCCACCTCGTCCATNNCGCCAGAGATCGTTATCGTTGGCAAAAGTATGCGTTCGCGTCCCGTCATTGCTTTTCACTTCGTATCGTCCGCCCCGCAATCCTTTTACCTCGTAGCTATACTCCTTGAGCAATCGCGCGACCGAACCCATCTCGCGGAGTCTTCTCTGCAGCGCCCACCAGCGCACAGTCTCGGTACGGGGAAACTGCGGATCTGGCCGCGCAAAGTGCAAGAGATCCCAATCCCGGTGGTAGACGATCCGTCGGCTGTAAATCGCCGGAAAGCGTCCGATAATGAGGCAATAGTTCTCGTTCAGGTGGCTGACCTCGTCGGGAAGCAACAGCGGCCGACTCATCGTCTGCGTCGAGGTGCTGGTCGAAATCGCGATGTCAAAAGCGTCGTGTGTCGTCGAGGTGTTTGGATGCTCGATCGTCCGGATGCCCAGAGCGTGGCTGAAATAGTCCGCCGTGAAATTGTCCATCGCACCGAAGCACGTCACTGCCTGCGAGTTAGCGATGAAGGTCCCCCAATCCTTCGGGTAGTCGCGCGCAAGTTGATTGAGGTCCTGCGAGAAGCTCCACATGATCATCCCTCGTCCAGCCGTGAGACCATAGGCCTGCGCGACCGCATTGAGTTTCCCAATGGTGCCGAACTCATCCAATATGAAGAGCACCGGAAGGCCCAACGGGCTTTGCGATCCTCGGCGCGTGACCGCGCGGATCGCGATTGAGACCATGAGCCTCAGCCACCGCGCGTTTGTAACTAACTGGTCCGGCGGCAGCACCAAATATATCGAGACCTTTCCCCCGCATAACTCCTCAAAGCTGAAATCCGAACTCTCCATGCTCTCATTCAAGGTCGGGGTATCCAGGAAGCTCGTCTGCGTTCTGGCGGACGAGATCACGGACATGATCGAGGGGTGTTCTTTAAAATTCTCGAATTGTGCGAGCTTCTTGGCCGCCACACTGTCAGGACCGAGACCGATCGCGGTGCGTATTGTGCGCTGCAATTCCTGATCCGATTTCATGAGTAGCGCGCGCACGAGCCCGAGAGACGCCCGGTCCCTGAATGCCGGATGCTCGACGACATACGCCATGAGGCCAGCCCACAACTCGCGGGCGGTATTGTCAAAATACGGCTGGTTGTCGCTCTCAGTGATGATAAGGGCATCCGCCAGATAGGCCAGGTCCTCGACAAAATGGTTAGATTCGGGCTTGAGAATCGACAGCGGGTTGAACCTCGCAATCGCTTTTTCCTCCATCGGCGCCTTCGATCCATAGAAGCCATTGACCTCGTTCCAGGGATCGACGATGTAGGTTTTCTGGCCGAGCGCGCGGCGCCGCTCGGCCGTGACCCACGCGTTCTCGCCCTTGGGATCGATGACGAGAACCGATCCCCGGTAGGTGAGCAGGTTGGGAATGATGAGCGAGACGCCCTTTCCCGAACGCGTCGGCGCAACCGAGAGCATGTGCCTTTCAGGTGCGCGCACATGCAGATAGCCGCGGTTAGTCTGGTGCTCTCCGAGCAGCAGGAAACACCCGCCATGAATGGCAGAGCCCGCGCGTCCGAGCGGTTCGTAGCGCCAGTGTCCGGGGTCCGTGCTCCAGGCCGCAGAGCCGAGCAAGTCAGACATAGGCAGCGCCTCCTTAACGCAATCGCGCGGACAGTTTCAGCGAATCGTGACCGCCACTCCCTCAATGCAGGTGACGGCTCCCAACCGATACTTCGGGTCCGTGTCTTTGACTCCCGTCTTCGGGTCCAGCACGTCGAGCGTCACGCAGGTGTCTGGAGCCCGTCCGGGCTGATGTTCGGGGAACGCCAACTTGATCTCCAGAAGGCGCGGCCCGCTCCAAAGCGTGACCGGAAGGCGGGTCCCCTTGGGCGCATGCGCTAACAGCGCGCGCGTCACGACGGGGTCGATCCGCTTGCTGTCATAGTCGGAATAGTAGACGTTGAACCATTCCAGCGCGCCCAGCCCCAGAACAGCGAGAACTATGATGCGGCGTATCGGCCATCGCCGCGCGGCCTTTGGAACCTGCCCCGGGAGGATCGAAATGTCCGCCGGAAGCGCCGGCACGAACCGCGGCGGCACTGACGCGATTGTTGATCCCGACATAACCTCCCTGAGTAAAGAGAAATGACGCCATGCGGCGGGCTCAGGTTGCACTCCGCCAGCCCCAGCGAATTAAGTTGCCTCTGCGCTCACTGCGTTTGCGCAATCGGCGTTAGCCCGATGGCGGCCCCTGGGTGTCCGGTCCGCTCTTCCCCTGCTGCGGCGGGGTCGCCGATTGCGCCCCCGCCGCCGCTTCCTTCGCCTCCTTGGCCCCTGCGGCGACAGCCGCTTCCTTTGCTTCCGCCGCGGCTCTCTTGGCCGCTGCTTTCATCGCTTCAAGAAAAGCCTTCTCGTCGAGGAGATCCGGAATGACGGCCCTGTGCTTCGGCTCGGTTACGGCCTTGTTCAAAGCGTCCTGCACCGCCTTGCGGAAACGCGCATCGATTTTAATGTGAGCCATCACGGCCCCGCCGACGACGATCTTGCGGTGACTGTCCCGCTTGCGTTCCTCGACCCGCTGCCTGGACTTGAGTTCGGCCATCCTGGCCTTGACCTGCTCGCTCTTTTTTTCCTCTTCGGCGATCAACTCCTCGGTGGTCTTGCGGACATGCGCCATAGATGCCCCCTCTCCGGGTATTATCCTCCGATGCATATCCGGCTGCTGGGGTATGTCCGAATCCCGACTCTGCGGGTGCTTCGATGCGGACCAAGCTTATACCGGAGCCCGCCGCTGGGTTTCCCGGCCGGTCTCTCCTTGCTGCGGCGGACGCGTCGGCGGGGCAGGCTGGTTCTCTGACTCCGCCGCTTCCTTCGCTTCCGCCGCTGCTTTCTTCGCCGCCTCCAGGGCCTCGTTGAACGCCTTCTCGTCGAGCAGATCCGGGATGACGGCCCTGTGCTTGGGATTGGTCACGGCCTTGTTGAAAGCGTCCTGAACCGCCTTGCGGACGCGCGGATCGATCTTAACGTGAGCCATGAGGGTGGCTCCGGCGACGATCTTGCGGTGAGTGTCCCTCTTGCGGTTCTCGGAGCGCTGACGGGCCTTGAGTTCAGACATCCTGGCCTTGGCCAGCTCGCCTTTCTTTTCCTCTTCGGCGATCAGCTCTTCGGTGGTCTTACGGACATGCGCCATAAATGCCCCCTCTCCCCGGTGTCATCGTGGTCCAGCACGCATCTGAATACCCCGGTATGCACGAGTACCCCGGTATGTTCGGCTTTCGATTCACTGCATACGCGGGTATGACGGCGGGAAAAACTCCGGCAGCAAGGCGATGTCCTCGGGATCTGTGACCGTTGCCGCAAGAGCCTTTCGCAGCTCCTCGTGAAACGCTCCATTCACTTTGGCATAAGCCAGCGCGGTGGCCCCGAGGAGCATGAACTGGAGCTCCTCCAATTGGCGGTCCACCTCATTGCCAGTGCCGATCTGGATGCCAGCCGAAGTCCCGGATTGTCCCCGCCGTTTACCTTTCTCGCCGATCCGCCGATCTGGTCTTCTGCAAGTGGTGCTCATGGTCCCCTCCGGTTTTCGTTAGCCATACCGGAAATAGTACCCGAGCATGTTTGACGTTTGCCTAACGGCAACAATGCGGGGGTATGATAATCACAAAAGGTCTGGGCCAGATCAGCCGGAGGAAACCCACGATGCTGCGGGGACCGGGGTCACGAGCTAGCGAAGTGCGCACTTATACGTTGCCGGTGGCAACGTGTGCGCCAAAGGCCCTGCCTCTGGACTCCGTGAGGGGCTTTCGCGCCCCCTCAACCCACGACAAGGGGTGTGCCCCCTTGACCCAGCCCAACCCTGCGCGGATTGGATACGCGCCAGGGCCTTCCCGCCCTGGACCTGGACTCGGAAGGGCCTTGCCCCTCCGAGACCTCCCGCGTCAGGGCTTCCGCGCCCCGACACCCACGGCCAGCCTGTCCCCGCTGGATCAGGACGAGCGTTTCTGCCGCTCGATCACGGGCTGGTGATCCATGGCGCAATACCATTTCGCCGCCACCCTCGTATGCCGCAGCAAAGGCCAGAGCGCCGTTGCGGCAGCCGCCTACCGCGCCGGCGTCTGTCTTGAGGATGAGCGTCTCGGCAAAACCTTCGACTACACCCGCCGCCGCGGCGTCCTGCATACCGAGATATGCACCGCTGCCAACGACCAGCGCGACCGCGGTCAGCTCTGGAATGCGGTCGAGAAATCCGAAAAGCGCAAAGACAGCCAGCTTGCCCGCTCCATCGACATCGCCCTTCCGCATGAGCTGACCCTCGGCCTGAACCTCGAACTGGTTCGAGGTTTCGTCAGGGAGAAATTTGTCACCCAGGGCATGATAGCCGACTTCGCCATCCACGCGCCCGGCCGCAAGGGCGATATCCGCAACGTCCACGTTCATATTCTCTTAACCACCCGTGAGATTGCGGGGCAGGGCTTTGGCCCCAAGGTGCGGGCGTGGAACGGCAAGACGGAACTGCTCGAATGGCGGAAGGCATGGGCCGACCACGCCAATCGCATTCTGGAGCGCGAAGGCTTCGAGGAGCGCATCGATCACCGAAGCCTTTCCGATCAAGGCATCGACCGCGAGCCGACAACTCACGTCGGCCCAGTCGGCAAGGAGATGGAAGAACGCGGCGATGTCTCGGATCGCGCCCAGAAGAACCGGGACATCAAAAGCACGAACGATAATATCGAGCTTCTGGAGAAGGAACTTGCTGAGTCCGAAAAACGCCTGGCCGAACTCAAGCAGCAGCAGGCGGCCGAACGGATGGGGCAGATCCAGAAGACCATCCGCGCAGCGGATGCCGTCTGGAAGAAGGCCGAAGAGCGCTGGCCTTCCCCGGACCGCCCACCGGAGCCGCAGCCGCCAGCCCCCGTGCCGCCATTGCAACCTCAAGGTCCGTCGCCTTATCCTGAAACTTCGGCGCCGCCGGTTTCAGCCGGTGGCAAGGCGGTCTCCATGCCTGACGACCTTTCCAATGCGCAGAAACAAGAAGCAGACAGGCAAAAGCAAGCCCAGGACGACCTACTGGCCCGTGAGCAAAAGGCTTTAGACGAGGAAAAGAATCGCCTTCAGCAACTTCGCGACGCCGACAATAAGCGCGTCGAGGATCTCGCAAAACAAAATGCCGACCGGCTGGCCGCACTGGCCGAAGAAATGCGGCAGTTGCACCTGCGCCTCGATGCCCAGAAGGAACTGCTAGCACGGCTTGACGCTCATCGCGCCGAGCAGGAGCGAATCGCGGCCGATACCCGCCGCAAAGAGGAGATCGAACGCCAAGCAAGGCTCGAAGCGCTGGCCAGGGCAAGCTCCATCCGCGAGGCGGGGCTGCGCTATGGTGAGGCCCTCCGCCAAAACTACGATATCCGCGATCCCTATGCCTCTCTTGCCAAAACCGCAATCGCGGAACACGCCGCCTTCCGCCGCGACCGCGAGGCCTACGATCAGCAGATCGCCAGAACGGCGGACCCGCAAGAACGCCAGGCCCTCGATCTCCGTAAGCGGATCGAAGGAGCCGAATACCTCGCCATGACCGGCGACCGGATTGCACAACAATCTGTGATCATTACCGGTCGCCGCGATAGCGACGAGGCCGTCAAGTTCCGTAAGCGCGCAACCGACCACCGCATCGAGGCCCAGGATTTGCGTCAGCAGCTTCGCGAACTGCAACAGGAGAACGCTCCGGGAAAAGACCTCGAGCGCGAGCGCAGCGAGCTGCAGTCGGAGAACGTGCGGCGGCCAGGGGCTCTCCGGCCCAACCAGTACGACCCACTCGTCAAGAAGGTGGACGACGAGGCCAAAGCGCGGGAGCTAGCTGCAGAGAAAGACCCTGAGCGCAAACGGCAGCAAGAGAAAGAGCTCGAACGCCAGCGGGAACGCGGGCGGGAACGATAACCCGCCCTGGCGTCGCGGGACAGCCAGGGCGCAAGAATCCACTCCCCCGCAGATACCTGGCGCTCAGGCAAATGACCTGGGCGAGACTCCTGTTTCTATTCCGGCAGGTTGGCCGGCTCTTGACGGCCTGCAACCTGCCGGCATTCTTGAGAAGTTGGTGGCGTTCCAATGCAGGCGACATCACGGAACCCAGGTTTCACCGCTCCAAGCGACCGCGTAAAGCCAAAGCCCCAAAACCGTTTTGACCAACCCCGAGGTGCAACATGACCATACCGTCGCTTTCTCCCCACGAAATCGCCACCTTCCTACTCGATCCCGGCGTGATCGACAAAGGCACAGCCGACCGGCTGGAAAAAAGAATCACCGCCTATGGCGACAGCCGGGCAAGCGAGGGACGCAAGGAGGGAATTGCGACAGCGGTCCGAAAAGCGGCTGCGGTTGCGGCCTCCGTCAAAGGCGCTAATCAGCGCACGGCCGCGCAGAAAGTCTGGCGGGCGATTGAAAGTCTCTTGCCCCAAGGCCGCGAAGCCGAGAAAGAAGCCTATGCACGCGGCTTCAAAGACGGGACCGAACATCGATCAAAACCGCAGCGGCAGAACTCCGGCGCGAGGTAATGATGGCTTGGACAGCGCGGCGTCTGGTCATTTTCCTATGTGCCGATGGCAGCGGACAATTGAAGTGTCACCTTCCCAGAACCAGCCTTCGCGTTCCTTGAAATCCACATCGACCGTCGCGGGAGATACTCCCAGGTGAAATTGATACAACGAATTGACGACCGCTTAACCTGAAGGAGGATGCCACACACATGAACGCGACACCCGACAAGCGCAAATACCGCAACAACCTCGCATTCGTCGAACAAGGATTCCGCGCGTGCTGGCAAAACACCCAAGACCTCATCACCGCAGCAAAACAACTCCTCGTCAGCAATCTCCATGCGCCAGCACTATCGCTGAGCGTCCTTGCCCTCGAAGAACTCGGCAAACTCTGCGCGATCGACGGCCTGCTCTTTGCCCGGCACGAGGACCACAAGGCCAAGCTATTCAAGGACGCGACCAAGTCCCACGACGCCAAGCTCGGCATCATCGTCCTCCTCCCGCTCTTCCTCGGCAACCTCATGCAGGCAGACCCACGCCACGGCAAGGACCGAAAATACGCCGCAGCAAGCGTCATCAACATGCGCCAGCTCCAAGCTGACGGGAACGCGGTACTAGAACGACTCGGCGAGGACGGCTTCCGAGCACTCGACAGATACAAACAGCACGGGTTCTACGCGAGCGCCACCGACCGCGGCCTCAAAGCACCACGAGACAACGTGGACCCGTCACTCGCTCGGCTCGTGTACCAGCTAGCGTGGCGCGCCACCACGAGCGTCGACTTCCTCCTCAAAGGTGGCAACCTCGAACGCTACCTCCAAAACGCACAAACCATCAGGGACAAGCTCACCGAAGCAGCACACCGGGCGCTCGAAGCAGCGGGAGAACACGAAGCACAACGGCTCTTCGGTAAACAGGACGACGAACGAGCGTGAAGACACGCTCGCGGCCCGATCGTTGCGAAACGCCGTTGTGGGAAGTTGAGCGAAGACGGCTGACCCAGCACAAGCAGCGGAATCTCGAATCGCTGACGGCTCTTTCGGAATACAATTCTCTACAGACATGTACTCGATGGCGGAGTTACTGGCGCGCGCTCTCGCATCGCCGCGCATCCACTTCAACCGCGCCGAGGGCACCGACCGGATNNGAAAAAACGCGCGCCCGCTGCCGCAATCCAATTCCTTGTTTGCGTCTCGGGCGATATGTTCGGTTCGACTGGAATGCCGTGATAACATGGCTTACAGCGGCATCGACCCAAGAACAAAATGCAGCGAGGACAAGTCTTCCGGCGAAACGGAAGCTGGTACGTTAGGTACTATCAAAACGAGATCGAGGACGGCGCCCCAGTGCGCCGCCGCGTCTGCGCGCGGCTGGCCCGCTATTGCGACGACTACAGGTCGAAGAAGGACGTGCTCCCGCTCGTCGATGAACTCCTCTTCCCCGTCAACAGCGGGGCGGCGCAGCCCGAAAGCTCGCTGACGCTGGCAGAGTTCTTCGAAAAGCGATACCGGCCCGCGCGCGAGAAGAAGCTGCGTCCGAGCACGCTCAACAGCCATCGCGACGTTTTCACAAGGCACATCAAGGACAGTATCGGCGGGATTCGCATGCGCGATTTCCACACGAAGGACGCGCAGCACTTCTTCGACGCCTTGACTGAGGACAAGCCGGATCTCTCCCATTCGTCGCTCTTGCGGATGAAGGCAATCCTGTCCGCCGTCTTCACCTTTGCACGGCAAGAGGATGTGCTTCGCGGCGCGAATCCGATCCAGGGGGTCAAGGCCGAGGGCCGGCGGTACAAGCCGGAGCGGATCGCCTACAAGCTGGAAGATATTCAGGCGATGCTGTCGAAGCTTGTGGAACCGGGCCGAACGGTCGTCACCGTCGCGGCCTTCACAGGCCTTCGCGCTTCCGAAATTCGCGGGCTCCGCTGGGAAGATTACACGGGCGACGAAATCCGTGTCGTCCGCAGCGTATGGCGCACCCATGTGGGGCCGACCAAGACCGAACAGAGCGGCGAGAACCCGGTGCCGGTGATCCCGATCCTCCGGCGCGCGCTCGAACAGCATCGCAAACGCAATCCGGGCGATGGATATATTTTCGCCGGTGAGAAGCGGGGCGATCCGCTGAACCTCGACAATTTGTCGCGCCGCATCCTGAGCAAGAAGCTCGGGGCGGCATGGAAAGGCTGGCATGGTTTCCGCAGAGGTCTCGGCACGAATCTCTATCGTCTAGGCGTGCCGCCGAAGGTCATTCAGGAGATCCTGCGCCACGCGAACGTGGCCACGACCGAGACGCATTATATCGTCGTCGATCGCAGCGAAACCAAGAGCGCGATGAAGAAACTTGAAAAGGCAGTAGGCAAGGAATGGGCAAAAGCAAAACGCCGCGCTTCCGCTAAGTAGTTTTCGATTGAATCACATGGGCCGGTAGCTCAGTTGGTAGAGCATCGCACTTTTAATGCGGTGGTCGCGGGTTCGAGCCCCGCCCGGCTCACCAAACTAAGCCGCGTGTATTCCGTCGGTTGGGGGCCTCGCCCTTTTCGTGTCGCGGATATGTCGCTGGCATTTGCAAACCCCCTCCCTGATTTGCGTCCATGGCGCCGCGCAGCGTTTCTCGTTGCGCGATGGGGTCGTTGCGCCAAGCTCGCATGAGATCGGTTTCGAGTTGCGCCTGGCGCGCCTGCACCCATGGAGCGTAGTGACGCTCCGTGATTTTGACTGATGAATGCCCAAGCAGCACTGAGACGCGCTCGATCGGCACACCTTCCAGGAGTACGGAATCGATGTGGATGCCCTCCTTGCACTTCAGCGATCTTGCACAGCCGGCGAAAGGTGCGCCGCCAGTTACCAGCGAGCGTCTCCTTCCAACCGACGCCAGTCCAGAACCAGTATGGAGTGGTCCCCAAAACTGAGACGGCCAGTTAAGACTCAAAATCCATTCAAAGGAGAATTGAGTCATGGGCTTGTCGAGAAGGATGTTCACCAAGGAGTTCAAGCTGGCCGCGGTGCGGCGGCTGGAAGAGGGCGTTCCGATTGGAGAGGTGGCGCGTGGGTTGGAAGTGAATCCGAACGTGCTGCATCGCTGGTGGCGTGAGTTTCGTCAGGGGCCAGGCAATGTGTTCCCCGGTAACGGGAAGCAGCGCTGGAGCGAAGGCAAGATCGCGGAACTGGAACGTAAGATCGGCCAGCAGACGCTGGAGCTCGATTTTTTGAAGGGGTGCTTGCAGCGCATCGAGGAACAGCGGATGCTGCAGACGGTGACTGGAAATCCGCCGTCTACCGGAAAATCGAGGAAGAAGTGAAGGCCGACCGGGGACTGACGGTCGAGCGGATGCTGGAGTTGGGCCGCGCGTCGCCCTCGATATGCCCAGCTACGGCCGGCGGCGGATCACCGCCGAGCTGCGGCGCCGCGGTTGGACCGTGAATCCGAAGCGGGTCTACCGGCTCATGGGTGAAGACAATCTGCTGTGCGTACGGCGGCGGAAGTTCATGGTCACGACGGATTCCAACCACACCCGCAAGGTCTATCCGAACCTGGCACGCCACATGGTGCTGACCGGTATGGATCAGCTCTGGCGGGCTGATATTACCTACATCCGGCTGCGCGAGGAGTTCGTATTCCTGGCTGTGATCCTGGACGCCTACTCGCGCCGTGTGATCGGCTGGGCTCTGGACCGCACTCTGGAGGACTCGCTCACGCTAGCCGCTCTGCGCATGACGCTCTCGCGTCGCATGGTGCAGCCCGGCCTGGTGCATCACTCTGATCGCGGATCTCAATATGCCAGCAGCGACTACACCGATCTACTGAAAGCCAACGGCATAGAAATCAGCATGTCGCGCAAAGGAAATCCGTGGGATAACGCGGCCTGCGAGTCATTCATGAAGACGCTGAAGTACGAAGAGGTGCATCGCAATGAATACCGCGACCTGGCGGAAGCGCGCGCTTCGATTGCTGAGTTTCTGGACAAAATCTACAACCACAAGCGCCTTCACTCTGCGCTCGGTTACCTGCCACCTGCCGAGTTCGAAGCCAATCACGCGACGATCGCCAAAAAAGGATGCCGCTGCGCGGCAGTTTTCTTTATGAGTTTGTCCAGGCATCCGGAAATCTATCGTCCGATGTGGTTCTCTTGCTGGCGAAGCTTGGGGGCGACTACGGCTGCCGCCCCCACCCATCGTCTCGATGACTTTCCAGCCGGCTATTCCTCGGCGAGTTGCTCTCCAGCAGAGCCCGCCTCCGCTTTACCAGCCGGGCACCAGTATGCTGTAATGTCGTCTTGCCGGTCGAGCAGTTTTCATCGAACGGCGAACTGTGTCTTAACTATTTGTCCCAGCTCGGGGGGCCACCGCATACAGCCTCCAGAGTCGGTCCGAGCGCTATCGTCTCAGGTCGTGAGATGGGGCCGAAAGTACGGGGCTCACTAAGAATGCCGTGCCTCAACTACGGTTTCAGCGCAGGTGAATTCAACTTCCGTTTTCGGAGCGACCTTTGCCAGATCTCTGAATTCGCAAGAACGTCAAGACTGGTTTGCCTTTGAAACTTTCAGATTTTGAAGACTCACCGCCGTGTGCGAAGGCGTCCCTGCTGGTAAACTGGTTTGATTTCACCACGCGCGAACAATGAGCATCCACCTCGTTAATCCAAGCGATACCTCCTTCGGAACTGCAGTCATCACCCCACGATGGCTTTATGTCCTGGCCGCAGCGACCGCTCAGTCGTTCGGGGATCCCGAAATCTGCGATGAGACTCTGGAACACCTGGATCTGGAACGCGTTCAGCGAGGCGACGTCGTGGGCATTGGCATTCACACCGGCAACGCCTTACGAGGATACGAAGTGGGCCGCGCTGCACGCGAGCGGGGCGCCTGGGTTGTGTTCGGGGGAATCCATTCCACACTTTATCCAGAGGAGCCGTTTGAGCAAGGCGGCGCACATGTGGTGGTAAAGGGGGATGGCGACATCGTCTGGAACCGCGTTCTCGGTGACTGCGCCGCCAGCGTTCCGCAACGCATCTATAACGGCGGAAAAGTAGAACCGGCTGACCTCAAGCAGGCTCGGTGGGATCTGCTACCGGCTAACAGCTATATGTGGGCATCTGTGCAGACGGTGCGGGGATGCGCCAAACACTGCTCGTTTTGTTCGGTATGGCGCACGGATGGACAACGCCCCCGGCAGCGCGCGACCGACAGCGTCATTGAGGAAATTGTAGAGCTGCGCCGCCGCGGTTTCAGCTTCATCGCTTTGGCGGACGACAATTTTTATCCTGTCACGCTCACAGACATCCAACTTGCAAAGCGACAGAACAACCAGGCAAGGGTCGATCAGCTTGAGGCCATGCGCAAGGAGCGCTTCGAGCTCATGGAGAGGCTGTCGGAGCTGCCCAAGGACATGACCTTCTTCACGCAGATCACCATGGAGGCCGCGGAAGACACCGGGTTCTTGGATGCCATGAAGAAAGCCCGGATCAAGGGCGCGCTGGTGGGTGTGGAAGCCGTTACCGCCGAAGGCTTGAAATCGGTCTACAAGGATTTCAACTTGTCTGGCGACGATCTGGTAAAACAGCTCAGGACGTTTTCCGAGCACGGCGTGCATGTTCTTGGTTCGTTCATCTTCGGCCTGCCCACCGATCGCCCCGACACGTTTGACGCCACACATGATCTTGCCCAAAGGGCCGGTCTCACTTTCGCGCAGTTCGTCATGCTGACGCCGTTTCCGGGCACCGTCGACTTTGAGAAATGGGAGAAGGCGCAGGCCGACGATGTGGCCAAGGTGGATGGCATTCCCTTGACCCGCTACTGGCTCATTCCCGCGTACAAACGGCCGAAGATGTTCATGCCGCATCCCAGCATGAGTTCCGAGGAGATGCGAGCGCGCACCCAGCGCGTGTGGGACCGTTTCTATAGCCTGGGTTCCGTTTGGAAGCGGTCGCGCTGTACGCCCAATCTGCGTGCGCGACTCGCCTTCGTCTTTATCTCGAAACTATACCGTCAGATGTATGCAAGCTCCGGTATCACTACAGATAGCGCCCGCCGGAATCGGGCCGGCGCCTGGGCCCGCTGGCTTGCGATCCCCTGCCGTAAGCTCTTCCAAGCTCGTCCCATGCCGGAACTGCAAATCCCGCGCCCGAAAATTACGGCGCAGGACTTGTTCCAGGTAATCCAATAAAGTCTCGCGGCCCGGTACTGTCGCTGAGAAGATTCCTCGCGCTCGGCAATCTGGAAAGCCTTCATTCAACGCGCTGCAAAACCAAGGTTCTTCGCAGGCTCCGCTTATCGGGGAACTAATTTAAGTCGACGTGCGTACCGGGAATGTCTCGCGACCGATTCCTCGCGAGTAGTCGGCCAGCGTTTACCGATCCTGTATAACACCGGGCAGTCCTGAGAGAGCGATAGAGAAAATAGCCCGATAAGCAACATTGAACTAAGCCTTCGGCAGGTAAAGCACAAAGTTGCAGGACCGCTGAAGGGATGACGGATTCCGTCGCGTCCGGATTTGTGATGTGGTCACAACGAAAGGAGTTTTGTTGTGAACCCACTTGGCCAACGGATGCTGGAAGATCTCCAGATCCGCCATTATTCTCCGACCACGATCCGGCTCTATCTTCACGCTTCGTTTCCCGCTTCGGACCTCTCAATGGCAGAGAGAACGTGAAAGCGTTTGCCGATGATCCGGACTTGCCCCTTTTGGTCTCGCTCGAAGAATTTGACCCGGAGACAAAGCGGGCGACGAAGACAGCAATTTTCAATCACCGCACGCTGGAGCGCTATCGCCCGGTGGAGCGGTTCGAAACCGCGCCGGAAGCGCTGCTGGTATCGCTGAACGAGACCGGCCAAATCACTTGGCCGCGTATGGAATTGCTCACCGGGCGCAGTGCTTCTGAGTTACAAGACGAACTGGGATCTCTCGTCTACCGAAATCCCGAGGGCGGAGCCTGGGAGACTGCCGACCGCTACCTGAGCGGCAATGTGCGCGCGAAACTTGTCGTTGCGCAGGCTTCAGAGCAAATCGATCCCGCATATCGCAGAAATGTGGAAGCTCTCCAGGCGGTGCAGCCGAAAGATCTGGAACCGGGCGAAATCGAAGCGCGCCTCGGATCGTCGTGGATTTCACCGTCAGACATCCGCGTCTTCGTTACTGAGTTATTAGACGTACCCCGCGCGAGCGTCAAAATCGGATACGCCGAGACCATCGCGACCTGGACCATCGAACTCGACTACGGCGCAAAGTTCGTCGTTAACAACACCACCACTCATGGCACCGCCCGTTTCCGTGCGTCCGATCTGATCGAGCAATCGCTGAATGGCCGGACTCCCACAGCCTACGATGAGGACGCGGATGGAAACCGCACCGTAAATCAGCCGGAGACAATCGCCGCGCGCGAAAAGCAGCAGCAGTTGAAGGGTCGCTTTCGCGATTGGGTCTGGGAAGATCGGGAACGCGCCGAGCGGCTGGCCAAGGAGTACAACTTTCGTTTCGACAACATTCGGCTCCGCGATTTCGACGGGTCGCATCTAACGTTGCCCGGAATGGTGCGCACTTCGCTACGCGATGGGGATCTCGCTCCACATCAAAAGAATGCGGTCTGGCGCATCCTCCAGGGCGGCAGCCCCCTGTTGGCACATGTCGTTGGAGCTGGCAAGACCTGGACCATGACCGCCGCCGCGATGGAACTCCGCCGCCTGGATCTCGCTAAGAAACCGATGTTCGTCGTGCCGAATCATCTTGTGGACCAATGGGGAGCGGAGTTTTTGAAGCTGTACCCGCAAGCGCGGCTTTTGGTCGCCGGGAAGGATCAGTTTGAGACCGGCAATCGCCAGACGGCGATGGCCCGCATTGCCACGGGAAACTATGACGCCGTGATCGTCTCCCACCGGTCGTTCGAGTTCTTGCCCGTGTCTGACAAGTACTTCAACCGCTTTGTCGAGAAGCAATTGGCGGAACTCGATGCCGAAATCGGCTCGGTTAAGGATTCCAAAGACGACAACCGCCGCATGGTGAAAGAGCTAGAGAAAGCCAAGAAACGGCTTATGGTCAGGCTGAAGAAACGAGCGGACCGTGAATCGAAAGACCGCACGATGACATTCGAAGAACTGGGCGTCGATCAGCTTTTCGTGGACGAAGCGGACCTGCACAAGAACCTAGCGTATGTCACAAAGATGAACCGGATCGCTGGACTGCCAAACTCCGACAGTAACCGTGCCTTCGATATGTTCTTGAAGATTCGTTACCTTCAGGAGCGGAGTGATAGCCTCGGGGTTGTCTTCGCCACCGGCACACCCATTTCCAACACCCTGGCCGAGATGTATACGATGCTACGCTATCTCGGCCCAGAAATGCCCTCCGAGCGGAAGGTCGATCACTTCGATTCCTGGGCAGCCAACTTTGCGGAGGCGGTAACATCGCTGGAGCTCGCCCCGGACGGATCGGGATACCGGATGCACACCCGGTTCGCCAAATTCATCAACCTTCCCGAATTGCTTTCAGTATTCCGCACCGTGGCCGACGTGCAAACGGCAGACATGCTCAACCTCCCGCGACCCGATCTTCAAAAAAGCAGGCCGGCGATAGAAGCAGCGCCCGCCAGCCCCGAACTGAAAGCGTTCATCCGAACGTTGACGGAACGGGCCGAACGGTTAAGAAAAGAACGCGTGGACCCGTCAGTGGACAACATGCTGAAGATCACAGGCGAGGGACGAACAGCAGCACTCGACATGCGCCTCATCGATCCCCGCGCCGAGCCGGAACGGGAAACCAAGATTGATCTCGCCGTTCTCGCATTGTCGAGACTTGGCAGGTCACTCAGGCCGAGCGCTCGACTCAACTCGTCTTTAGCGACCTTTCGACGCCCGATCCGGAACGATTCAATGTTTACCACGATGTCCGATCAAAGCTTGTGAAAGCAGGCATCCCTACCCACGAGATCGCGTTTATCCACGACGCCGAGACCGACACAGCCAAAAAGTTGCTCTTCGATGCGGTGAACGCTGGAAGGGTCCGGGTCTTGCTCGGATCTACCGAGAAGATGGGCGCCGGAACGAATGTTCAGCGACGGCTGGTGGCACTCCATCACCTGGATGCGCCTTGGCGGCCACGCGATATTGAGCAGCGGGAAGGCCGGATCTCGCGTCGGGCAACGCGAACAAAGAAGTTCAGATCTTCCGCTACGTTACCGAAGGGTCCTTCGAGGCCTACATGTGGCAGACGCTCGAAACCAAGGCCCGCTTCATCCAGCACGTGATGCAGGGAGAAACTTCGGTCCGCTCGGCGGAGGACTTGGAGAGCGGCGCGCTCACCTACGCGGAGATTAAGGCAATCGCCTCCGGCAATCCTGCCGTAGTTGAAACAATCAAGATCGACACCGAGATTCGAAAGCTCGATCAGTTACGCGCCGTTCACGCCAATCAGCAGCGCCACATCCGTTGGGAGATTCGCGACCTGCCGCGCCAGATCGCGGGAGCGAAACAGCACCTGGTTCATGTTGAAGCTGACATTGCAACCAGAAATGCGAACGACTCTGACGAGTTCCGACTCACGGTGGGTAATCGTGTTTTCTCCGGCAAAGGTGCGCGGGAGGCCGCAGCCAACGCTCTGGCGGTAGCGATACTCTCTTGGCGCGATGATCAAACGATGCAGACGCGCGGTGCGTTCCGGGGCTTCGAGATATTCACCAAGGGGAAGAGCGGCGGATTTGGTTTGGATCAAGGCGACGAACGTGTCCCGCAGCTTTTTGTTCGGCGACACGCAACGTATTCAGCGAACCTGAATCCCACGAACCCCGCTGGCACCGTGCAGAGCATTGAGCACGCCCTGAGGAATTTGGACAAGCTTGCCGCCGAGCAGCAAAGTCGGCTGATACGGATCGAGAAAGAACTGGCTGACTACCAGTCGCAAGCGGAACGGCCCTTTGAGCACGAGGAGCGGTTGAAGCAACTGCTCGGCCGGCAATCTGAGCTTAATTCTCTTCCTTGATCTTGACAAAGGCGATCAGCAAGGAGCCGACTCGGCCCCCGACCCAAGGAAGAACTGGATATGGCGCGGAGCGGACCTGCATCGCTACGAGGCCGCGATGAGGTAGCGAAAATGGCCGAAGTATACATGCGTGCATCGGGAACCGCCATTCGAGAAATTTCTATCACCCAGCGCACACCGCCGCTGACAGGTTCGGTCACCGGCAGGACGGCTGCCAAGGATGAGGCTCACATCGCCGTTGCCACTGCTGCGAACAGCTTTATAGTCGTAGAGGCGAATCCGCTGGGCTGCGAGGTACAAATCGGCGAACGACTATCTCTGCGTTTTCATCAAGGTCGTGCATCGATCGATAACCGACATGATCTAGGAAGATGACTAGCGGGTATTCAGGCAGCAGAACAGACTCGAAGTTGGTAGTCGGGACGCTGCTTTTAGACAGATACTTTCTCGCCACCGCTGCCGTTTGGTTCGGCATGCAGGACCTCGGGTCGATCAAGGTTGACGAGCAGTCAGCGCTTTCTCAGAAGGGATCTGCGACGCGTCCCAACCGCCGCCGAGCGCTTCGATCAACTGGACGCTTGCAATCATTTCTTGCATTCGAAAATTCACCGTTGCTTGCTGGTCGTTCAACAATGCGGTTTGCGCGGTGATCACATTTAAGTAGGGATCGATGCCAGTCATTTAAGAAAATCCCGTCAGAATGCAATCGTCATAGGCGACCCACGTTTACCTTCCCAACTGGGTTCGTTGAGGTCAGTGAATTTACCGTTCAGAACTATCCGCGCGAATACGCACCCCTGGCCTCACTCTTGGAGAAAACTGGTTTCTCCGCGGATCGGGTCTACCCGACCAAAGGCAGCGAGCTTGAAAAGACGATCAAGGCTAAGGGTAAGAAGTGGCTCAAGGTGTTGTCTTCTTATCGGAGCTGTACGCGCTCATCTTGTGCTGCCTCGTCAACGAGGATCAAGTCCCAATGGCTGCGGAGGAGGCTCTCCTTGGCATCTTCAATTCGAGAGGTCCATGAAATCGACGTTCACAGCGTGTTTTATGGCTCTTGATCTAACCTTCAGCAGCGCATGGAAAATAGCAGGAACGAGCCCTTTAACGGACACATTTCATCCTGCCCACTCCAAAACAGGTCATGTCACATGCACCTCTGAAGCGCGGTTTGGAATTCGAAAATCTCGCTGGCCATCCAGATACTGTCGTTCTTCTTCGTCTGTCAACCAGATGAATCCGCGACGGGCACAACACCGCGCGCCACAGAGAATCCTAATGTTCACAGAATAGGGCAAAGTATGAAAATAGGGATAGTTGCTTTTCAATCTTTGCGGAGTCCCACAGGTTTCGCAACGCGCTAAGGCCATGCCGCACCGCCTCCCTGCTGTGGAGAAGAGGCATAGGACGTCGCTTCTGGATAGCTATCCCAAGCATAACACATACTTGATCTCCAGCCCCGTGTTATTATATCCTGCCTTATTACTGATTTGCGGGCCAAAACGCCATCCAAACTAGCTTCAAAATTGCTTGGAACTCGACATAATGACTGAATCAAAGCGACTTAATGGCTTCAAGTTCGCGGGGCGGGAAACAAACGGCTCGGTCTTTTCTCTTTGACCAACGATATTCTTGATTTTTCCAAGATCTAGGGTCCGCACTCATCATGGGAGGCTTGACCGGTAGCTCGTGCTGAGGTAACAACGCCCCCGGGGGCAAGCCCAAGGCACCGCAATCCGCCCTTGAACTCCCAAATCGGCAAACTGATTTGAGCCCGGCAGAAGGAGCGGCATGAGCCGTCAAACTAAGCGGGCATGCAGCAGGGTTGAGTTTCTCACGGTACGGAACTGGTATCGCTCAAACGCCGCAGCGAAATCGGATGTTCTGCGACGCACGACCAGGCCCACCGCGAAAAGCTGAAGAGGGATCCTTCCATCGAGCAGTGCAGGCCACTCAAAACTCATTTCCACCTTTGCACCGGCGCGGATGTCGCGTTGGGAGACGACGTGCTCGGTGACCACCAAGACGCCACCGCTGCTCACGTTTACCGCGCGGCCCGCTCCAGAGTAAAGAGAACTGCCGGAAAGAAGGCGGAAGCGAACGCTCAGGTCCAGTGGATAGCGAGACTTTAGCCGGCGTTCCGCTCGGATGGTCCGGTTGGCGGCGATCGCGCCGTGATGTCCTTCTGGGAACGAGTTGGTTGTGGTGATTATACGGATCGAATTTTGCATCTGGCTAAGCGCAAGCTCCCACGGTCGCCAAGGCTAGGATCGGCTTGATTGGGTCGGGCTTAATTGGGTTGGGCTTAATTAAGGTGGACCAGGGCCCCAACAAGTCCACTTTGAAGATGTTGTAAAGCTGGGTCTCGAACATGACCTCGAAACACTTGCACAAGCAGGAGGGTCCGATAACGTGAACCTCCGCTCCTTCCGGCAGGAAGACAATTCGTCCTTTCCCAGCCGGTTCGAATTGAACGGCTGCGAAGGGCTTTCCTAGCCGGTACATCCGTGTGGTGCGGGCTGCGCTCTTTTCGATGGGCTCACCAAGAATTATCGTTGTCGTAGATGCATCCGTTCTTGTCATCATGTGAGTGGCTTTCCAAAGTTGATGCGACTCAGCAAGGGCCACGCCGCCGGGGCCGTTCTTCGGAGTGTGTATTCGCATTCAGCATTCGGCTCACTCTCTCGACCAGTTCAGCGGACTCAAGGGGCTTGACGACACTTTCCAATCCCCGGTAAGTGCGCCAGGCGTCTCCGGAACGCTGGCGCATGATATTCTCAAACAACTGCCTGGCACGTTGACCGTTGATCGGTCAGTGTACAGGCACGATGAAGGTTTACGGTCGTGCGTGGAAGTGGGCGACACGTTAGGCGAGTAGGCCGCCATGCCCGAGGCAGGCGACTTCCCAAGAAGAGATACGGTAGCGAGCTAGCATCGGCGAAAGCATCAAATCCAGGACGTTTGGTTTGGCCGATTGGAAACAGCCGGGCACGGAAACGATCGGAACATCATCTCGATAGCCCAGCAAGAAGAGATTGCCAGGCTCGACAGGCGCAAGAAAGCACTCGATTTGGCAGCCGGCTCGAACCATGGAGCGGCCAATCACATCGTCCGGGCCCGCTGGCGCGGTGGTGGAGGCGATCAGGACAGCGGTTGGTTTGGCGTGCAGCAGGTGCTGTAGGGAACGAACTACAGCGCCTTCCTCCTCGACCGAAGAAAGGGCAAAACTGGCCGTAATTCCGATGCGAGCCAAACGCTGGCGCATGACATTTTCAAACAACTGCCTGGCACGTTCCCCGTTGACCGGGTCAGTGTACAGAATGGCCAAAACCGGCGTACGGATGGGCCGGGCCTGCAGTATTGGGCCTCTTTCTTTGATGATCGAAATCATCGCCTCGAGTTCCCACTTGGCAACTGCAAACGGCGTACTTTTGACGGTGGCCACCCGGTGCCCGGAGCGCGCATAGGAGAAGTTCACAGAGGTGGCGATGGCTATGCTAGGCGTAGCGTTGATTTGCTTTAGCAACTCATCGTCCACCAAGATGCAAGACGGCTCGGTGGTGAGTAAGTTCGCCCTTCCCCCAGCAGCAAGATGGATTTCGAGCGCTCCACAGCCGATTGCGCTCGCGACCTGCATGACAGCGTCGTACTCGCCAACTTCACCTTCTTCCAACTCGGTTACCCAGACCTCGGCCATGCCTTCGGTTGCGAGTAAACGAGTATCTTCTTCGCTAATCAGGTGGCCCTTGGCAAGCAACTTCTTCCCGCCTGCCCGAAATACGGTGCAGCAAAGGATTCTTCCAGTAGATTTCTTGACGTCAATGGTCTGTGCCTTCATTAGGCCGATGACCTCCCAAAGAGTGAAGTCTGGCCTTGCCGGCGCTAAGGTCCACAAAATCACAAACGCCGAGATTCCGCCGTCCGGAATCGGCGTGCTCCAACGTAAATCCTGCGAGAGCGTGACTAAGTATGTGAGTCTAAGGTGAACAGCGCTATAGAGCGGAATGGGAAATTCTTGTAGAACTTGTTAATCTGCGTCTGTCGTGATTTGCCCTACATAACTCGCCGAAGGCACTACTCGTTGTTCAATCGACCAGATGGTTGTGCAATGCATAACGGATGATGTCGGCGTTCGTTGCGATATTCATCTTTTCCAAAATGCGCGCGCGGTAGGTACTCACGGTAGTTATGCTCAGGTGGAGCTCTGCGGCAATCTGTCCAATTGTTTTTCCGGATCCGATCATCCGGAAGATCTCGAATTCGCGGCGGGAAAGAGCTTCGTGGGCGGCGCCTTTGGTATGTCCACGCAAGTTGACGGCGAGCTTTTCGGCCAACGCCGGGGTTACATAGCGGCCTCCACCGAGCACTTTATGGATGGCCTTGATCAGCTCTTCAGGGGTGCTTCCCTTCATCACGTACCCCGCTGCGCCCGCTTTGAGGACGCGCATACCGTAGTGGTCTTCCGGATGCATGCTCAAGACCAGCACGGGAAGCTTAGGTTTCACCCGGACCAGATCATCTAGCACATCTAGGCCGCTTCGCCCCGGCATGGTGATGTCCAATATTACGAGGTCCCAATTCTGGGTCTGAACCTGAGTGAGGACCTGGTGAGCATTCTCGGCTGCGCCACAGATTACGTCTTTCAATGCACGCACCAAGATTTCTCTGAGCCCTCTGTGGAAGATGGCATGATCGTCGGCGATGAGAACCCTGATCACTAGCCTTAGTCTCCACGCTAGCATGAGTCCGGTCAGAAGCCTGACCGGTACCGTGGCCCCTTCCGCCTGGGAACTGCGAATACGAGTTCACTTCAGAGCAACAAAGCCTCTCCTTCGTTGCCCCGGATTCTAAGCGACGAGGGTACCAAAAGCTCCCGACAGGCGATCGATGAAGCTTGGTCTGCTGCCCGCAGGAGGTATTGGCACGTGTCGCAAGGAACCATATATCGTTATCAGACGGGCCCCGGCACAGTACGAGCTCATTTGGGTGGAGTGTTTGCATGACGGATGGCGAACCCCAGCGCCTGTTGGCGCGGGCGCGATCAGGGCGCCGGCTCCGGGCATTTGCTTGTTTGAACTAAGGTCTTTCGTGGCTGGCGCGGCTCATGTTTTCCGCTTAGCATGAGATAAGGGGAATGCGATGCGACTCGACACACTTGTAACACGGCTCGGGGTTGTAGCTCTGCTCGGAACCACTTTGTCCATGGATCCCGCCGGGGGCCAGAGCTCGCCGGCACAACCTGCCTCCGGCACGGCGGAAACGAATGAGAAGCACTCCGGAACCAGCGCAACCGATGCACTGACCGAGAACGCGCCGGAACGGCCGAACGCCGTCGCCGAAGCTCGCCGCGCAGCGTCCCAACGCGCATCGCAAGAGGATGCAGCCGGGGGACCCGTACCGTCGGCAAAGGCCGCGCCAGAGCCGATCGTGACGCCCGTCCGCCCCATGGTACAAGCGGTTCCGCCGGGCCCTCCGCAGAAGAATCTGACCGGCGAAGAGTTTGGGTTCATCTACATCGGCTCCACTGAGAAGGAGATGCTTAAGGTGCTTGGCCCGCCGTCATCCCGTGTTGTAGTTCCGGATGACGATGGTCATTTGCGCGAAAGCCTTCAATATTGGGTGAAAGGCAGCCCGATGGGAACTGTTCGCCTGGACAATGGCCGTGTCGTTCAGGTCGAGACCAAGGGGAAGTGATCTGCTTGGTTCCCTGTGCGCCGCGCTTACTAGTGGCTCAAGCGCAAGATCTGCGATGAAATAGCCAGGAATGCCTGGCCAAGTTGCGCGGAAGTGGGCGAATAGATGAACGTGCCCTGCGGCTGGTTGGAGTAATTGATGCAAGTAGGTTCGGCGGAGCAAGCAGAGAACGTGGGAGGGTTGTTGAACTGATCTTCGTTTGGATCGTTTGCCATCCGCTGGAGCAAGATGGGATCCGGAGGATTTCCGTCATTACCGCCCAAACCGATCGCAAAAACGTAGACCGGGAGGGTGACATTGGTACGAGCGTTGTAGGCGGAGTTGTCGGCGGCGTTCAAAGCGGCGGCGTGGGCGTTGGGCCAATCGGTGGAAGCGGTTCCTGTGAGGTTGTTGTAACCGCTAGTGAGAGCGAGCGGTTGATATTCGTTGGCCGGAGCAACCTGATTTCCGAAGACATCTTGGCCGGGAAGCCAATTGAAGTCGGAGTAAGTGGTAGTCGTGCTTCCGTTGAAAGTGCACCCCGGGGCATTGGAGATGGCAATACTGTTGTTGTTGCCGCTGTCGGCGGTTTGCCGGGGATCGAACAGAACGATCATATAAGCGCCATTTGCCGCGACTTGCGCCGGGTCGGCCGAATAGAACGATCCGATTGCGCCGGCGGGCACGTTAGACATGTAGCCGGCGCCGCCTGTATTCATGCTGATTCCCGAGATCCACTGCCGCGCGGTAGCCACCGTCTTCCACCCTCCGTTCTTGTACGTCAGGTTGTTGGTGTCCTGGCAGTTGCTGGTGGTGTTCAATGCGCCGGGCGCGGGCGTGGCTGTATAGAAGTTGTAGATCAGGGTGTTGGGCAAACCGTCCGTCTCCAGCATGATGATGTTCATCGCGCCAGGCTCGGCAATTTGGTACAGCTGGTTGTAGGCCATGGAAACCGCCGCGGCCGTGCCCGTACCTCCGTTACAGTCGATGTTATCGATGGTCCCGTTGCTGGACCCGGAAGAATTGGAATAACCCAGCACGGTCTGGAAATTGATGGTTGGTTTCGATTCCAAATAGTAACCGTCACTAAAGGTAAGCAGGCCGATTTGATCGCGCCCCTCAGCGAAGGCCCCGGTAAAGTTCTTGGCGTCGATGATCATGGCCGAGCAAGGAGTACTCGTACTGGCCTTGTTGCAGGGAGGATTCGCGGTCGCGCCATTGACGGAGCACATCGATCCGGAGCGGTCGAGCACGAGCATGGCGACAATGTCCCTGCGGGAGGCTTGACCACTCACGGTGAGGTTGGTGGCACTGAAGCCGAGGTACTTCATGAACCACGTGGGAACGCTGGTCCTGGCAGTGACGGTGACTTGGCGGAGGTTTGCGTTGCTGGGAGAATTGACCACGGTCACATTGGCTGTAGTCATTACAGTATTGAAGGTGGCCCAGTTTCCGTTCGGAAAGTTGGCATAGAACCAATTGACGGCATTCTGCTGGGCCGAGGTGGCCTGAGCGGCGGTGGTTTGGCCCAGGTTCAGGGCACGCGCCGCGGCCAGAGACGCGCCATCGACGGCCGCTTGCAGGCGAGCTTTCGCCGAGTAAAGAATGCCGAGATCGACAACCAACCCCAGCATCGGGATAACGACCCACACCAATGCGGCGATTGCCACGAACAGAGCGGCGCCCTTCTCACGATTCCTATGCTTGCGGATTTGCACGATCATACCCTCCCAAGAAAAATAGCGCGCTAGAAGAAGTAGCGCGCGAAGACGCCGTTGCCCGACAGGCTTCCGACGCTCAAGTCCGGCGATTGAAAATACGTTTCCACAATGTAGACCACTTGGCCGTCGGTCAGCGGAGTAGTTGTCCCGTCGCCCACTTGCCAGAGGCTTTGCAGGTTGGTCTGTGCGGCGCCCGCAATCTCGGCGCGCGAGTCGGTGACGTAATTCTGCACAATTCCGGAGCTGTTCATGACGGCGGCGGGGCACTGCCCCAAAGTCACGGCGTTCGCGTTGGCTAGCGTGCCATTGCCAAATTGAATCTGCTGCGTGTAGACAAAGCTGCTTTGATTGGTATAGTTGGAGGCTCCCACAGCGATGCAGTTGGCGGACGTAGTTCCTCCGATCCACATGATCTGCGTGACCGTCACTATCCCATTGCCCGCATTCCCAGTATTGGATTGCTCGTTTCCGGCAAACGAAGCTCCGACTTGAAGATTCAATCCCTGCGCCAGCTTGGATGCCTCTTGCTGCAGCGGGTAAGTGGAAAAGTCGCCGCCATGGATGTACATGCTGTCCAAATCGCGGCACACCTGGTTACATTGAATGCTCCGGATCAAGTTCATGCCGACCACGAAGGCCCCGATCAGCATGGGCACAAGCAAGACCGCCACCAAACCGAACTCCAGAATCTCCTGGCCGCTTTGCGCCCTTCTTCGCCGCGCTGTTGCGCGCCTGCTTCGCGCTATTGCGCCCGGCGCTGCTGCCATTCTCATTCCTGCACCGAATTGACGCCGGCCGGGTAGCCGCCCAGTATGTCCGATGAGTACACGCCGAGGGTGATGGGGGTCGTATCCCGGTAGGCGTTAGCTCCAAAAGTGTCGCTGAGCGGCGCCAGCCATGCCCAGGAAATGTTTTGAACCGATACTTGGAGGATGTTACCCGGCACATTGCCACCCGAGGCAATGGGTGTATTCAAATTGTTGACCGAGTAGTAATTTACAAAAATGTGCTGGGGACTACCCGTGGTTGTCACCAGTCCCATCCCGTACTGCTGGACGACAGACTCGATGGATGCATTCTGGCCCTCGCCGGTGACGGTCTGAAACGTGATCGCGTAGCGGCAGCCCTTCCGGACAGCCTCCTGCAGGGTGGCCCAGCCGAAATCGATGAAGGCGAAGATCAGCGCAAACGTCGGCAACAGAGTAACGACGCTCTCGAGAAGCGCGTTACCGGTACGCCTGCGGTTTCTCGGGCTCAGAGGTCTTCTTTGGATTTGTTTTGCGGAATCACTCATCTGTATTCTCGGCGCGGCTAAGTTCCATATTGCTTAGTTGGGGCGGCCCCATGTTCCCTCGCTAGAGTGTCTTCTCGTACCCACACTCGCATATTGGTATTGATCTCGCGTACCATGCGGCTGACGCGTTGTAGAAGCAGGTCGGGACCATACTCTCCCGTAAATGTTAGGCTCATGTCGATAATTACGGGCAAATACTTCCGTCCTTCTAAGCCCAAGGTGCTCACTGAGGGAATCATTCGTCCGACATCCGCTTCATAAATAGGGTTCATCGACACATTTCTAATCAGTTGGTTAAGTGATCAAGCAAATGGCGATATATGGTTACTGACCAGGCTACAATGACCGTATATGGTTACTGCTTCTGGTTAAGCGTAGTAATCCTAAGCAACACAGAACAGGATTTCACGATTGCAACATGAGTTGATCGCGTTTGGAGACCAGAGATCTAGAAATCATGGCAGGCAAGAACATCCACCGCCTTGTTCTGGTGATTGGGCATTATCGATTGGTCCATCCGATCAGCGCTTCCTTGTCCAGCGCATACTCCTCCACCAACTTCTTGAGCCTGGCGTTCTCCGCTGCAAGTGCCTCAACTCCTGAGCCTCGGCCACTTCCGGGCCACCGTACTTTTGCCTCCAGGCGTAGATGGTGCGCTAGGACACTCCCACCTCCCGAGCCACGTCTTCCACTTTCCGGCCTGACTCCACCTGCTTCACGGCCGCAATAATTTGCGCTTCTGTGTGTGCGCTCTTACTCATCCGCTTTCTCGTTTCGCTCGTCCGATTATCGGACGGACGTTGTGCGGATTATTGGGAGCAGGTCAGTCCGATATCGCGGTTAGACTCGACGGACCGCCCGTACTGACGTTCCATAGCCGGCAGGGAGCGCGATCTTCCGCAACGCGGAGGAACTGACTGTTGAAGCTCCAAGTTACAGCGTAAGTGTTCTCGATCCAAGAACGTCGCGGAAATGTGTTATCGCCGGCTGAAAAGTCTCGAACACCACGTTCACTACGTCAAAGCGAACCTTTTGCCATGGCACTTCGGCCTTCTGAGCATATTGGCGGGCGTCGCGAATCAGGCTGGATTGTTTTTGGAGTCCGATGCCAAGGTCCGGCGCACCGTGCTCATCAGACTGGCGGGATTTGACTTCGACGAAGACCAGCGTATCGCCTTCCCAGCCAGCCAGATCCACCTCACCGGCGCCGGATGCCATCCGGTAATTGCGATCCACGATGATAATTCCGACGCGTTGCAGGAACCGCTGGGCAATGTCCTCGCCGCGCCGGCCGAGGGCGTGGTCTTCCGTTGTGTGCCTCCTGCTCGCATGCTGCCGGAGGAGTTCTGCGAATTCAAAAAGCTTGTCGGCCATAACGCGAGTCTGTTGGCAGTGAGATTGCCTATCAGGATTACCGCTGCCTGAAAGTACTGGTCTTTCCAAATGAAAGTTTTCGGCGACTTGTTTGAGAGAAATCTTCAACCAGGATCGGCATGCTAAGGGCCCCACCCGGTTATTACGCCGGACTAGCGCTCGGAATCAGTTCGCTCTCCGAAAGATCCTCGGCGGGTTCTGTGCGCGGACGCTTTGCTCGCAACAGTTCTTCGAGCGCCTCGACCGACATGGGCCGGTGCAGGAAGAAGCCCTGGTTCAAGTCACAGCCCAGTGTGTTCAGCAACGCCAGTTGCTCCGCGGTTTCCACGCCTTCCGCTACCACCTGGAGGCCCAGATTGTGGGCCAGCGCTATAATTCCACGCACCAGCGTGGTACATCCGACGGCTCCCGGCTGGAGGTCCTTGATGAAGGAACGATCGATCTTGACGATGTCCACCGGAAGATTCTGGAGATGGCTGAGCGACGAGTAGCCGGTGCCAAAATCATCGATCGCAAAGCGCACGCCCAGCCGCCGCAGCAGCTCGATCTGCTCGACCACCCCCTCCAGGTTGTCCATGAGCGCCGTTTCGGTGATCTCCAGCTCCAGCCGGGAGGGAGGCAGCCCGCACTCCCGCAATATGCGTTCCACCAGGGCGGTGAATTTGCCGTCCGTGAATTGCAAGGCAGACACATTCACGGCGATGAGAGGCACATCATATCCCAGTTGCAGCCAGCGTGCGGCGTTGCGGCAGGCAGTTTGAGTTACCCACTCGCCGATCGACGATATCAGTCCGGTTTCTTCCGCGATCGGAATAAACTCCATCGGCGATACCTGGCCGGCCTCGGGATTGTTCCAGCGCAACAACGCTTCCACGCCATCCAAACGCCCGTTCCGGTCCAGCAGCGGCTGATATTCGAGACGCAGCTCGTTGTGCTCGAGCGCGGTCTTGAGCTCCTGCTCGAGCAAAACCTGGCGCTGCATGGAGTCGCTCAGAGCCGAGCGGAACATCCGAAACGTGCCGCCACCCGCTCGCTTGGCGCTGTACATGGCCAGATCGGCATTGCGCAGCAGCGTGATCGGATCTTCGCCATGCTCGGGAAACATACTAATGCCCAGGCTCGCGGTGAGATTAGTTTGGTGTGAGGCCAGCTGGAAGGGAGGCGTAAACGCGGAGAGGATGGTCGCCGCCACGCGCTCGGCGTCCTCGGGCTGCGCCAGCTCCGGCGCCAGGACCGTGAATTCATCGCCGCCCACGCGCGCCACTGAATCGCTTTGCCGCAAACAGCGTTGCAGGCGCCGCGCCACTTCGCAAAGCACCTCGTCGCCCACTCGATGCCCCAGCGTATCGTTGATCTGTTTATATTTGTCCAGATCGAGCCAGATCACCGCGGCCTTCTTGCCGTGACGCAGGGCCACCCGGGAGGCCTGCTGCACCCGATCTTGGAACAGCAGCCGGTTAGGCAATCCGGTGAGCGTGTCGTGCTGCGCCTGAAACGCCAGCCGCTCATAGAGCAGAGAATTCTCGATCGCCACCGCGGCCAATTGCGCCATTTGATCCAGCGTGGCTTGCCAATCGACCGCGCGCCCAGCCGGCGCGAACATTTGCAGCATCCCGATCCGCTCGCCCGAAGCCTCCCGCAGCTCTTTCGCTGGGCTGGCCTCAAATCCAAACGCCGCCGCCAGTTTGCCGCTATAGCCTCTGAATTCCTCCCAGCCGTCGGGGCCGGAGCTGGGAGGCGGGTGCAGCTTCAATGCTTCCGACAGTCCCTGGGGTAAATTGGCCGCCACGTGAAAATGCGCTTCGCCCGCGTTCCCCGTCCATACCGCCGCTCCAGCCTCCAGGTGGCAGCGCGAGGCCAGCGCAACGATTTTTTCCAGTGTGCGCGACAGCGCCGCGCGCGTGCTCACCAACTCGAGAATGGACGCGCGTTCCCGCTCCATCTCCCGGGCCGCGTCCAAAGCTGCATTGGTCGCGTGCAGCGATTCCAGCGCCTGCCGCCGCGACCGGTTCGCTTTGATCAGCAGCCCGAGAATCAGCAGCGTGGAAAGAACAAAGGCAGCCAGTCCGCCGATGCTCCGCCACAGCGTCGAGTTCACTCGCACAGAGTCCGCCCGCCCGCGAACTTCCAACCCAGCCTTCAGCGCATGCAAACTCTCGAGCGCCCGGGCGAACGCGGGCTGTCCGCGCTCGAACTCCACCCGCATAGCCGCCGCCGAGTTTCCCTCCAGAATTCGCGCCATGATCTGGTCGCGCGCCTGGTCGTATTTGTTCCACGTCCGCTCGAAGGTTTCCACGTCCGCGGAGATCTCCGGGACGCCCAGCATTCGCAGCCGGTTCAGCGTCTCTCCCACGCGCCGGCTCGCTCCCCGCGCTGCAGCCACGTAGGGCAGTTGATCGTTGGGATCCGTCACCGCCAGTGCATAAACAAAGGCCCGCCGGCTTTCCTGCGTCTCATACTCCAGGTCGCTTTCCATCTGCGAGCCGGCCGTATCCACTCGATACAAGTCCCGCGTGCTGATCAGCGCTTGGTTCAGCCCGCGAGTTCCAAGCAACGAGCCGAGAATCGCGCCCAGAACCATCGCGCCCACGAAGACTCTTCGGAACCAGAGTTTCATTTAAGCCTGTATCCCTCTTCGCCCGGCAACTTGCCATCGATGCGCAACACCTGGATTCCGCCACAGGCCGGTAGCGCCAGCGACGCGGTCTCCACAATCGCGATGGCCGATGGCACGTTGAACACATACTGGCAGGCCGCCGCGTCGCTGTTCAGAATCTTGATGGAGACCGGCGTTTCACCACGGTACTCGATGTTTTGCAAACTCCGCTTGTACTCCCCGGGAGTCGTGTTCAGCAGCCGCCCCATCAAGTATCGAAACGGCGCCGACCCCGCGTCCCGCTCCACCAACACCACTCCGGACCGATTGGGCCATTGACGGTTCGCGCCTTCAAATAGTGACGTTAGATCGCGCAAGTGCAGATCGCGCGTGGCATTGGATGGGTGCACCACGGCTGCGAAGGCCGCCGCCGGGTCAGCCGCATAATGCAGCATGGCAGCCGCCAGCAGTGCCGCGATCAATCGAAGTATGTGCCCCATAGGTCAAAAGGTGAATGCCAGCTGCACCGCCGCGGTGATATAGCTTGGCCGCAGATAGTCGCTCTCCCGGCCCAGTTCGAACTTCACGGCCACGCTGTCCGTCAGATCGTGCCGGATGCCTCCGGTATACACGGTCTTCCAGGGAATGTATTCGCGCGCTATCGCCGTCTCTATCACTCCGGTTCCGTACGCGTTGAGATATTCCACACGGCCGTATGGTTTCCAGGACGACGCTACGCGGTAGGCAATCTGGCTATAAAATGCCAGACCCGTTCCCGATCCTAAGGATCCATAGCTCAAGTCAATCCTCATCCCTTCGTTCAGGAATTCCACCCGCCCGCGCACATAGACGAAGTGAACCATCCATATGGCACGGTTCAGCTGAAATCCGGCCTCGGGCGAGAATAGGTCGTGATAGGTTGAAAATCCGATCTCCAGCCCCGGAACACCCGCCGGCTGGGAAAAGACGGCCAGATTGGTCGCGCGGTTGAACGACGGTTCCACGCCAAGCCCCGCTGTATTGCCATAGTTCCTGGAACTTCCCACTTCCGCCACATAGTGCAGATTTAGATCCCCCGACGGTATTCTTCCGTTGACGCTGACACCGACCGCGTGCAGCGGGAGGAACCCTCCCTGGTCCTCGAAGGTAAACATCTTCGGGCGGCTGATTGCAGTCTGCAGCCAGGCGCCACGCAGATAGGCGGTGCTGTAATATCCAAGAGCTGTCCGGTAGGAGCCAATATCGGCGTTGAAGAAATCGTTTCCCCGGTACTGCAGCAGCATCCTCTCCACGTTTACCTCAACGTCGTCCGCCAGCGACTCGGCGTCGGTCTCGAGCGCTAATTCCAGCAGCGCCGTCAAATGAGACGACAGCCGCTCGGTGGCGAACAGATCGATCTCGCCCTGTTCGAACTTCTTGGTGTAACCATCCGCGTCTCTTAGGAAATCCGCGTCCGCGTAGCCATGGAAGTTGAACCGGCTGGCATTGTCGGGCTGAGTGGAGGTGTCCGGTTGCGTCGCATCCGCCGCGTTGGTGGCATCACTGGTGGGCTGTTGCTGCGCCGGCTGCTCCGCCGCGGCAATCGGTGCTTGGGCCGGCGGGGGTTGAGCTGGCTGTGCTTGTCCCGCCTGCGGAGCGCGCGTTTGTTCGAGCGCCGCCACCTGCCGCTCCAGAGCCTCCACGCGCTCCACCAGCTTTTGGATCACCTGATCTTTCTCGTCCGGAGGCTCCGCGGCCACGGCGACCCCGCCGCCCGCCTCCGCAATTACCCCAAACAGCAGCGCGAATGCGGAAGCCAGCCGGAGGCTCACAATGGCCTCATCGGAGAAGTCATGCCGCCGCGCACGCAGGTTGGTCCGCATTGACGCAGGGAACAAGGGAGGAAGGTCCAACCCTGCGGTCGTGCCGACTGCTGAAGAGCCGTCACATATGCGTTGCTTGGTATACTCCGAATGAAATCAGCGGAGGCGGATCCGGCCTTCTTCCGGAGGTTACTGATATGGAGGCGCAAACTTTGGTTGTGGTGAACCAAGCCGGGTCCCCATACCTGCGAGGGTAAGGCTTCGGCAGAAACGACCACGCCTGGGTTTTGGGCGAGACGGACCAGGATGTCAAATTCTTTACTCGTCAGCTCCAGCACTTTCCCATTGAGCAAGGTCGAGCGTGCCGCTTGATCAATTTGCAAGCCGCCAACCGTCAAATAACGCCTGATTGACGGGCGAGTCGCACGTTGCAGCAAGGCCGCGATCGGGGCCGCGAACTCACGTATGCTGAAAAGAACGCATACATAGTCATTTGCACCGCGTTCGAAGGCGGTCACTCTTACGCTCGCGCTACACATTTCTGGAACGGCGATGATGTAATCATGAAACCAGGAGCGGGTCTCATCGAACCGGTTGAAGTACGGTTTGCCGTCTAGGGGATTGAGATTCAAGATTACGCGCAGATTGTGCAATCGTATCTGCTTCACAGTTGAGGTTCCCGGTCGATTCGATACACTGGCCTGCTTCGGTTGGGATACCCATGCGCGCATATTGCGTATCTCACGTACCATGTGGCTGACGGCTTGTAGATGCACGTCGGGACCACGCTCTCCCGCAAGTTCAGGCTCATCGCGATAATTACGGCCAAACGCTTCTACGCACAGGGTGCTCACTGGAGGAATGATTCGTCGGATTTCTACTTCCTAAATAGGGTCTATCGAAACATTTCTAAACGATGCTTTTAGTGATAGGGGACATGACGATATATGGTTACTGAACAGGTCACAATGGCCGTATATGGTTACTGCTTCTGGTTAGGCGTAGCACTAGGTATCTTCTGCTTATTTGGTTGCTTCAGCAAGCGGCAATAGGAGTGGACTTAGCCCAATGTTTGACACAAGCAGTTAAGACTCAAAGTCTACGTCCCCGTATTTCCCAACACAATTCCCGGATACACCTACTAGTTAGCGCTTCCTCAGCGGGTGCAGCACGGTCTCCGATTCTGCCAGCGGACCTCGGCGAGAGTATGGTCTCATGAGACTGTCTGCCGAGGTGCCGCCCTTTCAAACCTTTTTTCGTCTTTCAACCTGCGCCAGCGCACCGAATCGGGGCGCCTGTGTGTCGACCAGGAGATCCGCCAGGTATTGGTTATGCCCTAGTGTGCTGTCCGCCTGGCGACTCGCCGGAATATTTAGTTGTCGACCGCCGGAGTTAGAGATGTTTAGGGACAGGTGTTCAACCAGTGACCTGACCTGGCTTTTTTGTACCAGTCGAACAGAGAGACTGGAAGACAGAAAGGAACCGGGAAATGCCGAAGAAGACGTTCACGCCCGAGCAGATCGTCGCCAAGTTGCGCCAGGTGGAAGTGCTGGTCAGCCCCCCCGGAACTTCGTCTCCGCCCGCTTCCGCTCGCTGATGTCACGCGCGATGGATGAAGCCGCCGTGACTTGCCCACGAGTATTCTTAATGGGAGAAACGGTCGTGCAACGTCAAGCAGCGTGCCGTCCTTGCGGCGCCGCACGGTCTCCTCATTGACTATTTCTCCCCGCTGGAGCTTGGATATGATTTAGACGATCTCATCCGGGCGGTCGGGCGGAAGCAGAATGGAGATCGGTTGGCCCATGACTTCTTCGGCTGAGTAGCCGTAAAGGCGCTCTGCTCCTTTGTTCCAATTGACGATAATTCCCTCCAGCGACCAGCCGATGATGGCGTCATCCGAGTAGTCAACGATAGAGGCCAGCTGCTCCCGGCTCCGTTCCACGCGCTTTCGTTCCGTGACGTCTCGAATGGTGCTGGAAACCAGCACTCCCTCTTCGGTCTCGAGCGGGCTGAGGCTGATCTCAACCGGGAACTCGGTGCCATCCTTGCGTAGCGCATATAGTTCCAGGCCAGCTCCCATGGCGCGCACGCGGGGATCGGCAAAAAAGCTGCTGCGGTGCCCGGGATGTTTGCTCCGGAAGCTTTCCGGTACCAACATCTCAATGGTCTGGCCCAGCAGCTCTTCTCGCGTATATCCGAAAAGCTTCTCCACCTGGGCATTGACCCGAACGATCTTGCCCTCACGATTCACCACTACCACCGCGTCTGGGGCTGCTTCCAACAGCTCTACGTTCTTCGGGAACTGGCCCATCGGCAGGCCGAATTGAACCGAGCAATTCTCATCCGCCTCGACGATATTCGCCGCGATGTCCCAACTCCAAACCGCGACCCCCGAGGAACGCAGCGTGAGGCGCAAGCGCTCCTCGGTTTCCGCGAGCGCATCGCGCGCGCTTTGGAGTTTTCGAATCCCGCCTAGAGATTTGGCCTGCATTGCTCCGCCGAGTACGGCAATCCCAACACCCACTGCCAAGTAGCGGGCCAAGTCGACGTACTGTTCCGCGCCAGCGATCCCGAAACTGCCACGCGGCAAGACCAGAAAATAATCCGCGGAAAAACCCCCGATGACTACCGCGAGTAATGCGGGCCACACGCCTCCATACCAAGCCGTCGCCAGGACTGCGAAAAGCAAGGTTGCATAGGGAATCTGGTTGCCGACCACCGGGTCGAGCAAAACCCGCACCCAGGTCGCGAGCGCTACGCTGAGCAGAGCGCAGCCGTAGCGGAGCATCCAAGAGCCGGATGGTTCCGAGCCTTCAGAGCCGTTCAAGAAGCCGCGCTCCCATAGGAAGATGAGTCTCCTGTAGATCTCTGTTTCGGTAAGCTTCGGTCCCGAAAACATCGCTGTTCTCCAGGTGCGCTCAAATCCACGTTTGCCGAGAGCAAGTCATAGCTCGACGTTGAAGATGGTCTAAGGAAATCGGCCAGCGATAGCGACGCCACATACTTCCATTTCATTTGAAGGCCACTCGGTCGTGCTTTACGTAAATGGCCTCTAGCACCGTCGGACCTTTGTCAACCAGGTAGCGGCTAAACTCGCCGTCATGGACATGCTGCTCCAAGTTGGAGCGGAGGCGCAGGATGGCCCGAGATTTTAGTTGCGAGACGCGAGACTCATGCAGATTCACGACCTTGGCAATTTCCCGCAGCGTGAGCTCCTCGTGATAATACAGAGTGATCACGATACGTTCAGCTCGCGGCATTTTTGCGACTGCGGCCGCGAGCAGGCGCTGCTCCTCGGATCGCTCCAGCAAGCTCAAAGGCCAGCTTTCCTGGTCGTCCGGGATGTATTTGAGAAGATTGCGGCTGTCATCGTCCGGCGCGGGGGCTTCCAGCCTGCCTAGATTCACGCCGCGAATATCCACCAACCATTCATGGTATTCCTCGAGCGACAACTCCAGCTGGCGGGCGATTTCGTCTTCGGCGGGTGCGCGATGCAGGCGTTGCTCCACCGCCGAGATGGCCGCCTCCACCTGCTTGGAACGCCGGCGCGGCAGGCGCGGCGCCCAGTCGAGGTTTCGCAGGCTGTCGAGTATGGCGCCCCGAATCTTGTATTCGGCGTACGTTTCCAGCTTGACGTTGCGGCTGGGGTCGAAGCGGTCAACGGCGGCGATCAACCCGATGGTTCCAGCGGAAATCAGGTCGTCCAAGTTGACGCTTTCGGGAAGACGTTCATGTATCCGCCGGGCAACGATCCTGGCCTGCGGCAAGTGTTTGAGAATCAGGCGTTCCCGTTCCACGTCTAACGCCGTCCCAAACGACTGCGGACCTCTCCCACCCTCCAGAGGGCGGATTTCTACCGGATCACTTGGTGCGGAGCGTCTTTTCCTCCGCCTATCGACTGCCGCGGCGGACGGTGAACGTTGATCTCTTGCAGGTTGGTACATCATGATCACTTGTTCGTTTAACTAATCGGTGGCTGCCTGGTCTCGATCTTCAGGGCTGAGGCCTGAAGCGAGCCCTAGCGGCGGGCCAAGTCACCTCGCCTATCGCCCGCGTAGCGCTGGATTGTCTCAATGAGAGCGGCCTTGCGAATCGGCTTCGTAACATGCGCCGTGCAGCCCGCTTGGATGCTCTTCGAAGCCGCCTCCGCCTCGTTGTGAGCAGTCAGTGCGACGATCGGCACGGCAGACTTCTCATTCAGGCACTCCGAAATCCGAATTTGGCGCGCAGCAATGTACCCGTTCATTTCTGGCATGTCAAGGTCCATGAGGATCAGATCATATGATTTACTCACGGCCATCTCTACCGCGGTCCGACCGTTCTCGGCCGAGTCGATCCCCCAGGGCGCCTCCTTCAAGAAAGCTCGAATCAATCGCAGAGTGTCGGCTGAATCATCGGCTACCAGGATTCTCAGCGGATGCAAGTCGGTGCGGGCTTTCGCTCCGTCCTCGGACAACTGTAGGAAATCCACCGTCGGCGCCGGGGGGAGATTCACGCTGAAGTGGAAAACAGCCCCTACCTTTGGCTCGAGCTCGGCCCACAAATCGCCGCCCATCATCCTCGCCAGATGCCTTGCAAGCAATAAGGCAAGTTCGGATCCGCCTCGCGTTGCCGTCTCCTGATCCGGTCCGCCGTCGAACATGTGTCTGATCAGCTCGGGAGGAAGACTCCGGCCATTGTCGGCTATGCTGAATTTGATCTTGATCCCGTCGGGATAGTTTGAATCGTCCTCCACTTTGACCGAGATCTCACCTTGTTCGAGTCGTTCGATAGCGGCGCGCACTAACGTGATCAGGATCTGGCTGAGCCGCACCGCATCGCCGATCACTGAAAGGGGCACCTGCCGCGAGACATGAAAAGTGAGTCTGATCCTTTTACAACTGGCTAGAATCGACATGAGGTCCATGGCTTGTTGCAGCGCGTCATGAAGATTGAAGCTGGCCGAGAACAACTGTAGACTGCCCAGCTCTGCCCTGGTGAGGTCGATGATCTCGGCGCTCTCTTTGAGCAAACCTTCGGCGTTGGCGCGAAGGACACTCACGTTCTGGCCCAGATTCGGGCTCAACTCCGACTCTCGGATCAGATCCGTCAGGCCGAGAATCACATTGGCCGCCGAACGGATCCCGTAATTCATCCTGACGAGAAGCTGATCAATCCGTGTTGCTTTGGTGTGCCATTCAGTGGCGTGAGTCTCCTTGGACGGACTGTCGGCCGGGGTTTGTTTGGGCTCATTTTCATTCATAAACGCTCCTTGGATCTCCGGACATCTGCAACACCTGCAATGTATCGCTTCAACGCCGCTTCTTTTCCGAGGCTTGGTAGTCTGACGGAACGATTGCGAAGTGCTCAATAAAACGGCGCTTGCGTCTAACTGTGGTGGAGGGGGAATCCAGGCCGACCAGGCTTGCCGCAAAAGTTTCAAACTGGCGGCCCAAGCCGCTCTTTGGATCAACGTACGTTCCGTCACGCATGGCATTGCTAACGCGTCGCGGATCGTTCTGGAGCGACAACCGTATCCGCAGTCCCAGCAGCTTTTCCATGTCATCAATGGAGAATGAGCTTAGTATCGCTGACCGATTTATCACTACCGAAGCGCGGTCCAACAATCCGGACTCGCGCAAGAATTGGACCTTCGCCCGGGCGAAGTGAAGGGACGGAACGTCCGAAGTGCAGACCAGGAAGATCTCTCTGCATTGGCCCAAAAGCGACATGGAAAATGGCTCCATGTTGCCGGATAAATCGATGCAGATGGTACTGTAGGACCGCCTGGCAAAGTGCAGGATCTTTTCAGCCAGTGAGGGGTCTACGTCACTTCTTGATTCTAGCCTCCCGGAGCAAAGCACATCCATGCTATCCCGTTTCAGGACGAGACTGTTCCACAAGGCGTCATCCATACGGTCCGCTACATCAATTGCATCGAGAATGGAGTGGCCATTCGTTATCTTTAGCAGGAAGGCGACCATGCCCAGATTCAAATCGAAGTCCGCGAGTAGCGTGTTCCCCGGGGAGCGCCGAGCGATCGCAGAGCTGACGTTCACGGCAACAGTGGAAGCGCCGTCGCCGGGCTTGGCGGGCAGGAAACCGAACACAGCGTCGGTGGATTTGAACGCCAGCGGTTTTCGTTCCAGGACATCGGTGATCCGGCACACCGCTTCATACAGCCGATCGGGCTCGAGCGGCAGAGACAGAAATTCCCGGATTCCAACTTGCATGCTTTCGACAAGAAACTGCGGGTCGCAGGCGCTGCTCAGAGCGACGACTTGGGTGCCAGTTCCGGCGCGGTCTGTAGCCAGCGCCAGTTCAAGCGCGCGGCGGGTGTCCTCGGTACCGAGGAATACGATGGACGGACCTGCTATATGAAGAAAACGGTCCAATTCCTCGTCCGAAGGGTATTGCTGAAAGGTCCGGAGAACACGAACATGACCGAGCTCACTCAGATTGGCTGAGAGCTCGCCAGTACGATCCGCATGTGGACAAATAACGATGCTAGTTAACAATGAATAGCCCTTCTGTTACTTTTCTCGCGTCACTAAACGTACAGCCACGGCTTCAGATACGGCGCCCGCTAGCAGCTCGACTTGGCGCCGTGTTTCCTCCAGATCGTGTGTTTTGGCGGCGCGCTCGAGAGCGCTACCGATCTCGGAGAACTCATCAAATCCGTAGGACGTACCGGAGCCTTTCAGTTGATGGCCCAGCGTCGAAATCGCGGGATAATCCGACTCTTCTATGGCCATCCGAAGTTTTTCCAGATCCAGATCCCTCTGTTTGAGATAGCCCGGCACCAGTTCTTGCACTTCCGGTGGCACGTCACTTTGATCCGGTGCGGGAGTAGTGCGCCCAAGGTGCCTTGCCAAGGCTGCTAACAACGTCGCCTTTCGTATCGGCTTGCTCAGGAACGCCGTACAGCCGCAGGCCTCGCAGCGCTTCACTTCTTCTTTTTGGGCGTGCGCCGTCAGAGCCAAAATTGGTGTTGGCCTTCGGTTATGATCGGCCTCCCACAGCCGTATTCGCCGCGTGGCGGTATGGCCGTCCAAAACTGGCATCTGCATATCCATTAAAACCAGATCAAAGGCTTCGCTTTTGAATTTGTCCAAGCCTGCTTTGCCATTTACCACATGTTCGAGCGCGTAGTTAGTGCCCGCCAAATAGGCGCCCACCACGAATGCATTGTCCGGAGAATCTTCGCAAAGCAGAATTCTCCGAGGCGCGGATTCAAATTGCGTCTGCGTACAACCCGGCTGGAGACGGAAGTTGGCGGAGAAGCGAAAAGTGCTGCCGACTCCAACTTCGCTCTTGACCGTGATGCTGCCATTCATCCTCTCGACCAAGGCTCGGCTAATCGCTAAACCCAGACCAGTGCCGCCATACTGGCGTGTGATTGAAGAATCCGCTTGACTGAAGTCCTCGAAAATCACCGCAATCTTGTCATCAGGTATTCCAACGCCCGTATCGCTGACCTTAAACTCAATGAAACAGTCCGACTCCGAGAGCGTATCGCCGAGGCTTGCCTCGACCATGACGGAGCCCTCTTCGGTAAACTTAATCGCGTTGCCAATCAAGTTTGTTAAGACTTGCTGCAATTGATGCTGGTCGCCAATAAGCCGAGTTGGGGTGTTGCCACCCACTTGGAAGGACAAGCTCAATCCCTTGGCGTGAGCCCGAGATTCAAAAAGCGCAATTGTCTTCGCGAGAACTGCATTCAAATCAAAATCTAACTGTTCAAGATCGAGCTTGCCCGCCTCGATCTTCGAGATGTCCAGAAGCTGGTTGATTAAGACCATCAGATTCTCACCGCAGCGCTGGAAGACCTCGACATACTTAGATTGCTCTGCCGTCAACTGGGTGTCGGAAAGCAAGTCCGCCATTGCAATAATTGCGTTCATGGGCGTCCGTATTTCGTGGCTCATGCAAGCCAGAAACTCGCTCTTCGCACGAGTTGCCGCCTCGGCGTGGCCCTTCGCGAACTGGAGTTCTTCTGAATATCGGAGTAGTTTCTCGTTGGTCTCGGCCAGTTCGGCTGCCGTGCGTTTGCGGTCGGTGATGTCACGGTGGATCACGACATAATGGCTGATCCCGCCTGGACCGTTACGGATAGGCGAGATCTGCCACTCGGCGTTGTAGACCGAACCATCTTTGCGCTTGTCCAGCGTCTCGGTCACGTCGAGATTCGACAACTTCGCCTCGTTACCCGCGAAGAATTCATCTCCGGCTCCGGTAGTCCGAAAAAAGCTCAGATGCTTTCCAATCAGCTCCTCGGAAGGGTATCCTGTGATTTTTGAAAAAGCCTCGTTTAGAGAAATGATTTGTGCGTTCAATAAGTTCGGGGCGGCTTTGGCGATCAGGACCCCGTCCTTGACGCTGAATAACGCGGCCGCGAGGACGTGGGACTGCCGACGCAAAACGTTTTCGTCGATGGCCCGACGGACGGCCGATGGAAGGCGACTCAGCCGGTCTTTGAGGACATAATCGGCGGCGCCCTGATGGATACAGTCCACAGCTTTCTCATCCCCTAAGTTTCCAGTCACTACAATGACGGGAATGTTCTTCCCCAGGCGCTGCACAATTTCGACGGCCTGTATACCTGTCCAATCTTTCAGGTTGTAGTCAGCCAACACAACGTCATAGGCCGTTGCGCCGATGAGCTGCTCGAAGTCTTCCGCACGTGAGCAAACGTCCGCGCAAACCGAAAACCCCGCCTTCTCGAGAGCGTCAATGCAGAGTTCGGCGTCTGCTGCGACATCTTCCGCCAACAGGACTTTCAATAGGCCATTCTTCATATCAATACTGGCTTCGCTCGGATCGGCGCGGGCTGGTTGATCACGAGCCAGTAAAGCCCCACCTGCATAACAATTTTGCGGAACTGATCGAAGTCGACAGGCTTCTGAATGTAGCTGTTTACGCCCAAGTCGTAGCCCCTAACCATATCGCGTTCTTCCTTGGACGAGGTCAAGATTACCACTGGTATGAATTTGGTCGCCGCGTCACTCTTGAGTCGCCGCAACACTTCTATTCCGTCCACCTTGGGAAGCTTCAGATCCAGCAAAATCAGCTTGGGCGTCTGGCCGGAAGCCGCTTGCTCGTCGCGCCCCGGGCCGAATAGATAATCCAGCGCTTCCTCGCCATCCCGCAAGACATGAATATGGTTGGCGAGCTTATTCTCGCGGAGGGCATGCAAGGCCAGCTCTACGTCCGCCTCATCATCATCAATCAGGAGAATCTCGTTATCATTACTCATGAAGTACCTCGTTTTCGTGCTTCGATCCTTCAGCTTGTTCCATGCCCTTCGGTAATAGAGTGAAATGGAAGGTTGCGTAAGAGTTCAACTCGGCTTCCGCCCAAATGCGGCCGCCGTGTTTCTTAATGATCCGCTGCACAGTCGCCAAGCCGATTCCCGTGCCAGGAAAGTCTTCGGAACGATGCAGCCGCTGGAAGATCCCGAAGAGCTTGTCCGCGTATTTCATATTGAAACCTACGCCGTTATCTTCGACGAAGATGACGGTCTCGCCGTTTTCAATCCGATGACCCACTCGGATAATCGCGCACTCGCGCGGTTGAGTGAACTTGACTGCGTTGGAGAGCAGGTTGGAGAAAACTGCTTTCACCAGAACGCTATCGCAGTTAATGATAGGGAGGGGGTCGAGAATCCACTCGATTTGCCGGTCCGGCGCTTCCAGTCTCAGTTCCTCCATCACTTCCGATGCCAAGGCGTTTAAGTCGGCTGGCTGCATGTAGAGTCCCTGCCGTCCCAGCCTCGCCAGGTCCAGAAGGCCCTCGAGAAGTCCACTCATGTGAGTGGCGGCGTGCTGAATACGCTGGAGGTAACGGCTGGTCTCGGAGCCGGCCTGAGGGCCCAACCGCTCACCAAGGATCCGGGCAAAACCGTCGATCTGCCGAAGCGGTGCGCGCAAATCGTGGGATACCGAGTAGTTGAATGTTTCCAGCTCGTGATTGGCTGTCTGAAGTTCCTCCACATGCTTTTCCAAGGACCGGTTCAACTGCTTAATGTGCTCTGCCATTTTCATGTGGGCCGTGCCATCGCGGATCACGATCTTAGTCCGCTTGCCACGCTTCGTTTCGATCCGGCTCAGCATGATGTCCACCGCAAATTCGCTCGCATCCTTGCGCCTGCCCGAAAGCTCTAGCCCTTCCCCCATCGGCCGCCGGCCGGGGTGAGCGGAGACTTGCTCGTGGCGGGCTGGGTGCGCCTTCCGGAACCACTCAGGGACGAGGATCTCTACAAGCTGACCGACCAATTCGTCTCGGGTATAGCCGAAAAGGTTTTCAGCCTGAGCGTTAACACGAACGATTCGACCGTCCTCATTCGCGACGACAAACGCGTCCGGAGCTAACTCAAACAAAGCCTCGAGGACGTCCCTGGATTCGACCAATTCCTCGTGTGCGCGTTTTTGCTCCTCCATCCTTTCGTAGGCGAGAGTCACTTGGCTGGCGAGGGCCGCAACCAGTTGTTCATCCTGATCACTGAACTCGTCCGCGTCAAACTTATTAGCGAGTAACAAAAAGCCCCGAACGCGTAGCGAGCTGGAAAGAGGAACTCCCAGCACGGACGACAGATGGTGTACCTCCGGCAGGAGATTGAAGCCCAAACTCTCAGAGGATACGTTGCGCAGACGCAACGCGCGGCGCGTCTCCAGCATATTCGCCAGAACGGCCGCCCGAAGAACCGTAATGGCCGGCATGACGGCCGTGGCCGCCATTCCGCTCGCGGCGTCCATTCCGCTGGAGAAGACCCTGCCGCTGATGGCCTGGCCATCTTCCTCCAGGATGCCTACGCTTGCATACTGCGCCGGCACGATCTGCCGTGCCAGGTGACTGACGCCTTGCAAAAGCATCTCGGGATCGCGTTCCCCAGCCAATTTCAGACTCAGCTCAATGATTGGGGCCCAACCGGCGGTTTGTTCTAAGAGCACTGTGATCACTGGAGGATTAGTTCGTCCTATTCCGGAGTAATAAATAGAGCGAACTAACACAGTGTGTGACAATGTTTATGAAGTGGCAGATCTAGTTGACCATATATGGCTACTACCCACGTCACCTGACCACATATGGCTACTATTACGCGTTCCTTTTCTCAGACATTCGGTCACACACTGCGCCAGCGAGCTAAAAGGGCGATTATCTCCACGGTTGAAAAACACCAGGCGAAAATCACGTAACCCATTCAGAGTTAGCTGAACTGGGAGCTAGCCTGCCTATGGGGGCTGTTTTGCTTCGTCTCATCGATATGCGCTTCGCGACTTCCCCCGTAGCAGTTGCGAACTGATCCAGCGGGAGCTGGAGGCTCAAGATCTATTCCGGGGGCGCATCGGCTAGTGATTCGTTGGCCTCGGAGGCCAGACCTTCCAGGCGAGTGATGAAGGTGGCGAGAGTGGGTTGCGTGGGATTCTCGTTGGCCTCTTTATTTGTTTTCTTGGTGGGTGAAAGCAAACCACGCGCAACCTAGCCGCGCACACGCTCCGGCTAGTGAGGAGCCCGCCCATGGCCCAAGCCGGGCGCGAACACAGCAGGCCACTTGCCATGGCAAAGAAGGTTACAAACGTCGGCAGCGCTAGGGTAATGGGAGACACGCTTGGATCGAGAACCAAGGCCCAGGAACCCAAGAAAGGCGCCCATCATCGCCCCGAAACAGAGAAACTGCGCCACGCCAGTCCTTCGCCGCGTCCGCCAATCGGGCCCCAACAGGGCGAGAGCAAGCAGCACGAAACCTCCCGCCGCGAGCGGGGACATGACGGCGCGCGCATTGGGAGCAGTCACAAGAAATAGCCGGTCGATGCCGAAGTCCACACCGAAAAGGTGCTCTGCCAGGGTGAGCAAACCCACCAGTACGGCGATGGCCGCGGCGGTCTTAGCAGTCAACCTCCTCGCCAGCGCGAAGGATTGGTTGTCCTTTTTTCTTAGCAACCACAAGGAAACGCCGGCCAGCACCATGCAGGCCGAGGAGTTCGGTGCGAATCGCTTGCGCGGCTCCCTAGGTGAGGAGGGTTGCGATGTGAAGCATCCACCCAGTGACGCCCGACAGCCCAATCGCCACCGAAGACATCGCGGCGATGGAGGCGTAAAATACTAAGCCGCTTGACAAGGCGAGGGTCGGAAACTGCGGGTCACGCGTGACCTACCCCTTGTAAAAGCACCTCGGAATCATGCTTCCCGGCCAGTTTCAGATTCAGTTCAATGATTGTGGCCCAACCGGTGGTTCCCTTTAAACGCACAGTGATCACTGGCGGACTAGTTCGTCTGATTACGGAGCAATAAATAGAGCGACTAAGAAATTGTGGAACAGTGTTTTCTTATTGGCCAGGTCGAGCGACCACATATGGCTACTGACCAAGCCATCCTGACCACATATGGCTACTACTCCGGCCTCTGGCGCAGGCAAAAGTAACCATTGGCCGGGGTCCTTCGACTGCGGAGATCTGCCGTTAGCCACTCACAGCTTGGCCGCGAATATTGCTGCCGCTGTCGATTTCAGACGGTTCAGATTCGTTCACCACTATGGGAACACGCTTTAGCCCGTCCGCCAACGCGTTTGGAAAAACCATTCCGGCTGCGACGGCGCGCTGAATTACACCGACGATGCAGCTAAGTCCGAGCTTCCTCATCATAGTCATCCGATAGCTGCGTACGGTTGCTAGCCCCAAGTCCAAAATTGCAGCGATCTCCTTGCTGGTGTTGCCTGCGGCTATCAGCCAGAACACCTGCAATTCGCGCGGAGCGAGAACCTCCAGTGCTGAGGTCGCCGGCCTCGACGTCGGGCCAGCTTTCTTGATGCGTTGGAACAGGTGATAGGAAACCTGGGGACTCAAGTAAGAGCCCTCATTCGCGACTGTCCTTATTGCCTTCAGCAGATCGCTGCCGGATCCTTTCTTCAGCACATACCCGGAGGCACCGGAACGAATCGCGCTCACCACCGACTGTTCGTCGTCGTAGATCGAGAGCATAACGACCTTGGTTTCCGGCGCGTCTCGAACAATGATGTTCGTTACTTCAATGCCGTTCATTCCGGGAAGTCCAATATCCATCACGATCACATCCGGGTGTTTCTCTTTGCATTCAGCAATTGCTTCACTCCCACTTTCAACTTCCCCGATCACCGTGAACTCTGGGCTCTGTTCGAGGATGGCTTTGATCCCGGCTAGCATGATCCTGTGATCGTCAACAAGAAGAATCCGAAGCGGCATATTTGGGATATGAGTCCTTTGAGGTCAGCCGTAATTGTTCAGTGCGGACGGCGGGCGGACGTTCGCCCCGCTGAAGCCTGCAGGCCGGCCAAAGGCAGGGTCCGCATGGAGCAAAAGTGCAACTGGTGTGAAAAGCCTGCGAAACGCTATTTACCAAGCTCGATCATGTTGCTAAACATTTTGCGTCATGGTCTTGCGTCTGTGCGATGGAAGGGTAACTACACTGCCCCAAAACTCGTAGCATGCTTCGATGAATCTCGCGAATTCCGGCAGGTCGCCAGGTTTCCTCATAAAGCAATTGCCGTTCAGCTTGTAGACCGCCCTCACGAATTCGGGATCATCCGAACCCGCGGCGACCACGATCGGAATATGCATTAACGCCGGTGTGGATTTGATTACCCTTAAGACTTTCAACCCGGACATCCTCGGCTGTGACAAGTCCAAAAATATGAGATCCGGGACTTTCACGTTAGCGTACTGACCTTCGCGGCGCACGTACATAAGCGCATCGTCGCCGTCTGTGACGCAATGCAGACCGCTTGTCAATCCAGCGACCCTGAACGCTTCCACGGTGAGCAACGTATCGGCGGGATTGCTTTCGACGATGAGCACCTCCAGGCGGCTAACGGATTTGACTGGAAGCTGCGAGGCAGCGGACATAGACTCCAACCTTCTTTCTGTCGAGGAAAAGAATGACCCACCTCGTTGGCAAGTAACCCTTTGCACGGCAGCTATAGTTTATAGGAAGAAGTGGACTATTACTAGCCATTTCGAGACACAATGCTTAGAAAGGTGTGTGTTTTCCCAGGCCTAGTGACCATATATGGCTACTGACTGCTTCAGATGGCCTTATATGGCTACAGTCACATATACCATGCAATTCCTACCGTGTTTTGGACGATTATGGATAAGCATCATCAGTTCGCCAGGGCGCGCGGCACCAGAACCGGGATGGGCGGAATGAGACCTGCTGCGTAGTGCGATCGCCGGAGGAATAGTCGTTTCGTCACCACTTCATCAATAGGCACCCACAACACATTTCGCTAAATTGTTCTAACGGGCGAGCGCGGGTGACCGTATATGGTTACTCGCCGCGCTTAGTGGCGATATATGGCTACTGCAACGAGTTCCATTCTCTCTTGCATGCGTCCATCCCGAGGAGGCAAGAGAGGCTCGTGGTGCGGGCGTAATCCGATTCCATCGCTTTATAGGTGGGTGGAGTTGCACGCAGCGATGCCACGAGTCACTGTCGGCCCGCTGAGTCGGCACCTAGTCATATATCTCTCTTGCAATTGGTATATTGCTTCTCGCATAATTATGAACGAGCACCATCGTCCCCTGGTCAGCAGGACGAGCCCAACGCTGATCCCGCCGCCGCGCCGGGATCGAGGCAGGGCGAAAGGGGACAGCTGTCATGCACCCAGTCGCTCGACCGGAAGCTACTCGCTGGCTAGCCGAAAACGGGCCCAAAGAGCTCGAACTGTCGTTCTGGACGATCGTATACGGCTCGTCTGCGCCCATCCTGATCGCAGACGACGATCGAGTCTGCCGGGAGGTTAGTTTCGGCGCCATCAAGCTCTTGGGCTTCCCAAGGGAAGAAATCATAGGCCGCAGCGTGGATGATTTTACAGATCCCAGCTTCAAGCCACTGATTGCGGAACGCTGGCGAGCACTTCGGGATCGCGGCGAGCAGGAAGGCACACTCCGGCTTGTGGGTCGGGCTGGCCCCCGTGACGTAGACTACATTGCCAAAGGGAATGTGCTCCCAGTGCGCCATCTTTTGGTGCTGCAAGACAAGCCAAAGTACGGGCGAAGCATGGGGCCTGCGAGAGATGGATATGAGAAAGCTATTCCCTCTTGGGTGCAGGACTTCGCACTGTTCTTGCTGGATGTAGACGGACAGGTAGTCGCCTGGTATTCGGGTGCGGAGCGTATTTACGGATACAGTGGCGACGAAGCCATTGGCCAAAACGTAGCGTTTCTGAATTCCAACGAAGACAGCCCCTGCAATAGGTTGGACGAGGAATTGAAGAGGTCCACAGGCGAAGGCCATTTCGGCAACGAATGCTGGCAGGTAAAAAAAGACGGCGTACGATTCTGGGCCAGTGTTATGACCATGGCGCTGAAAAACGAGCATGGGGATCTGCAGGGGTTTGCCAGAGTGGTGCGCGATTTTAGCGACCGTCAGCGCAGGGATGAAGAATTGCGGCTCAGCCGGGCGCGCCTACGACCGCTCCTGTCGGCGTCAACTGCCGTCGCCATCGTTTCCGGTGAGTTTGATCAAACTGCGGAGGCGAATGACACGTTTCTTGAACTTGTCGGCTACAGCCGCGAGGATTTGCTGGCCGGCCACCTGCGCTGGCCTCGTCTCACTCCACCTGAATACCTTGCTTTGGATGAGATGGCACACGAAGAAGTGTTGCAATTCGGGGCTTCTGGGCCCGTTGAAAAAGAGTTGATTCGCAAGGACGGGAAGCGGGTTCCGGTTGTAGCTGCCACGGCTGTATTAAAGCTATCTCCTTTCCGTTGGATTACGTTCTTCCGGGAGCTCGTTGAGCGGGGCGCCGCGGAGACTATCGAAAGGAAAGCCGTCCGGGATGACGGGAGTGGGATTGTCGGCACCAGCGCGGCTATAAAGCGGATTCTAGGCCAGATAGACGCCCTTGCGCCGACCGATGCCACAGTGTTGATCATGGGGGAAACTGGCACGGGAAAAGAACTCATCGCGCACGCCATCCATGGAATGAGCCCACGCAGAGATCTTCCTTTCGTTAGGTTGAATTGTGCGAACATTCCGGTCGGGCTGCTGGAGGGCGAGCTTTTCGGTTACGAAAGGGGCGCTTTCTCCGGTGCGTTGTCGCACAAGATCGGGCGGCTTGAAATGGCTGACCAAGGCACCTTGTTGCTGGAGGAAGTGGGCGAGGTGCCCCTGGATCTCGCAAGCAAGTTGCTGCGGGCTCTGCATGAGAAAATATTTCTAAGGCTGGGTGGCACCCGTAAGATCAGCACTGATGTCCGGCTGCTGGCAACAACCAAACTAAATATGCCCCAGATGATAGGGGACAAACTGTTCAGAAGCGATTTCTTCTATCAACTCAAAGTGTTTCCAATCGTCACACCGCCGTTGCGCGATCGTCCCGAGGACATACCCGTACTGGCCTGGCACTTTACGAAGAAATACGCCGCCCGAATGAATCGGACCATTGACAAGATCCCGGCGGGGACAATGAAAGCCCTGGCCAGTTGGCGCTGGCCAGGGAATGTTCAAGAGCTCGAAAACTTCATGGAAAGGTCGGTGGCCGTTACACGAGGGCCAACTCTCACTGCTCCCGTGTCGGAGCTGCGTGCCGACCTCGCCAATACCGCCAGCTTGGCAGAAGTGGAGCGGGAGCACATCTTACGCATTTTCCGTGAAACCGGTGGGGTGATCAGCGCCACAGCAGCTCGCCTGAGGATTCCACGGTCGACCCTGAACGCCATGATGAAGAAGCTAGGGATCTCCCGTAGCGATCTTTGACTGCGGAGCCGATATGTCGCCACAGACGCAAAGACAGCGCGATACCGATCCCAGGGGGAACCTCCTGCTTGCCAGTTTGGATCGGGCAGACTATGAAATCCTGATGCTAGAGGCCAAAGTGGTGGCTCTGAAGTTTCGCAAAAGACTGTATCGTCAGGACAACCCCATCGATTTTGTCTACTTCCCCATAACATCCATGGTCTCCTTGTTGGTCAGCACCACGGACAAGCTTTCGATGGAGATGGCTATCGTCGGGCGAGAGGGAGTTGTGGGAGCATCGGAGCTTCTTCAAAGGCAAGGATCGATGGCCTTGAGCCTTGTCCAGTTACCTGGCACCGCCGCTCAGATCGACCGCTACGCCTTCCTGAAAGTTGCAAGCAGTCGGCTGCGAGTGCAGGATGTGATGAACCGGCATCTCTTAGCGCTAATGCGGCAGGTCCTCATTGGAGCGGCGTGCAACCGGCTGCACACTATGGAAGAGCGTTGCGCTCGATGGCTGTTGATGACCCACGATCATGCCTGTCAGGATAGCTTTCCACTTACGCAGGAGTTCCTTTCTCAAATGCTCGGGGTTCGAAGAGCGACGGTCAATGCAGCGACAGGCACGCTGAAGAAAAAGGGGTTGATCCGGTACGTGCGGGGGCGCGTTACTATCATCGATCGGAAAGGCCTGGAATCGGCCTCCTGTGGCTGTCATCAAGCCACTATCCAGGTATACAGTTCCATTCTCGGTACTCCGGACAGACGTATTTAGAGTTTTGTGCACGCAGACGTACATATAATCTTTGATATCCGCTGACACTTAATGACGTAATTCTGCTTACTTATAGTCTGGCATGCAGTATTTAACCCGCTGCATACTGGCCCTCCGAGCCCGGCCAACTCTTGTCGCCTCTCTGCCGCAACTAGCTCTGCTACAAGCACTGCCAATGTAAATGGCGATGGTTCTTCAATACGAGCCAAGAGCGATTCCGTCCCGCCGAGGCTCGTTTGGCCCGCCGCGTAAGCCTTGCTTTTGTTCTTAAGATCGCGCTCCGGTACCGAAAGACTTGTACCTTTTGTCAGCCAGGGTCGTATCATAGCTCAACACCTAGGCGGTCTCTTCAGGGAAGAGCGTTCTGACGAATGAAATCACGGAACATTTGCCTCAAGGAGTCGACCGGAAGAACTATTTCCTCCACCATCCATCGTGCCGATGGCAAGAAATTACTCGCCAAAGGCCACGTTATCAGCGAAGAGGATGCTCGTACGCTTGCGACCGAAGGTTTGAACGAGGTCTGGGTGACCGAGTTGGAAGAGGGTGAGGTTGGCGAAGGCGACGCGGTGATGCAGGTGGCGACCAAAATCAGCTGCGGGCCGCTCGAAGTACGTTTAGCCGCTGGTGGGAGGGCGAATTTGTTCGCTACCGAGCCGTGTTGCATCTTGGTGGATGATAAGATGCTAATGCAAATCAATTCCGGGCGTGGTATGGTCGTCGCCACGTCTCGGAACTTTACTTACGCGGACGCGGGCCATCGGGTAGCCAGCGTGAAAAGCGCGCCTTTGGTTGTGGCCAAACCGGATCTTGAGGTCCTTATGTCTGTCGTCGAAGGGACGCGTCCGATGTTGCAGGCCTTGCCCATCCGCACTCCGGCCGTGACAATTTTATACACCGATCCGGTCGGCGGAGAACGTGCAAGGCAGTTGTTCGAAAACGTCATGCGCCAGCGTCTGAATCGGCTTGGGACCAGCGCCAGCGTGACCCTCTCTTCAATCGAAGAGGAAGACGCTGTTACCGATTCCCTCGATCATCTGCTGCGCGCCAAACCAACCGCTGTCCTGATCGCTTCGACTACCGCACCTGCCGGGCCGGTTGATGTGATCGGCCGCGCCTTGGTTCGAGCCGGAGTCGAGATCCAGTGCTTCCTGGCGCCGGTCGAGCCTGGCAATCTCCTCTTGCTCGGTTATAAAGACCATGTTCCAATCGTGTGCGCGCCCGGCTGCTTCCGGCCCGCCCGACTAAACGTCTTGGACTTGATACTACCGCCGCTGCTGGCAGGCCACCGGGTTTCGAAGTGGGAGGTCGCCTGCCTCGGGCATGGCGGCCTGCTCGTTTGATTTCTCCCGTTGTACGTCGCCAAAACTCCGTTCACATGGCTCAAGCGGCCATTGCCCAGGAATAGCGATGGTGGAGAGACCTCCCCGGATTTTAAAGAAATAACTGTTCACGGCCTTCCTCTCATCAAGCCGCCCTATGGCCGCATCACAGCATATGACATGAACCAGGGCGCTATTACATGGATGACGCCGAATGGCGATGGACCGCGCAATCATCCGCTGCTCAAAGATCTCCATCTTCCTCCCTTGGGCAATATGGGCCGGCCTGTCGCTCTACCGACGAAGACCTTGCTGTTTGTGGCCGACAGTAGCAATGCCGTGATGGGCGGCGCGGGAATCTCAGGTCCGGCAAAATTCCGCGCTTACGATAAACTCACCGGCAAGGTGATCGCCGAACTCGATCTTCCCGTCGGCGCCACCGGCGGTCCGATGACCTACTTGCAAAATGGCAGGCAGCTGATCGTTGTACCGGTGGGCGGAAAGGGTTACGGCGCTGGTTGGGTTGCCTTGGTCTGCCGGCCTCTCCGCCACAACCCGGAATTTACTTCACCGCGCAAGCTTTGCGGGGCCAGAGCGAATACGGGGCCAAGTGCGCGGCCTGCCATGGAGTCGATCTTACAGGCAGCGAGCATGCCCCGCCATTGAAGGGCCGCAGATTTTGGAATGAGTGGGATCAAGAAGCTGTGCGAAGTTTGTACAGCAGAATCATCAGCACGATGCCGCCGTCGGACCCGGGCAGCGTGGCGCCCAAGGACGTGATCGATATCGTCACCTTTCTGCTGCAATCAAATGGCCTGCCTGCGGGAGAGAAGGCTATTGAAAACCCGAACGAGTTAAACGTGATCAGGTTGAAAGGCCCTACTGATACTCGCACGAGCAGGTGATCGCGACCACTAGCCGAAGCGGGGCGGCCCTCCGGCCACTCCCCCAGCGTTCGATCACGACCTTTTTGTCGGTGTAGATCAGGGACGTGGCGCTAGCTGGGTGGGCCGTCGAGCGGAATCTCCTCAGCCCAATCTGACTGCAACGCGAGTATCCCTCACGGCTTATTACCCTATACCATCGTCAGGAGGGCGACGCGGGCTTCGGTTCAACGGTGTACGCGACCAGATTCTCCCTGAGATTTTCATGCGCTACAACCTGAACGCCCGCGTCGAGACTCTACATGGGAGTGACGCTGTCGTAGGCGTTCACTATCCTTTGTCTGCGGCTCGAAACCACAGTTCCATGAACGCTGTCCGGAGCCCGAAGACTTGGCCGATCCGTCAGGGCCTTGACGTATCGGATCGCCCGATCCGACCTGACGGCGAATTCTGCGGGCGCCCAAATACCCGTCCATAAATAAGGGACATGAGGGCACTCGCGGCACCGGGGCGCTAGAGTCAGGCTTCCCATTTCATCGAGTCTGCTCGCGTTCTCGTTCCAGACGATTCCGAGCAAGTTCGACGATTGGTTTTCCATACGGTTTGCATCTTGGCGGGTCTTTCCGATGCTGCTAGACTAAACCCATGGAAGTACCCGCGAAGGCGGTGGAGTGTGTCCAATGCCACAAGAGCAGCCCGCCTGGGTCCTCTCACTGCTCCTCGTGCGGCGCCTCGCTCGGCTCTGAGCACCCTACTGTAATCACCACGCCAAGCCCCGAGGACGAGACGATGCTCCACACCGCCTCGAGCGTCAATTGGGCTCGGAGCAGCACTCGGGGCGGATCGGCCGACTCTAATCCAGGCGTAGCCCTCGAAGTTGGAAGTGTCCTCGCGGATCGTTACGAGATCCTGAAGATGCTGGGCGAAGGCGGCATGGGCGCGGTCTACAAAGCAAGAGACCGCGAACTGGACCGATTGGTGGCCGTAAAGGTGGTCCGGCGAGACCTGGCCGGCCACGCCAGCATCATGCAGCGCTTCAAGCAGGAATTGATCCTGGCGCGGAAAATCACTCATCGCAACGTGGTCCGCATCTTCGATCTCGGGGTCTCCGACGGATTCCGCTTCATCACCATGGAGTACATCGACGGGCGGGATTTGTCATCCTTGCTCGAAGAGCGCAAACTCACGCCCGAGGAAACCGTCAAGATTCTCCGCCAGGTCTGCGCCGCGCTCGAAGCGGCGCACGCGGAGGGGGTGATTCACCGCGATTTGAAGCCGCAGAATATCATGCTCGAGTCCGGCGGACGGGTGGTGGTAATGGACTTCGGTCTGGCCCGCTCCATGGAAGGCAGCGGCCTGACGCAAGTTGGCGCGGTGATGGGAACGCCCGCGTACATGTCTCCGGAGCAAGCCAAAGGCATGCCGGTCGACGAACGTTCCGATATTTTCGCGCTGGGTATTATCACTTACGAAATGCTGAGCGGCGTGCTTCCGTTCAAGGCCGATTCCGCGCTCGCCAGCCTATTATTGCGAACCCAATCTCCCGCTCCACCGCTGACTCAGATCGACGCGGCAATACCGCAGCCGTTGAGCGACATAGTCCAAAAGACGCTGGGGACGAATGTCGAGGATCGCTACCAAAGCGTGGCGTTGCTGGGCCAGGACCTGAACGATTGGGAGCAAGGCACGCTGCACAAGGTTATCGTCACGCCGCCCATCGCGATGATGGCGCCATCGAAAACCGGCCAATGGATCGCTATTGCGATGGGCACTGCCGCGCTCCTCGCGGCCGGCGTATATGGCGGGTACCGGCTGTTGAACAGAACAGCCAAGCCGGTGGCACCCATGACCGTGCTCATCGCCGATTTCAACAACCACACCGGAGACGAAGTTTTCAGCGGCACGCTGGAATCCACGCTCAAGCTGGCTTTGGAAGGCGCATCTTTCATCAATGCCTACGATCGCACCAGAATGCGAGACCTGGGGTTGAAGGCCTTATCCGGTCCGCTCGATGACGCGAAGGCCGAGCAAATCGCCGCTAGCCAGGGTTTGAATGTGGTAGTGTCCGGCTCAATCGACCGGCACGGCGCCGAATACCAGCTATCGCTGCGCGCGGTTCAGACGGTCTCCGGCAAAGTAGTTGCTACCTCCGATGAAACCGCCGCCAGCAAGGATCAAGTCCTGTTTGCCGTGACTAAGCTGGGGACCGTTGTCCGCAAGGCGCTGGGCGACGACACATCGGACTCCGCGCAGCGGTTCTCGATGTTGACCGTGTCGGCGGCATCTCTGGAAGCCGTTCACGAATACGCCATAGCGCTGGACGACTTGTCCAAAGGCCAGTATGAGGACGCATTAAAGCACTGCTCGCAGGCCGTGGATCTGGATCCAAACTTCGGGCTAGCCTATATGAATATGGCCGCTGCGTCGCATAACCTCTCTCGACAGCAGGATGCCGAAAAGTACATCAAACTGGCACTCAACCACATCGACCACATGACCGAGCGGGAAAGATTCGAAACCCGCTCTTACTCGTACTACTTAAACGGCGACACCCAGAAATGCGTGGACGAGTATGGAGCCTTGCTGCAAAGGTATCCGTCCGATACCGGGGCATACAATAACATAGCGGATTGCTTGGTACTGCTGCGCAACATACCCAAGGCGCTGGAGGAGGTGCGGCGGGCCGTGGCTATCCTGCCCAAACGCGCCACGTACCGTCTAAACGATTCAACCTGGTCAGCCTATGCCGGCGATTTTCAAACTGCCGCCAAGGAGGCCGGGGTGACGCTGCAACTGGTACCCGGTTTTAGTTGGGGGTTCGGGGCACAAGCGTTCGCCGATCTAGGGCAGGGCCAACTCGCGCCAGCGGCGAAGGAGTACGAAGAGGTCGCAAAGACCGACATGTCCTACGCCGCTGCGGGTTTGGCGGACTTGGCCATCTATGAAGGCCGCTACCGCGACGCAGTGAGAATTCTCGAAAAAGGCGCAGCCGACGACTCGGTGGCAAAGAACCCGGATGCCGCCGCCGATAAGTTGTCGGCGCTGGCCTATGTTCAGCTTCTGCGGGGCGACAAGGCCGCAGCCCTCAAAGCCACCAACAACGCGCTCGATCTTAGCAAGGCCGTGAAGACCAGGTTTATCGCGGCGCGGAACTATGCCGCTCTCGGAGAAGACGCCAGGGCAAAGGAACTGGCCGCCGGGCTCTCTTCCGAGCTCCCGCTCGAGCCCCAGGCGTACGGTAAACTGATCGAGGGCGAGATTGCTTTGAAGAATGGCGATAGCCGAGGAGCCATCAGTTCGTTCACGCAAGCGAACAACATCCTGGATACCTGGATCGGCCGCTTCGATTTGGGCCACGCGTACCTGGAGGCTGGCGCCTTTACGGAAGCTGATTCTGAATTCGACCGGTGCCTCAAGCGCCGCGGTGAGGCTTTGGCGCTGTTCTTGGACGAAGTGCCCACCTACGGCTATTTCCCGCCAGTCTATTATTACCAGGGACGGGTGCGAGAGGGCTTGAAGAGTGCGGCATTCGCTGAACCCTACAAGCAGTACTTGAGCATTCGTGGCCAAGCCGGCGAGGATCCTCTGCTGGCCGACGTGCGGCGCCGCGTCCATTAATTCTCACATTCGGTACTTCTAGTGCTGCAGACGACAACTGTAACCTTCCTTCTGAACGGCCGACGCGCCTTTTTGCTTGACGCGACATCTCTCTTTTGGGGATACTTAGACTCTACAATCTTTTAAGATGGCAACCAACAGCCGCTAACCACGCAGCGGCAAGTGACTCTGTTTTGTGGGGGCTCGTGTCAAAGGACAGTTGGGACGAGAGGACCTTGGATGTATCGGATGGATGTTCGACGAGCTGTTATATCTGTTTGGTCTAAATCGGTCGTTGTCTTTGGTCTTGGATTGCTCGCGCTATTCGTGCCTGCCGCGCGGGCCCAAACGGTGGTATCCCAAGGGCCACTAAACTACTTCCAGAATTATTTTGTGACGGGAGACTACGTTGTCGGGGGCGTGGGCGGCCTGAGTACGCTGGGCCCCAACCCCACCGCCACCATTAACTTCAGTGGCGTGCCTTGCATCAGCGGGCCCGGACTTTTTGCAGGCGTCGTGCCCTGCACTGCGAAAGGAGCAGCTCCGGCCGACATCATCGCTGCGTTTCTGTATTGGGAGACGATAGAGCCTACTAGCTCGACGACGCCAACCGCGACAACCGGCACCTTCGACGCTAACCTCAGCAATCCCAATGCCTCTTTCTTCAATCCGAGCCTCGCGAATGAACCCATGGTTGCCGTTCCGCTGGGCAGTCCGCAAGTCCCGGCGTGCGTCGCCGGCGGTGGCACCGAATCGACAAACTCCTACGTGCGAGTCTACCGCGCGGATGTTCTCCAATATCTGAATATCAATTCAACTTCGAATGTTCGAACGGCCAATTACACGCACACCATTACATTTTCCGGCAATCCGACCGGCACGGTATTCAATGGCGCGACCCTGGTTGTGGTCTATCGTCTTGTAGCGGCGGGGAATCCGAGAATCGCGCCCCTTCGATCCGTGGTTTTTTTCGATGGCGCGTTTACCGGCGTTGCGTCCAACAGCCCGAGCCTGAACCAAACGATGCCCGGATTTTTTCAGGCATCAACCAGCGCTGACGCTAAGATGACCCAGATCGTCGGCGGCGCGACAAGCAAATTCACCGAAACGCTCACTGTCAACGGCAACGGCGGCAGCCCGCAAGAAGTATCGAATCCGTTCGTCGGCGCACAAGGCGCGGACTGGGACAATTACACGTTCAACTATAATCTCGCCGCAGGCGATTCTTCTGTCCAGACAGAGGTGCAGAGTTCGAAGGATTGTCTCTCGTGGGCTGCAATCATCACGAGCACCAACGTTCAGGACTCGGATTTTGATGGGCTTCTGGACATATGGGAAGAATCCGGATTGTATTTCAATCCCGGATTCCGGAACGATGGCATCCCGCCCTCGAAAATAGTGACACCAACCGCCCCAGCCTCGTTTGGCACATGCACGGGGAACGCGGCGACGTGCGTGAACTTCAAGGCCATGGGAGCGAAAGTAAACGTTCCCGACATTTTTATCCAGATCGACTGGATGCAGTCCAACGGGCTTAGCGTTCCAAATCATACTCATAATCCTCAGCTCGCCGCCCTCAACATGGTCGGCGCCGTGTTCCAGTCGCACGGAATCAACATGCACTTCGATGTCGGCGGCAGCAGCACCTATCAGGGACAGGGATCGCCTTACATCATTCCGTCGACGTACGCGGCGGGCGGCAACGTTGTTCAGGAATCTAATGTTCTGTGTCCCACCTCGGTCAGCTGCAACTTTAGTACTCCGGGCCCGCCTCCGTTGACTCTGCCTCAGTCTGACAATTATTCGGTGCTCGGCTGGAAAGCTGGCTTTGGCTCCATCAAAGACGGAGATCCGTTATTCCCATCACCACCCGGACCGGTTGGCGGCCTGGTTCCGCTCTTCAATGTGAACCGAAAAGATAGTTTCCATTACGCACTTTTCGCCCATGCCATAGCAGCGACCACCCCCTTGAGCACTCCCTACGCCGGCAGCATCTCCGGCGTAGCCGATCTGCCGGGAGGAGACTTCATGGTCACGTTCGGTTTGTGGCGGTCGGATGTTGCCGCTGTCGATCAAGTTGGGACAGTCTTGGAACAGGCCGGCACCCTGATGCACGAACTAGGTCACAACCTGGATTTGCATCACGGCGGCTGGAACAACACGCCCATTTGCATGCCCAACTATCCCAGCGTAATGAATTACATGTATCAGGTAGTAGGATTGACGGATGCGTCCGGCAATGAGCATCTCGATTATTCCTACGGTTTGGATCTGCCGCTGTCCGAGGACTTCCTCTCCTCGGCTATCCCCATGGGTATTCAGAATTACAAGGTGAGGTATTTTGGTCCGTACAATAGCGCCATCGATACACCCGGCCAGGCGTCACAGGTTTTTTGCAGCGGCGATTTGTTGAACTCCGGATCGATCTCCGGTGAGGGGAAATACGTCCTTTTGCAGGGTCCCGCTGTGTCCACGCCCGACTGGAGCAACGGTACGGTTAAGCTCGGAACGATCATCACGAGTGGCCTGGACATAAACTACGACGGAATCGGGGGCGAGACCTTCATCGATACGCCCGACTGGCTCAGTCTGAATCTCCAGCAGGTCGGTGCTCGCGCGAACGCCTACGGGACGTCCTCGGACCTGGGTAAATCCGACGGGGGTGGCACCTCTCTTCTGGGTAAATCCGACGGGGGTGGCACCTCTCTGGGTAAGTCCGACGGGGGTGGCACCCCCGATCTGGGTAGTTCCGACGCGGGCACGGCCGCGTTGGGCGCGGACGCTCTCGGCGATGCGAACTTTGCTTCCGTCGTTTTATCGGGTAGCTTAGGTCCTGCCAGCGGCTTGACGGTGGCCGTCTACGTCCCTCCCTCTTCGACAGCGGGCGGAACTGGCAACATTTTGAACTGGACTGGCAACACGGGAGTAGCTTCTCAATACAACGTCTACCGCTGCAATGGTTCGGCCGGGGCTTGCACTCCAACAGCGCCGCCGCTCACAGGGGCCCAAGGCGTCAACTCTGGTAATCCGGTAGTTACAACTTATACCGACGTTGTTAACGATCATGTTAACGCCGGGTCGACTTGCCCCGCCACTTCGACCTGCTACAACACGACCTACTACTATTTCGTCACGGAAGTTAATGCGGTTGGAAACCTTTCCACTGAGAGCGCGGCTTCGAACACAGTGAGCAGCGATGTGACCCACGCGTTCGTCGTCGCCAATTCTCAGACGGAGACGTACGGCGCGGCGAACCCGACCCCAACCTATACCGTTTACAGCAACATTGCATCCGCTACATCATTGACCGGGGTGACCTGCGCATACACCCCGACTCCCTCCGCCAACTCCAAGGGTTACTACGACGCTGGCAATCACCCCATCATCTGCCAGGGACCCACTGTGGTCTCAGGAACCACGGAGGGCATCACGTATTATTCCGCTGGCTCTCCTGCTCTTTCCTACCCCTCGAATCTAACCGGCTCGGCTACACAATTTACGCAGGGCAGTTTGACCGTCAACCAGCTTCCGATCACGGTAACGGCGGTGTGCAGCACCAAAGTCTACAACGCGAATACCAACGCCGGCACGACTTGCACCCCCACCACCCCCCCGACCACAGCGATACCCGCCATATCAACGAATAGTCTGGTGTCCGGCGATTCCGCTGGATTCACGGAAAGCTACGACACTCCGAACGTCAATCAGACCGTCGCTTCCCACACGATGACGCCGGCTGGAAGCGTGAACGACAACAACAACGGGAACAACTACAAGGTGTCGTTCTTCAACAGCCCCGCCACAAGCGTGATCACCGCGGCGCCGCTGACTGCTTCCATCGTTGGCACTCCTGCGTCTACGGCGTATACCATGGTGTATGACGCCAGCGCCGCCGCTACGCTGGCCCCGGCGAACTTCTCCATCTCCGGCCTGCAGGGCAACAGCGACAACTTCACCGTGACGCAAACGGCGGGCACTTATAACAGCCCGAACGTCGCGACCGCGAACAAGGTGACGGCCAGCCTCACGCCCAGCAACTTCGCGCCGGTTAGCCCGACCCTGGCTACCAACTACACGTTCCCCGCCAGCGCCAGCGGCCCAGGCACGATCACTCAGGCGATGACCACGACGACCATCAGCTCGGCGAACCCGTCGCCGGGGATCCCCGGGCTGCAGGAAACTGTGACGGTCACAGTTACTCCGAATACCACGGTGGCAAACGGCGCAGGCCCAACCCTAGGAGTTGCCGTCGCTTCCAATCCGGCGGCGCTGACCAGCACCTGCCCGACTTTGTCGGGTGTCGCCGGGAGTTCGAGCGCCACCACGAGTTGCACGCTGACCTTTGGTGTCACTGCGTCCGAGTCTATTACGGCCACTTACGGCGGCGACCCGAATTTTGTCGGGAGCACCACCACCTCGCCCACAGTCCTGCCGCTGCTGACCTCGATTGTGGTTGCGCCGACAGCACCCACTTCCTACACCGGAGACACGGTTTGGGTGAACGATGATTACCCTGGCCAAGGCACTGTGCTGAACTCCGGTGGAAGCGCGTCCGTGGCGCCCGGCGGAACGACGTTCAGCCTCGCCTCTGGCGGCATTAGCGTTATCATAACGGGCACCAACATTACGGTAACCTTCCCCAACGGGTGGACCTTCCCCACAACGCCAGGGAGCTTCGATGGGCTGGTTATCACCGATCCCGAATCGACCATTACTGGCGTTTCGCTGGCGACGCCATCCACCATCCCGGGCTACACTGGCTCTCCCTCTCAACTCTACTTTGACGCCAATGACGTCTTTATCAATTTCCCCCAACCCGCCTTCTCCACGCTCCTTGCCGGAGCTTCAGTCTCGGTCAACGTGCTGTTCGGTACCTCTGCCCCGGCGTCTACGATTCCTGGAGACACGGAGCAGTTCACGGCAACTGGAATCTACAACGGTGGCGCCGGCAGCGAAAACCTGATTGGTTTGGCAACCTGGAGCGCCAATTCCACGCCTTCAGGCGCGGCGACGATCAGCCCGACTGGTCTGGCTAGCGCCGTCTCGACGGGCAGCGCCGCGATTTCAGCGGCCTACGGCTCGCTTTTCAGCAACACGCCGACGCTCACAGTCGCCCCGGCGCTGGTGTCGATCGCGGTAACGCCGGCGTCTCCCTTGATTGACCAGACAGACACGCTGCAGTTCGCGGCTATTGGGACCTACTCGGATACGAGTACTCAAACTCTGACCAATTTAGTTACTTGGGCTTCCTCGGCGACGGGCGTCGCCACCATTAACACCGCCGGCCAGGCGGCTGGCGTCGCACAGGGCACCACGACAATCTCAGCAGCCCTGGGAGGAGTGACCGGGACCATGCTGCTGACTGTGAATCTGCCCCCTAGCCCGGGGGCGCTGCAGAGTGGCCAGTTCATGTCGCCCTACGGACCAGTTACCCTGTCCGCAAGCGCCGGCGTGCCGCCGTACACGTTTTCCCTGGGAGCAGGCGCTGTTTTGCCTGCTGGCATCACGTTTGATGCTTCTGGATCGACCTGCGGAAGCGCTGGCTCGATCTGTGGAACACCATCCCAGGCAGGCCAGTGGCAGGTGCCCATCACAGTGACAGATTCTACCAACACGGCGCAGTCGAAGACCCTGCCGCTGACCATCAATCTTGCATCGGGCTATGCCGGGGGGAGCAATTGCACCATGCCCTATCCCGCCACGCCGCTCTATTATTCGGGCGTGAACCAGTTCGGGATATCAGGCGTGTCCGCCGGACCTTCAATCAGCGACACGCCGTCCGGTGCGTCGTCCAGCATAATCGCTTTGGAAATGAGCGTTATCCAAAACAACGTGTTAACGGGCTGCCTCGCTGGTAACGGAAGCGGCTCCGTTACCAGTGGTGTCTACACACTCACCCTCAGCCTCAATGGCGGTGCGTCCACCCTCCCGCTGACGTTCACGGTAGTTGGACAGGACAGGCAGGATAATACTGTCGTTAATGTCAACTCTGAAAGCCCTGGCGCGGATTTGCCCCCGAACAGTAATCAGGAGGGCGTGGTCGCCGCCGGGTCAACTTTCACCTACCTTCCTGCATCCTACCTTGCCGATTCTGGCGGCGACCTCCTGTTCGGATTAAGCGGCCAAGCTCCGCAGATCTGCGACGTCCCCGCCAACATAGGCGCCGACGGTCCGCTTACCGCGCCAACGCAGGCTGGGCGATACGATGTCCTATTAGCCGGCGCTTCGAGCTGCCCCGCAGCGGCATTCCCAACGAGTCCCGCGCCGATCGTATTCGAATCAGTGGACGTAATCGCGAACCCGCCGACGGGCATCACGAGCGTTGGACTCAGCGGTTCGGGCTCGTATCAGGCCGCTAGCAATGTCCTGGAGTTCGAGAGCGGCGGCCCGTCGACGATTCCAGTGACAGTGAACTTCACGGCGACCGGCTTGTCCAGTAATGCCATCCTGGTCGGTTTGAATAGCGACTCGTCGCCACAACAATGCCTCTCGGGACCCAATGGATCCACGCAGACGATCGTGATGGTGCCTAACGCCCCCGGCCGATACTATATTGCGGTCCAAACCTTGACGCTCAACACTTGTTCGTCGCCGACCTGGCCGGGCGGCCCGCCCCTGCCCTCGGCATACATCGGCGTGGTCGACGTCTGGCCGACGCCTCTCAGCTTGCCAGCCGCCTCCCTGCCCGCGGCCGACCAGAACGTTAACTACCAGCAGACGCTTTTTGCGAGCGGCGGAACGCCTTTCGCTGGAACCGGTTACATCTGGGCGGTGACGTCCGGCGCTCTGCCGACCGGTTTGTTGCTCGGCACTCCTGGAACCGTTGGTGCGATCACCGGAAGTCCGACCGCATCCCCGGGCCAGTACGCGTTTGGGGTGACTGTCACCGACTCCTTGGGCGCTATGGCCTCGCAAGCGTACAGCATTACGGTCAACGCGCCGCCGTCGCTTACCGGTGGAACGCTGCCGAACGCTCTGGTGGGGACGCTGTATAGCTACAACATTCCGGTAATGGCCGGCACCCCGCCATTCACTAATTGGACCTGCGGCAATTGCGCCGCTAATCTACCGGCCGGCTTGAGCTTCAGCAACGGAAATATCGGCGGAGCTGCAACTGGCTCCGGTGGTCCGGCCAGTATAAACGTCTCGGTGAGCGACGCCGCGGGCGGAACTGCGACGGCAATGTACACGATCACCGCCGATACCCCACCCTCTACGCCTGCGACCTTCAGCGCCACCGGCTCATTGAAGACCGCGCGGTCGAATCCGGCTGTGACGCTGCTGCAGAATGGCCAGGTCTTGGTCACTGGCGGACAGAGCTCCACTGGGTCCATTCTGGCGAGCGCGGAGCTTTACGACCCGAACACGGGCGTGTTCACCCTCACCACCGGCCCAATGAACGCCGCGCGCTGGGTTCACACCGCGAACCTGTTGCCCAATGGCCAGGTCTTGATCACTGGCGGACAGTCCAATACCAACCCTGCCACTCTGGCGAGCGCGGAGCTCTACAACCCAGCGACGGGGACCTTCAGCTACACGACCGGCCCAATGACCACCCCGCGGTCGAATCAGACAGCGACGCTGCTGCCCAATGGCCAAGTCTTGATCGCGGGCGGAAATACCAGCTCAAATGACATGTCCGTCGGCCCCAGCGCGGAGCTTTACAACCCCAGCACGGGCTCGTTCACCGCCACCACTGGCTCAATGGGGACCGATCGCTACGTTGCAAATGCGGCGCTGCTGCCCAATGGCCTGGTCTTGATCGTGGGCGGAATCTCCATCCCAGCCAACACCTATCTGTCGAGTGCGGAGCTCTACGACCCAGCGACGGGGGCCTTCACTTCCACCGGCTCAATGAACAGCAAGCGGGGCTATTTCACGGCGACGCTGCTGCAGAATGGCCAAGTCTTGGCTGCGGGCGGAGGCAATCCCGGCCAGCTGACGACTGCGGAGCTTTACAATGCTGGGACCTTCAGCACCACCGGCCCAATGAGCAACCAGCAGGGTGGCCCAGCGACGCTACTGGCCGATGGCCAAGTCTTATTCGCGGGCGGATACAACACCCCCACCAGCACCTACCTGACGACCTCGGAGCTTTACAACGCTGGGAGCTTCAGCCTCACCGGCCCGATGATTACCGCCCGGAACGGTGCGGCGGCGACGCTGCTGTACGATGGCCAAGTCTTGGTCGTGGGCGGAGCCAACAGCTCCGGCGTTCTGGGGAGCGCGGAGCTTTACGCGCCTCCGAACTGACCTGCCCGCAATCGGTCACCGCGCAAAACATCGGCAACCAGCCGCTGATTGGTCGTTACTCCGGGGCTGGTTGTCGCCGGGCCGAATTTTCTCCAGGTGGCCATAGGACCATTGTAACGATACGTCGTGAATCCCCCAGGCAGGTGAGCGAAGATTGGTAATGGCGAAACTTGGCATTCTTTGTCTCATTAACGGTAAGTTTCGGGACGAATTTCGAAGTCGTGCCTTTCGAACATGCCGTCGCGCCGTTACTTCGCTAGCCGTTTGTTTGTAGTGGACGGGGATAGTAGAACGAGTGAATTTCCTTCACTTCACCATCGAGCAAACGTATGCGATCGAACACGCGATCTATTCCATCGGTCGTCTCCATGTCAAAAACAGTGGCGACGTAGTCTCCTTCGACGATGTGCTGCTTAATTTGGATATTCTTAATTGCCGGAAGAATCATCTTCAGAAATCCGACCACGACCTCTCGCCCGGCTAGTGGGGGAACACGCGGACCCTCAAAAGTGATATCGGTCGCAAAGGGTACCTTGGAAATATCTTTGCTGACCAGCCCCTTCAGATACGATTCGACCACTGCAACCTTTTCCTCGCGTGTCAATTATGCTCCTCGGGTTTCCATCGGGCCTGTCACCGGTGCGTTGACATTCGGATGACGCCCGGAGCCCAAGAATAACAGACTAGGCGAACCGGCCTCGTGTCGGACTGTGGCGTATCTCGCAAAGGGTAAGTTTCGGGA
>PMUP01000068.1 GCA_003166865.1 Bryobacterales bacterium
CGCGCCGAAGTAGCCGCCGTAGAGCGCCACGAAGAGTTGAAAGAGCATCGCGCCGATCAGCCAGCGAGTGGATTTGTGAGATTCGGGATTTGAAATCTTCAGCCGCCTCTGGATGGGCTCCTGGACCATGAAGAGCAGCGTCGCGAAGAGGATCAGGAATGGCACGAGCGCATCGAAGACCGCAGGCGGAGTGTGATTCAGCAGCAGCGCACCGAGAATGCCTCCGACGACACTGGGCGCGGCCAGTGCCAGCATGCGCGGGCTGGACGTTCGCAGTTCTGTCCGATAGCCCCAGATGGTCCCGACGGTTCCGGGCCAGATGGCGACCGTGCTGGTGGCGTTCGCATTGATCGACGGCAGCCCGAGCCAGATCAAAGTGGGAAATGTGAGCAGCGTGCCGCCGCCGGCCACGGAGTTGATGGCCCCGGCCACGAAGGCGGCGCCGAATGCCACGACTGCTTGCCACGGAGCTATTGAGGTAGGAAGTGCTATAAGGAAGAACATGCGTCAGAAATTCAGCCTAACATCCGCGGAAGCGCACGCCATCGTAACCGCCGCGAAATTGGAGGCGGTCAAGAACAATTGGAAGGTCTCGATCGCGGTGGTGGATGAAGGCGGGTATCTACTGCACCTCGAGCGCATGGATGGAGCGACGTTACCGAGCCCTGAAATCGCGACGATGAAAGCGCGCACTGCAGCGCTCTCGCGTGTTCCGACGAAGGTTCTTGAGGACATTACCAAAGAACGCGCGGCCACGTTAATGTTTCCGGGCAGGCTGCCGGTGCAAGGCGGGCTTCCAATTCTGTACGAAGGCGAATGCGTGGGCGGGATCGGCGTTTCGGGCGTCAAATCGGCGGAAGACGAGCAGATCACGAGCGCTGGTTTGGCCGTGCTGGCCGGGAGATAGCGCGCGGCTGCTTACTTCTTATACAGGTCGTTCAGCAGTGGAATATCTTTCGCCGGCTTAGCCTTGGCCATGGTCTGCAAGTACGCGTGGATGTCCGTCAGCTCCTGATCGGTGATCACTTTGTCAGTGTAGGCGGGCATTGCGCCGGCGGGAGCCCGCACGTAGTGGATCAGCCCTTGCGCGTTCAGGCCGATCACCGCGATTCGCGCACCGTCCCTGCCGCCTTGCCCCGCGTAGCCATGGCACTCATAGCAACCGTCACGGAGGAACAGCTTCTTACCGTTGGCCGCGTCTGGGGCCGCACCTTGCGCGAGCAGTGTGGCGGCTGAGAAGGCCGCAGCGAAAACAAGTGGCTTCATGGTTACCTCGGTTGCGTGACCACGTCGATCATGGCCGGCTCGCCCTTCTTCACCACTTCGATAGCACGCTTGATGGCCGGGCCGAGATCGTTGGGATTCTCGATGGGACCTTCGCTGAACATGCCGTAGGCCTTGGCCATCATCGCGTAATCGATATTCGGATCTGTAATCGCGGTGCCGATCCCGGCCCGGTCCACGCCTCGGCGGGCGCGAGCGGCCATGTCTTCGACGTACATCAGTTCCTGATGATAGGCGCGATTGTTGTGCATGATGTTCAGCATCGGAATGCGATGATGCGCGGCTGTCCAGAGAACGCCGGGGGCGTAGTTCAAATCGCCGTCGCACTGAATGTTGACGCTGATGCGCCCGTGCTTCTTGTTGGCTAGCGCCGCGCCAACGGCCGCTGGAGCGCCATAGCCGACGCCGTAAGCGCCGTGCCCGCCGATGAAGTGATAGGGCTTGTCGAAATCCCACAGACGCCTCGGCCACCACGAGACGAAAGTCACATCCGATACCAGCGACCAGTCTTCAGTCTTGATCTGATTCCACAGCTCAGCAGCCATGCGGGCGGTGGTCACTGGGCTCGCGTCCCAGCCCCAAGCGGCCTGCTCGATGTCGCGCTCTCGATTGCGTCTGCTCACCTCGGCGAGTTTCGCCGCCCGTGCTTGAATCACGGCCTTGCGATCGGCCGTGATCAGCTTGCGGCATTCGTCGATCAACATCGGTAAAGTCGCTTGGGCATCCGCCGCGATGGCCAGATCCACTTCGTCGTAGCGGCCGAAATCCTGATAGTTGCTCTTGCCGAAAAGGTCGCCGGCGAAGATCGTGATCACCTTCGCGCCCGGCTTGGTGACGCGTTTGGACTCCATGCCCATCTTGTTCACCGGCGTTTGGGTGTGCGTGACCTGCCACATGTCGGGCACTTCCAGACCGAGCACAACATCGGCGCCACCAACAGTGCCAGCGCCGTAGAGCGGATGGGCGGTGGGGAAATTCATGCGAAGGTTGCGATCGATGACCGGAGCTTGGAGCGTCTCGGCCAGTTGGACCAACAGATTGATACCTTCCGGAGTGCGCGCCACGCGGCCCGCCACGATGACCGGGTTCTCGGCGGCCACCAGCATTTTCGCGGCTTCCTTGATAGCGCCGTAATCGCCCGCGGGCGGTGAGGCCAAAGTCAGTTTGGGAATTTGCAGCCGTCCGCGATCGGCTTCGGGAATCGGTTCTTCCTGCAACACGGCGTCTGCCACGATCACGATCGGCTCCATGGGCGGGGTCATCGCGATCTTGTATGCGCGCACGGCGGATTCGGCGAAACCTCCCAGCGACACCGGCGAATCGTCCCACTTGGTGTAGTCGCGAACCATCGAAGCGGCGTCTTGGACGCTGTGCGCCCATTCGACATCGCTGCGGCGCCACGCGCCATCCTGGATATTGCCAAGCAAAAGATAGACCGGTACGCGATCGGCGTACGCATTGTAGATGGCCATCGATGCGTGCTGTAGGCCGACAGTGCCGTGCGCCATCACCATCATCGGCTTGCCTTCGATCTTGTAATAGCCGTGCGCCATGGCGATCGACGATTCTTCGTGGCAGCAAGTGAGCAGCTCGGGCGCCTTGTTGCCGCCGTAGTTGATGAGCGATTCGTGGATGCCGCGGAAGGCGGAGCCGGGGTTGGCGGCGACGTATTCGAAGCCCAGCGTCTTGATGACGTCGACCATGAAGTCCGAACCTGGGCGGTCGGTTGTCCATACGTCCACGTGCGGTGGCGGCGTGGTTTCGGAAGCGGTCTGCTTGGCGCCCGGCAGGGGAGTCGGAGTCGCGGGGCGATGAACTTCCGCCGCGTCTTGCGCTTTGGCGGCCTCGGGCCTAGCGACCAGCGCGGCAGCGCCGGCAGCGGCGCCCTTCAAGAAGCCGCGACGGTCAACTGAAATCTTCTTGGATCTCGCCATGGTGAATCCTCCCTGAGGTCGAAACACTCATACTTTATCATGACGGCAGGCGGGGGGACACTTGGCCACAGATAAACGCAGATTAACGCAGATCTGTGTTCATCTGTGTCAATCCGTGGCTCAGTTTTCTTTTAGCAGTTCTTGAATTAGCGGGATGTTCTTGGCGTCCGGCGAAGTCGGGAGCGACTTGATATAGGCGTAAATATCCGCGAGTTTCTCATCCGGAAGAACCTTGGACGAATACGACGGCATGCGTCCGGCGTTGCGAACGAACGCCGTGAAACCCGCCTGATTCAGCGGCATGGGAACCAGCCGAGCGCCCGCGCCGCCGTGCCCGTCGAAGCTATGGCAGGAGTAGCAGCCGAAGCTCAGGAACAGCTCCTTGCCGTGTTTTGCGTCGCCTGCCGGCGATTGTGCGCAGGCTAGGACCGCGATTAAGGCGAGTAAAAGTAGTCGCTGCATTGATTCCTCGGCTGGGTTACCTCGGCTGGGTGACCACGTCGATCATGACCGGCTCGCCCTTCTTCACGATTTCGATGCCGCGCTTGAGCGCCGGGACCAGATCGTTGGGATCGCTGATGGGGCCTTCACCATGCATGCCGTACGCCTGCGCCATCTTGGCGTAATCGATATTCGGATCCCACAGTTTTGTTCCGATGTGCGAACGGTCCGCGCCGCGATTGTGCAACGCGGCCTGCTGCTCGACGAACATCACTTCCTGATGATAGCCGCGGTTGTTGTGCATGATGGTCAGTAGCGGGATGCGATGATGCGCGGCGGTCCACAGCACGCCGGGCGCGTAGTTCATATCGCCATCGGTCTGGATGTTGACAGATAGGCGGCCATGCTTACGGTTTGCCAAAGCGGCGCCCACAGCAGCCGGTGCGCCGTAGCCCATGCCACCCGCACCCTGCCCACCGATGTACTGATAATGCTTGTCGAATTTCCACAACCGGTTCGGCCAATTACCGACGAAGCCTTGCGGGGAAACCAGCGACCAGTCTTCGGTCTTGATCAGCGGCCACAGCTCGGCGGTTAAGCGTGCCAGGCTGATGGGGCTGGAATCCCAACCGTATTGCGCGTCCTCAATCTGACGCTCCCAAGCTTTCTTATGCGCTTCCACCAGCTTCGCGCCACGATCCTGGAGCGCCCGTTTGCGATCGGCAGTGAGCTCTTTCTTGATTTCTTCGATCAGCGCAGGCAGCGTCGCCTGAGCATCCGCGCCGATGTCGAGATCGATGTCGGCGTAGTGTCCGAAGTCCTGAAGGTTGCTCTTGTGGGAGACGGAGACCGAGGTGATTTGGATGGTTTTGGCGCCACGCGCGCGATCAATACGAGCTTGCGGAAGAATGTCACCTACCTCCAGGTTCAGCGTCACATCGGGCTGATAGCCCTGCCAGCCAGTGCCCGCCAGCGGATGCCGCGTTGGGAAATTCATGCGCTCCTGGCTGTTGACCGGCGCTTGCAGCAGTTCGGCCAATTCCACTAGCAGCGTCATGCCCTCGGGTGTGCGCGCCATGCGCTGCGCGATGATCTGCGGGCGCTCGGCATTGATCAGAAGTTTCGCGGCTTCCTGAATGGCGGCCATGTCGCCAGCGGGCGGTGTGGTCAGAGTGAGTTTCGGGATACGCGGGGTCGCGCCCTGAATCGGATCGCCCTGTATCTCGGCGTTGCAGACGATCAAGACTGGACCGCCGGGCGGCGTCATCGCAATGTTATAGGCACGCACCGCCGTTTCGGCGAAATGGCCGAGCGACAGAGGCTCGTCGTCCCACTTGGTGTAGTCGCGAACCAGCGCGCCCAAATCCTGAGCACTGTGCAGCGACTGTACACCCGGAGCGCGCCGCGCGCCATCGGAGTGATTGCCAACCACCATATAGATGGGCACGCGATCGACGTAGGCGTTGTAGATCGCCATCGCCGCGTGCTGTAGCCCGATGTCGCCGTGAATTAGCGCCATCATCGGCTTGCCTTCGATCTTCGCGTAGCCGTGGGCCATGGCAACGGCCGACTCTTCGTGGCAGGCCGTCAGAAACTCGGGCATTTTGTTGTCGCCATAATTAATGAGCGACTCGTGCAGCGATTCGTATGTCGAGCCCGGATTGGCGGCGAGATATTCGATGTTGAGCGACTTGATCACGTCCACCATGTAATCCGAGCCAGGATGCTCGATCACGCGAGAGGATTCCGCGGGACGGCCACCGGTTTCGCGCGCGAGTGCGACTTGCGTGGGCTCGGCCGCCGAGCCATTAATGCCCTGCTTTTGGGCCGTTGGCTGGCCGTTCGGCGCGGCTGTCTGCTGGGCATCGGCGAGCTGAGGTTTCGCAACGAGCGCCGCCGCGCCGGCGGCAGCGCCTTTCAAGAACCCACGACGATCCACCGAAGTCTTCTTGGATTTCGACATACGCCAATCCTCCCGGATCGCTATCGCTCAGACCAGGCGCCCAAGCCTAGCCAAGCATTTCATACTTTATCACTTCCGTTTCGAACTGATTGGGCCGGGGCGCCACGCCCGAGATGCAGCCTGCCCCACGCCCACAACGTTTCAAAGACAGGGCCGAGAGTCCGGCCGTGTTGGGTTAGCCGATATCTCACCCCCAGTGCCGGCTTATATAGCACGGACCGGGCCACCACGCCGTCAGCTTCGAGTTGCCGTAGGTGTTGCCGCAGCACCTTGATTGTCACCCCAGGCATCGTGCGCCGAAGTTCGCCAAATCCGAGGGCGCCATCGCCGAGCCGCCTAAAGATCATCGGCTTCCAGCGACCCTCAATCACCTGGATGGCCGCGTAAACGGGACACTGGTCTCGTTCGACATGGCTTGCGCCCTGTTTGCTCATGCTCAGCACCCCAAACGAACAGGGTACTTCAAAGTGCCTACTTGTGAAAGGGTTCTAACAAACATACACTGTTGTAGCCATATGGCATCCGCTCGCTTATTCCGCGTGATTGTTCCCGTATCAAGTATCGAGGACGCCACAGTCTTTTACTCCGCGGTCTTGGAGCAACCAGGAATTCGGGTCTCTCCAGGACGGCATTACTTCGGATGTGGCAGCGCCATCCTCGCTTGCTTCGATCCGCGGGCTGATGGCGACGGCTGGGACGCCAGGCCGAATCCGGAGTATTTGTACTTCGCTGTAGACGATCTGGATGAATACTACCGGCGCGTGAGCGGACAACCGAACGGCTCCATCCTCCGGCCGATCGAGACACAACCCTGGGGCGAACGCAGTTTTTATTGCACGGATCTTTTTGGCAACAAACTTTGTTTCGTCGACGAGCGTACGATATTCACGGGTGGCTTGATATGACTACCACTCCTGGACAGCGCTTTGAGCTGGTCCGTTACTGCGGTAATGCGCAAGAGAAATTCGCGGCGTCGTCCGTGCTGCCGGTTCCTTTATAGCGCGCGACCTGCGGATAGGGACAGAGCGGACGCGTGCGATCCACAGTTCCCTTGTCGGAGTGCGAGGCGATCATTTGCTCGGGCGCCTTACCTTGCTCCACCCACTGTTGGATCGCGCCGACCTGGTCAAAAGTATTTGGTCCTTCCCCGCCGCCGCAATGAGCCATGCCGGGAACCATGAAGAGCCGGACGTCATCCGATGCCTTTTTCTCGCCGCCCAGATTCTTCACCACACTCGAGTAGTAATTCACGCTGTTGAGCGGCGCGATGAGCTGGTCGCTCCAGCCGTGATACATCAGGAGCTTGCCTTTGTGCGCGAAGAACGCCTTCATATTTGGATCCATGGCGTCGATCGAACCGTCCTCGGTCTTGTCGAGGAGCGCGACGTCGCTGTCCAGATTCATTGTCTTCCAGTCCCAAGCTGGGTTTTTGTAGACGACATAGCTGAAACTGTCGGAGGCTACCGAAGCTGCTTGTTTTCCAGCCAAAATACTCCAGCCGAGTTCGCTTCCGGGTTCGAAGGTTGGGAAAACTTCCTTCCCCGTACGAGGATTCTTGGGACCGGCGTAAATCGCTTGCACCGCCTCCACCTGCGCGGTCGTCAGGCAAGCAGCGGAGTCCGCACCCTTGCACTCGATCGACTTCGGATCGAAATGGCACTTGGTGGGATCGTCTAGCAGGCCGTCTTTCACGCCATCCGTCGCATCACACGCGGCCAGTACGGCTTGATGCAGGAGTGCCAGCTTGGCCGCAGGAAGGGAGCTGTCGGGCGACTTGTTCACTTGCTGCGCCACCCAGATGGACCAGACATGCAGATGGGTCTGGTAATTGGCTGGCGCGCCAGCGATGATTCCGTCGAAATCCGCCGGGAATTTCTGTGCTTCCTTCAGGCCCTGACGGCCGCCAGTGGAGCAGCCGTTCCAATAGGAATAGCGCGGTGCGCTGCCGTAGAAATTCTGGATGATGGCCTTGGATGTGACCGTCATTTCATGCACGGCGCGGTAGGCGAAATCCGCCAGTTTTTCGGGATGCCCTATGGCGAAGCTCGCGCTCCCGCCGGCGTGGCCGGTGTCGGTGCCCGCGGTGGCAAATCCACGCTTCACGCCTTCCGCAAGCGGACCATAACCCATGATGCCGTTCCAACCGCCGTTGCCGATGGCCTGGAAATCGTTATTCCAGCCAGACGCGGGAAGCCAGACTTCGATCTTGATGTCGGAGTCGCTCGATGGCGCGAGGGTGGCCATGACGCGGCAGAACTCCGGCAGACCTTTGAACTGAGCCATATTCACCGGGAACCCACCCGGCGGCGCGGCCGGCGGCGTGAAGGCGCCCGCGGCAACACTCTGTGACGAGTTAATCGTAACGTTGGGCAGGTTCAGTTTGGAAAGACTGTCGCAAGTGTTGGCGCCCGTGGGCGCGGCAATCAGGGAAGCTGTGGGAAGGAGCAGCGCGGCAATAGAAAACTTCGTCATGGACATTCTCCTCGGCAATTATATACCCGACGCTCCCCGCTCCTTCCGGGCGGGCGTGCTATTCTGAGATCGCAGCTCTTCGATTACCCCAGTGCCGTTCATGCGTTTTCGCGTCACATTCGCCTTTTGTTTTGTGGCGATCCTCTCCGCGTGGGGCGTTCTTCGAGCACAACGTCCCTTCAAAGAGTATCCAGCAATCGAATACAACAACTTTCCGAAGCCGCCGGACTGGGAACAAAAGACGGAATGGGTGCGGGCGCGGTTGCGTTATCCCGATATCTATGGCTATCCCGACCATGTGCGCTTCGCCATGCGCGATGGCAGCGCTTTTCCCGGGTACTGGACGATGGACTACCCGCGCTCGGATCGCCATTTATTGGCCGGCATCCGGCGCCTGACCCGCATCGACACGCGCTCCATCGAACAAGTGGTGACGCTCGACGGTACCGACGATGTGTACAACTGGCCCGTGCTCTACGGAGTTGAAGTGGGGCACTGGTATTTGGGCGAGGCGGAAGCGAAACAGTTGCGCGAGTATCTGCTGCGCGGCGGATTCTTCATGTGCGATGACTTTCACGGCACCGAACCTTATCACGGCGTCCGGGAGTGGGACACTTTCATACGCAGCATGAGCATGGTCTTTCCGGATCGGCAGATTGAGGATATTCCGGATAACGATCCGATTTTTCACACGCTGTTCGACTTGCAGGATCGCTTCCAGGTGCCCGGGGCGCAATTTTTCGATAGCGGCATCACTTATGAGGCCGGTGAGACGGGCAAGGTGCCCCACTGGCGCTGCATTCGCGACGACAAGGGCCGCATTATGGTCGCCATCTGCCACAATATGGATCTCGGCGATGCGTGGGAATGGGCCGACGATCCGAAGTATGCGGAAAAGTGGGCGTCGCTGGCGTATCGCATCGCGGCCAATTATTTCGTTTACGATTTGTCGCACTAGTTTGAAGCACTAAAACCTGTCGGACGAATCCAGAAACTCTCGGTCCAATTTCCGCCCGCTGGGATGCTCTGCAAATCTTTGAAGAGCCCCTGGTGCGCCAGGTTGAAGCCGTTGGTGAGGCCGGTCATGGGCTCGAAACACACCACGCCGCGCGTCTCGGGCGCATAGACGACCGCGATCGGAAATTTCGGGCCGAACTGGACGGAAACTTTTCGGCCAGCCGCTTCGAGCGAGAACTCGCCGTTTGAATCCACACCGCCAAACACGTCGTCCAACTCGCGTCCGGCCAGCGGAATCGGGTCCGGCAGATCCATGGGTTTGGTTTCGCCCGTCGGAATGAGCTTGGGCGAAAGCGCGTAGTGGTCGCGCACCGGCAGTCGCACCTTCCACTGATCGCGCGGTGTTTCAGGGATTTGATACCAAGGATGAAACCCGATGACCAACGGCATGGAATCGGTGGAGTGATTTTGAATCGCCGTTCGCACCTCCAAAACCCCACCGGCCAGCCGGTGCGTGATCTCGATGGTGTGCGCAAAGGGAAACTGCGCCATCCATTCCGGGTGCTTCCAAAACTCGAGCCGGCTGGTGACCTCGGCGGCCTGTTGGTCCGCGTGCAGCCGCATCACTTGCCAAGCGGAAGCGAACAGCAACAGGCCGTGAATCGGCAGGCCATTGGGATCGCGACCAAGTGTGACTGCGTCCGGGTTCAGTAGGTAGCGCTTTCCGTTGGCCCAATAGGCATCGGCGTCCAGGCGATTCGCCCAAGGAGCCAGGAACGGAATGCCGGCCTGCGAGGGTTTCCGTTGCCAGTCTGGGAGAGATGCCTGAGGTGGCATGAGAATCGGCTGGCCATTCACTCGCAGGTCGTAAGCGATGTTGCCGATGGACGGGCAGATCGAAACTTCGGTGTGGTGCGCGCGATCGCCCAGGCGAACGATTTCGATCGAATCGACGGTCAGCTTCCGCGCGGAGTAAGTTTCGGCCACGATGTCAACATTATCTCTCAAGGACTTTTAATGTTTCGGCCAGGCACCCACTCGTAACTCGCCGTGACTCGCATCCGTCCCAGGCAGTGAGGAAGAACGAAATGGGACTTCAAGCCAAGACATGCCAGCGACTCGCCGCCCTTCTGCTGACGGCCACTTTTGCAACCGTTGCGCACGCTCAGGCGCCGCCGGCACCGCCGCCTTCATATCCACCGCAGGAACTGGATCGCTTAGTACAACGAATCGCTCTGTATCCGGATCCGCTGTTGACCCAGGTCTTCGCCGCGGCAACATTTCCGGACCAGATCCCGGACGCTGCCCAGTGGGCCGATCAGCACCACTATTTAACAGGCGATGCGCTGGCCGCGGCTATTGCAGACGACCATCTGCCGTGGGATCCAAGCGTACAGGCGCTGCTTCCATGTCCATCGGTTTTGGACATGCTGGCGTCCGACATGGGATGGACCCAGGAACTCGGCAACGCCTTTTTGGCGCAGCAGCCCGACGTGATGGACGCCGTGCAAAGGTTGCGCCACCAAGCCTGGGAGTATGGATATCTTCGGACCAATCCACAGATTATCGTCAACAACGGACCCTACATTGAGATTCTGCCCGCCAATCCGGCCTTCATCGTTCTTCCCTTCTACGACCCATTGATTGTATTCGCTCCGCCGCGGCCAGGCTTCTTCATTGGCGGCGCCATCGGCTTCCGTTTTGGCGTGACCATCACGGCTGCATTCCGGCCGTGGGGATGGGGCGTGAACCGTTTTGCCTGGAACACCCACGCCGTGTTTATCAACAACGCGCGCTGGGACCGGACCTGGGCGAATCGAAGGACCTACGTGCATCCTTACGCTGATGTGCGGCGTTACCCGGGTGCCACGCGGGCTCCCGAACACCACGAATTGCACGCACGCACTGAGCATGAGCGGCAAGCTGCGCGATCCGGCCATGAGCGCGTCGAAGAACACCGTTAGCTCGTCCGGGGTAGTGGGCCGGTGGTCGGTATCTAGGGCGCGTAATGCGTGAAGACGAGGTCGCTAGCCGGGGCCTTACTGTGGCAGGGGAAGCAGCTTTTCATTGACGCCGCGTCGGCGGGTTTGCCGTCTTTGAAGGTAGCGAACCCCCAGCCGCCCGTCGCGGCATACTTCGTGGAGTCCTTGACCATAAACTGAATGCCCGTGGTCGGGCCAGGGACGAAAGATTGGGCTCGGCCAAAGACTTTGTTGTTTTCCGCCGACGGATCGTGACCGTAGTGCAGAGCGGCAATGATCGTGCCGTCCGGGTATGGAAGCTTCCCCTCGCGGTAGGCCTTGATCGCCACATCGTTGCCCAAAATGGCAGAAAGACTGTTCAGGGTGCCTGCTTCGTGGGAGACGGAGATCAACTTCCAGTCTCGGTATCCGGGGGGAAGTTTTGTTACGAAGGCCGGGGCGGTCGAGTCATCGGCGTGTAGAGACGCGGGCGCCGTAAACGCGATAATACCGGCCAGTATTACAACGGCGACCAGCAGCAAAGTGATCCCTTTCATAGTGGATCCTCCTCCAGTGAGACTAGCATAACCATCTTGCACTTCCTTGCACGTTGATTGTGCCGGGTGCATGAGCTTAGGCAAGGTCGAAGCGATCAAGGTTCATCACCTTGTTCCACGCAGCCACGAAGTCCTTCACAAAGGCCTGCTCGGAGTCGCTGCACGCATAGACTTCCGCGAGAGCTCGGAGCTGAGAGCTGGAACCGAAGAGGAGATCAACGACGGTACCCGTCCACTTCAGCTCTCCAGTCGCCCGGTCGCGCCCCTCCAACACGCCCTTCGATGTGGCGGGCTTCTGCCACTTCGTGTTCATGTCGAGCAGGTTGACGAAGAAATCGTTCGTCAACGTCTCGGGCCGCTTGGTGAAGACGCCGTGTTTGGACTGTCCGAAGTTTGCACCCAGGGTGCGCAGGCCACCAACCAGAACCGTCATCTCGGGGGCGGTCAGCGTCAGCAGGTTCGCCCGATCCAACAGCAGCTCAGCCGCCGATCCCTCGTGTCCCTTCCGGAGGTAGTTGCGGAACCCGTCTGCGGCCGGCTCCAGTACGGCGAACGAATGCACATCGGTCTGCTCCTGGGAGGCGTCCGTGCGCCCCGGCGAGAAGGGAATCTTCACGTCGTGTCCGGCCTTTTTTGCAGCTTCCTCGATAGCCATGTCGCCGCCCAAAACGATCAAGTCGGCAAGCGAGACCTTTTTACCGCCGGACTGCGAGCTATTGAAATCCTTTTGAATCCCTTTCAGCGTCTCTAGGGTCTTCGCTAAGACGGCCGGCTGGTTCACTTCCCAATCTCTTTGCGGTGCGAGGGAGACGCGCGCCCCGTTTGCACCGCCGCGCTTGTCGGAACCGCGGAACGTCGATGCCGACGCCCAGGCAGAGCTGACCAGTTGAGAGATCGACAGTCCCGATTTGAGGATCTTGGCCTTCAGACCAGCAATTTCTTGCTCCCCGATCAGTTCATGATCCACAGCGGGAACCGGGTCCTGCCAGAGCAGCGGCTGCTCAGGCACGAGCGGGCCAAGGTAGCGCGAAACAGGCCCCATGTCGCGATGCGTCAGCTTGAACCAAGCCTTGGCGAACGCGTCCGCGAGCTCCTGCGGGTTCTCATGGAAGCGCTTCGAAATCGGCGCATAGATCGGGTCCAGCTTCAGTGCCAGGTCCGTCGTGAACATCATCGGTGCGTGCTTCTTCGACGGATCGTGGGCATCCGGCACGGTGCCCGCCGCAGCGCCGTTCTTGGGAGTCCATTGGTGAGCGCCGGCGGGACTCTTCGTCAGTTCCCAGTCATGGCCGAACAGGTTCTCGAAGTAGTTGTTGTCCCACTTGGTCGGGTTGCTGGTCCATGCGCCTTCCAACCCGCTGGTGATCGCGTGGGCGCCTGCGCCGCTGCCAAAGGTATTGATCCAGCCCAGGCCCTGATCGTGGATACCGGCGCCCTCGGGTTCGGGACCCATATACGTGCTCGGTTCGGCAGCGCCATGGGCTTTGCCGAACGTGTGTCCGCCGGCGATGAGGGCAACTGTCTCCTCGTCATTCATCGCCATGCGAGCGAAGGTCTCTCGGATGTCCTTGGCCGCCGCGAGCGGATCCGGTCTGCTGTTCGGCCCTTCTGGGTTCACGTAGATCAGGCCCATTTGAACAGCGCCGAAAGGATCATCGAGCTCGCGGGCACCGCGGTAGCGCTCGTCTCCCAGCCACTTGCTCTCAGGCCCCCAATAAATGTCTTCTTCCGGCTCCCAGATGTCTTCGCGCCCACCGCCGAAACCGAAGGTCTTGAATCCCATCGACTCCAGTGCAACGTTACCTGTAAGAATCATCAGGTCGGCCCAGGAGAGTTTCCGGCCATACTTTTGCTTGATCGGCCACAGCAGCCGGCGCGCTTTGTCAAGACTCACATTGTCCGGCCAGCTGTTGAGGGGCGCAAATCGCTGCGATCCGGAGCCCGCGCCCCCTCGGCCATCAGCGATACGGTACGTGCCCGCGCTATGCCACGCCATACGGATGAACAACGGCCCATAGTGGCCGTAGTCCGCGGGCCACCAGTCCTGCGATGTCGTCATCAAGGCATGCAGGTCCTTGATCACGGCATTCAAGTCAAGGCTCTTGAACTCCTCGGCGTAATTGAACGCCTCGCCCATGGGGTCGGACAGCGCGGAGTGTTGGTGCAAGATCTTCAGGTTGAGTTGATTGGGCCACCAGTCAGCGTTTGTTCGGGCCCCAGTCACTGCGTGTTTGCGAGCGCCGCCCGAGAAGGGGCACTTGGTTTCCGTTGACTGATTATCGGGAATAGGCTCCCCCACTGCGATTTCGAATTGTTTCTCCATATGTTCCTCTTCCTTCGAATTAGTTAAAAACACTGCAACAAACTACGAACTCAGCTTGGCGTGCCGCGGAGCGCACTTGGCGCAGAGCCCCCGGAAAATGAGTTCGCATTCGCGAAGAATCCGTTTACCGAGAGAGCGCGAGGCAGGCCTGCGCACGGCGTACCACTCAATATCCTCAACATTGCCGCAGCGGTCGCAGATGAAGTGGTGATGGCGCATGCCTTTCGCATCGAATCGCGCGGCGCGGCCCTCGACGGCCACTTCACGCACCAAACCCGCCTGCACCAAGTCCCGCAGATTGTTATAAGTCGTGGCCCTTGAAGAGCGCGGATCCACGCGATTCACGGCTTCGAAGATTTCCGCGGCCGTGGGATGCCTGTTGTGTTCCATCAAGAATGCCATCACGGCGTAGCGCTGCGGAGTGCACCGCAACCCGCTGCCTCCCAAGGCCAGTTTAATCGCCTCCGCGTCCGTCAAGAACTTAGATTATATCTAATGTGACACTTTGTCAAGACTTATGCTTTTGGTTGCCCCACCACCCGGGCCAGCTATACTGAGCTGACGATGCTGCCACAGTGGGCCAAAGTTCTGGTTCCGGCTTTTCTTGTCAGCCAAGCAGTGCTGGTCCACATTTCCGCTGGAAGCGAGCATCCGCCAGCGCCGCCAGCCCTTTCCGATTTTCCGTCCCAATTCAATCAATGGACGGAATTGCACGAGGACCCCATCGATCCGGATGTCGCCAACACGCTGAGAGCCGATCGATTGTTGAGCCGGACTTACCAGAGTGGCCCAGGAGCGTTGCCGGTCGGCCTGCTGGTGGCTTGGTTCCAATCGCAGCGCGCGGGCTCGAGCCAGCCGCATTCGCCCAAAGTGTGTTTGCCCGCGTCCGGTTGGGAGCCCGTAGCCACCGGGGACATGAGCATCACTACGGCGGCTGGCCCAATTACAGTAAACCGCTATGTGGTCGCGAATCGTGGCCAGCGCGCGGTGGTCTTGTACTGGTATCAAACCTCGCGGGGCGCGGTCGCGGGAGAGTGGGCGTCCAAGTTCTGGGTGGTCGCGGGCGCGCTGCGAGAGCGGAGAACGGATACGGCACTGGTACGTCTCGTGGTGGAAAGCAGCCTCGAGGATCGCGCGCGGAATGACCAGCTAGCCACCGTCACGGCGGCGGACTTTGCCCGCGGCGTCTATCCACTTCTACGCGCGCGTTTACCGCGCTAGTGCTTCGCGCGCGTTTACCGCGCTAGTGCTTCGCGCGCAGTTACCGCGCCAGCCAGCGCTCGATGGCATCCAAAACTTTGGCGGCGCTCTCTTCCAGCGTTTCGCGATCGGTCCGGCACTCCAAGTCCGGCGCGAGCGGATGCTCGTAGGGATCATCCAATCCAGTGACGTTGTGAATCTCGCCCGCGCGCGCCCGCCGGTAGATGCCTTTGATGTCGCGCTGTTCGCAAACCGCGAGTGGAGCGTGAACCCACACTTCGAGAAAAGCTCCAATGTGCCGGCGCACTTCATCGCGCACCGCTCGGTAGGGAGAGATCGCTGAGACCAGCACGATCGCGCCGCTCTCGGTCAATTGCCCGGCGAGCGCTCCAATGCGGCGGATGTTTTCGTCGCGATCCTTTTTGCTGAAGCCGAGATCCTTGCTCAGGCGCTGCCGGACCACATCGCCGTCCAGCCACTCCACCTTGTAACCGCGTGCTTGTAGCGTGTCGTGCAGTGATTGGCTGATAGTCGTCTTCCCGGCGGAACTCAGGCCCGTAAACCACACCGTCAACCCGCGGTGCGTGACTTGGTCGCTCATCGGCATGGCTACTATTGTCGCCATCTCGGCAAGCACTTTGCAGCCAATCAAGTAGCCGGGGGTTCTTGGCGAATTTCACCCTCTTTGGTAAAATCGATCTAGATTGGCAACATTGCCGAGGCGGGATTCGATAACAAACCCCTTGCTTCAATGCCCGGCCCTGTTTATACTGGCTTTTTTCGCCGATGATGAACCTAAGCATGACACCGCGGGACGATCCAGATCCATTAGCTCCGCAACGCGAGGCGGCGATGTTCTACGGTCTTTTCCTGCGCGGCCACTCGGCCGAAACCCTGCGGCGTGACATTGACGTTCCCAAGCCGGTGCTTGAAAAATGGCTCAATCGGCGGCGCTATGAATCCGGTTTTCGTGACGCCTTGAGACGCGTTTATCAGTACCGCAAGCAAGTGCTCGCCATCTTCGACGAGCTGGTCTTGAACGAGAAGAACCGGCCGCCCTACATTCAGTGACAGGTCAGTAACCGGCCACGGTCACCGGTTATTCATTTCCCCCCGGCTGCTTCGCCTTACACTAGGAAAAGATGAAACACACCCATACGCATTCCCTACCAGAAACGGACCAGCATGCAAACCAACCGGGAGACGCCAAGTCGCGCCTGCTGTCCACGCCCACGCGTCCGTTCGATCCAGTGGGCGCCAGCAGCGCCTCGGAAATTCTGACGCGCATGCAGGGCACCGCTTTCCAGGGCAAGCAGCTCGGACTGGCGTTTGAAGTATGGAAGCGCATGCTGGGCGACCGCTGCACCATCATGATGGGCATGTCGGGCGCAATGGTTCCCGCGGGCATGCGGCGGCTGGTGGTGCGGATGATCGAATACCGGCTGATCGATTGTCTGGTTTCCACCGGCGCGAATTTCTTTCACGATTTCCACGAGACCATGGGGCATTTTCACTATCAAGGATCGGCTGCGACCGACGACGTGCTGTTGGCCGAAAACCTGGTGGACCGCATGTACGACGTGCTCGCCGACGAAGAGAAGTTTCGCGAACACGATCAATGGATCGGGCGGTTCGCGGCGGGGCTCGATCAGTCGCGGCCCTATACCACGCGTGAGTTCCTGCACTTGCTGGGGCTGGAGCTCGGCAAGCATTGCAAGGAAGACGGGATCGTGTCGGCAGCGGCCAAGGCAGGCATCCCGCTGTATTGTCCGGCCATCGCCGATAGCTCCATCGGCATCGGCATCGCGGCCAATCGCTATGAGGGAGGCAACCGCTTCACCTTCGACGTGATTGGCGACGTTGTGGAGACCGCTCGCATCGTCGCGGAATCGGAAGCCACCGGAGTCATCTATTTCGGCGGCGGCACGCCCAAGAATTTCGTGCAGCAGACCGAGGTGACGGCCATCATCATGAACGCCGGCGTTACCGGCCACAAGTACGCCGTTCAGTGCGTCACCGACTCGCCGCATTGGGGCGGACTCTCCGGCTGCACTTTTGAGGAGGCGCAGAGCTGGGGCAAGATCGCAAAAGACGCTTCGATGGTGACGTGCCATTCCGATTCCACCATCGCCATGCCGATTCTGGTTTCAGCATTGCTGGAGCAGCGCGAACTGGTTGCCAAACGCCATCGGCCGAGCTTTACACAAGGCCGGGAATTGGGAGTCACTTCCTGAGCGCGCGGCGCATCCCGATGTACCAGGTGGACGCTTTCGCCGGGCATGTGTTCTCCGGCAATCCCGCCGCGATCTGCCTGATCGAAAACTGGCTCTCCGATGCCCAGATGCAGGCCATCGCCGCCGAGAACAACCTCGCCAACACCGCATTCTTGGTGCCTAACGGCGCAGGCTACAAATTGCGCTGGTTCACGCCGCTGCTGGAGGTGGAAATTTGCGGCCACGCCACGCTCGCATCGGCATTCATCATTCTCAACGATTTCACCCCCGGTGAGCGATCCGTTTCTTTCGACACCAAGAGCGGCGTGCTGACGGTGACGCGCGAAGGCGATCTGTATTCGCTCGATTTCCCATCGCGTCCGCCCGAACCATGCGTCCACGCTTGTCCGGAGCTCATTCCCGCGCTGGGTGGCAAGCCGGAAGCGGTGCTGGCGGCACGCGATTACCTGGTGGTCTACGGTTCGGAGGACGAGCTTCGTTCACTGCGGCCGGACATGTCGGCCTTGATGAACATCGATCGCTTCGCCGTCATCGCCACCGCGCCAGGACGCGAAGCCGATTTCGTATCGCGATTTTTCGCGCCGGCCAAAGGCGTTCCCGAAGACCCGGTCACCGGCTCGGCCCACTGCACCCTGATCCCGTATTGGTCCAAGCGCCTCGGAAAAGAGAAACTGCACGCCTATCAGATTTCGCCTCGCGGCGGCGAACTATGGTGCGAGGATCGCGGGGCTCGGGTGACCATTAGCGGCAAGGCTGTGCGGTTCTTCGAAGGCGCCATCTTCCTGTAGGCTTGATCGCGGCCGCCTTTAATTGCATCGTGATATGCTCGTAGGGACTCGCCGTAGTCACCAAGCTTACATAAGGGAGAAAACACACACAGATGAAGAGTAGCGACCGCATTCTTACCACCCATGTCGGTAGCCTGCCCAGGCCGCAGGAAGTGGTCGACCTCTTGTTCGCGCAAGATCGCGGTGAAGCTGTGGATGCCGCCAAATTTGATGCGACGATACGCGGCGCGGTCGTGGATGCGATCGACAAACAGTCCGCCGCGGGCGTGGATATCGTCAGCGACGGTGAAATGGGCAAGATCAGCTATGCGACGTACATCCGGCATCGGCTGACTGGCTTCGAGCCCGGCCAGGTCCCGCGCGCCACGCCGCAGGACTTGGACGATTATCCAGCCTATCGCGACAGAATCGCGGCGTCGGGGGCGACGCCCAAGTACATCCGGCCGATCTGTAAAGGCCCGATCAAGGTGAAGAGCCTGGAGCCGCTGCATCAAGACATCGCGCGCTTCAAGGACGCGCTGTCGAAGACGAAAGTGACGGCCGGTTTCATGACGGCGGCGTCGCCGGGCACGATCGCGGTGTTTCAGCCGAACGAATATTATCCGTCGCACGAAGCGTATCTGGAAGCGCTGGCTGAGGCGATGCGTAGCGAATACGAGACCATCGTCAACGCGGGCCTGCTCCTTTCGGTGGATTGCCCGGATCTGGCGATGGGGCGGCACATCAAATTCCGGGGCGTGGACGACGACGAATTCGTGCGCAACGCGGAGCTGCAGGTGGCGGCGTTGAATCACGCGCTGGCGAATGTTCCGGCGGATCGGACGCGGCTGCATATATGTTGGGGGAACTACGAGGGTCCGCACACCCGCGACATTCCCGGCTTCAAGATTCTTCCGGTGGCTCTGAAGGCCAAGCCCGAGGCGCTGTTGATCGAGGGCGCGAACCCGCGTCACGAGCACGAGTGGGAGCTGTGGAAGACCATCAAGCTGCCGCAGGACAAGGTGCTGGTTCCGGGCGTGATCGGTTCCAACACCAACTATGTGGAGCATCCCGACCTGGTGGCGCAGCGGATTGTCCGTTACGCCGAGATCGTGGGCCGCGAGCATCTGATTGCGGGCACCGATTGCGGATTCGGCACGTTCGCCGGGTTCGGCGCGGTGTACCCGGACATCACGTGGTTGAAGCTGAAGTCGCTGGCCGACGGAGCGAAGATTGCGTCCCAGAAGTTGTGGGGCCGGGCTGGGTCGGCGAACTAGAGCCTGCTGAAAAAGGAAGTTCAGCCACAGATAAACACGGATGGACACCGATAAAGCTTTCGCTCCGAATCTGCGTTGATCGGCGTTCATCTGCGGCCATTTGGATCTCGTTTTGCGAGACAATCAGAGCATGGCGCAAGCGATGCACGGCACACCGGTCTTTCGCGGAACCCGAGTGCCTGCGCAAACGCTATTTGACTACATCGAGGGTGGAGAGACGCTGGAGGACTTCCTCCAGGGATTCCCGACAGTTTCGCGCGATCTGGCCTTACAGGCACTAGAAGAAGCGAAGCATCTGTTGCTTGCGCGCGCCTAATGAGGCTGCTCATAGACGAGTGCGTTGACGACATTTCCTGGTCACGATTGTCAAACAGCTCGCTAAGCCAAGCTTGCCGATCTCAAGAATGGAGAGCTGCTGTCGGCTGCCGAGGCAGCGTGTTTCGACGTGTTGGTGACGGTAGACGAAAGATTGCATTGCTGATTCTCAGCGCTCCAACAAATCGGCTTCGCGATTTGCGCCGATTGATTCCCGCAGCTCGGGCCGTTCGGAACCAAGGGAGACGGCTCGGCGTCTGAAGTCGCTGGCCGATGGGAATGATTTAAACTGAATGGCGTGGCGGTCGGTGACTCGATTGCCGGAAAGCGAAGATGAAGATGAGAACTCTCGGAGCTATCGCATTAGTCTGGGCAGCGCTGGCCGCCGTATCTAAATTGCCGGCGCAGACAACCAAGCCGATTAGCACGCAATCGGGCTTGGTCAAAGGCATGACGGAAGACGGTGTAACAGTGTACAAAGGCATTCCGTTCGCCGCGCCACCGCTGAGCGATTTGCGCTGGCGAGCGCCTCAGCCGCCTGTGGCATGGACCGGAGTCCGTAATGCGGACAAATTTGCGCCGGCGTGCATGCAGGTTCCAATCGTCTACCCGGCCCTCGGGATGGACACGGTCGCGACCAATGAGGACTGCCTCTACCTCAACGTCTGGACGCCCGCGAAATCGCCCAAGGACCGGCTGGCAGTGATGGTCTGGATCTATGGTGGAGGTTTCACGGCAGGCGGCACTTCCATCGCCGGTTACGACGGAACCAATCTTGCGAAGAAGGGCGTGTTGCTGGTCAGCATCGCGTACCGGCTGGGCGCATTTGGCTTCATGGCGCATCCTGAGCTCACCGCCGAGCAAGGCGGCCACTCGGGCAACTACGGGCTGCTAGACCAGATCGCCGGATTGCAGTGGGTGAAGCGCAACATCGCCGCGTTCGGAGGCGATCCGCGCCGCGTCACCATTTTCGGCGAATCGGCGGGCGGAATCTCGGTCAGCATGCTTTCGGCGTCACCGCTGGCCAAGGGTTTGTTCCAAGGAGCTATTTCTGAGAGCGGCGGAAACTTCGGCCCGGAACGGCAATCCGGTAACGAAGGGGGAGAGAACATGGATTCGCTCGCCGCGGCCGAGAAGAACGGCACGGCTTTCCTGGCAAAGCTTGGGACGGCTTCCATCGCAGACGCACGTAAGCGATCCGCGGAGGACCTCCTGAAGAATTCGCCGCCCGCCTTAGGCGGGTCTTGGCCCATTTTCGATGGTTACGTGCTTCTCGGCGATCAGTACAAGCTTTATGAAGGGAAACGCTACAATGACACGCCCGTGTTGATAGGCACCAATTCGGACGAAGGCGCGCTTTTTGTCCCATTCGTTAAGGCCGACGCGTACCAAAAAACCATTCGTACCGGGTACGGCGAATATGCGGACAAGATTCTAGCGGCTTATCCCGGGGGCTCGGATGCGGAAGCTCTCCGTTCCGCCCGCGACATGTTCCGCGACGCGACTTTTGCCTGGCCAACCTGGACTTGGGCGCGCCTGCAGTCCAAAACCGGCAAGGGCAAAGTGTACGTTTACTATTTCAGCCATCGGCCGCCCTATCCAAATGCGCCGCAGTTCAAGGATTGGGGTGCGGCCCACGCCGGCGAAATCGCCTACGTCTTCGGCAATTTCCCAGCCGCAATGCCTGCGACGGCAGCCGATCGGACGGTATCGGAGGAAATCTCTTCCTACTGGGTCAACTTTGCCAAGAAGGGCGATCCCAATGGAAGCGGGTTGCCTCATTGGCCCCCCTTCACCAACACGAGTGCACAGGTGATGAACCTGGACGATCCGTCCAAAGCCATTGATGTACCGAATCCACAGAAACTCGAAGTGCTGGACGGCTATTTCGCGTGGCGGCGCGCGTCGGAGAAGGGACAGTGACGTAACGTTAGGTCCCATGCGGAGCGGCGTATAAGGGGATGACTCGGCGTGTTTATCGTTCACGATCTTGGTGTGGCCGTTCTGTTTTGCATCGTCACGATGCTGGGCTGGGGTTCGTGGGCGAATACGCAGAAACTGGCCGGCAAGGATCGCTGGCCGTTTGAGCTCTTCTACTGGGACTACGCGATCGGCGTGTTCGCATTCTCAGTGCTGTTCGCGTTCACGCTTGGCAACGCCGGCGCCTCCGGAATGCCGTTTCTCGAGAACCTCCGCAGCGCGCAAAACAGCGCGATCTGGACTGCGATCTTCAGCGGCGTTCTGTTCAACATTTCGAATATTCTCCTGGTGGTCGCGATCGACTCGGCGGGTATGGCGGTCGCATTTCCGGTTGGCGTTGGTCTCGCGCTGGTGATCGGGACCGTGAAGAGCTACGTTCTTTCGCCCCAAGGCAACGCCACGCTTCTTTTTGCCGGCGTGGCATTGATCGTCTTTGCGATGATCATGTCCGCCGTCGCGCACCGTCACCAGGGAAAGGCCGGTCTCGGCGACGCCGCGAAGAGGAAACCATTCCGCGGCCTGGCGTTCTCCGCTGTGGCCGGTTGTTTGATGGGCTTCTTCTACCCACAACTGCTCGCCGCCGTATCGCCGGATTTCAGCACGCGCGCGATTCAGCCGGGACTACTCACGGCGTACGCCGCTTTGGTGCTGTTTGCTGTAGGCCTGCTCGGGAGCAACATCGTGGTGAATACGATTTTCATGCGCGCGGGCAAGGTCACCTACGGCGATTACTTCCACGGACGCGCCCGGCTGCATTCGCTTGGATTCCTCGGCGGATGCATCTGGATGCTGGCGTTGAGCACGAACGTGATCGCCTCGGGAGTGGCCGGACCGGCGATCTCCTACGCTCTCGGCCAAGGTGCGACGCTGGTTGCCGCCATCTGGGGCGTCTTCATCTGGCGCGAATTCGTTCACGCACCGAAGGGCACGTGGACGTTCGTCACATTGATGTTCGCCGGATACGTGATCGGCCTGGTTCTGATCGGGATGGCGAGCCTTTAGATCATGGGCGGTTCGATCGTTGTTATCGGAAGCTTGAATATGGACTTCGTCCTCGCCGTCGACCGCCTGCCGCTGCCGGGAGAAACCATTCTTGGCCACGGTTTCCGCGTCATTCCAGGAGGAAAGGGCGCGAACCAGGCGTATGCCGCGGCGAAACTCGCGGGCAGCGGCCCAGGCCACGGCACGGCAGTGCGGATGCTTGGACGCGTCGGAGCCGACTCATTCGGGGTTGCGCTCAAGGCCAATCTCGCGGGCGTGGGCGTCGACATCAGTGGGGTGCTGGAGACGGAATCTGAGGCGACCGGCGTGGCCTGTATCCACGTCGACGCTGCGGGACAGAACTCGATCACGGTGGCGCCCGGGGCTAACGGCGCTCTGTCCGCCGGCGACATCGATTCCGAGCGCTGGGCAATTGCGGGCGCGCGCTGTGTGCTGCTGCAACTTGAAGTCCCGATCGAGGCGGTCGCGGCAGGCTTGCGGGAAGCGCAGCGTGTGGGCGCCACGAGCATTCTGGACCCTGCGCCCGCGCGCGCTCTGCCGAAGGAGATCCTTCAACTGGTGGACATCGCGACGCCGAACGAGAATGAGGCATGCGTTCTTGTTGGTATGCCGCCGAGCCGGGTGAGTGCCGACGACGCGACCGCGCTTGGAAATAAGATCCGGGAACTCGGCGTGCGCTCCGTGATCGTGAAACTCGGCGACCAGGGCTGCGTATACTGCGGACCGGATCGAACGTTCGCCACGCCAGCCTTCGCGATGCGGGCCGTGGATTCGACCGCGGCGGGCGATACATTCAACGCCGCGCTGGCCGTGTCGCTGGCGGAAGGCGCGGAGATGGAAGAGGCGCTGCGATTCGCGAACGCGGCGGCAGCGATTTCGGTCACTCGAGCGGGTGCGCAGACGTCGGCGCCGGCCAGGGCAGAGGTCGATGCTCTGCTGGCACGGATACGCGCGTGAAAAAAGCTCACCTCGGTTTCCGGATGAGCCAGCGGTGAACCGCCGAGCAGTATCGCTGGTAGCTGACGCCAAATTTGCCAGTCAACGCCGGCTCTTCGTAGAGAACCACAAAGAGATGCATAGTGAGGAGGAACGCAAGAGCAAGCAAGACGATGGAAGGCGAGGAAACGGCTAGCCCGGCTCCCAGAATCACGGCAGCTCCACCGACGTACATTGGGTTGCGCACATAACGGTAGGGACCCGAGGCCACGAACTCGCGCGGCGGATCGAATGGAGCCGGGGTGCCACGGCCTTTGGTGACAAACGTCGCAATGCAAATGCCCGCGAGAAGCGCGCCCGCGGCAGCCAACTCGAAACCAAACGGGCGAAGCCAAACCGGCAAAGATACTCGAAGCCGGGCGTCGAGTGAACGGAGCCGCATGGCGAGCCACGCCCAGAGCCACACGAAGCAGGCGGAGTAAACCAAGCCCCGCGAAATGGTGAAGCTCTTGGATAGAAGCGATGCCATCGCTGTTGGTCTGAGTGCGGGCGACTCCTGCAAGATACTACACATTCGCGTCCAGGTTCATAGGCTGGCTGGCCTTCGCCGGGCGTGCGGGACGATCAGGCGTTCAGGTATTTGTGCAACGGGTCCCAATAACGCATCGGCCAGCCTTCGTTCAAGCCTTGCCATTTTTCTTCGGTGAACCCCGTGTGATCGAGGATGATTCGGGTGCCAGAATCGCGCGCGACCAATTCAAATTTCACGAGGGAGTAGACGCCGGCCGGCCAGTACATGGGGCGCCACGCCTGAACGATCCTCTGATTCAACGCCAGTTCAATATGGCGGCCTTCAATGACGCCCCCGAATAGCTTGAATGCCCCACCTGGCTGCGGTTGAATTTCGGCAGTGTCCTTCGTAAAGGCGCTGAATTGTTTCGCGTCGAGCAGCACTTCATAGAGGCGCGCGGGCGTCGTCTTGAAGTCAACTTCCTGATGAATGGCGGTGCCGGGTTTTTGGGTTTGGGCCTGAGCCGAGGCGGCACAGAGACCGCCGAGAATCAGAGTCACCTGGCGACGCGATATGTTTTCCATTGCTTGCATTGGAACATGCACTTAAAATATGATCAACATAATATTTTAGGAGGCGCCGAGCATGCCCTATCCAGCCGGTCATCGCGAGCAAGTTCGCAAGAAGATCGTGGAGAGCGCCCGCCGGTTGTTCAATCGAAGCGGCTTTGAGAACGTATCGGTGGATTCCATCATGGCCCATGCGGGGCTGACGCGCGGTGGATTCTACAGTTACTTCGAGAGCAAGAGCGATCTCTATGCCGAGGTGTTGGGATGTTTCTTCACCGATCCGAATTGGAAGAACCGCTGGGAAGGAGTCCACGTTGATCTCGCTTCGCCCGAGGCCGGCCCGCAAATCGTTCGGGCCTATCTATCGCGCCAGCACTTCGACGACGTGGAGAATTCATGTCCCATGGTTGCTCTGCCGAGCGATGTTGCGCGCGGCGATGCGAGGGTCAAGACGGCGTTCGAGACGGTGTTCAAGGCGATGGTGACGCTGCTGGGCCGCGAGGTGAGGAATAGCAGCCAGGCGCGCGAGAACACCGCCATGGCGATCGCGGCGCTTTGTATCGGCGGCATGGTGGTCGCGAGGTCGATGAACGACCGTGGCCTCGGTGACCGGCTACGCGAAGCTGCGACCAGGGTCGCTCTCGATCTGGGCGGTTGGGCGCGAACCAAGAAGTCACTCCGCTCGGAGCGTGTCCGCGGGTTGAATGCGGCTGATCCGCAACGCCGGAAGAAAACTCGCCGCGCCGGCCGTAAGCGCCAGGATTAGCGGGACTGTTATGAAGGTCAGCGGATCATGAGTGCCGACGCCATAAATCTGGCTCGAAAGGATGCGCATCGCCAAGAATGCCAGAACAATGCCGGAGACCAGCCCACCCGCCGCGGCAACGACACCTGAAGAGCCGACATGCAGTATCGCCTGCGTGGTAGTGGAACCCAGCGCGATGCGAATCCCGATCTCGCGCGTGCGCTGTACTACAAGATTTGACACCAGGGCGTAAATCCCGATCGTGGAGAGCAGAAGCGCGAGGCCGGCAAGCGTAGCTAATAGCAGCACTTCGATTCGTTGCTCCTGCAGTTGCTCCGCGAGGATCTGTTGCATGGAGTGGAAGCCGGAAAAAGGCAGGCTGGGGTCGGCGTCCGCGAGTGCCCGCTGCATGGATGCCGCAAGGCCCTTGAGAGGACCATTGGTTCGAACGATCCAACTCGGCTGAAACCAGATGTGCGCGATATTCACGAGGCCCTGCGGAGTTTGGGACGCGGACAGATACGCGACCGGTTCGGTTCCAATTGGCGCAGTGCGCTCGATGCCTTGCTTCTTGGCGACATCGCCCACAACACCGACGATTGCGTATACGGTGTCGGCGGTCTTAAAGTGATAGCCGATGGGTGACTGATTGTCGAAGAAGCGCCGGCTGAAGGCCAAGTTCACAATGGCAACTCGCTCGGAAACAGAGCTGTCCGCCTCAGTAATGGGCCGTCCGGCCAGAAGCGGAATGCGGAGCGTGGAGAAGTAGCCGGGAGTAATATAGGCAAGGCTGGATGCGGTGCGTGTGCCAGCCCTTTTCCCGTCCATGATCGTCATTCCGTCATTGAGCCCGCGTTCGTAAGGCAGGCTGAGGCCGACCGCCGCGTCACGGACGCCGGGAATCTGGCGCATGCCAGAGATACTTTTTTCAAGCAGCTTTTGGAACGCTGCGGCATCGTGGTAGCGCGCATCATCGAGCGAAGCCGTGGCTGTCATGACATCATGCGCATCGAAGCCAGGCGGCAGACTCTCGAGGTAGATGAGCGTGCGAACCAGCAGACCGGCTGAGGCCAGCAGCACCACGGTGAGTGCAACCTCCGCGCCAATCAGCAGCTGACGGAGACGGCTTGATCCGCTGGTGACAGCGCGGCTCCCGGTCGAGCGCAAGTCAAAACGGCGTGTTTGTAGAGCCGGTAACGCCCCGCAGAGAAGGCTGGCCAGGAGTGACGCGCCGAGAGTAAAGGCGAGCACTCGTGCGTCGATGGAGAAATTGCCGAGCGGAATCATGGATTCGGGAAGAAGTGTCCGGAGCGTGTTCAGGATGAGCAGCGCGAGACCAACTCCGCCGGCCCCGCCGAGGAGGGCCACTACCAGATCCTCCATCCACAATTCACGGAGCACATCCAACCGCGAAGCGCCGAGTGCGAATCGGGTAGCGATTTCGTGGCCGCGGCGCAATATGCGGACCAGCGCCAAGCCAGCGAGATTCGCGCACGCGATCAGCAAAATGAAGCTGACCGCCAGCATCAGCACAATCACTTTGCCGCGCATGTCGCCGGCCAGTTCCAGCTGCAGAGGGCGTGCGTAAATGCGCGCGCGGCCGTGATATTTGGTTTCGAGCTCGGTGAAGTACGGCAGGCGGAGCCGGCTGAGCTGCGCGTTCACTTGCGCCCAGGTTGCGTGCGGTTTAAGACGGACCAGGATGCCGCAATTCGTGCCGGCACACTCGCCGGTTTGAGCGGGCTGGAGTGGCGTGAAGAGGGCGGCCTTGCTGGGCGTCAGGGCGCCCCGCTGCAGGACACCAACCACGGTATGGGGCTCGCCTTTTAATTGAATCGATTTGCCGATGATGCGCGGATCGGAGTGAAAGGTCGATTGCCAGAGCGCGTAACTGAGCACCACTACAGGAGGTCCGTGCGGCCGGTCTTCTTCGTCGCTAAAGCTGCGGCCGAAATAGAGGGGGATGCCGAGCACATCGAAATAGCGCGCTGAGACGCGGCTGCCGGCCACGTAGCGGACGGCGTCGCCGGCTCTGAGATTCACGCCGTCGGTGCCTCCCCAAGAAGCGAGGGTCACGCCTTCGAGGCTGGTTTTGAGTAGTTCCCAGGAAGAGCCCTCAAAGCTGTCGTCTTCCTCGGAAACGGCCTTGCCTCCTCCGGTAGGGTCGCCGCCTTCTCTATGGACAACGAGAGCGGCGATGCGTTCCGGCTGGGGATACGGCAGGGTGCGCAGCAGAAAGGCATCCATTATGCTGAAAACGGCAGTGTTGACACCGATGCCGAGCGCCAGCGTCACCAGCGCAATCGCGGTAAACAGCGGAGCCTTCGCCAATCGCCGGAACGCGTATTTCAACGCCCTCATAGTGAAATACTACGATACTCAGGTTCCCTGGGTTCGTACAATTCTTGGTGTCGCCGGAAGCCCTTCACCCTTGTCCCGGCGCATCTTGCGGCGAACGGTTTGCGCGAATCGCCGCGCCCAGTCGAAGATCAGACTCATGAGGAAGCGTAATCCGCGCAGCAGGTATTTTCCCAGCCGCAGCAAGCCCACTCCGCTCGCAACGAAGACGCTGGCAACCACGATCATAAGAAAGGCCTGACCGGTAGGAGATAAGTGATTGACTATTTCAACAGGCCCGTTGAATTGGATAAAGCCGAGCATCACCAGCTTGTCCCACAACTCTGGAAGGACGACGCGGATCAGGCCTAACGCCATAAACGATGCGCCCACCAGCAGGAAGCTCCCCGCGACCGCATAATAAGCGACCAGAAGGCCTGCCAAGGCGGCCAATAGGCCCACCAGCACGCCGACGCCGCCAAAGCCCAGGGGAATCCCAAACAGCGCGATGGTTATTCCGGCCAGAATATAAAGCGGCAGACTCCGCTTTGTGCCGGAACGCACCATCGCTCTAGGCAACCGGTCGGACACGACTTCAGCAGGTTCGCCGAGGTTTCGCAGCACGGCAAGCATTCTCGCCACGTCGTCGTCGCCCGTCGTTTGAAGGCATGCCTGATGGTACGCCTCATGAATGTGCGACTGGATCTCACGTAGGAACTCGTCCTGTTCACGCGCTGGAACCAGGCGGAGCTGCAACTTGACGCGCTCCAAATAGTCATTCGAAATCTTCGCCACCGCTTCTGGATAGCCGTTCATTGTCGTGTTACCCCTTCCGGACCGCTAGCTTCTTGCCGGCATATGCATTTTGCTCCCGGCCCTTCCACTTCCGCTGGACCAGGGAAATCAGCAGGTCAAGCTCTTTGCTCAGCTCATCGAAGAGCTGCCGGCCTGACGACGTGAGCGCGTAATACTTGCGCGGAGGTCCTTGATCGGATTCCACCCATTCGGAACGAACCAAGCCGTCCCGATCCAACCGCGCGAGAATCGGATAAATGGTCCCTTCCTTCAGCGAGATCGATCCAGTTTCGGTGAGAGCCCGCACCAGCGAATAGCCGTAGTGCTTCTCACGGTAGAGCACTCCCATGACAGCCAATTCCAGGATGCCCTTCCGCAATTGGGTAACCCGCCGGTCCCGATCCTCGTCCGAGTACTCCACGATGCCTAGTATACGATAATGCTAGGTACCAGGTTCCATCGAACCACTACCCCTGCGCGCCGTTACTTCGATTTCGATCTTCATGCGGGGGTCCGAAAGGCCGGCCGCGATCATCGTGGCTGCGGGCCTGATCTCGCCGAAGTACCTGCGCAGCACCGGCCAGCAAGGCTCAAAATCTTCGACGTTGGGCAGGATGTAGCGAACCCGGACTACGTCGGCCATCCGGCTGCCGGCATCCGACAAGGCCTTTTCAATATTGATGAAACAGCGCGCGGCCTGCTCGACAACGTTATCGGAGATGGTCATGGTTTCGTAGTCGAACCCGGTGGTGCCCGAAACGAACACCCACTCGCCATCCACAACTGCGCGCGAATAGCCGATTTGCCGTTCAAAAGATGAACCGGATGATATTAAGCGGCGCATGGCGTGGCGGGCCAGCTTCCTATTATGCATTGGGGTAAGATCTGTGACAAAATCTACCCAGGAGGCTGGGATGAAAGCTGCGTTCGCTTTTTTGGTTGCGGGGCTGGGTTTGCTGGCGCCGGCGGCGGCTCTGGCGCATCACTCATTCGCCGCTGAGTATGACGCAAAGAAACCCGTCACGCTGAAGGGCACGGTCAGCAAGGTGGAATGGACCAATCCGCATGCTCGCTTTTATGTGGATGTGAAGGACGAGAGCGGCAACGTCACAACTTGGAACTTGGAACTTGCGAGTCCAAACGTGCTGACTCGAAATGGATGGACCAGACACTCTCTGAACGTGGGCGATGTGGTGACGGTGGAGGGCGCCCAAGCCAAGGACGGATCGCAGATGGCCAATGCCAGAAGCGTCGTGTTGGCGGATGGCAAGAAGGTCTTCTCCGGCGCCGCGGGCGACGCGATTCCGAACCAGTAGGACCAAGGAGAAGCACCATGAAACCCAGTCTGAGAGCCTCGGCGTTGCTTGCGATCGCGTCCCTCGCGACCATGACGGCTTTTGCGCAAACACCGGCGCCCCCGCCGGCGAAATCCCTCACCCCCACCGAGGCAACCGCTCCAGCCGGAGGCAGCGCGAATCCTGAAACACCCAGGCCACGCCCGCGCGATGTCACGCCGCATGGTCCAACGCCTCGCCTCCCCGATGGACATCCGGATCTATCCGGAGTGTGGAACGGCGGCGGCCCGGTCGGCGATCTTGCGCAGGGCTTGGCTCCAGGCGAAACCATTCCACTGCTGCCCGCGGCGAAGGTCATCATGGAGCAAAGGCAATCCAAGGACGATCCGGAGGCGAATTGCCTGCCGACGGGGATTCCGCGCATCGCGCCGTATCCGTGGAGAATCGTGCAGGATCCCACGCATATCTACTTTCTCTTTGAGGGCAACATTCACAGCTACCGGCAGATCTTCATGGATGGCCGCCAGCATCCCGCCGATCCGGACCCCACTTGGTACGGGCATTCCATCGGGAGCTGGGACGGAGACACGCTGGTGGTGGACACGGTGGGATTCAATGACAAGTTCTGGTTCGATTTTCGCGGCCATCCGCATACCGAGCAATTGCATACCATCGAGCACTACACGCGCAAGGATTTAGGGACGCTCGAGAACAAGGTCACCATCATCGATCCGGGTGATTACTCCAAGCCTTTTACGCTGACGTTCACGGCTCGCCTCCGGCCGAAAGAAGAATTGATGGAATACATCTGTCAGGAGAACCAGCAGGACTCGCAACACATGAAAGGCGCCGCGGGCCCGCCCGTGAATCCGTAGTCTGGCTGCCCGGCCTGCCTGGGCACCGAGTATACTTTCGCTCATGGCCCGGCAAGCCCTCGTCATCTTGATCGTGGTGGCTGCGTTCGGGGTCCTGGTTCCTCTGTACAAGGGCTTCGGGTTCCTGGATTCGCGCATCATCGCCGCCTATGCGTGTCTGGCGCTCTTGTTTGTGGCGCCGGCGAGCGCGGAACTAGCGGCCGCGCACGGAACCAGCGGATCATCTGAGACCGCCATCCTTGGAAGGATCGCAGTGATCGTCGCTTGGGGTTGGGGCGTCACGGTGCTGATTCTGGCCACTGCCATCGTGACGCTCAACCTGGTCGCCCGGGGCGGAGGCTGGCTTGCGCCGCCCTGGGGATTCTTGACCTCGGTTCTAACTTTCAGCCTGAGCGCATCCATCGCGATTGCGATTTTGGGCGCGGTTCTCGCGCGCCGCTTTTCGGCCGCCGGCGTGAAGAGCATCCTGCGAATCGGCTTTCTGGTGATTCTGCTCGCAATGATCTTCGGCTCGCGTGCGTTTCCGGAACGCGTGCAGCTCGAAATCGCCGATCAGTTCAACACCCGCCGCGCGCTGACTCACCTGGCGTGGGAATCGTCGATTGTGTCCGCGGTGGTGGCGGCGCTGCTGCTGATTCCGCTCCTTCGGAACGCGCGCAAAACGGAGCCCCAAGCTTCTTGATATGGAGAAGCTGCACTCACACCCGCGCTGGCAACAAATTCAACAGCAATTCTTCGCCACCGGCGCCGCGGCTCCCGTGCTGGCCGGACTTTCCGCGCTGATCGAACAAATGACGATCGAGGCTTTCGACGCGTCGCTTGCAACTCTTCCCGATCCCAGCGTCGCTATGCTTGCGGTGGGCGGCTTCGGACGCCGCGAGCTGTTTCCGTTCTCCGACGTGGACGTGCTGATCCTGATCGAGCGCGAGTCCCAAGCCGCCGCCATCAAGAACGCGCTGGCCGAGTTTGTGCGTCTGCTCTGGGATGCCGGGCTGCGCTTGAGCCACTCGGTGCGCACCGTCGCCGAATGCGCCGAGATACACGAGGGCAACATCGAGTTGAGCATCAGCTTGCTGGATCGGCGACTGCTCCAGAGTGATCGGCGTATGCTAGCCGGTTCGCCCGATCTCAACGCCAAGCTCGAACACAAGTTGCCCGTTTTTTTCAACCGGCAGAGCCGCGCTTTGACCCGCCATCTATGCCAGCTTGCGCGCGAGCGGCACCAGAAGTTTCAGAACACGTTGTATCATCTCGAGCCCAACGTGAAAGAGACGCCCGGAAGCCTGCGCGACCTGCACTTGATCGATTGGCTGGGCAAACTGCGCAAGCCGGATGAGGAAGTGGCCGCCCGCCTGCGCGCGCCCGCCGCGTTCATGCATTCCTTGCGGTGCTTCCTGCACTATCAGGCCCGCCGCGATCAAAATCTGCTGACCTTCGATGCGCAGGAAGCACTCGCTGCTCAACCGTATCTCGAATTTCGTGAACCTGCCGCGCTGATGCGCGAATATTTCCGGAACGCACGTGTCATCTTCAGCGAAGCGCGCCGGGCCTTGGACTGGAACGAAAAGAGCGCAAGCTCGCTGGCCTCGCAGTTCCGCGATCGGCGCGCGCGGCTCTCCAACACCGAATTCACCGTTTCGAACGACCGCGTCTATCTGCGATCACCCGCGCAGTTGACCAACGATCCGGCCATCATCCTGCGCCTGCTCGAATTCGTCGCGCGTCACGCCGTGCTTTTGGCGGCGGAAACAGAACGCCGTCTGGAACACGCAGCGCCTGCTTTCGCCGCATACTGCGCCTCACCGCCGCAACCTCTATGGCCGCCGTTCGGAAACATCCTGTCGCTCCCTCGTTCCGCCACCGCGCTCCGCGCCATGCACGACACGGACCTCCTGCAAGCCATGTTCCCGGAGTGGAAAACCATTTCCTGCCTGGTGGTTCCGGACTTCTACCATCGCTACACCGTCGACGAACACACCCTCGTCGCCATCGAAAAACTTGCCGAGCTCGCCGCCAACCAGCTCGCCACCAACCAGCTCGCCACCAACATAGACACGGCGCGGCGCCGCTTCGCCGACATCTACTCGGAGATCGAAGACCTCGCCTTGCTGCGCTTCGCCTTGCTCTTTCACGACTCCGGCAAAGGCGTCCAGAGCGGCGACCACGCGCGTCTCTCCGTCCAGCTCGCGCATGCGGCCAGCGAGCGCATTCAAATGCCGCCGCGGGAACAGAACGCGGTCGAGTTTCTGATCGAACATCATCTCGCTCTGTCGACCGTCATGAATTCTCGCGATCTGTACGATCCCGCCACCGCTGCCCTGCTCGCCCATCGCATCGGCACACTGGAGCGCTTGAAGCTGCTCACGCTGCTGACCTATGCCGACATCTCCGCCGTAAATCCCGCCGCCATGACTCCCTGGCGTCTGGAACAGCTCTGGCAAACCTATCGCGTCGCGCACCAGCAGTTGCTGCACAATCTCGAAACCGAACGCATCACGGATCTCCCGAAGGATCTCCCGGCAGGCTTGGCGGATCCCGAAGGCTTCCTCACCGGCTTCCCCTCGCGCTATCTTCGCACCCATACCCCCGCCGACATTCGCACGCACCTCCAGCTCTACGAATTCAGCCGCAACACTGGCGTCGCCGTGCAGCTCGATGCAGCGGGCGGCGTCCATCGCGCCACCATCGTTGCTCGCGACCGCCCAGCGCTCTTCGCATCCCTCGCCGGCGGGCTTTCCAGCTTTGGAATGGACATCCTCAAGGCCGAGGCGTTCTCTAATGCGCAAGGCCTGATCCTCGATACGTTCGTGTTCGACGATCCGAAGCGAACTCTTGAGCTCAATCCAACCGAGAACCATCGTTTGCGTCAAACTCTCGAGGATATTGCTCTGGGCCAATTCGACGCCCAGCGGCTTCTCGCCGCGCCGCCTCTTAATGAACGCGCTGCCCCTCCCCACCACAAAAAACGCACCGTCGAGCCTCGAGTGCATTTTGATCCCGACGCTTGCGACACCGCTACCTTGGTCGAAATCATCACCGAAGACCGCCCCGGTCTGCTGTACGACTTATCCGCCGCTTTCTCCGCCGCGGGTTGTAATATCGATGTAGTTTTGATCGACACCGAGGGCCGTAAGGCAATTGATGTATTTTATGTTGCGACCAACGGAAGCAAGCTTGCATCCAATATAGTGAACGAACTAAGTCGTACATTGCTAACGGTTTGCCAAGTTTAAATGCCAGGGGAGTAACCTTTGGCCCCGAGAGTACGTAGTTAGTAGTGTGTGGCCTGTATGCAAGAGGCAAACCACACTCCCCGTAGAGCTGACCCACACGCATTAAAATTCTAAGGAGTAAATTACATGAAGATGAACAAACTCATGCTCGGTGCTTGTGTCTTTACACTCGGCATCGCCACCGCTGCTTCCACCTACCACATCAAGATCTCTGATCCTACGTGGGTTGGTCAAAATGAACTGAAGCCTGGAGAGTACGACGTCAAAGTGGATGAGGCCGGCAAAGTCACTTTCAAGATGGGCAAGACCGTGATCGAGGCGCCCGCCAAAATCGAAACCAACGCGTCCAAATTTGGTACCACACTATTGAACACCAAGAGTGTCAACGGTCAGCCGCAGATCAAGGAGATTGACCTGGGCGGCACGAAGTCGAAGATCTTGTTCGGCGATGCTTCCGTTGCCGAAGCAGGCACCCGCTAACTAGTCCGCAACTCTTACGCGCCGGAGCGGAGGCAACCAAGGCTTCTGCTCCGGTGTTGCTTCATTCAGCTCTTCCCTGCCTGTAACCTACAGTATTGCCAGCCGCGTCGTTCCATTGACTTGTCCTGACGGCGCTTATATCATGAGAATCTCTTCATCGTGCGTTCTGCGCTCCCCCGGAGGCTTCAAACATTAGATGTCCATCTTGAGTATTTGCCAGTGGATTCAGGACACCAGCATCGGCACATCCATCCGCGAGTCAATCTGGGTATTCCCCATCATTGAGACCATCCACGTACTCGGTCTCTCCATCTCCGTCGGCTTGTTGCTGGTCTCCGATCTACGGCTCATGGGCGTCATCATGAAGCGGCGTCCGGTCTCGGAAGTCTACGAACAAATCAAACCCTGGATGTTCATTGGCTTCACCATCATGGTCATCACCGGAATCTTCCTGTTTTGGTGCCAGGCCGTCAAAGCCTACAACAGCATCTTCTTCAAAACCAAGCTGATCCTCCTGGTGGTCGCCGCCATCAACGCGATCGCGTTTGAGCGCGGCATTTACCGCAACGTAGCTAAATGGGACAACGCGCTGGTTCCGCCCATGGAAGCTCGCGTGGCCGGTTGGGCTTCTCTGATCTTGTGGGCCGCCATCATCACCTGTGGCCGAACCATGGCGTACACTTTCTAGCATGCAAGCGATCATCCCCTTCTTTCAATGGTGCGACGACACTGCCGTCGCCCAGGCCATTCGCAACTCTCGTATTGCGTTTCCCGTCATTGAAAATTTTCATCTCTTCGCGCTCACCGTCTTGCTTGGTTCCATCGTCGTTCTGTGCCTGCGCCAATTCGGACTGATCCTGAAGACGCAGTCCATTTCCGAAGTCGCCGCCGCCCTCCGTCCCTGGAACCGGTGGGGTCTCGCGGTGATGCTCACCTCCGGCATTCTGCTCTTCTTGTCGGAAGCGATGAAATGCTACGGAAATACTTCGTTCCGCGTCAAAATGCTGTTCCTCTTCACCGCGCTGCTGTTCCAGTTCACCATCTACAATCGCATCGTCAGGAACGAAGGCGCTACCGCTCCCGTGGGTGGCAAAATCGCCGCTGGCGTCGCGCTGTGCCTGTGGTTCGGCGTCGGCCTGGCTGGCCGTGCCATCGGTTTTCTCGGCTAGGCAAAACATGGTCATCAGAATCACCGCAATCGCGGTCGCGATAACGATCGGCGTCAGCACAGCAGGCGCGCAGCAGAACGTGGACGCGAATGTCCTAAAGAACGCCGGTACGCCTCAGGACGCGCTCCAGGGCGACTGGCTTAGCTACGGACGCTCCCTCGGCGAAACGCGCTACAGTCCCCTGAACCAGATCAACACTTCCAACGTCAGCCGGCTCGGCCTCGCTTGGACCTATGCGGTCGGCGCGGGCGGCGGCAATCAGGAAGCCACGCCACTGGTCTGGAACAACACAATTTACGGCATCACGAATTGGAGCGTTGTTTTCGCTGTCGATGCCCGCACTGGAAAGGAACTTTGGCGCTGGGACCCCGAGGTGAATCAGTCAGCGGTCCGGCCCAAGGTCTGCTGCGGCATCGTCAACCGCGGCCTGGCGATCTACAACGGCATGATCTTCGCTCCCATCATCGACGGCCGGCTGGAAGCTTTGGACGCCGCCACCGGCAAAGTGATCTGGGAATCGCGCGTGGCCTATCCGCAGGAGTGGTTCTCCATAACGATGGCGCCGCGCGTCGCTAATGGGAAGGTGCTGATCGGCGTCTCCGGCGGCGACCATCCGATTCGCGGCTTCTTCGATGCGTATGACGCGGCGACTGGACGGCGGGCGTGGCGTTTCTACACCGTCCCCGGTAATCCAGCCAACCCCTACGAAAACGAGGCCATGCGCAAAGCGGGAAAAACGTGGGGCGGCGATTTCTACAAAATGGGTGGCGGTGGATCGGTCTGGGACGGCATGGCGTATGACCCCGAGACCGACCTGATCTTCGTGGGCACCGGCAATGCCGAACCCTGGGTACAGAAGTTTCGCGGCGCGAAGGACATGGACAATCTCTATACCTGTTCCATTCTTGCCGTTAAAGTATCCACGGGAGAACTCAAGTGGCACTATCAGGCGGTGCCGAATGACAACTGGGATTACGACACCGTGCAGCAGATGATACTCGCCGACCTCACGATCGACGGCCGCCCTCGCAAGGTCCTGATGCAGGCCTCCAAGAACGGCATCTTCTATGTGCTCGATCGCGTCACAGGGCAATTCATCTCCGGGCAAGCCTACACGCAGGTCAACTGGACTCACGGCTTCGACGAATCCGGCCGCCCCATGATCAACAAGGAAGCTTTCTACGACAAGGAGCCGGTCACCATCTTTCCCACTGCGGGCGGAGGGCACAACTGGTCGCCCATGTCCTTCAATCCGTCCACCGGCCTGGTCTACGTTCCCACCAGCTACGCAAGCTTTACCTACGCCGCGGGAGACACAGTGATTCCCGCGCCGTATGGCCACACAGGACTGGCGCCGAGTTTTCTCACTGAACGCCCGAACTCAATGCCATTCATGGGGCCTGAGCCTCTAGGCAAGGAGCGAGGAGTGCTGGAAGCCTGGGATCCGGTGAACCAGAAACTGGTTTGGCGCACGCCAGGTGGAGGCGGCATCGGCGGCGGCACGGTCACGACGGCCGGCAACCTGGTCTTCCAGGTGATTAATGATGGCCGGCTGCTCGCCTACAGCGCTGATAAGGGCGAGAAGCTGTTCGAAATTCAGACCGGTCGCACGGGCATGGGTCCGCCCATCACGTACCAGGTCGATGGCAAACAGTATGTCGCGCTGATGGGCGGTATTGGCCGTTCTGTAATGGTCGCCGAGCCGAACGATGCCAAGGTCGATCATCCTCCGCTACTGTTCGTCTTCGAGTTGGATGGAAAGACTCCGATGCCCTCGCCGGCAGCCCCGCCCCCTCCATTTGGAGTGCCGCCACCGGCAGAGCTTCACAAATGATGAAACATTTCGTCTTGTTTTACGTCCCATGTTCGCACGCGGGTATTGGCTGAAACCCTCCCACATCATGAGGAGAAACAAGTGAAAAGACTTGCAGTTTTCTGCTTTTCTGTTGTCGCGATGTTCTCAGCGGTGAGCGCGCCGGCCGATATTCTAAGCACGTATGGGGACGTAACCGTAGTTCCCGGCCCGAATACCGATCCGGCTTGGCTCATCACCTCTAGCCCGGCCAGCAGCCCCGGATATGGCGGCCTGCAACTGCAAATTACGGATACACTAACGCCCGACGGCCTCACCAATCTGCTGGCCGACTACCTCATGACGGCAGGCACCTTCAACAACGGGGCGCCCAGGTTCACGCTTTTCGACGACGGTGGTAACTCCGCGTTCATCTATTGGGGCGATCCTCAATCCGGCGGATCGTTTACCGATCCGAACACCGGCGCAACTGACTTTAACAGTACCGGAAATCTGGCCGACGCCAGTTCGTCGGACCTGCGAGTGGAAAGCAATGGATTCGGCGGTCTGCAGACCGGACCGCTTCCGTACATTACCTACCAGACTTTCCTAAATGATGTGGGAACAACCGACCTATCGTACATCACACTGGATTTGGACGGCGGCTACAGCCTTCCCGGACAACAAATGGAAGTTCAGAACTTCACTGTCAATGACACGGTATATAACCCTTCGCCAATTCCCGAACCGCGGTACCAAGCAGCGCTTGGTCTGTTGATACTCGGCTGTGTATTCATCTCACGCTGGGTATGGCCCCCGGCCAAGCTTCACAAATAGATCCTGAACCGCGACCGTGAGGAAGCCTTAAGCCATCCCGAAGGCCCGAGCAATCAGCTCATACGACCGCTTCCGTGCCGCGTGCTCGTGCATGATGTTAACCACGAAAACCTCCTCGGCCCCGTAGTCCTGGGCGACTTCTTCGATCGTCGCCCGAACCTTCTCCGGCGTTCCCACGGTGATCCTGCGCCCCACTGGTAGCGTCTCCGCAGCTACGCCTTCATGCGCCAGAAACTCGAGCGCGTGCTCCACTGATGGCACCGGAATCAACCCCCCGCGATACAACATCAACATCAGCATTCGCATGCTCGACGCCAACCGCTGCGCTTCTTCGTCCGTTTCCGCGCAAATCGCCCACGTAGCGACGCCCACGCGCGGCTCCCGCAGTCGCGCCGACGGCTGGAAGTGCTCGCGATAATACGCCGCGATCGCCTCGCCATTCGGATTGATGAAATCCGCGAATACATACGGCAACCCCAGCTCCGCGGCCCAAATTCCGCTTTGCGCCGACGATCCCAGCAGCCACGGCTCCGGGCTTTCAAAGTGCATCGCCGCCGTCTGGCGGAACGGCCCGGTGGCCGGCCCGCGATTCTCCAAATATCCCAGCAGCTCTTCCAATTGGTCGCGAAAATCGTCCGGCGCAGGCTGCCTTCGGTCGCGTTGCAGCGCATAGGCGATCCCGGCACTGGTCCCCGCTGCGCGCCCCAGCCCCAAGTCGATCCTTCCGGGATATAAAGCACTCAGCATGCTGAATGTTTCGGCCACTTTCAGCGGGCTGTAGTGCGGCAGCATTACGCCGCCCGTGCCGACATGCAATCGCGAAGTGGCCGCCGCCACCGGTCCCACCATTACTTCGGGACTGGCATCCGCGAGTCCGGGCGTCCCGTGATGTTCGGCCAGCCAGTAGCGGTAATATCCGAGCTGCTCGGCCCAGCGCGCCAGGTCGATCGTGTTACGCAACGCGTCGCCGGCGGTGGAGCCTTCCGGAATCGGCGATTGATCCAATACGCTGAGCTGCACTTGACTATCATTATGCTTGAGACTGGAATCACGACTCGCATGCTACAATTCAGGCGTTCATGAATCCGACTCTGCTCCCGACATCGCTGGTAGGCTCTTATCCGCAACCCGATTGGCTGATCGATCGCGCCCAACTTTCGCACCGTTTGCCCCCGCGTGTGCGCGCCACCGACCTTTGGCGCGTCGCGCCGGAATTTCTGGAGCAAGCCCAGGACGACGCCACCATCCTCGCCATTCGCGCCCAGGAGCGCGCCGGCCTCGACATCATCACTGACGGCGAGATTCGCCGCGAAAGCTACTCCAATCGCTTCGCTACCGCGCTCGAAGGCATCGATCTGGATAATCCCGCGCAAGTGGTCGCGCGGTCCGGCAAGCTCAACTTCGTGCCGCGCGTGGTCTCGAAAATCCGGCGCAAACACGCCGTCGAGGTTCGCGATATCCAATTTCTGCGCGCCAATACGGACCGCCGTGTGAAAGTCACCGTGCCCGGCCCTTACACCATGTCGCAGCAGGCGCACAACGATTTCTACAAGAGCGAGGAAGAGATGGCGCTGGACTACGCGGCCGCCGTCAACGAAGAAATCAAGGATTTGTTCGCGGCTGGAGCCGACGTGGTGCAAATCGATGAGCCTTACATGCAAGCCGTCCCGGACAAGGCGCGCCAGTTCGGATTGACCGCGCTGAACCGCGCACTCGACGGCGTAAAGGGTGAAACCGCCGTTCACCTTTGCTTCGGCTATGCCGCCATGGTCGCGAATCGCCCGGCGGAATACCAGTTCCTCACCGAGCTCGCCGATGGGCGTATGAACGCGATCTCCATCGAAACGGCGCAGTCGTCGCTCGATTGTTCTGTGCTCGCTAAACTCCCCGGCAAGAAAATCATTCTCGGCGTACTGAATCTGGGGACCAACGACGTGGAAACTCCCGAGATCGTCGCCGCCCGCATCCGACGCGCGCTTCCTTACATCAGCGCTGAGCGCCTTGTGATTGCTCCGGATTGTGGAATGAAATATCTTCCGAGCGACGTCGCTTTCGGCAAATTGCAGGCCATGGCCGCCGGCGCCGGCATTGTCCGGAACGAATTGGGCGATCGCCATCTAGCTTCTCAAACCACCTGACCGGGCCTGTCCGTATAGATCACACGCTCAAGGAAAAGTCCCGACGCGGGTGCGGTCCAGGCCGCGACATCGAGCGCCGGGTTTGTTTGACCTTCCAGGAGGCCGGCAAAATCGCCCTCCGTGATTTCGCCCCGGCCGAGCCTGACCAGCACTCCCACGATTCTCCGCACCATGCGCCAAACGAAGTGCGAAGCGGTGATGCGGAACACGATGAGATCGCCTTCCATCTCGATCAGGGCATCCTCCACCACGACGATGGGCGATTCATCCGGGCGCGAAGGATCTTCGGCGCGGAACGCACGAAAGTTGTGGCGGCCAATCAGTAAACGCGCCGCCCGCGCCATCGCGGCTGAGTCCAGCGGCTCCTTCACCCACCAAACGTATTTCTTGAAAAACGCCGTGCGCCGCGTCGAGATTTGGTACATGTACGACCGCGCTACAGCATCGTGCCGCGCGTGAAAGTTGCCCGCCGCCTCGGTCAGATCCAGCACACACACATCGGAAGGTAGCCGGCTGTTGATGGCGCGCAGGATCTCATCCGCTCTTGGCCAGTTTCTCCTCTGGCTTTCTTTGGGCGGACGAATCCGAAGATGGGCTACTTGAGCCCGGGCATGCACGCCGGCATCCGTGCGGCCGGCGCCCTGAATATCCACTTCGCCTCCGAAGAAATCCTCCGCGGCCTTGCGGATCTGGCCTTGCACGGTGCGCGCGTTGCGCTGCTCCTGCCAACCGCTGTACTTGGTTCCATCGTATTCAATGATCAGCTTCCAGCTTTTCGGTTCCGATGTTTTCAGCCCGGGAGTTTTCAATTCCCCAGTGTAGCCCCGCAAACTGGCCGCAATGCTATGATGAAGCGCTTTAAGGAGACCTCATGTTCAAACAGTTCCGGGATTTCATCATGCGCGGCAACGTGTTGGACTTGGCTGTTGCCGTGATCATCGGCGCGGCGTTTGGAAAAATCGTGACGTCACTCGTCAGCGACATTCTGATGCCGCCCCTCGGACTCGCGCTCAAACATGTCGATTTCACTAACTTATTCGTCGATCTTTCCGGTGGCAACCACGCGACGCTGGCCGAAGCCAAGGCGGCGGGCGACGTCACCCTCAACTACGGACTCTTTCTGAACGCCACCATTGATTTTGTGATCGTCGCGTTCGTGATCTTCCTGATCATCCAGCAAGCCAACAGGCTGAAGAAGGCTCCCGCCGCGCCCAACACCAAGGAATGCGCGTACTGCCACACCACCATTCCGCTGGCGGCGACGCGCTGCCCAAATTGCACGTCGAATTTATCGGCGGCCACTCCCTGACGGTCGTGGTTCGGTAGCGTCGGCTCAGACTGTGATCTGGCAGCCCTCGTAAGCACAACAGACTTCGAGCGGCGAACCGAGACGGCTGGCCAGTTCCCGAGCCTTTCTTTCGATGCCGGCGACGCATTCGTCGTCATGCGATGGATCGTGATGCGTCAGGAATAGGCGGCGTACGCCCACCGCGGCGGCCAGCTCCACCACATACGGATAGGCGCTGTGACCCCAATGCCGTTTGGAAGGATATTCGTCCGGCGTGTATTGCGCCTCGTGAATGACGACGTCTGCGCCTTGCATGTACTCGGCGTGCCGCCGGTCGCCTGCTTCGAGAATCGATTCCAGCCGCCCCGCCGGCGCGCCCTCACGCCAAACATCCTCGAAGTATGGTTCGTGATCGCACAAGTAGCAGATCGACCGCCCGGCGGCTTCGATGCGATAGCCGAGCGTCGGCGATGGATGATTCATCCGCTGCGCCCGCACCGTGACCCCATCGATTTGATAAACGCCCTCGCGCAGATCTTGATAAACGATGCGCGCAGCCAATTGATCGAGCTCCACCGGAAAATAGTGATGCTCCATCTGGCCCGCCAGGACGTCGCGCAACGAGAGATGCGCGCCTTCGGGTCCGTAAACTTTGAAGTGATTGCCCGGTTGAAACAGCGGGGCGAAAAAGGGAAAGCCCTGAATATGATCCCAATGCGTGTGGGTGAGCAGGATGGTGGCCGAGACCGGCCCCGCGGCGTGGGCCAAGAACTGGTTACCCAAAGAGCGTGCGCCCGTGCCGCAGTCCAGCACCAAGATCCCGCCCGATGGAGTGGTCAGCTCGACGCACGATGTGTTCCCGCCGAAGTGAGTGGTGCCTGGTCCAGGCGCGGCGATGGAGCCGCGAGTACCCCAGAAGCGAGCCGACATCCCGTCAGGCATCCGTGATGGCCTCGATGGTTTCGGGCGCGTTGCCTTCCAGGCGGTTGTTGACGAAGATATAGGACGGCTGGTGACGCTCGCGGGCATGGGCGATCAGGAGCCGCAGCGCGTCGCGAGTTTCCGGATTGGGGTCCTGCACGTGAGAATACGGCGTGAACTTCGCAACCGCGTCTTCGTATGCCCGGCCGCGCCGGAGAAGCGCGCGCGCCAGCGTGAAATCGGCCGTCCGAGCAGGAGGCAAATGCATCTGCACGCCGATTTCGGGCATTCGGGTCCAGGAGCTGAACACATGCGCGACGCCGTGGCTGCGCAGGCAGGCGAAATACTCGGGAGAAAGAAACTCGGGATTGCGGATCTCGACGGCATAGCGGAAATCGCGCGGCAACGCGGCCAGGAACGGATCGAGCTGCTCGAGAAACGCGCCGGTGTCCGCGAAGCACTGCCTGGGGAAACTGCCGAATTCGAGAATAAGCGCGGCGACACGCGGCTGGTACGGGGCGAGAAGATCCAGAAACGCGCTCTGAAACAGCGCAGCGTTCAAGAATGAAGAATTGTCATCGCCCGCGCGCGCGCCATACCTGGGATGCCTGGGGAACTGCTTCACGGTGACGTCTTCAGGAACTTTGAAGGCGAACTGCAAATCCGGCGGCGCCGAACCGAACAGCCTGCGCCAATATTCTTGCGAGGGGAATTGATAGAAGGAGAAATCGCCACAAACGATGCGAAATGTTTCGGCGTATTCGCTCAAGCATTCGTCTTGAAAGCGCTTTTGCGAAAACCGGCCGCGCGTCAGATAACGATCGCGCGTATAGATTTGGCCGAGCCAGCCCTCATATTTCCAGGAACTGGTTCCGATGAAAATGTTTTGAGACGCGAGCGCGGCGAGGCGATTTCGCAACCGCTCCCGGTCGAAGTGGGACGGTTCGTCGAAAAGTGAAGCTGTTTGCAAGGGCTCTGGGCGTTAGTACGCGTGCGCGACGCGATATCCGTACGGATCGGCGCCCGCTTCAATCACGCCGTCGGGTGTAATGCGGATCATGACAGGCGCCGCGCCGCTGGCCCATCGTGAGCGCGTGCCTACCTTGTGGCCGCGAGCAGCCAATTCAGCGCCGACGCTGGGGGGGATGCGTTCGTCGAGCAGCAAATCGCCACGATTCCAGGCATGATTGTCGAAGCTCGAAACCAGATGGCGCGTTTGAAAGCGCGGCGCTTCCACGGCGGACTGGGCGTTCTCACCGAACTCGATCACATTGAAGAACAATTGGATGAGGCTCTGTTCCTGGTTGTCGCCACCGGGAGTGGACAGCGCTAGGAACGGCTTGCCTTGCTCGGTAATTATAGTGGGGCTCAGCGTGACACGCGGGCGTTTGCCGCCGGCCAATTCGTTCGGCGACCCGGGCACCAAAATGAACTGCTGGGCGCGCTCGGTCAAGGGAATACCGGTGTCGCCCGCGATCACCGAAGGCAGCCAGGCGCCGGAGGGCGTGGCGGAGAACATGATGCCGTCTTTATCCACCGCGTCGATGCAGGTTGTGTCGCTGGCCATCAGCTCATCGTCGATTTTCGTTCGGGCGATGTCCATTTCGGTGGGATGCTTGCCGCGCTTGCCGTTGATCAAGCCAGGCAAAAAGTCCATGGAGGCCGTGTGTCCGATCTCCTTGCGGCGCTCGGCGGCATAGGCCTTGGACAGCAACGTGTCGGCCGGAATGTTATTGAACTTCGGATCGCCGTAGTAGGTGTCGCGATCGGCATACGCCAGCTTTAAGGCTTCGGTGATGGTGTGAATGTAGTCGACAGAGTTGAATCCCATGGAGCGCAGATCGTAGCCTTCCAAAATGTTCAGCGCTTGGATCATGGCCGGGCCTTGGCTCCAGAATCCAGGCTTATAGATTTTGTAGTTGTGATAATCGGCGGCGATCGGCTCTTCGGGCTGGAGCTTGAACGCGGCCATGTCTTCGTAGCGGAGCAGTCCGCCGTTGGCTTGCATGAAGGCGTCGATGCGGTGGGCGACATCTCCACGGTAGAAATAGTCGGCGACGGCGTCAATGGCGGCGGTGCGGGAAGCTCCAGCGGCCAGCGCTTTCTTCTCGGCGGCGGCCATGGATCGCAAGGTGCGCGCGAGGTTGGGCTGGTGGAAGATCTCGCCGGGCATGGGAACGCGGCCATCGGGGAGGAAAGTCTTCTTGGAATCCGGCCACAAATCGAAGAAGCGGCGCGAGCGAGCGATGGAGCCGGAACGCATCTCGTCGATAGCCATACCGTCAGCCAGGTCGATGGCGGGCCCGATGGCCTCCGAGAACGATTTGGTTCCGAAATCGCGGAGTGCAACTAATCCGGCCTCCACCATGCTCGGGACCAGCGCCGGCAATATTCCGGCCACCGGAATGATGCCTTTCAATCCGCCCGGATCGAGCGTGAGGATTTCACCCGGCTTGGGTCTGTGCTCCATGAAGAATTTGGCGGTAGCGAGTTTGGGCATGGGGCCGACGCCCGCGATGGCATAGACCTTGCCGGCCTTGGTGCGAATCAGGATGGGCGCCTCGCCGCCCATGCCGAAGTGCGAGAACTCGGCGACCGAGGCGGCGAACATCGAAGCCACGCCCGCGTCCACGGCGTTTCCGCCATCGTAGAACATCCGCATGCCGGCCTGTTCGGCGTATTCACTACCCGAGGCGAGAGCGCCTCGAGTGCCGCGAGCGGCGTGCATGGCGGGGAGTTCAAAATCCTTGTGCTGCGCGGGAGCCGAGAAGGCGCCAATGAGAAGAAAAAGTGGGAGGGCCAGCTTGTGTCTCATAATTCTTAGATTAATTATAGCCCTGAGGTTTGCCGGGGCGCTGCGCCCGCACGTCCGAAAGGCGGCGGTAGTGGCGGTCTTCCGAGAAGAGATTGCTGGTTCCGCAGCTTGGGCAGCGATACACCTGGAGGAAGAATCGCCGGCGCACAGCGTTCACGTGGCGTAGCCATTCCGATTGGGCGCCAGAGCCGCAGCGGATACAAACGTTGCTCCAAATATCGTTGTCGACCGCAACTGGGAAGTTGCCGAAATAGAGCGCCCAGCCGTAAACGCCGAGGCGCGTGCCGAACAGGCGGTCCGACAGACGCGCGAAATAGGTGAACAGATGCAGCGAAAACTCGGTGCCGCCGCCAACCAGCAGAAAACGCCTGGGACCACATATGCGGGGATTTCTGCGATTGAGATATGAAAGCGCAGCGCAGAGCGTTCGGGTCTGGACGTGACGGAGGTGGGTGGCGCGTTCGATGGTAGCGGCGAGTCCCTGGGCAGAAGTGAACGGGTTGACGTGGCCGCCGCCGCGGGCCAGCCAGCGATACAGGCGATCGGCGAAGGTGGAGGCGTCGGGGACGGAGATGTAGAGTGCGCCGGTGGGTTTCAAGACGCGGCCGATTTCGGAGAGCGAGCCGGCGAGATCGTGGAAGTGTTCCAAGCTGTGGTTGGAGATGACGGCGTCGAATGCGCGATCGGCGAAGGGGAGGCGCGCGGCGTCGGCTTGCGCAAAATTTTGGGCGGGGGTGGAGGGGTGGTCGAGATCAGCGCGGATGGCGATGAATGGGCCGAAGCTGGAGGGAAAGCTGCCGGCGCCCGATCCGAGGTCGAGGATGCGCTGGCCGGGCCCGAAGTTCTCCAAAATTTCGTGCACGGTACCGTTTTAACAGTTGTTGGTTGTTGGTGGCTGGTTGTTGGTGGCTGGCAGGTGGCGCAAGTGGCCTAGTTTTGTGTTTACTCGTGATATTTTTCGATGCAATTTTTACCGGCTCTTGGGGCTGAGCGGGCGCTCTGTTCAAGTCAGAAATAGCATTGGGGTTTTGGCGCGGGAACGGCGTGAGGCTGTAATCGGCAGAGGCGGAGGAGGAAAGAAATCGGGGAAGACGTGAACACACACGCGCTGGAGATTCCGTTCGGTTCGCGCGGCTACTGGCGCTAAGCGTGTTTGATTAGACCCGTCTTCTCTAGGAACAGCGCGGCCTTTTGCAATTCCTCGGTGCTCACAGACCAACCAAACCGAGGAAGCATCTTAGAGATGTCGTCAAGAGTGGCAGTGCGTTTGAGGTGCATCAGTACGTAATACATTTTGGCAGCGATCGAAAGCTCCATGTAGTTGAGATTACCGGCGTCGTTTATGACCCTCGCTGCATCCTTGATTCTCTCCCACAACTGCGGTGCTGCCGCGGCTTTCTTTTCGGCGAGCCTTGATCCGGCCTCCGTTAGTTTGCAATCATAACGGGCCATCTCAAAGCCCCTTCGATCCACGCCATAGCCCAGAGGCAACTCCAAGAGGAATCCCAGCGACTTCATTTCGGCATTGGCAGATCCAACTTCATTAGAGTACGGGCCGTAATAATGAGCCTCGTAGCCAAGGTCTTCTCGAAGACACACCGACAGGAAGTACACTCTCTTCTGGAGTATCGTTCTACCGTGCATCGTACCGCCAAACGCCTTATATGAAAGCAATACTACATCGCGGACTAAGGTTTCATTCGCCATTTCCGAATCCTTCCAGGCAGCGCACGATTGGCGCCTTGATTTTGTTGTGAAGATCGCGCCGTTCGCCCGGACTGTGGTAAACCACAGGAGCGTACACGGCAAAGTGTGGATCGTTCATCTTCTCGTTGATCGACCTGAATAGGTCTGATTCCTCTTCGAACGGGGTTGGGTCTGGAACAGTATGGATCATGATTGACCCTTCATCGTTCCGGGACTGCGCTCGGGCCGACTTCAGGCTGAATGAGTGTGCAACGACAAGATTCGATGGATCCTTCAGCCTGCAATCCAAAGACACGCCGGCCTGCTGAATCACATCCTTAAGGCGACGCTCGAGCTCCCTGCGAGCGGCTCTGTTGTTCGTTTGCGAAATCTTGACGATCCCTTCCCTGCAAGATTCCGGCAAGTGGCTAACCCGGTCTTCGAAGATTTCCTTTAGCAACCGTCGCTCAGAAAGACGTCGTACAAGGTCTTGGCAGTAAGAGCCGCTCAAAGCGCTGTCTCCAAACGCCAAGAGAAACCGAGCATCGTCCCAACCAATGTAGTTTGCGACGAAGCTATCCTCTCCATCGTAGCTGTACAGCGACCTTAGCGGGCCGATGTGGTCCTCTTCAATGCCAAGCGTGATGGCTCTCACGACCATTTGGTCCGTGATGAGGCGCACTCGATGACTGTACACCTGCGCCGTCAAGTAGTACTTGGCCAGCACGAACTGTTCCAACGCATGAACCCCGTCCGACGAGACCATCAGTACTTTTCGACGGTCCACGGGATCTTCGACGACCTCAAGTTCCCGATGAAGTTGTTGAAGATCGAACACCCCATACTTGACGCCACAGAAATACGTATCCCTCTGCAGGTAGTCTTGCTTGTCCGCATCGAGTGGCCCCGAGATGATCGACCGGAGAACGGGCTCATCGTAGCCTTGGGCAAGCAGCGACTCGACCTGAGAGAGAGTGCGCTTACCAAGCACTTGGATGAGATCCGGATTCGTTCGCAGCAAATCTTGTGTCACAAGCTCGTGTATCTTTTCGGGTTTCGCTCGATTCAGCCTCCCGGCGAGCTTCGCACCGCCTGCAAAGATTTCCAGCGCACCTTCAGAGACGTGCGAAAAGGGCCCATGCCCGAGATCGTGAAGTAAAGCCGCGAGTCGAACAAGCCTGGAGTGCTCATCGTCCAGCTTGCAGACCCTCGCCATCAGGCTCGTGACGTGGAACACGCCTAGTGTGTGTTCAAAACGGGTATGAAGCGCGCCTGGGTAAACCAGATTCGCAAACGCGAGTTGCCGGATGCCCCTCAATCGTTGGAAGACAGGGGTTGCGACGATATCGGCTTCCTCCCCGGTTAGCCGAATGAAGCCGTGAATTGGGTCTCTGACGCTCCGGGATTCGCTCATTGCTTCAAAACATTTCGCCGGATCTTCGTTCTGAAGTATAACGGTTTTGGCAGGTTGGGGTTGGGGCTATCTTGGGGGGTACGCTTCAGTGCCGTTGCGTCACCTGCCTAGCGAGCGCCGCGCGACCACCAGGATCGAACCTACACATGAGCGAGCTGCTCTTCGGTTGGCTCGGCGCAACAGAACCACGGCTCGTCCAGGTAGGGGATCGGGGCATGGGGCGGGAGATCGAAATTTTCTGACAGCGGCCGATCGCTCACCAGGTTCCAAAGGCAGCCGAAGACTTCGCGGCGGGATCCGTGCGAGGCCGCGATGCGCAGCGCCTGTTCGGCCAGGGCGTCCATGGCAGGATCGGGATGCCGCCAGCGATACAGCAGTGCGGGCTCGTCAAATTCGCGAATCACGGCCTGGATGTCGGCCAGTTCGAGCAGCCGCGACCCGCGCGTGATCAACAGCCGTAGCGCCAATTGCACGGGCGCGACGTGTTCCACCAAGTCCAGGTCCACCAGCGACGCGAGCAACTCGCGATACGATTCGCGCGTGGTCCACGGCGTGAACGGAATAAAGGTCGGCGCGAGCGTGAGACCCAGCGACCGAAACTCGCGCGCGATCTCGATGAAGTCGGCGCGGGTGTGGCCTTTGTCGAGTTTCGCGAGTACCGCGTCGTCCATCGACTCCACCGCGCTGGTCACGAACAAGCAGCCAGTCTCGCCGAGGCGCGGGAGCAACTCGCGATGCTTCAGCAGATGCTCGATCTTGATGGTCGCGTCGTAGGTCAGGCGTGGAAACTCCTGGTGCAGCGCGTCCACGATGCGCATGGCATGCGTGGGACCGTTAAAGAAATCCGGGTCGCCGAAGGTGATGTGCTCGGCGCCGGCGGCGACTTGTTGGCGAATGTCCGCGAGCACCACCTCCGGCTGGACAACCCGAAAGCTCCCTTGATACACCGGCACCACCGGGCAATGGCGGCACAGATGCTTGCAGCCTCGGCTGGCTTCGGTGTAGCCGACCCGCTTGGACACGGCGCCTGGGATCTGCAGCCGCGCGTAATTTTCAATCGGCGGCAGCCCGGAACGCAGCGGGACTTGGAAACGCAGGCGATCGAGCGAGATCAGCGGCTCGGATTGGACGGATTGAACACTGACGTGTCCAGCCCCCAAACGCGCGGCGAGCGACACCAAACCGGGCTCGAATTCGCCGCCCAGGATGGTCCCGGCGCCGATGCCCCGCAGATACGATTCGTTCAGGGGAGCGTACAGTCCGTAACAACAGAGATGCGCGGCCGGATTCAGCCTCCGCACCTTGTCGATGGCCTTGGCCGCAAGACGCGTTGCGGTGTGCATGGGCAGATAGAAAGCGACCAGGCCGGCTTCACGAACGGTGTCCGCTTCGAGCGATTCCACGCAGAGGTCCACGCACGCGACTTCGTGACCGCGCTCGGCCAGCCACGCCGCGGGTGAGGCCAAGCCGAAGGGCTGGTGGCCAAGTTCGTAAGTGGATATGAGGAGAACCTTCATGACCGCACACCTTTAGTATGGGGGCGCGGCGGTAGGCTGTGGGAGTGGGTGGCTACCCTTTAGCGAAATACAACGCGGTGGCGCGTTCCAGCTCCGACTTGCTCATGAACGGCGGACGGCCTTCGTATTTGCCGATGGAGGTCAGAATGTTGCAGATATCTCCCGGATAACAGGCGCGCAGCTCGGTGCGGCCTTCGCGCAAGCACAACTTGCGGAGGTACTCGGCGCTGTCGGGCTCACAGGGAATGCTGTAGCCGGTGACCACGCGATGAAAGATCTGATCGAAGGCCTTGTCATCCACGGCGTCCACGAAGATCTTGTTGTGGATGCGGCGCAGGAAGGCTTCGTCGGCCAGATCGCTGGGCTCCAGATTGGTGGAGAACACCACCATCAGCTCGAAGGGGATTTGGAACTTCACGCCATAGCGCAGCATCAGGTAATCCACGCGGCGATCCAATGGCACGATCCAGCGGTTCAACAGGTCGCGGGGCGACATGAGCTGGCGGCCGAAGTCGTCAATAATGAAGATGCCATTGTTGGCCTTCATCTGCAGGGGAGCGGCGTAGATACCCGAGGATTCGTCCAAGCGCAATTCCAGCATGCTGGGAATCAGCTCGCCACCCACCACGATGCAGGGCCGGCGGCACAGCACCCAGCGCGGATCCACATCCGGATCGTCGATCTCCAGCTTTTGATGCACAACCGGGTCGTACAAGCTGATCACCTGGTTGTCCACTTCCACTGCGTACGGCATGAGCACGGCGTCTTGATAGACGCGCAGCATTCGTTCCGCCAGGCTGGTCTTACCGTTTCCCGTGGGCCCATACACGAAGATGGAATTTTGCGAAATCAGCGCGGGCCCGAGCTGATCGAGAAGAGAATCGCTGACCACCAGATCCGAAAACGCCGACCGCAGGATCTTGCGGTCAATACGGACCTGCGCGGCCTGCGCCTTGGTCGCGCTATGGTAGTCCTTGAGGGACACCGGAGCGGCGCCCGCATACTGGGAAATTTGGAACCGCTCGCCCGCCAGCATTTTCCCGGCCTGCGATAACGTAAAGTTATAGTCGTTGCCGAGCATGCCCTTCACTTCCACCAGTTGCAGTTGCCGCATGTGAGTGAAGACAATGTTTAAGATTGGGACCGACAGCTTCAGCGTGTTGCTGAGGCTCTGGAGGTTGCTGAACCCTTCAAGCAAGAGCCGGCGGACCACCAGGTCCAGCACAAGCGACTGGGAAATGCCTAATTCTTCAAATGTTTGCGGAACCGTTGGGCTGAACGCAGTGCGTGCCGGTGCGAGTGTCGCTGCCATGAAAGATACCGAGCCTCACTCCCCTCATCGGCTAAATCCGCTGAATTGTTTACACGCTGCTGGCGCCGATCGCGTCAACCCTCTCGTGAAGCTTTGCCGGGAGGGCGTTTGGCGGGCGTTCGCCTGCTCGGTCTTTGTCTGCTTGCAATTGGCGGCAGCCACTCCGGCCGAGCAGTTGTTCCACCAGGCGCAGAAGGCGGAGCACGACGGCGAGATCGTCAAAGCCTATCTTCTTTATGCGGAGGCCGCGGCAGCCGACCCAACCAATATCGATTATTGGTCGCGAGCCCAGGCCTTGCGTCCCGCCGCCAGTCTGGTGGATGCTTCCCCGCCCAAGGTCGAATTTCCCAGTGACAAGATCGATCGAACGCTGTTTGGACATATCGGCGCGGCGGATCTGGAAGCAGCCCGCAAACCGCTGCCGCCCCCCCAACTCGCGGCCGAACCGGGCCGCCGCGACTACGACCTTCAGGGCGACTCCAAGGCGCTTTGGGAACAGGTGGCCGCGGCGCTACATCTGAAAGTAGTGTTCGACTCTGACTACAAACCCACGCATGTATTCCGTTTTGAACTGACTGGCGCCGACTATCGTGACGCGCTGCGCGCGCTCGAGGCCGCCACCGACTCCTTCCTGGTTCCCATCAGCCAGCGCCTGATCTTCATCGCCAACGACAGCACGCAGAAGCGCACGCAGTTCGAGCAAACGGCGGCCATAGCGGTGCCGTTCCCGGAAGCCACCAGCGTGCAAGAGCTCCAGGAGATCGCCACCGGCATCCGCGGCGCGCTGGATTCGCAGAAGCTGACGGTGGACACCACGCAGCATTTGATTTTGATTCGCGACAGGGTCAGCAAGGTGCGGCTGGCCGAGAAGCTATTACAAGACTTGCTGCGTCCGCGGGCGGAAGTGTCCATCGAGGTTGAAATTCTGACCACGGATGTTTCGTCGTCGCTGAACTACGGGCTATCGCTGCCGACCTCGTATGCCATTACGACCTTCCTTACGCCTGCAAATCTGCTCAGCTACGTTCCGTCGGGCTTTACGAACTTCATGACGTTCGGAGGCGGCGCCAGCCTGATAGGCATTGGCATTACCAGCGCGTCGCTTTTCGCGACCGTAACCAATTCGCACAGCGAGAGCATTTTCAAAGCGCAGGTTGTCGCCGTGGATGGCCAGCCCGCGAGTTTGCACGTCGGCGAGAAGTACCCGATCATGACCAGCGGTTATTTCGGAAATACGTCGAGTGGCGGTGGTACGGTGTACACGCCGCCGCCGACCATCAGTTTCGAGGACCTGGGGCTGCTGATCAAAGTGACGCCGCACGTGACCGGGGCCGGCGCAGTGTCTCTCGATCTGGACGCCGAGTTCAAGCAACTGGGCTCGACCAGTGCCAACGGCATTCCAGTGGTTGAGAACACCCAATATCAATCGAAGGTAGACATCGCGGGCGGCGAATGGGCCGTGCTGGCGGGCCTGATGACGAGACAGGAAGCCAGGAGCATCACTGGGATTCCGATTATCAGCCGCATTCCGCTGCTGCGGAACAACACCATCACCAAGGATGAGGGTGCGACGCTGATCGTGCTGAGGCCGCACGTGACTATCGCGCCACCATCGGAAACTCCGCCGTTGAAGGCGTGGGTGGGGAGCGAGACGCGCATGCCTCCCGAGTTGTAGCCGAGTCCAGCGGCGCTTCCTTATGTCGAAAATGCGAGACGATATCCACGAGCAGCCGGCCGTGCTCGAACGGACACTCCAGGCCAATCGCGGACCGATCGAGGAATTGCGCGCCATCTTGCGGCGCGATCCTCCGCGCTTCATCATGTTGACCGCGCGCGGCACCTCCGACAACGCGGCGCAATTCGGGCGCTATTTGCTCGAAATCACCACCGGCATCCCGGTGACTCTCGCGGCTCCATCCATCTTCACGCTCTATCGGGCGCGGTTTCACTTCGAGGGCGTGTTGGTGATCTCGATCTCGCAATCCGGCGAATCCACCGACACGAATCTGGTGCTGGAACGCGCCCACGACCAAGGCGCCCGCACGATCGGGATCACCAATGACGCCTCCAGCACGCTGACGCGCATTGCCGGACATGTGTTTCTGGTGCATGCCGGACGCGAGCAGGCGGTCGCGGCCACCAAGACATACACCGGTCAGTTGCTGCTGCTCTATCTGGTCGCTTATGCGCTGGGAGCGAGCATCGAGCTGGACGACCTGGCGCGCTTGCCTGAGTGGACTAGTAGAGCGCTCACGCTCGAACTCGACATCGCACGCCGCGCCGAGCGCTATCGTTTCATGGACCATGCGGTCGTGCTGGGCCGCGGCTTGAACTACGCCACCGCGTTCGAATTCGCGCTGAAATTGATGGAGACGTGCTACGTTGTGGCTGAGCGATTCTCGAGCGCCGACCTGCTGCACGGCCCCATCGCGATGCTCGAGGCATCGTTCCCGGCGTTCCTGTTCGCGCCTGCGGGCGTCACCTGGCCGGGCACGCGCGAAATGATAGCCAAGCTCACCGAGCTGCAAGCCGAATCCCTGATCGTAACCGACACGAACAACGTGGAAGCGGCACGCGACCGCCGAGCAATCGTGCTGCCGGTGGCGCTGGACGAGCTCTTCACGCCCATCCCCTACAATCGTTCCCGCGCAATTGTTCGCAGCGTCGCTGGCCGAGGAGAAGGGACTGAATCCGGATCAGCCGCGCGCGCTGAGCAAAGTCACGCGGACGATGTGAGCTTGCGTTGCGACCTTCGCCGGGCTACGGTGTGGTATGGGCGAGCTGAAGAAAGACGACACCAATCACTCGGCTCCGATCCTCGATGAGGAAGACGAAGCAACCCTGGCGGCCATCGACCGGGGCATCCAATCCGCGGACGAGGGCCGCGTTCCCCCTGGAAGAAGTCCGCCAGCGAATGCACCGGTGGCTTACAAAATCCTCTTTACCGAAGACGCGCTGAGTGATCTAGAAGGTGGTCTGAAAAGGCATATTCAGCCACCGATTAACGCAGATACACAAAGATAGGAATTTCGTTTCTAATCCGTGTTGATCGGCGTTTATCTGTGGCTAACTACCGCACGACGCCGGCCAGCGGACTGCTTGCGCTGGCGTACAGCTTCTTCGGCATGCGTCCCGCCAGATACGCCAAGCGACCGGCCTGGACACCCAGCTGCATGGCTTCCGCCATCTTCTCGGAATCTTCCGCCTCGGCGATAGCGGTGTTCATCAACACGCCTTCGAACCCGAGTTCCATTGCGATGGCCGCGTCCGACGCCGTTCCGACGCCCGCATCGACGATCAGCGGCACCTCGGTAATGGTCTCGCGCAGAATCCGCAGATTGGTGGTGTTCTGAATGCCGAGGCCGGATCCGATGGGCGCACCCAACGGCATCACCGCCGCGGCGCCCGCGTCGATCAGCTTGCGCGCGTTCACCAGATCGTCGTTGGTGTAGGGCAGGACGACGAAACCCTCGCGAGCCAGCACGCGCGTGGCTTCGATCAAGCCTTGATTGTCGGGGAACAGCGTTTTCTGATCGCCGATCACTTCCAGCTTCACCCAATTCGAAAGACCGACTTCGCGTCCCAGCCGCGCCGTGCGAATGGCTTCCTCGGCGTTGTAGCAGCCGGCCGTGTTCGGAAGGATGAAAATTTTGGAGCGGTCGATGTAGTCGATCAGCGACTCCTTGGACCGATCCGTGAGATTCACACGCCGCACCGCCACCGTCACCACCTCGGCGCCGGATGCCTGATGGCAGCGCGCCATTTCCTGGAAGCTGCGGTATTTGCCAGTGCCGACGAACAGCCGCGAATGAAAGTCGCGATCCGCGATGCGAAGTACGTCCGGCATACTGCCCTCATTCTATCGCAAGGGTCGCCGACGACACCGCGAGCTCACGCACGCGGCTCGGGATGAAGCAGGCGCCGCAGACGATCCCGCCAGGAATACCGCAGAATACCGCGCCGATTCATAGCCTGGTGTTGCCAGCCATCCGGTCCGAGGTCGCATTCCCGAATCTTCCGGAAGAAGGCTGTTCGAACGGCCACTTCTTCCAGGACCATGGATGATTCCATGCGCATGAACCGAACCAGTTCGTAGACCGAGGGGATCTGGATGTCGTCCAGAACCACCCAGCCTCCCACTCTGACCTGCGGAAACAGATATGCAAACTCCAGTTGCGGAAGAGGATACGCATGCGGCCCATCCAGCAGCGCCACATCCAAGCGACCCGCAAAGGGATGCAGGGGAAGGGTGCGCCTGGTTTCGCCTTCGACGAAAACCACGCTGTCCGGCCGGAAGTCAGCATACTGACGAAGCCCGGTAATGGTCCGCTCCTTGCCCTCAATCGCGAAAGCGGTGTGATGTTTACTAATGTGAGATAAAACAATGGTGCTACCGCCGCAGCCAGTCTCGGCAGAAAACTGAAAGGGTCCGCGTTTCGCTAGAGCCTCGAGAGCCGGCGGAGCCATGGCATCCCAAGGATGAAATTGAAGCGCACGGGCAATGAGTCCGTGGTCGGACATGGGTCTGGTTGCGGCGGATCTAACGACTCGACGGGGTTGACGCTGCTGACGCCGGCGTGTTCCGGGGCGGAATGTCGTCGACGATCTCGCGCTTCGAAAACTTCCAATGTCCGTCCTCGCGCTTCAAGATGTCCTCGTAGTGCCCGGCACCCGCCACCACGGACTTGCAATCCCTGGTAACGATGGTCTGCCAATAGGCCTGGTCGGTAGCCATGTCTCCATTGATCTGGAGGGTCAGGTTGTTCACCACGTGCTCGGTTCTGTGCCCGCCGGGCGGAACAGGGCACGGCGACGGAGTGGCCGAGGCAGCCGGCGCGGGAGTTGGCCGCGCGCTGAAGTATTCCTGGATCGCGGCGGGACCGGTACGCTTGGTGCTCCCGCCACCCATGATGAGCGTGCCATCCTTTGCGAAGAGCGCCGCGTAAGCGACCCAATCGCCCGAGTCCAGCGCTCTCGGGTAGTCGCCCATCAATAGCTGCTCGATCGCCTGGCGATCCTCAATCTTTTGCAGGCGAGCGGTCGCAGAGTCCGCGCCGAATGCGCTGCCGAACGTAACTAGACTAAGAACCGCCAGTGCGGTAAGGCCATTCATGACGTACCTCCTATGTTGTGTTTCCCGACCGCTCGTCATCATACAACTACTTGCCTACCAGGTGCTCTGGCCGGTTGTTCTCGCAGACGTACTCGAGCAACTCCTCCTGTGGAGCCAGGTCAAGTTTCACGTTCATACGGAACGGCTTCACAAACGCCCCAGGATCCTCGAAGGTTACCACCGCTTCCATGTGGCCAAAATTCACGCGCCGGTAGCGCTCAGTCATGTGCAGCATCTCGGTGTGCGGCAACGGGCCTCCGCCGAGGCCGCCTAACCAGCTCCGGTCGTTGAAGCCGACCGTGTCCACAACCAGCACGTCGCCCTGCCACTTGGCGATCGAGTGTCCCATCCATGTTGGATCCCAATTTGACGGGTGGCCCCGTCCGTCGAGAAAAACCTGACGAAAGCCCGGGGCGTCCTCAAAAAGGATCACCAGGAGCGAAGGAGTTTGGACGAACTTGGCCATAAACGGCGCCGTACTTCCGGGCGCGGGCGGTGGACCCGGAAGACAGTGGTTATGAGGAGCGTCCTTTCCGTTGTTCTGTTGCCGTTCCTCGATCAGCGCGGCGGCCCAAGGCAATGCCTCGGGCGTTTCCGGATACGGGTCGTCGGTGGCGACCCAGACGCCCGATAAATCCGGCTTTCCGCCAGCCAGGCGAGGCACGGGGCGGGACTGAACTTTCGCTCGCTTCCGCATGGCCTGCGCCAGCCTGCCTGGATCGTCTCCCAAGGTGGTCCCGTTGACTGTTTCTACGAGCCTGATGTCGAGTTGTGCGGCTTTGCCCGCCTCGAGCGAGACGTCTCGTGCGATCCGTTTGTACGCGCAGCACGGCATCACGATCGAGAATTCGTAGTTTCCGGCAGCCAGACCGGTGAGCGTATAGCTGCCATCCGACTTACTGCTGGTGCGCGCCAGGGCGCCGGTCGCCTGGTTTTTTAGCTGGATGGGCGCCTCGGCTTTAGTCGCGCCGTTCGGATCTGATATCGTGCCGCTAAGCGAGGCTTGGTTGTTCTGCGCGGCCGAAGGTCCGAGGAATGCCAGTGAGCAGACCACCAACATGAGCCGGGACATCACCCGAGCGTATCACGCCGTGGTCATCGGGCCCGGTGCTTCCACCTACTCTGGCCTGTCGAAATCCCTTATCCCCTAGGGCGCTTCGGCCGAGCTTCCTAAGCGAAACCGCTCCTCTTAAGTAAGCGCATGCGGCCTAGTTGCCACGCCGCCGCCGGTCGATACAATCGCTTGCGGCAGTGACCGCCCGGGAGCAATTGTTTTGTACCTGGCCCAACTCTTTCGCGCCAATCCGCTGATGGCGCTCGCCTTATTGATTTGCCTCGCCACCATACTGTGGTGCATCCTGCTGATCCGGCGACAGCGCGGCAGCGTCGACAAGGTCCTTACGGGCCTGCTCGGCCTCATCGCGATTTACGAATCGCTGCGGATATTGAAGGACTCCGGCTTCGCCATGTTCGCACACTTCCACATGCTGGAAGGCTGGGTGGATTTCATCAGCGCCTGTCTCTACATGGTGGCCGCTTTGATTCTGAAAACGTCCAGCTTGGATCGCGCGGCCACCAAGGTTCATCTGCGGCTGATGGAAGCCGGCGAAAAGCCGAGAGATCCGGCCAACGCCGCAATCGCTTCGGTGGCGGAGCTGCGCCATCCTCTGGTGGAGGCTTCGCCGCTCGCAATGTTCGCGATCGACCAACGGGGCGCCGTCACCTATTGCAACCCGGCCGCGGAAATGCTGACCGGCTGGACTCGCGGCGAACTGGTGGGCCATCAACTTCCGTTCGATCCCCAGGGGCCCATCCAAGGCAAGAACGGACATACCATCGAATGCGCCGTTTGGACCGCTCCCATTAGCACACTCCACGGACCACCACGCGGCAAGGTAATCGTCGCCGCCGGAAGCAGCGCGTTGCGCGACGCCGGTCTGAAGTGGTCCGCATCTTCCGCAACCGCCGCGATTGCCCTGCGGCGCTAGTGTTCTGAATCAGAAAATTCGCCATACAAAGCGACCAGCGGTCGCCCGCGGACCAGGGGTCTACCCCACTATAAAGAACCCGTTTGCTAAGATACCTATGGCAGAAAATCTTGATGAAGGAGGAGGATGAGTAAGGAAGACAGCATTGAAGTTACTGGAACCGTAGTCGAAAAATTTCCGAGCGGCCTGTTCAGCGTGGAGTTGGATCAGGATCGCAAGGTGTTGGCGCATCTGGCCGGCAAGCTGCGCCGCAATCGTATTCGTGTGTTGGCCGGCGATCGAGTCACCCTCGAGCTTTCGCCCTACGATTTAACGAAGGGGCGAATCACCTACCGGCACAAGTAGACGACTTCCACTCAGCGCCCCTGCTGATGCACAAGATCCTGTTGATCTTCGGTACCCGGCCGGAGGCGATCAAGCTCTGCCCGGTGATTCGCGGTCTGCGCGAACATCCCAGCAAATTCGATGTCAGAGTGTGCGTCACCGCGCAGCATCGCGAGATGCTCGACCAGGTGCTGGAGGCTTTCCAAGTACAGCCGGATCACGACTTGGACCTGATGCTGCCCGGCCAAACGCTGTTTCAATCCACCTCGCGGATTCTGGCCGGACTCGAGCCGGTTCTGCGCGCGGAAAAGCCGGCGATGGTGATGGTGCAAGGCGACACTACAACTACGTTGTGCGGCGCGCTGGCGGCGTTCTATTCAGGCATTCCCGTGGCTCACGTGGAAGCGGGCCTCCGCACGCATGACATGCGGCAGCCGTTTCCCGAAGAGATGAACCGGGTGCTGGCGTCGCATCTCACTGCTTTGCATTTCGCGGCCACGGAAATGGCCGCCCAGAACCTGCGCGATGAGGGCGTCGCGGCCGATTCGATTCACGTCACGGGGAACACTGGAATCGACGCCGTGCTGTTCGTGCGCGAGGCTTTGGAACAAAGCACGCTGCGCGGGCGCGAGTGGCCCGAGTTGGACGTTTCAAAGAAGCTCATCGTAGTCACCGCGCATCGCCGGGAAAGTTTTGGCGACGGATTTGGCCGCATCTGCCGCGCGCTGGCTAAGATCGCCGATCGCGGCGACGTGCAATTGGTGTATCCGGTACATCCGAATCCCAATGTGCAGGATCCGGTGCAGCGCTATTTGGCCACCCATCCGAACGTGATTCTAATTGCCCCGCTGAGCTACGTGCCGTTCGTCGATTTGATGCGGCGCGCGTACCTGCTGATCACCGATTCGGGCGGGATTCAGGAAGAAGGGCCGTCGCTTGGAAAACCGATTCTGGTGCTTCGCGAGAAGACTGAGCGGCCCGAAGCCGTGACGGCGGGCACCGTGAAGCTGGTTGGAACCGATGAAGGCCGCATTGTCCGCGAGGCTACGACTCTGCTGGACAACCGTGAGGCATATAACCAGATGTCTCGCGTTCACAACCCTTACGGGGATGGCCGGGCCAGCGCACGCATTGCCGGTCTAATTCATTCATTCCTCACCGCAAACTCTTGAGCGAAAAGCTCTCTAAATAGCCGATTTGCGGGCGGCAAAAGCGGCTCGTTAAGCAATTTTAGTTCCATAATTGTGCGAGGGGTCGATTTTATTCATATGCGTTACACTTCAAACCGATCGCGGAGGCAGTCTGAAAGCAATTCTACAAGCGACCCGAGTTGTAAAAGCGATATGGCCGTGGCACTGTCGCGAAGACTGGTAGGGCAGCCGGCGGCGATCGCGGCCGTTGTCCCGTACGTGGAGATGTACCGGGCCCGGCTGACACCGGAGGGGCAGCCAGCGGGAGTCTTTCTGCTGCTCGGTCCTACCGGGACGGGGAAAACGAAGACCGTAGAAGCGCTGGCCGATGTGCTGCACGGCAGTCCCAAGAAGCTGCTCAAGGTGGACTGCGGCGAGTACCAGATGGAGCACGAAGTGGCGAAGCTGTTGGGCGCGCCTCCGGGATACTTGGGGCATCGGGAGACGCAGCCTTTATTGACTCAGCAAAAACTGAGCGCCGCGTCTAGTGAATCGTGCGACCTTTCGATTGTGCTGTTCGATGAAATCGAGAAAGCCGCTCCGACCCTGGTGCGGCTGCTGCTGGGGGTCTTGGATAAAGGCACTCTGCGGCTGGGCGACAGCACGCTGGTGAATTTCGAAAAGGCCATGATCTTCCTGACGAGCAATCTGGGGGCGCGCGACATGAGCCACGAGCTGCGGCCGGAGTTTGGCTTTGAGTCCCTCACTCCAAAACTGGCCCCTCGATCAGACCCGCGATCGGGCGCGAATCGGGACCGCAAACTGGATCGCATTGGCAGGACGGCGGTGCGCAAGAATTTCTCGCCGGAGTTTATCAATCGGATCGACGCGGTGGTCACCTATCAGCCGCTCGATTCCGAGGCGCTGGCGGCGATCCTCAACCAGCAAATCGAGGACTTGCAGGCGCACATCGACCGGCGGCTGGGAGAGCAGGCGTTTCGAATCGAAGTGCCCCCGCGATCGCGCAAGTTCCTGCTGGAGCGAGGAGCAAGTGCCGAATATGGCGCGCGTGAGTTGAAGCGCACGGTGCAACGCTATCTCATCCAGCCGCTCGCCGTATTGGTGGCTGGCGGCGAGATTCATGTTGGAGCGCAGGTGCGCGCGGAACTGGGGCCGTGCAAAGGGAAACTGGTCCTGCGCAATTTGGTGCAGCACGCGCTGGCCTCCGCTGGTGAAGAATGGCCTCCTGAACAGAGCTTGATAAACTGAGGGAAGAAGGCGATGCATCGTCACCGAATCGCGGCGTTTCTCAGCGGTTGCCTGATTCTCGGCAGCCTGTTCATGATTTTCGTGGCGACCGAGAATTTCCAGACCGTGGATCGCGTGCTGGCAAGGCCCGCACCGGAAGCCGCGCAAATGTTTCAGACGCTTGGTCCAGACAACTCGCGGCTCTTGCTCCGTTACCTGGCCGGCGAGGAGAACCGGCTCTTCTTCGTCGCCTGGGAGCTGGCCGAGATCGCCTTGGGCATCGCGCTGACGGCGATTTTACTGTTCGCCATGCGCAGCGGGCTGCTGGCGGGCATGGCCGGAGGGATGGTGATCATCGCGCTATTCCAGCACTTCCGCGTGACACCGGAAATGATTTCGCTGGGCCGCTTGATCGACTTCGGCGCGGGCGCCGGATCGGTGGCGTACAGCCAGTTCTGGCGGCTGCACGGGCTCTATGGAGTGCTCGAAGTTTTGAAACTGGTTCTGCTGGTCGTGGTGGCGGGCTTTTTGCTGCTGGGTAAACGCAAGGGCGCGGTAGCGGATCAGGACACTACGTCAGAACACCGCGTGAGCGCAGCGCTTCATCGATGATCGCGATCAGATCCTCTCGCGTGATCTGTGGCTTCTCCCGTACCCCTTCCACATCTTCGGCGACCACCGGCCGGCCGGGTTCCATGCGGGCGTTCGACTTCACGCCATAACGCTCGCGCGCATCGAACAATTTCGCCACTTCGTGACGGGGCAGAACCTGGGGACCGCCCAGCAGCTCGGCGACTAAAGTGACTCGCGCGAAGTGCTCCACGGTTTCCATCTTGAAGAACGCCTTGTACAGGTCCTCGCCGTAGCACACTGAGCCGTGATTCGCCAGCAGGATGGCGTCGTATTTCGGGATGTACGGCAGCATGCCCGCGGTGAGAGCGGGAGTCCCCGGCAATCCGTATTCGGCCAGCGGCACGCATCCCAGGCTGACGATCACTTCGGGCAGCAGCGCCAGGGTGAGCGGCCTTCCGGCGACCGCGAATCCGGTTGCCACCGGCGGATGCGCATGCACCACGGCCGACACGTCCGGCCGCATTTCGTAAATGGTGAGATGCATCGCGATCTCGGTGGTCCGCTCGCGCGCGCCGTCGATCTTGTTGCCTTTGAGATCGCAGACGATGATGTCGGCCGGAGTCATCATGCCCTTGCTGACGCCGGTGCAGGTGCACAAAATGCGGCTGTCGTCCAAGCGCACACTGATGTTGCCGTCGTTGGCCGCGACCCATCCTTTTTGATAAATCAGCTTGCCTACGTCGAGGATGTCTTGGCGATGCTGCTGCTCGGTCTTGGCCATCCAAAATTCAATTGTAGCAATCGAGTGGAGCGCGCACCGCGCGCGACTGGTGGCGCGATGCCGCGCGCGAAACGGCGGCGAAAGACCGCGCTGTACAATGGGTGCGTGGACAACAGGCGGATGTGCCCGAATTGCCGGGCGTTTGTGACTACCAGCGACAAGGTTTGCCCGTATTGCCAGGCTCCCATGGGCCCTCGCGCGGTGGAGCGGCGCAATCCGGGCGACATTCTGGGCGGCCTGATCCCGCACGCGCGTTTCACGACGATCATGATTTTGTTGATCAACACGGGTTTGTACATCGCACAGTCTATGAGCCCGCAGGCGGGACTCACCGAGGCCGGACAGAGTGTTCCGGCCGTGCTGATGCAAGGACAATGGTGGCGCCTGATCACCGCTGGGTTTCTGCACAGCGGCATTTTGCACATTCTGATGAACTCCTGGGTGCTGTTCGATCTCGGCGCGGAAGTGGAAACGTTGTACGGCACCAGCCGCCTGATCGTCTTCTATTTCGTCTCCACTGTGACAGGTTTTTCGGCCAGCTCGCACCTCGGCGGCCATTTCTCCGTGGGGTCGTCGGCCGGCATCTTCGGATTGATCGGCGCGATGCTGGCGTTCGGTTTCACCGATCGCTCTTCGCTCGGGATGCAGGTGAAATCGCTGTATATGCGGTGGGTGATTTACGGATTGGTTTTGAGCTTCATACCAGGCGTGGATTTTTGGGCCCACGTGGGCGGATTTTCGGGTGGGTTCATCGCTGGATGGCTGGCCAGCACGCCGCGCGCGCGGTTGATGTGGAAAGAGCCGCTGCTCAGAGCCTTGGCAGGCGTCTCCATCGCCGTGACGACGGTGGCGTTTGGGATGATGTACGTGTACATGATGCGGACGACGTAGCAAGCCCGCTTGCTGACTCGCGCGGCTCGGAATCGTTCCCGCACACTTCGTCCCACAAGCGGACACACCTGTACCGCCGGGCCACGCCGAATCCGCCAGTAAACCTTCGTTTTCAGTAAGATCGACTTTGGTGGGCAATTTGCCCATTGCCATAAGGAGAAATCACCATGGATGTACCACGCGGTAAGGAAGTCGCTCGCCGGAAATTGATTCGCAGGGTCGTCATTATTGCACTCATCATCGCGGCGGTCCCGCTGATCACTTGGGGGCTTTCCCGGCTGAAACCCGCGGCCCCGTCGGTGGATCGCGCCACGGTGTGGATCGACTCGGTGAAGCGGGGCCCCATGGTCCGCGACGTCCGCGGCCTGGGCACGCTGGTGGTGGAGCAATACATGTGGATTCCGGCGGCGTTCGATAGCCGCGTGGAAAAGATCAATTTCCTGCCGGGCGCCAAGGTGAATCCGAACGACGTCGTCATGGTGTTGAGCAATCCGGACATGGAACTGGCGGCGGCGGATCTGGAATGGCAGATCAAGGCGGCGCAGGCCAATGAAGAAAACACGCGAGTGACGCTGGAGACGCAGCAACTGGCCCAGAAAGCTCTCACCGAGCAGGTGAAGTCCGACATGGAGCAGTCGGAGCTGCAGGCGGATCGCGATTCGCAGTTGACCAAGCTGGGGTTGAAGTCGGACCTCGATACCAAGCTGTCAGTCGCGAAATGGCAAGAGCTGAAAGGGCGCTACGCGCTATCCAAAGAGCAGTTGGAGATCAGCGATCTATCGATTAAGGCGCAAATGGACGCGCAGAAGGTGGGGGTCGAGAAACTGCAAGCCGCGTACCACCTGAAAAAACAACAGGTAGAGCAGTTGGTGATTCGCGCGGGGGCGGAAGGGACGCTGACGCAGCTCGGCGCGACAGCCACGCCACTCGAAGTGGGGATGCGGGTTTCCACCGGCACCATCTTGGCGAAGATCGCGCAGCCGAACAAGCTGAAGGCGACGCTCAAGATTCCCGAAACGCAGGTGAAGGACGTCGCGATCGGACAGGCAGCGTCCATCGACACGCGCAACGGCATTATCCCGGGGCACGTCTCGCGCATCGATCCAGCGGCGGTGAACGGAACGGTGGACGTGGACGTTACGCTGGAAGGCGCATTGCCGCCCGGAGCGCGGCCGGATCTAAGCGTGGATGGCACCATCACCCTGGAGCGATTGGCGGACGTGGTGTACGTGGGGCGGCCGGTGATCGGCCAGCCGGGAGCGAAGATCACGTTGTTTAAACTCGACCCGGATACCAAAGAGGCGCTGCGCGTGCCGGTGTCGTTGGGGCGCAGCTCGGTGAACAATATCGAAGTGGTGGACGGGTTAAAGGTTGGCGATCAAGTGATCTTGTCGGACATGTCGTCGCAAGACGCTTACAACCGCATCCGCCTGAATTGACCGGCTGAATTATCGGAAGGGAATGGCATGGCTATTGACGAAACAGCTTTGATCAGCATGGATGGCGTGACGAAAGTCTTCCAAACCGACGAGGTGGAAACGCACGCCCTCGCCGGTATTCATCTGCACATCAAGAAGGGCGAATATCTGGCGATCGCGGGACCTTCGGGCTGCGGCAAATCGACGCTGCTCGCGATCCTGGGGCTGCTGGATTCTCCGTCCGACGGCACGTACGTGCTGAACTCGAAGCCGGTGCAGAGTCTCAAGCTGAGCGAGCGCGCGCGCATCCGCAATCGGGAAATCGGATTCATCTTTCAGGCGTTCAACCTGATCGGCGATCTTACGGTTTATGAGAACGTGGAGCTGCCGCTGACCTATCGCGGGATGCCCTCGGCCGAGCGCAAGAAGCGCGTGCACGACGCCCTGGAGCGCGTGGGCATGTCCCACCGCATCAAACATTATCCGTCGCAGCTCTCAGGAGGTCAGCAGCAGCGTGTGGCGGTGGCGCGCGCGCTGGGCGGCGACCCTTCCATTTTGCTGGCGGACGAGCCCACCGGAAACCTGGATTCCGTCAATGGCGAGGCCGTGATGGAATTGCTGCGCGAGCTGCATCGCGGCGGCGCGACCATATGCATGGTGACTCACGATCCCCGCTACGCACTCTACGCGGACCGCTCCATCCGGTTGTTTGACGGAAGAATCGTGGAAGAAGAACGCGCGGGAGTGTCAGAACGCGCGGGAGTGTCGTAATGTTTGGACGGAATGTCGATTTTGCCGCCGTGCTGTGCATCACCCTGGTGATGCTCGGGCTGGGCTGGGTGCGGTCCTGGCATTGGACCGAGACCCTGGATTCGATTCACGTCGAAAACGCCATTCGCATCGAGCGCTGCCCGTTGCCGCGCGACATCCTCTCGAACCTGAGCTGCATCCTGCATCGCTAGCGGCCTTGCGATTTGAGACCCGCACGCAAGAGTGCGTGCGCCACGCATAATAAAGGTACCAGTATGAGTTCACCGATGATTGTTTTGCGGAACGTGGAGAAATACTTCGAACACGGTCCGACCAAGACGTTCGTGTTGCGCCGCATCAACGCGGAGGTGAAGGAAGGCGAATTCATCTCCATCATGGGACCTTCGGGCGCGGGCAAATCGACGCTGCTGCACCTGCTGGGCATGCACGACAGCGCTTGGACAGGCGAGTATTACCTGGCCGATCACGCCATCCACAAGCTGGCGAAGAAGGATCGCATGGAGCTGTACAAGAAGTATTTCGGCTTTGTGTTTCAGAGCTATCATCTGCTGGATTCGCTCACCGTGTACGAGAATCTCGACATCCCGCTCTCGTATCGCAACATCAAGAAGGGGGAGCGCGACAGCATCGTGTGCGACGTGCTGGACCGCTTTCAGATCGTCGGCAAGAAGGACTTGTATCCCAATCAGCTTTCCGGCGGACAGCAGCAACTGGTGGCCATCGCGCGCGCCATCGTGGCCAGCCCGAAGGTCATTCTTGCCGACGAGCCCACCGGAAATCTGCATTCCAGCCAAGGCAAGGAGATCATGGAACTCTTCAAGCGATTAAACGAGGCTGGAACGACCATCATTCAAGTCACGCACAACGAAAAAAACGCCGAGTACGGGAATCGCGTCATTAATATCGCCGATGGCTGGATCGAGTCTGAACCGCGCGCGTAAGCAAGCGGGCGAAACCTGGAGCACAGCATGACAGATTGGCAAGGCGCGGGTGCGCCGCGGATTCTGATCGCCGACGATCAAACCGATGTGCTGGAAGCGCTGCGCCTGTTGCTGAAGGGCGAAGGCTTCCAGATTGAAGCCGTCACTTCCCCGGCGGCGGTTGTCAGCGCGCTCGAGACGCGCGATTTCGATGTCGTGATCATGGACTTGAACTACACGCGCGACACCACCTCGGGGCAAGAGGGACTCGATCTGCTTTCGCGAATTCGGGCCATCGACGCGGTGCTGCCGGTCATCGTGATGACTGCCTGGGGCACGGTGGGGCTGGCTGTCGAAGCGATGCGAGGCGGCGCGCGCGATTTCGTGCAGAAGCCCTGGGACAACGACCGGCTGCGGACCATCGTCAAAACGCAAATCGACCTCAGCAACGCCATCCGCCGGGGATTGCGGCTGGAAGCAGAGAACCGCTTGCTGCGCGCCGAGGGCGTTCCAGCGCTGATCGCCGAATCGCCCGCCATGCAGCCGGTGCTCCAGATGATTTCGCGCGTGGGACCGTCGGACGCGAACGTGCTGATCACGGGCGAGCCGGGCACGGGCAAGGAAGTGATTGCGAAGACGCTGTTCGCCATCTCCTCCCGCAGCGCCAAGCCGATGGTCACGGTGAACGCGGGCGGCTTGGCCGAGGGAGTCTTCGAAAGCGAGTTGTTCGGACACGTGAAGGGCGCGTTCACGGACGCCAAAGCCGATCGCGTGGGCCGCTTCGAGCTGGCCGACGGCGGCACTTTGTTTCTGGATGAGATCGCCAACGTTCCGCTGAATCTGCAAGCGAAGATGCTGCGCGTTTTGGAAGTCGGCGAGATGGAGCGCGTGGGCTCCTCCCGCACTAAGAGGGTAGACGTGCGGGTGATCTCGGCCACCAACGCGCATCTGGATGAAGAGGTGCAAGCCGGCCGCTTTCGCCAGGATCTGTTGTTCCGGCTGAACACCATCGAGATTCATCTGCCGCCGCTCCGCGAGCGCCGCGAAGACATCCCGCTTCTGGGCGCGCACTTTTTGGCCACGCACGCGCAGCGCTATCGTAAACGCATCGGCGGCTTCGACCGCGCCGCGCTGCAGTTGATGCTGGAGCATCCCTGGCAAGGCAACGTGCGCGAGTTGAATCACGTGATCGAGCGCGCCGTGCTCATGGCGCAGGACAGCCAAATCAAGCCCGTCGATCTGGCGCTGCGCTCGGGACGCGAAGGCAGCCCGCGCATGGAAGACATGAGCATCGAGGAAGTGGAGGCCTTCCTCATCAAGAAGGCGCTGGCGCGCCACAATGGAAACGTGAGCCACGCTGCCAATGCTTTGGGCCTCAGCCGCAGCGCCCTATATCGCCGTCTGCAACGCTACGGATTATGACCACCACGCCGTGAAGTTGCCGAAGCCTCGCCTCGTCCACGACCGGCGCATTCTAGTGATGGCCCTGATGGCGGGATTGCCCGCCGTCGTCACCTCCATGCTGGTGCTGTGGCTGGGCGGCTACTCACCGCGAGTCCAGTGGACGCTGACCGCCTTGATCGTGGGCGTTTGGCTGGGCTTTTCCTTCGGATTGCGCGAGCGCGTGGCGTCGCCTCTGCGAACGCTTGCGAATTTGTTGGAAGCCATGCGGGAAGGCGACTATTCCATCCGCGCGCGGCACTCCAAAGGAGACGATCCCTTGGGCGAAGTGATGCAGCAGGTGAACGCGATGAGCGCCACCTTGCGCGAGCAGAGGCTGGGCGCCATGGAAGCCACTACGCTGCTGCGCAAAGTCATGGAAGAGATCAACGTGGCCGTGTTCGCGTTCGATAGCGAGCGGCGATTGCGCCTAGTGAACCGCGCCGGTGAGCGGCTCTTGAACGAACCCTCCGAGCGGCTGATCGGCCAATCAGCGGAACTGCTGGGCCTGGCTCAATACCTGGAAGGCGACGCGCAGCGGACCGAGCAGCGCACATTTCCGGGCGGCGCGGCGCGTTGGGGCGTAAGCCGCAGCCTGTTTCGCGAAGGCGGCCGGCCGCTTCAACTCCTGGTGGTCACCGATCTCACGCGTCCCTTGCGCGCGGAGGAACTGAAAGCCTGGCAGCGCCTGGTCCGAGTGATCGGCCATGAGTTGAACAACTCGCTGGCGCCGATCAAGTCGATCGCGGGCAGCCTGGAAAGCATTCTCGCGCGCGACCCTCGGCCCAGCGATTGGGAAGCGGATACGCGCCGGGGACTGGCGGTGATCGCCGCGCGCAGCGAAGCGCTGAGCCGGTTCATGAACGCGTACGCGACGCTGGCCAAACTGCCCCGGCCCACCATGGCGCCGGTGTGCGTGCCGGAGCTGGTCCGGCGAGTGGCGGGTTTAGAGACGCGCATTCCGCCCGTGCTGGCGCCCGGACCGGAGATCGTGATCCAGGCCGACGCCGATCAGCTCGAACAATTGCTGATCAACGTGATCCGCAATGCCGCCGATGCGTCGCTCGAAACCGGCGGCGGGGTACGCGTGGGCTGGGACCGCCAGGACTCGCACCTGACGATCTGGATACGCGATGAAGGCCACGGATTGCATAACACCGGCAATTTGTTCGTGCCGTTCTTCACCACCAAGCCCGCCGGGTCGGGCATCGGCCTGGTGCTGAGCCGCCAAATCGCCGAGGCGCACGGCGGAACATTGACGCTCCAGAATGCTTCGCAGGGCCCGGGGTGCGAAGCGCGGCTGGTTTTGCCGCTAGCTTGACGCCCGGAGGTCTGTCCCGCCTATCGTGGTTTACTTAGCTCGATCGGCAAAAAGCTTGTTTCGCTTCGCAGCAACAGCAATCAAATCGCTCGTCGCCGGAATACCCAACCCTGGCTTGTTGTGCTCAGACTTGTGACAAGGGCCCGGTTCGCCGTATTCGTCGTGGTTGGTACTGAAACGTTGCAGGTAGATTCCTACGCGCCACGGACCACTGGGAAAGAGAGTAGGCACCTTCCCCGTAGCGGCCCAGGCTTTCTTACACCCGCGCTTGCGTTACGGTGAGGGTCACGGTACAAAGGGACGCAGATGCCAAGTTGGCTCACTAAACCAGAGACTGTCTATGCCACGGCGTTGTTCGTTCTCAGCGTGCTGGTCTCGATGTTTGCGGGCGAAATAAAGCAGTTTTTTAGGAACTCTCCCCTTAAGGTAGCCGAGAAGACAATAGCTATCAACAGCCAGGAGCTCGCAACCCTGCAGAGGCTTCACTTGTCAATCGGCTACGACCCTACATTTGACAGTCGTGCACTTTCGCGCACATCATTAGTTTCATATTTGCCCCCATTTCAGCCCACTGGTCGCATGGCGCCGGGCGGCTGGTTTTGCCGCTGGCTTGACGTTTCCAGCAGTTGTATTGCGACGCATTACAACGTACTATAAGAGAACGGTCATGAGCCGAGAGACCATTAGCTTTCGCCTGGAATCCGAGAAGCGCCAAGCGCTGGATGCAGTTGCCTCGGCGCTCGATCGGGACCGAAGTTACATCATTAACGAAGCGATTGAGGCCTATCTCGACGTTCAGCGCTGGCAAATAGATCACATCCGCGAGGGTTTGCGGCAGGCTGATGCAGGCGAATTCGCCACCGAAGCTGAAATGAAGACCACTTTCTCACGCCGGCGCAAGTGAAACTTCGCTGGACGCGCGTGGCGCGCGCGGACATTAACACCGCGTACGATTATGTTGCGGTCGACAGTGCGGGCGCGGCCGATCAGTTTCTAGACCGAATACAGCAAGCAGCCGCAGTCCTGATTCGACATCCGATGGCGGGACGCACCGGCCGGATTCCGGGCACTCGCGAGTTGGTGGCCGCAGGGACGCCTTGGATTATTCCGTACCGGGTTCGACGAGGGTTCGTCGACATACTGGCCGTAATACACGGCGCTCGTAAGTGGCCGGACGATCTGTAGGGTCTCAGGAAGCGCGGCTGGTTTTGCCCCTGGCTTTACGCCCGTTAGCAATTTTTTTGCGAACCTAACCCCTTCCCGCAACGTACGTCTATCAGAGCTGAGCGCGGGACTTCGATTCCGGCGCTCGGGAAGGAGCTACCTGTGGTACCAGCCGCACCGACACTGCTTAGTCTCAACAGCGTGACCAAGGTATTCACGACCGATGAGGTGGAAACGCACGCCCTCGCGGGCATCGAGTTGAATGTTCGCAAGGGCGAGTACATTTCCATTTCGGGCCCCTCGGGCTGCGGAAAATCCACGCTGCTCGCGATCCTCGGGCTGCTGGACACCCCATCCGACGGCTCCTACGTGCTCAACGAGACACGCGTGGATCAGATGAAGCTCTCGCAACGCGCGCGCGTGCGCAATCGGGAGATCGGCTTTATCTTCCAGGCCTTCAATTTGATCGGCGATCTCACCGTGTACGAGAACGTCGAGCTGCCGCTCACCTACCGCAACATGCCGGCCACCGAGCGCAAGAAACTGGTAAAGGACGCGCTCGAACGCGTGGGCATGTCGCACCGCATCAAGCACTATCCATCGCAGCTTTCCGGAGGCCAACAGCAGCGCGTGGCCGTGGCGCGGGCGCTCGCCGGACGCCCCTCCATTCTTCTCGCCGATGAGCCGACCGGCAACCTGGATTCGGTGAATGGCGAGGCCGTGATGGCGCTGCTCAGCGAATTGCACCAGGAAGGCGCGACCATCTGCATGGTCACTCATGACCCGCGCTATGCGCGTTGCGCCGATCGTATCATCACACTCTTCGATGGCCGCATTATCGAGGAAACAACCCAAAAGGCGGAGCAGATCCAAAAGGCGGCCGAAGCCTAGCGCGTCGGAACGGTCCCCGGGATCGGCGCGGGCGGAATCGGCGAATGTGATCCGCGCACAAATTCAAACCACGTCCGAACCACCGCCGGCTTCCCGTCTTGCGTACCTGGCCGAAAACGCCAGCCTTCGCCGACAGCCGCGAGCAGATCCTTCTCCCATTTTGGACTGGAGGACTTCACCACCCTCGCGTTCGCCGGAACGCCGTTCCGTCCAACGTCAAACGAAATCGTCACGGACGCGTTCTCCTCTTCGTCCACGGTCGCCGGGAATTTCGTTTTGATGACCACCGGCCGCGCCGCGCCGTCGGGCAGAACAAACACCGCCCGCACGGCATGCCAATCCCATAAATTTCGCTGCGTGTGGAAGAACACCTCTTCGTTCACCCGCACGGCCACGGGGAGCCCAGTTTTTGTTCCTGGCTTGAACTGCCAATGGCGCACGTTTTCAACCGCGCTTTCATCCAAGCCGAGCCCCAGCGGACGGTCCACGTGTACGTCACCAGGCTGTCCGGCCGCGTCAACTACTACCGACAGCAGCACGCTGCCTTCCAGCTTCGCCAATAGCGCTTCTTCGGTGTATTCCGGCTTGGCTTTCGCAGCCACAAAGGGCGCCATGATACCGGGTCCCAGGCGGGACACCGTAAGCTGCGGGCTGGGCGCTAGCTGGGCCGCGGCCGTGAGGCACATTAAGAACGCCAGGGGGCGAGCAAGGTTGGCAGCGTTCACGCTTCTGTTATAGCGCAGCCGGAAAACGCTTAGAACATGGTGCGCGAATACACTCCGCTGCCCGACTCGGGCGACGTCAAATAGCATTCCGCCGCATAGGTGATCTCGCCCGGTTTCAAGTTTGCGGGAAAATCCGCGGCCCGCGCCGAAGGATCGTTCGCCCAGTCCCGGACCTCGCCACTGGTTTGATCCAAGGTCGCGGGCGTCCCAAAGGAACTCGCGCGCAGAGCCTGGTTTCCCAATACGTAACGCTCGGTCACCACCGCATAGCCCTTGTTTCCGCATTTTCCGGCGGGGCTTGGGCAGTCGGAAGCATGTACCACTCGAATCTTGCTGAGGATCAAAACGCCCTTGCCGCCACGCACGTCAATACCCTTGGCGTCGGCAACGCTCAGCGCGATGTTCTGGTTGGGCCGCTGCGAAAAATTCAGGCCCTGCGCATACATGCTCGCGACGTCGTGGCTAATCTGATAAGCGTTGTCGTTCTGGCTCGCGTTGCTGGTCACCAGCAGCACACCTATGGACAGCGGCACCAGAAAGATCGCGCCCAGTGCATAGAGCCGGATAGACGTCCCGGCGGGCTGTTTGAAGCGGCGATGCATGCTGAACCTCAACTTTAAACCATGCCGCCTCCGGTTTCCAGACGGCTTTCCCGTTGATCTTGGTAGGAATCCGACTTAGTACCTCACTGAGGTTTAGTTTCAGTTCGGTAGCCGCATATGTCCACCGGTACTCTAGCGTGAGAGGTCATGCGCAACTATCCGGTTGCCTTTTCCGGGCAATCCTGCTAACCTGCAATCAGGAGGTTGCACATGAGTTCCGAGGATCGCATCGAAAAACACGTTCTTATTCGTGCGCCCCGCGCCCGGGTCTGGCAAGCCCTGGCGGATGCGGAACAATTTGGCAAATGGTTCGGCGTTAAGCTCGCGGGATCGTTCGCGCCGGGAGCTCGCCTGCAGGGAAAAATCACACACAAGGGCTATGAGCATGTTGATTTTGAGATCACCGTCGAGCGCATGGAGCTTGAACGGCTCCTTTCCTGGCGCTGGCACCCGCACGCGATCGACCCCCATGTCGATTACTCCGCCGAGCCCACAACTCTGGTCGTCTTTGAACTGGAGGACGCGCCAGAAGGCACGTTGCTCAGGGTTGTGGAATCGGGTTTCGAAGGAATTCCGCTGGCTCGCCGGCTGGAGGCGTACCGCGGCAACGAACAAGGCTGGGCCATACAGGTGAAAGCGATCGAGCGTTATGTCAGCCAGACGGCTTAAGCCTAAAATAACTGCGCCAATTTTCGCGGCTCTGGGCGACGAAACTCGTCTGCGCATCGTGGCGCGCTTGTCCGCGGGCGGACCCATGTCCATCGCGCATCTCACCCGCGACGCTTCGGTCACTCGCCAGGCCGTCACCAAACATCTCCACGTGCTGGCCCACGCCGGCCTTGCGCGCAGTGCTCGTTTGGGCCGCGAAAGTGTTTGGGAGCTCCAGCCCGAACCTTTGGATGCGGCGCGCCGTTGCCTGGACGGAATTTCCGCCCAGTGGGACGCCGTGCTGGATCGTTTGAAGACCTTCGTAGAGGACTAAGCCCGGCTACACCCGGTCAGCTTCAGCTAAAGTAAAAGTTGGCTTAAAAGGATTCCGGCCGTGCCCTTATACGATTTCAAATGCCTGGACTGCGGCGAGCAATTCGAGGCGCTGGTTCTCAAAGCCAGCACGCCTTCCTGCCCTGCCTGCCAGAGTGCCCACCTGGAGCAGCTCATCTCTATGTTCAGCGTGGATTCCGCATCCACGCGTCAAACCAATATCGACCGCGCTCGCCGCGCCAACGTCAAGGGCCATCGCGATAAAGCCATCGCCGATGCCGAAGCCATCCGCGATCACGACGACTAACGCATTCGCACTTTTTCCGCCCTGCATGCAGCACTCGTGAAAGTAGTATGATGACCAAGCTATGAAATCTTCAAGAACAAAGCTGTTCGCATGCGCGTTGGTGCTGGCCGCTGGCGTAGCACGGTTGTCGGCTGAATCCATCAACCCGCCCACCACGGCGCAAACCGCGCCCATGAGCAAGCAGGAGAAGAAGAACCTGGACATGGTTCTGGAGTGGTGGCGCGTGGTGATCCAAAACCGGCAGATGGACCAGGCCGGCAAGTATCAGGCCGAGGATTACATCCAACACAATCCCAACGTTCCGACGGGCCGCGCGGGATTCGTCGCGTTCTTCAGCAAATTGCCCAAGCCTAACGTCGCCGATCCCGGTAAGCTCGCCAACCAACCCGTGGTGAAGGGCGCGAAAGGCGATTTCGTCTGGCTGATCTTCGAAACGGAATCGAAGGACCCTCGAGATCCATCCAAAACGTATCACTCCAACAGTTTCGACGTTCTCCGCATCCAAAACGGCAAGGTCCAGGAGCACTGGGATAGCGCGCAGAAAATGCCCGGCACCGGCAATATCCCCACGGGCGTTTCTCCCAAGCCGCCGTCGGAATGGAACACCGGCGCCGACAAGCTTTCCAAGCAAGAGAAGGAGACGCTGGCTTTGGCCACCGAGGAATTAAAGGACATGTTGCAGTACGGCCATCTCGAACTGGCCGACAAGACCATGGACCCTGGCTACATCCAGCACAATCCCAACGTCCCGCAGGGGCGCGATGGCTTCAAGGCGTTCATGAGCCGCATTCCCGGGCGCGGGCCGGGGGATGCCAAGGAGATCAAGCCGGAATGGCCGAATGCGCCGGTCTTGACGCTGATCAATGGTCCCTATTCTTTGATGATGTGGGATCGCACTGTCAAAGATCCCGACGATCCGAGCAAGATGTACAAGTGGAATCACTACGACGTGGTTCGCATGGAGAACGGCCACATCAAGGAACACTGGGATGAAGCCCGGATTAATCCGCCGGCGCCGAACGCGAACAAGTAGGAACGGACGGCTCTGGCATCCTGGCGTCCAGCGAGACCCAGCGCCCAGTAATATAGAGGTATGCCGTTCGCCCGTTCCCTCGCTAAGAGCGACAAGATCGTATTCAGCCGGTCGGCACGTTGCAACGACTTGCCAGCGACCCGCGCGCCGAATCGCAACAGTCTCGGCGCGACCTCCTGACATAATTCGGATCGACTTCGATGTCACTCTTATACATAGGAGGAGTTACCCGCAAGCAATGGGTTACCTAAGTTTAGAGGATGCGCTGCAAGCCGCCGGGAATCCGGTGGAACGATTGCGTAATTCGCAGATCGGACCCTATGCCTTTCCCGTGGTGCGCCCCGAGTTCACGAACTGGAGAGATGAACAACGCGCTTGGAAAGAAAGCTGCGCCCTGTTCGACCAGTCGCACCACATGACGGACCTCTATATCCAGGGCCCTGACGCACTCAGATTGTTATCTTACCTGGGCGTAAATAGCTATAAGACTTTCAAGGTAAATCAAGCCAAGCAATTTGTTGCGTGTAACCATAATGGATACGTAATTGGCGATGCGATCCTCTTTTATCTGGACGAAAACAAATTCAATCTCGTCGGCCGCCCTCCGGCTCATAACTGGGTGCAATATAACTTAGAGACTGGCGGCTACAATGCATCCGCGGAACGGGACGAGAGATCCGCTGTCAACCAAGGCCGCAGAAAAGTCTTCCGATACCAAATTCAAGGCCCGCATGCTCTTCGCGTAATGGAGAAGGCCACCGGCAAACCCGCGCCCGACATCCGGTTCTTTCATATGGATGTATTCACCATCGCAGGCCGCAACGTGCGCGCCTTGCGTCATGGAATGGTAGGGCAGCCCGGTTGGGAACTGTTTGGCCCCTGGGAGGAAGGCGACGCAGTCCGCGACGCGATTGTGAAAGCCGGTCAAGAGTTTGGGATTCGGCAAGTGGGCTCGCGAGCTTACCCCACCACCTGCCTCGAATCGGGCTGGGTTCCGTCGCCACTTCCGGCGATTTATGTTGGCGACGAGATGAAGGGGTACCGGCAGTGGTTGACCACGAAGAGTTATGAAGCCACGGCTTCACTCGGAGGCAGCTTTTACTCAGATGACATCACTGACTATTACCTGACTCCCTACGAGCTGGGCTACGGGCCATTCGTTAAGTTCGATCATGAGTTTGTTGGACGAGCAGCGCTTGAAACAATGGCCGATAATCAGCGGCGCAAGAAAGTAACTCTGGTCTGGAACAGCGAAGATATTGCGCGTGTTTTGCGTTCTTTGTTCCGTGCCGGCGATATCGAGAAATATATCGATTTACCTTTAGCGAATTACTCGACGTTGCCGTTTGACAAAGTGCTGAAAGACGGCCAGATCATCGGACTATCCACATACAGTGGCTACACCTACAATGAACGCGCGATGATCTCGCTGGCGATTGTCGATATCAAGCACAGCGAGCCGGGCAGTGAGGTCACGCTGGTCTGGGGTGAAGAAGGGCGCGGGTCGTCGAAGCCGACCGTCGAGCGCCACAAGCAGACCGAAATCCGTGCGACTGTCGCGGCGGTTCCATACGCTGAAGCTGCGCGCGTTGCATATCGGCCGCATTAGAATATATACGACGATGGCGTATATTTTTCACCAAGACGATCTCCCCAAGCTGGTCGCCGTGGTTCCAGGCCGCGAGCGCACCTTCTTCGTCAACAAGGAATTGACCAACATCGACGACATGCTGGCGGGCGTGATGGAGTACAAGGCCCACGGCTCTTCGCCCTACCATTACCACGAGGTTTGCGAGCACTTTTATTTCATCATGGAAGGCAACGGCACGGTGGAAACCGAGGAAGGCGTGCGCCCCGTTGGGCCGGGCGACCTGGTCTTCATTCCGGCGGAGGCCAAGCATCGACTGCGCGCCAGCGAGACCGGCCTGTTCTATTTCGAATTCCAGGCGCCCAATCGCTTCAAGACCCACATCCTGGACGGCATTCCCGACGATCTGCGGTGGAACCGCGTGGATGGCCGGGTCTGGGTGCAGACGTAGAACGGAGCTGCCATGACCACCACACTCACCTTCATCGATACCAACAAGCTGCCGCGCGTGAAGACCCCGCAAGGCGAAGCCACCGAGATCCTGACTCAGCGGCTGGCCGGCGCGAAGAATGTTCTTGGAACGCTGCGCTGGCTTTCGCCCGGCGAGAAATTTCAAGCCGATCCGATCGAGAAGCACCAGCTCATTTACCTTATGGAAGGCAGCGGCAAAATCCGTCTCGATAATAAGGACTACGACGTTTCGCGCGGCGCGGGGGTCTACCTTGGGCCGTCGGAAACCGCGACCATACAAGCTGGCGGCAGTTCACCGCTCAAGCTTTTTCATCTGGTAGTCCCGCGCATCCCGGCTTAGAACGGCTCAAAACCACCGCCGGCGGTGCCGCGCGGCCATCACCTCACTCATCTCCCACGGAAATTGAACCACTTAAGCTTGGCAACTCGCGTGCCTTCATACAGTGCGTAAGGAGGACAAGAAAATGAAAACGAAAATTCTGGCGGGCTTGCTTCTGGCGGGTAGCGCGGCGTTCGCTGCGCCGCGGATTTCTTTCGGAATCGGCATTGGCGTCCCCGCTCCCGTAGTGGTGGCTCCTGCTCCGATAGTAGTGGCCGCGGCTCCGTGTCCTGGACCTGGCTACGTGTTCATCGACGGTTATTGGCGGCCAGGGCCGGCTGTTTGGCGCGCGCCCATCCGCTATGAAGGCCGGCGTTTTGAACACTTCGATCATTTTCGCCGCTAACGGGGAAGCGGCGAGCGCCCGGCCGATACGTGAGGCTTCCCGGCTTTGATCCAGCTCACTTGCCCTGGCTGTGATCCCGGAACACGGTTTCATCTCGATACACAACTTCGAGAAACTCACCCGTGGTCCACGCGCCGGAGGTAGCCCCGTATCGGCCATCGGTAGTGAGAAACATCGTGGTTGGTTGTTCTGATAATCCCGCGCTGAAGCCCCACGGCATGGAACCCCGCGCATTGGCCCGACCACCATCACGCCAGTCCCCGGCTCACGCTGGGGTGTAAAATAGCTGGCTAATGTGGCGACTAACATTGCTACTTCTCCTCGGTCTCACGTTTGGTCATTCACAACCACCAACTCCAGTGCCGTCGGTCAAACGTGATCAGCCAAAGCGGCCATCCCCTGGCGCAAGAGATCTGCCCGAGGGCGATAAGCGCGGCACTGAGCAGTCTCCTATTGTTGTCAAGGTTCTGCCATCCGCAAAGACTCAAGATGAACCCGCCGGCAACAAGGCAGAAACACTCGATAGGCCGTCCGCCGATTGGTGGATGGTTCGCCTCACGGCGGCCATTGCCGTAATCGGCCTCATTCAAACCATTGTGTTTGGCATACAGGCTTATATGCTGAGGCAGACTATCTCCAAAATGGATGAAATTGCCCAGAGTCAGACGCAAGACGTTCAAGCGTCTATAGCCGAGGCCACCCCGCGCCGCTAGTGCGATGGAAGGCGTTGCGGCTTCCATGGCGACCAACGTTGAGGAACTCAAGGTAAGTGTCGGTATTAGCCGAGACATAGCCGATACGCAAAAACTCGTTACCGAGCTGCAAAGTCGTCCCTATCTTTCCGCTGCTTTTAATACGGCCCTGTTTCAGGATGCCAACCACGTTTTCGAGGTGCAAGCCACTTTGCGTAACCACGGCAACACCCCCGCCTACGACGTGACCTTTAGGGCCGCCGCTGGAATCGTCCCTGCACCAATCCCTGAAGACTTCGGGTTTCCATTGCTCGATAACAGCGCGGGTGCCAGCGTCAGTTTCCTCGCTCCGGGGACTCACAAGCTTATTTCACGAAATGTCTTGAGCAGAGTACATGACGATGAAGTGGATTCTGTCAAATATGGTACCGGGTCCCAGTGTCTTGCAATGTGGGGCGTCGTCAAATACCGAGATGCCTTTGAGAAGTCGCGTCAGCTCAGATTTGCATTCACCGTGCTCTGGATTCGATGGCTCAAGGGAACGGACAAAGACAAAGACGGGAACCCGTTGCCGGAACAAATCTTCAGTGCCGACACCATGCATCACAACGGTGCAGATTAGCCAAACCCATATGAATCAGGCGATGTCAACCAACATCTACCTCACCACCCGGCCGTCGTAGTTCTGGTTTGTTGTACAATTTATTTTCGGTTCGATCTTCGCGCCCAACTTGATCAGCGGCTCGGGCGCTTCCCAAAACCCCGCCGTGGGAATTGCTCCGGATTCGCGGAATTCGGGCGAACGGAGGTTCCCATGAACGAGGTATTGCGTGTTCTTCAGGTGGAAGGCTCCATCCTCGACGCCTCGTCGAGCGAACGCGCTCTGGCGAAGGCCGGCTACTCGCTGCACTGTGAGCGCGTAGTGAATGCGGCCGAAATGCGGGCCGCGCTGGCCGAGCAGCCTTGGGATGTCATCATCTCGGACTATCGCCTGCCGCAGTTTGATGCACCCGCCGCGTTGCTGCTGCTGCACGAGAGCGGCCACGACATCCCATTCATTGTGGTATCCGCGGCGATCGGTGAAGAGCTGGCCTTGGCGATCATGAAATCCGGCGCGCAGGATTACCTGCTCAAGGACGATCTCGCGCGTCTGGCTCCCGCGGTGGAGCGTGAACTCCAGGACGCGCGGACGCGGAAAGACCGCGCGATGGTTGCGGGCGCGTTGCAGCAGAGCGAGGAACGTGTGGAGGCACAACGAGCCACGCTGGAGCGTCAAACCGTCTCGCTGCAGCAGCGCGAAACGCTGCTCAGAGAGATTCATCATCGCGTGAAGAACAATATGCAGGTGATGTCTAGCCTGCTGAGTCTGCAAGCGCGCGCCGCTTTGAATCCGGAAACCCGCAGGATGCTGGAAGACAATCAGAACCGCATCCAATCCATGGCTCTGCTGCATGAAATCCTGTATCAATCCGAGGATCTCGCCATGGTGGACTTCCCGAAATACGTCTTGCGCACCGTGGATTACCTGTTTCGCTCCTTTGGAGTCAAGGATCGCCAGATTCGCCTTCACACCGAGCTCGACCAACTCGCGCTCGAGCTCGACGATGCGCTGCCCTTCGGCCTGCTCATCAGCGAGGTAGTTTCCAACTCGTTGAAGCACGCGTTTCCGCAAGGCCGCGGCGGAGCGGTGTCCGTCTTCTTGCGCCAACAATCCGACGCAACCATTTCGCTGATCCTTTCCGACGATGGCATCGGACTGCCAAGGGAGCTGGATTGGACCACGACGCGCTCGCTCGGCTTGCGGCTGGTACGCGCCCTGGCTCAACAACTGCGAGGCATCCTCGAAATCCGCTCGCAAGCCGGCACCGAGGTCCGGCTTACATTTCAGGTCCGTCACAGGGACCCGATGGGCGGAGCAGAATTCCATACCAGCAATGGCGGCTGATGCAAATCCGCCCCCCCGGCAGCTGTTTCGAACGGCTTGACATTATTTTGCTAAGCACCGGGCGACTTCCGTGGTAGAGTTGAGGAGTCTGAATTGTTTTGGCATCTTCGCATTCGTCCGGCCCGTCCGCCCTCGTTCGAACCTGCCCCGATTTACCAATCTGTAAGTCAAAAGGAAGAAAATGAAGAATATTTTTGTAGGAAACCTCAATTTTGGAGCTACCGAGGATGCGGTTCGGTCCCTCTTTGAATCATATGGCACCGTCGAGCGTGTCAGCATTGTGACAGACCGTGACACCGGGCAGCCGAGAGGCTTCGGATTTGTCGAAATGAGCGCCAACGCGGATGCGGATCGCGCCATCGCGGAACTCAATGGCAGGGAACTTGATGGCAGAGCGCTGAACGTCAACGAAGCTCGCCCGAAAACCGAGCGTTCATTCGGTGGCGGCGGCGGCGGTGGTGGTAAGCGCGGCGGCAATAAGCGCTGGTAGCAGTTACAAAAAATGTGAAAGGGCGTGGGTTGGCAATCGCACCACGCCCCTCCGATTTCGCCCGCCTGGTAAACTCTCTCCCCGTTAGATACTAAGCCTCGAGCGCTTTTCGCAGCGTCATGTCGCCGGGATTCTCGCGCTCAAAAGCGCTCAGAGCAACCCTGAGCGGTGACGTCCGTATCGGACTCATCAGCCATGCCTGCGACACAGGCAAATCGCTATGATCGATTTCCCGCCATAGCTCCCCATCCAATCGGCGCTGATCAATTCGCACGATGTTGTCTTCGATGCGAATACGAAGATCCTGCGTCTCAAATGTCCTGTTGTTCATGCTTCATTGTCCCATGCGGCCGGTTCGCACGTACAAATTTCATCGAAGCATCACGGATCAAAGCGAAGCTCGCGTGCGTGCAGCTAGCCAGAGCCGTTCCAATGGAAGAGGAGGCGCGTGAAATCCTGAAGGCCGCACTCGCGCTTCGGCCGCGCGAAGCCGTTCGCCGCCCTCCATAGCTCACGAAGTGTGCTCGATGCGAACTCGGCGGTATCGGTGTCGTCTCTGATTAACCAAGAAAAGTAAACCTACAGCAGGATTCGTTAGATATCCGGCTTGACAATCTCCGTAATTTAACTGATAATAGTAAACGTCTGAGCACTTCTGCCCACCCGCGGCTCGCCTGAACTAAGTCAGGTGATCTGATTCGTGTTCATCTTAGCCCGACTCCGACAATGAGGGCCCGACTCCGACAATGAGGGCCGTCTCCGACAACCGAGGAGGTTGTAATGTTTCGAGCGTCCGAGAAGTCCACCGGAACCGGGTACACGACAACGGTCGCGTTTCTGCTGGTAGCCTTCGTATTCAGTCCGGCCGTGTTGATCATCTCGCGCCCACTCGGGCTTGTGTCTGTCTCGCTGGCGATAGCTTGTAGCGCGCTCTGCATTACATTGGCCTGGATGAATTGGAAGAGATCATCGCAGCTCTCCATTCCTTCCATCGCGGTTTCGAACGGTGAAACAAAATGACCAGCCCTGGCGCGTTCAAGCTCCCGTTGCTGTGCGTAGCGCTCGGGACCTGCCTGCTTCCAGCGGCCGACCTCTCCAGCTATCGTGGGTTCCAGTTCGGCATGAACCTCTCACGAGCGGCGGAACAGGCTGGGATGAAACCCAGCGAAGCAAAGTTGGAGTACCAACGGCCAGTGATGATTCAACTGCTGGATTTCCAGCCCAATCTCTTTCATAGCGCGGCCGCGAAAGGCGATCCCGTCTCCGCAATTTCACTCAGTTTCCTGGATGGCGAACTGTTTCGGATGGCTGTGGTCTACGACCGTTACAAAGTGGAGGGGATGACCACCGAAGATATGATCCAGGCTCTGTCGGCATCCTATGGAACCGCCACCAGGCCCAAGGCGGAGATCGCCTATCACTCCTATTACGCCGAGAGCGCGCCGGTGATCGCGCGGTGGGAGGATTCCGAATACTCGTACAACTTAATCCGGGCTGAGGATCGTTCCACCTTTGCGATGGTCCTCTACTCGAAAGCGTTGGACGCTCGGGCGCACACAGCGATCATCGAAGCGGCTCGCTTGAACGCTTTGGAGGCTCCGCAAAGAGAAGCCGACCGTATTAGCAAGCAAGCGGAAGAGAATCAATTGGAGCAAGAGAAGGCCCGGCTGGCAAACAAAGCGAGTTTCCGCCCTTGAATTTCTACGGTGCCAGCGGCGAGATCGCTACGGACGCCATCCAAATGGGTGACATTCAGGCAGGAAATGTCTTTGTCGAAGCCGGCGCCGTTTTGCCTGAATCTTTGGACCTGGGAAGCACGCCGGATGCGAACGGGTGGAAATCGCTGGAAAGCGCCGGCCGTTCCGAGTTCGAGCAAAAGGTCAGCCAGGCGGGATGGATCTTCTTTCTCATGCATGCGGAGATCACGGCCACCGTGTACGGTTTTGATGCGCAAAAAGCTTTGCGTACCGCGTTCGAGCGGATCAGTGCGAGTGTGAAATCTCAAAAATGCAACAGTCTTCAAATTACGCGGGTGGAGAGCAAATCGCTCCTGATGGTGCCGTACGTGAGTGTCACAGCCCACTCGCGGCATCTCCAAGAACGGCCGTTCTTCGCTGGCCGATGACGAACTCAAGCGGTCCGCTTCACTTTTGGCGGCTGTTCAGACGGCGCGGCCTGGGGAGAACCCATGGACGGCTGCTGATTGACGGAAATAGCTATTGGAAATAATCGCATGCCACTGATAACCTTGAAACTAACCGACCAGGAACTCGGCTTGTTGACCAATCTGGCGGCCGATCAGTTATTTCGCCGGGAGTTCATCGATCCCAAGATGCCCGGCTACAAGTTCAATCCCGGCGAGTTGAGCATGGGGAAAAAACTCGTGGAGCGTTTGAAGCTCATCACGGACCGGGCGGCAAATTCTAGAATGTCGAAGGCCGGTTGACTCGCGGCTCCGCAATTGAGGGGCGCGGACCGGCACTGAGACAAGTATTGGAAGGAGCGGGAAGATGCAGTTCATTCTTACAGGATTCACTCAAGAGACGGGATTCCGCGTCTTCGCGTTCGAGGGCGTCGTGGTGGGCCAAATTCGCACGGTCTTTACGGTACGAGCCGACCTGGCTCTGTCACGCCGGTACGGCATCGCGATGCAGGAACTGCCGCTGTTGTGCCGGAGCCTGCTTGACCGGCAAGAGGAAGGCGGCCATAACACCGATGAAAGCGGCGAACACGATTCCCTGGCCAAGCATGCCTTGACGTTCTCGGAGGAGGAGATGCGCGCTTGCGCGGACAAGCGCGCCGCGGATCGGGCGCTAGCTGCTCTGAAGAAGAAGGCGCCGCGCCGTCCTATAGTAGAGAATGCGGGAGCTGCCTGGCGAGGCCCGCAGCCTTAACGAGTTTTTGGGCTGACGATCAACCGCGCCTCAGTGACGGCCTGGACCTCATCGGCGGTCACACCGGGCGCCACTTCATACAGCACCAAGCCCTGGGGCGTCACGCGAATCACGGCGAGTTCCGTGATGATCGTGTCCACCACGCCAACGCCGGTAATCGGCAACGTGCAGCTTCGCAAAATCTTGGGCGCTCCCGATTTGGTGGTGTGCTCCATGGCGACAATCACGCGCCGGGCGCTGGCCACCAGGTCCATCGCGCCACCCATGCCCTTCACCACCTTTCCGGGAACCATCCAGTTGGCAAGGTTGCCCTGCTCGTCCACTTCCATCGCTCCCAAAATGCTCAGGTCGATATGACCGCCGCGAATCATCGCGAAAGCGTCGGCGCTCGAAAGATACGCAGTGCCCGGGAGCTCGCTCACAGTTTCCTTGCCCGCGTTGATCAGGTCGGCGTCCTCCGAGCCTTCCAGCGGATAGGGTCCAATGCCGAGCATCCCGTTCTCCGATTGCAGGACGACTTCGATGGCAGGCGGAACGTAATTCGCCACCAGCGTGGGTATGCCAATGCCAAGATTTACGTAGAAACCATCCTGAAGCTCCAAGGCTGCGCGCCGCGCAATGCGTTCCCGCCTCTCAAGCTCGTTCACGTACGGTTCTCCGCTCGATCTTTTTCTCGTATGTCTGACCATGTACAACGCGGTTCACATAGATGCCCGGCGTGATCACGTGGTCTGGTTCGATTGCGCCCGGCTCCACTAGCTGCTCCACTTCCGCGATCGTGATCCTCGCCGCGGTAGCCATCATGGGATTAAAATTGCGCGCCGTTTTGCGGTAGACGAGATTTCCCATGCGATCGCCTTTCCAAGCCTTGATGAGGGCGAAATCGGCCGTGAGCGCGCGCTCCAGCAAATACTCCCGGCCGCCAAAGATGCGCGTCTCCTTCCCGTCGGCCACCGCGGTGCCAGCGCCCGCGGGACTGTAGAAGGCGGGAATGCCGGCGCCTCCAGCTCGAATTTGTTCTGCCAACGTGCCCTGCGGAACCAGCGTTACGTTAATCTTTCCGGCGATCATTAGCGACTCCAGCAGTTTGTTCTCGCCCACGTAACTTCCCACAAACGAATCGATCATGCCGGCCTCCAGCAGCAGGCCCAGGCCGAATCCGTCGATTCCCATGTTATTGCTGATGATGTGCAAATCGCGGACTCCCCGGCCCACCAGCGCGGCAATCAAATTCTCCGGTATGCCGCAGATTCCGAATCCGCCCAGCATAACGGTAGCGCCGCCGGGAATATCGGCTACGGCTTGCTCACATGATGCTACGACTTTGTTTATCGGCATCGCACAGTTTCGCTACAGGAACTGGTCGAACTCGCCTGCGCGGATGGCCGCGGCAATCCGTTCAATATCCGGCGACAGAGACCGGTCCTCGATAACGCGCGGAGCCATGGCACGGATCAGCTCACGAGCGCGTTCAATCGGCTTGGAGGATCGAAGGGGCGCACGGAAATCCAGACCCTCCGCCGCGGCCAGCAGCTCGATGGCGAGAACGTACTCAGCATTCTCCACGGTTTGCCTAAATTTCAGGGCAGACGTCATGCCCATGGAAACATGGTCTTCCTTTCCGCCGGAAGTTGGAACGTTGTCCACGCTGGCCGGGTGCGCGAGAACACGGGCTTCGTTCAGCAAGGCGGCCGCGCAAACTTGCGCGATCATGAATCCAGAAGAGTTGCCGGCGTGCGCGCTCAGAAACGGCGGGAGTCCTTCGTTGAGATCGGGGTTCACCAGCCGGTCGATCCGGCGCTCGCCGATGCTCATCAAGGTAGTCAACGCGATGGCCGCATAGTCGAACGTGAGCGCCAGCGGCGCGCCATGGAAATTGCCGCCGCTCAGAATCTCGCCGCCCGGGAACACCAAGGGATTGTCGGTGGCCGAACCGCTCTCCACTTCCACGGTTTCGCGCGCGTGCTGCAATGCCGCGCGGACGCCGCCGTGCACTTGTGGCATGCATCGAAGGCTGTAGGCGTCCTGGACGCGCGGATCGTTCTTCAAGTGCGATTCACGAATTTCGCTTCCTTGGACCAGCTCGCGCAAATGCTTGGCCGAAGCTTGCTGGCCGGCATGCGGCCGCGCTGCCTGAATTCGCTCATCGAACGCGGCGGGCGTCCCGCGCAGGGCATCCAAAGTCATCGCGCCGGCCAGATCAGCCAGCGACGTCACACGCTCAGCGCGAAACAAGGCCAGCGCGCCAACGGCGGCCATCGCTTGCGTGCCGTTCAGCAGCGCCAGACCTTCCTTGGCTTCGAGGCGCACCGGCTCAATTTGCGCGGCGGCGAGAGCCTTTGCGCCTTCCATCCAAGCACCCTGATATCGTGAGACGCCCTCGCCAATCATGGACAGCGCGAGATGCGCCAGCGGCGCGAGGTCGCCGCTCGCTCCAACGGAACCTTTCTCCGGGATTCGCGGGAGCACGCCGCGCTCCAGCATCGCGAGCAGCGTGCTGACGATTTCCACGCGGCAGCCGCTGAACCCCAAGGCCAGCACGTTCGCCCGGAGCAGCATCATGGCCCGTGTTTCAGCTTCCGAGAGCGGCTGCCCGAGGCCGCAGGCGTGGCTGCGAACCAGATTCAATTGCAGGCTGTTGAGCTCGGACGGCGGAATCCGGACGTCAGCCAATTTGCCGAATCCGGTGTTGATGCCATACACCGCGCGATCCTGGGTGAGCACTTGTTCCACCGCGTCGCGAGATCGCTGGATGCGTTCACGGGCGTCTCGGGCAAGACTGAGTTGCTTCTGAGCGCTGGCAACGAGCGAGATCTCTTCGAGCGTGAGGCTGCGGCCGGAAAGTTCAAGTGTCATTGGAGCTGGAAACGGTGAAGCGGCGGACGATGGAGCGAGAGATGGGACTCGAACCCACGACGTCCAGCTTGGGAAAACGGGCAATGTTTTGTTTTCAGTAACATAAATGCGCAGGGTGTTGATTCAGGGTATCAAAAACGCCAACAAAACAAGGGTCCGTTTCGGCTGGTGTGTTAATAGAGGGTTTTTGGAGGGTTAAAGACGACCCTCGAGCAAGGTCGCTTGGACACCTTCAGCGCTGGAGGGCCGCGCGGACCGTCCGCACATCGAGAAACATCCGTTGTGGTCCTGTCACCGCAGCACCCTCGACGGGCACAAAACCATATCGTGCATACCAGCTGACCCGGTCCCGATAGGCGTCTGTGATGATCGAGCGACAGCCAACTTCATCGGCCACCCGCAAGCTGATGCGGAGCGCTTCTGAAATTAGTGCGTGTCCAAGTCCCCGGCCTGTGAATCGCCGATCCACTGCGAGCCGCGCTAGCAAAATCAACGGCAGATCGTAAGGGGGCAGCCCGCGGACATACTTCTTCGGAAACGCATCGCGAGGCACGCTTGCCATCGCCAGGGTAAAGTAGCCGAGCACGGTGCGCGGAGCGTCCTCATCGAGAGCCACATAGCTTACACCGATCGAGCTCTTCTGCTGATTGGTCCAGGCATGACGCTTGAGATAATTGTTGAGGGCGTCATCACCGCAATCGAAATTCTCCACCTCATCGTGTTCTTCGAGGCGGCGAATGACAAGGGCCATTCAGTCCCGCATAGCCCGAATCAGGGCATCCGTAGGGCGGTTCGCTTCCCCTGCAGATACGAGTCGAGCAAGACTTTCCAGTTCGCGCCCAGTCCATTTGATATCCACACGTGGCAGGACAAGGTCTGGAGCCACGCGTTCCAGCCGCGGAAAGAGCAGCACCTTTCGCTCCCCGCTCGCGCTCTCGCTTATGATCCGGTGCCCCAATTTCCGCTCCGAGACAGCCCATCGAAACAGCGCTACGGCATCGGATAGGAAGTCGGTGTTGCTGCTGAGCTGCAATTCTTCTTTGAGCAAGCGCATGGCGCGATCTTCCGCTGGAGCTAGGTCCGCCTGGAACTTGGTCTTGCGCCGTGGGCTGATCGCCGGAACCTCGATTCGTTTTTTTCTGGTCTTCAAAGCCATTGCCCACCCTAGTATCCTATTATACTCCGTTTCCTTCCTATATTGGAGTGGAATGGGATAAGCCCGCACTCGCTCCTGACAACCCTGGCCGCCGAGGTACGATCCCGTCTTACGTCGTACGCTTTCAACCCGGCACTCTGCGTCTCGCTGCTGCGCGCACTACCTGGATTGAGCCATACACGCCTGGTTCACGGCGCCCCGCCGACTTCTTTGGATGGGGCGAAACAAGATGGTTCAGCAGAAAACCTTTTGGCACCTGCTGCCGCAGCGGCGGATGCCCCGCGAATACGAGATCGTAACGTCCAAGCTCCTGTTGAACACCGGAGAAGGCTTTACGGGCAAGCGTTTTGAGCTGGATGCTCCATTGCGGCCGTGGTGTGAGCAATACCAGCAAGGCTCTCCGTTGGCCTGCACTTCCTGGGAGAAGTTTCGCGATCCGCGGGAGACTACATACACCAAGTACACCGAACTCCAAATGGAAAAGGAGATCTTTGTCGACGGTTGAGGAGATCGAAGTCAACGGCTATGACCGCGAGTTGCAGCCTCGGTGGTTCCAGACACTCGGAACGCTTGTCGCGCCCTTCCGGTATCCTGGCCACGCCCTCATGATGATCGCCGCCTATGCGGCGCAAATGGCGCCGGGCGGGCGGATCGTAGTCGCCGCGATGTTCCAGGCCGGCGATGAGGCTCGGCGCGTGGAACGCCTGGCCTACCGCGTCCGGCAGGTCCAACTGGCTTTCCCGGGCTTCGCGGCTGACAGCAAGTCTCTTTGGGAACAGGACCCGTGCTGGCAACCGCTGCGTCAGTTCGTGGAGCGGCTCCTTGTCACCTACGATTGGGGCGAGGCCTTCGTGGCTCTGAATCTGGTCCTCGAGCCGATGATCGACGATCTTCTCCTGAAACACACGAGCGATCTGGCGCTCGGCCATGACGATCACTTGCTCGGCCAGATATTCTACTCGCTCAACGAAGACTGCCAATGGCACCGCCAATGGAGCCAGGCTCTGACCCAAACTGCGATTGAAGATACTCCAACCAACCGCCAACTCATCCAGACCTGGATCAACAAGTGGTACCCGGGCGCGGTACGCGCAGTGGACGCCTTCTCTTCGCTATTTGAAGGAAAGCCAGGGGGCCCATCTATGCCTCCGTTCCGCGATCTCACTTCCCAGATTCTGGCGTTCAGCGCGGACTATTTACACGCCATGGGTCTCCAACCCGCCTCGTTGAGCGATGCCAATTGACGCCCGAGCGACAAGTGCTCCACAGGAGTGTGGACGTAAATCACTATGGCGTTCCCGATCTCGTTTTTCAGGTGGATTTTCCTTCCCGCTGGTATCCGGCCGGTCTGCTCGGCGGCTATGTAGGCGAGGGTGCCGGCAATGATTTCCGGGGGCGCGGGGGCCTGACTCTCGCACCGCAGTTGGGACGCAATCCCGAATCCGGTGAGCCACACGTTGCCGGCGTCGTCGACGAGCACTTGATGTCCTTATGTATGAGATTTTGATACACACGCTAGTGCATGTGGGCAACTTCCGTGAGGGCTCACGCCCCGTCGACCGCACCCACCTCAGGCAACGCGCGTTTGCCGATTCCGCCACGACCGCGTGACCCGTCAATCAAGTTGAACGAACTAGTTTCATTTGGATAGCCCCACTGGCTTTCCGATATCCGACTCGTCTCGATCAGCAGTTGCCGACCAGTTAGAATGCCGACTGGCCAAGCTGGACGTCGAAGTTTGAGCCTCCTGGAATCAATAGCTTGCAAGGCTCCAGCCACAACATTATTATTACATCGGAGGGTCCAGTCTAAGCCGAATCCGTGTTGAGTCGGTAAAATCCCTAACAAGTAACTTAAAATTAGGCACTTACAGCTAAACGGAGGGTTTGGAGAGTGCGGGAAATCTTCGTAACTAGTTGAAAATATGGAGCGGGAGACCGGGGTCGAACCGGCGACGTCCAGCTTGGGAAGCTGGCATTCTACCACTGAATTACTCCCGCCCGTAGACTATCCTTCTACTTAGCTCACAGCAAACCACTTACGTTCCTAACACGCTGTCTATCCAGTCTATACTGTCTATAAGAAGGACCCTGTTCGGAGCCAAAAACGGACAGTAAACCGGACAGTAGCAGCCCGAGAATCCACCTTCAAACAATTCTCGCACGACCACAGATTATCATACTGTCTGTTGTCCGTGTCTGTCTGTGGACAGTAAGCCTTCAAATCAAGATGAAAATGAGTGGAGCACTCGATTGGAAGAATCAGTCGTCCTTCGGTTTGTTCTTGCTCCCTGGGGGCCTTCCCCGTCGCTTTACCGCAGTCATCCATTTCGGTGGTCTCCCCCGTCGTTTTCCCTGTCCAAGAGAGAGCCGCCCCAGCACGGCGATGGCTTCGTCGAGCTGATCCCGTTCCTGCCGAATTTCGGCGAGCATTTTGTTGATGTCCATTTTCCCAGGATATCCATGTTCGGGGTCGGCGAGGGGTCGGCCTTGCTCAGGCGATTGTTCCGCGCGGCCCACCGTGAGAGGAACCCCCGAGCCCACCACATGTGCCGAGGGATCACTTCCGAGGCGACCGAGCACCCGGCTTATACTGCCGCTCCTCCATCCAATGCAGGATCGCCGATCTCAAGAAGCGCACATTGGACTGAATCTTCACGTAGGGCAAGAGGCCGCGTTTCACATAGCTGTAGACCGTCTTCACGTCGATCCTGAGCAGCTCTTCCACTTCCTTTGCGGTCATAAGCTCGCTCGGATCAGGGGCGACCGCGTCGGGCGCGACCTGGGCTTCTTGACCGTCGAGAAAGGAAAACGTCTCCTCAGGAGTGAGGAACTTCACCTGCCGGTACTGCGCCGTGCTCAATGCCGCAACGAGCGCGTGTCGCGCGGAGGTCAGCAGCTTCTTTTCCGATGAGATGAGAATCACGTCTTGAAATCCGGCGGCCAGGCACTTTTGAACGTTGCCGATCTCATGTTGAGCATCGGTCGTGACCGACACCTCGCACGCAATCGCGCGGCTCCCCTTCTCCAACGCCACGTCAACCGATCCAAGACCGTCGAGGATCGGTTTTTCAATGGCCACGGTATAGCCTCGGGCTTCAGCCCACCGCTTGATGAGTTGCTGAAGGTATTTATGATGTTCGCCGCCGCGGCCGGGCGTTGGGGGCGCAACCGCTGGCGTTTCCTGAAGAGACTCCGAAGCCAGCTTCCCTTCAGGCAACGGAACCTCTACCCGGATTTTCGTTTTCCTGCCCGGTGCTTCAGGTTCCATCCCGCCCGGAGCATGGCGTGCGCGGAGAATGGCCTCGACCTCATCCCGCTTTGCCGCGTAGCGTTCCCGCGATGATGCTACGATTTGCTCACGGCGAGCGGCTGCGATATTTGGCTCAACGGCCGGGAGCGGAACGGTTTTCAAATTGAAATCGTATTCTGCGCGCTCCAGCCGAACGATGGCCTCACCCACGCTCAGGTTCTGGAGATCCTTCGCCTTGAAGAACGAGAACCCCTCTTCGAGTTTCTTGGCATCGAAATCGCCCAGACGGAAGCAGATGCGGGCGTAGGGGTTCGCGATCACCGCCGAGGCCACGTCACTGTCCCGGTTCGAAAGCTGATGGAGTTCTTGATGCGCGAGAATCAGCCCGAGGTTGTACTTGCGCGCGCCGGAGAGAATCGCGGCAAGCGACGGCGTGATGAAATTGTGGAACTCATCTATATATAAGTAGAACGGTGCCCGAGCCGAGGCGACCATGCTCTGCCGGCTTGTCGCGATCTGGTTGAGCTTCGAAACGACGAGCGTCCCGAGGAGATAGGAATTCTCCTCACCGATCAGCCCCTGCGCGAGCTTGGCGAGCAGGATCTTCCGGCCGTTCATGATCTCCGCGAAATCGATCCGATTCTCCTTCTGGGAGATCATGTAGCGGATGACCTTGGGCCGGAGGAACGTGTCGAGCCGCGTGAGGATCGGGCCTTGCGGTTTCCCCGTGAGCAGCGGGAATTCCTTCTGCCAGTAATAGACGACTTCGGAATCCTGGACCGTTGCGAGAAACCGCTCCCGGAAGGCGGGCTCGACTAAGAATCGTCGCACGTCCGAAAGCGTCCCACCGTCCGTGCTTTCAAGAAAAGCGAGAATGGCATTCCCGAGGACCGTGGTCATCTGATCGCCGAAACTCGTCGAGAGTCGTTTGAAGACGGAGACCAAATCCGACGCCAAGAGGTTACGTTCGAGGTCCGAGTGCGCCGAGAGAATGTTGAAGCCGACTGGATACGCTTCGTCCGATGGATCGAGGAGCACAACATCCTTGATGCGCTGCTCGGGAATGCGGCCGATCACCTGATCGATGAGATCGCCGTGCGGGTCGAGGACCGCTACGCCGTCGCCGTTCTCGATATCCTGCACGATCATGTTCAAGAGCAGCGTCGACTTGCCGCTGCCGGAGGCGCCGATGAGATGCATGTGGCGAACGCGCTGCTCGCTGCTCATTGAAACGCGGACAGTCTTTCCGGCATGCTGATTAACGCCTAAGACAAGCGGATGGCCAAACGCGAGCGACGGTGCGGATTTGGTCTTGCGCTCTTCGCGCTGGAGCTTGGCGGAGCGTGCAGACGCCGAGGGCAAGTGAACCAAGGAAACGAGCTCATCCCGGTTTACGATGAGGCCGGCGCGGCAGCTCTCTCGGGCAACGACATCGTTGCAGTGCTGGCCTTCGTCATAGGCATCGTTCGAAAGCGGTATGAGTTCATTGCTCGCCGCCTCCGCGAACTGCCGCAGCGACTTGCCCATCCCCTCCGCGAGGTGCCAGGCTCGTTTGCTCTTCGGACTCTGGGCGGCAACGCGGATCACCGCGGCGAAAAGCGGCGACGAAATCTTGTCGGCCGTTAGCTTTACCATGGCGGAATCATCCATGAAGAACGAGTCCCCGGCATCGTCCGTCACCGCCCGGATCATGCTCTCCGGCCAGCGCTCACGGACCGGGACAAACAGCACCTGAAAGATGGCCGTGTCGGTTGCGCCGAGATCCGACATCGCGCCGATCATTCCGGCCAAGGGATCGGGATCGAAGCGTTCAAACGAGCGGAGCGGGCGCATGAACTCTTTGGACAATCCGAACTCAACAACGGCGGAAGCCTTCGCGCCGGTTGTGTCCCAGAGCGCTTCGAGATACCCGTCATGCTCGGAGAGCGACACCTCGGGGAAATAGGCCTGGAGCTGTTCGCGCATTTGCCGTCGGTCGCTTTGGGCGGACGTGAGTTGTACGACGACTGTATCGCTCGTGCCGATGATTTCGAAGCTGGCCGGCCGGGCGACGTGGCCAAGACTCATGAGAAACTGTGCGGCGGCATCCTTCGTGATCTTTGTCTCCGGTGGCAAAACACCCCGCACTTCGATGAGCCGATGATGGTCGTCGAGATACGTCGGCTCAGGTTCCGCCTCGTCCGGTAGCTCGACGGTAACAGGACTCGCGGGCGCTTTGAATAACCCGTCTATTAATGAGCTAAGACGCGTAGCCCTTCGGCCATCGTCTACGCCCACGTTCGGCGTCGAAACGAAATGCCCGAAAAACGGTCGGAAGGGAGGTTCGAGCGCCACCGGCCGGTCAAAGACCTGCCATCCCCTCCCGCGTTTTTCCCAGGCAGAGAACTGGCGGGTTAGCGCCTCCCAAGCAGTACCATTGACCCCCATGATGCTGATCTCAGGCGGAAGCCCCGAAGTGCTTCATAATAGGCTTGCGTTCATCCTCGGAGAGGGCGCGAAGCCCCTTATTCGCCGTCATGCCATCGACAACTTCAAGGACGGCCTTATGCACTGCATCCCGGAACATCAAGGCGGTGTCGACTGCATAGAACGTCGGTGGTGCGAAGATCCGCTCGTAGACGCGTCCGACGAGCGGCATCGCCAGTACCGTACTCTCTCCCGCTATGGTTCCTTGCCGGATGCCGCTGCCGATCAACCAGAGAAATGCAGGCACGCCAAACAGCGCGCAGCAGCCGCCGAACAAAATGCCCGTAAAGTATCCATTCGCCGCCGCGCCGATCGCAGCTCCGATTGCGAACGCTAGATCGAACGCGATCATGACACCAAAAAGAAACGCCAAGGTATAGAGAAACCCAAACCGCAGCGGCGGCTCCGTCAGCCACCAGGACACGAAGAATCCCGTGCCGAACGGTGCGGCGCAGATATCGAACGCAAATTTTCCCCGCTGCGTGCGAAAGTACAGCCGGTTGGCGCTCGCAAGCCCGCCTTCCTTGTGTTCAACGCGGGTCCAGTGCGTTTGAGGGATGGACCGCGGCTCAAGGGCTTTTTCGACTGAGTTGTAGAATTCAACCGGCGACGCCTGGCAATTCACGATGAGTTGATGCCAATGGGTAATGAAGTCTATTTCTTTCGCCATCTGCTGCTCCGTCCTTTATGAGTAATGCTGCTTATTTTACTCCACTTGCAGGGCCGACATGCTTCGAGTTTTTCGGCCACTCATAACTGAGGATTTCAAGATCGCCGCAAACTCAGTCGGCGACCGGGAACCCTAGGAGTGTTATGGCTTCGCTGGCTCGAACTTTGCAAGGTCCGCATCACTCCACAGCCGTAGAGCCGTTGACGTGGATAGCCCCTGTACAGCAATGGTGCTGCCGCCGATCTGCATGCCTATCAAGTCGAGCGTGTCCAAGTCAAACAGGGGCGCCCCTGCATCGGACTGTGCCGCCGTGCAGTTATGGCTAAAGACTTGAAGGTCTCGAGTCTGCCCAACTATAATTCCGAAACGCAGCCAAAGCTGGCCCCACTTGTTGGTTTGAAAAACTTTGGCAACGACTGGCAAACTGACCGGGTCTGGCACACCGAGAAACCCTAACATTATCACGCGACGCCTAGGGTCATACGAATAGTTCTTGCTTACATTGGCTGGCTGCGGAAGTCTCGAAAGGTCCCCGTCAAGTTTCAGCAATGACACGCGGCCAACGTACTGCAGCCGGGTGACAGAAGCTACATCACTGTAGGCAGTATATTTTATCGACTTGCCGTCAGCACCTTGGAACAAAATATCCAATCTCGCATTCGGGTCACCCAGTTTGAAATTTTTCCACGCCTTGTTGACGCTAGAGGTGAGCAAAAGATTGTCCTTCAACAGTACACCTGTTCCTGAAACAGATGCCTTCTCGATTCCTGACTTGGGATCACGCACCATCAAGATTGTTTGCGCCACGGGAGATTGCTTCAAGAAGTTTTGGAGGCGTGCTTGAGCTCCCTGAATAGCGGGCTTCCAATCGGCATCCGTGGGAAGGTCAAAGGTTCCGTTCTCGACTCTAACCTTGGGTGGGCTTGTTATCAGCGCCAAGTTTTGTTCGGCTGCATGCTTCTGCGCTTCCGCCAACTCCGTTTTCGCCTGGGAGATAGCAACTTCCGTCTGGTACCTCTGGCTTTCGTTATAGGCCTTCACTTTCTGGAAAACGTATATGCCTGCGGCCACCAATGCAAAACAGAGGAATGTAGCCCCCTTACGAGTCCATCCCCGGTATCTGAGGCTTTTCGCACTCGCAGCAATGAATCGCTCTTCTTCTTCGCCCTTATCGATGTACTGTTTTGATTCTTGAATCTCCCCAAGAGTCAGCAGTGCCGCTTTATGTTTGGACCTATCCCAATCCTTGGCCCTGGCAGCAAAAAGAAGCCTCTGCTTTCGGTTAGCAGCAAGCTCCGAAACCCACTCGATAAGGCTCGGCCAGTTTCGAATCAGGGTCTCATGGGCAATTTCAAATAGATCTTCGTCGCTAATCCGACCTGGACTAAGTTTCAAAAGTCCAGCGGTGTGCCACTTATTCAACAGCCAATCCACTCGTTCGCGTGCGGCCAAAGCATGCAGCGCAAGACGTGAGCGTCGTTGTCTGGTCGCTTCGCTGCTGACGCCTACTACCACTAGGGATTCGAAGATATTGCGAGTTGTGTCTCGGTCTGCTCTAGTCGCAAGCCCATTCAATATTCTATCTGCCGCATTGCTCAGCAGATTCTGCGGGCTACCACCCAGATAGACATAAGCTTTCTCAGAGATGACATTGTCGACCTTTGTTTTCCAAAGTTCCAGCAGTGCAAATTGAAGCAAGGGTAGCCCGGCCGGTTCCCCTAGGACCGCAGCGACCAGACGGTGCACAAGCGGTTCTTCAAACCTTACACCATAAACAGCCGCCGGTACCGTGATGGCCTTTTGAAGGTCCGTTTCGCCCATAGGGGGCACGTTAAATCGCGCTGCCTCAACTAGTTCCTTGAGCATCGGCACCTTCGTAAGGTAGGTATCGAACTCACTCCGCATCGTGAGTACAATCCGGTGGGGACTACTCGGCGCGGCTCCTACCCTCAGGAGAAGGTCGAGGAACATTCGCCTTTCATCGTCGTTTTGAGCGACGGTGAATACTTCCTCAAACTGATCAACCACCAGTACGCTCGGCTGAAGGGAATCTTCGTCTAAACATCTTAATAGCGCGTCTGGATCTTGGCGAAGCCCGTTGACACCAAGTGCAGCCTCCAACGCCGCAAGCGGACTCGCGCTTGGTGTCAATGGGTTGATGTAATGCCATAATTCGCTATTCGGAATGATGCCGTGCTTGAGCGCTGGCAAGAGCCCCGCCAATACCACCGATGACTTTCCGCTGCCCGACAGACCCAAGACGCCAATGAGCCGGGCAGTCTTGAGTTTCTCGACCATTGCAAGCACTAAGTCGCGACGTCCAAAAAATACGAATTCGTCCTCCTGCTGAAACGCTTCGAGCCCTTTGTAGGGAGGTTTACCTCCGACTCGTTGGCGAAAATCGGCCAGTAGTAAGGGCTTGAAGGCACGATCATTCTCGGTTAGTATGCCTGTCCAAAAGCTCAGTAAAGTCTGCGCGTCGTTTCTGGTCTCCCAATCGTAAAACTGCTCGCCGCTCTTAACGGCACGGGAAGTGAAGTCCAGAATGGCAGGGATCATGAACCCTGGAAGTTCATGCTCGTTGTAGTTTGCCAGGCGTGCTAGCAACTCGGAATGGGCCTTGCGCAGCGTGGCGAACGACGAAAAACACTCCTCTACAGTAGTTGTCATAACGCGTCCAGGGCGATGCCAATTTGTGATCGAATTTGCTTCAAGGACTCTGCACGGCGCAGATTTTCGTCGACATCCAAGAATCGCTTACTTGCGTAAGCCCGAATACTTGGAAACGTTACACGCGCCTTTTGGATGTCCGCCTTCTCTATCGCGACACCTAGTTTCTTACACTCAAACTCAAGACTTCTCGCCCACTGCTCATGTTGTCCTTCACACGCTTTTTCTATAGCCTTACGCAGCGAATTCCACTCCTCAACGTAGGATTCAACCAAGGAGGACTCCAAATTCATCTCGAAGATTCGAATTCTACCGTCGGCGGCCTGCCAAGCATCGTGTTCCTTTACGAGTCTTGTAAGTTCCGCGTGAGTTGTCTGGAGGGACTGCAGCCACAGACCAAACTCGGCCGGCGCTCCGTCCTCAACCTTTGATAGGCAGTCAATGAGCCGCTGGAACGGAAGGGCTTTAATCGCTTGCCGGATCCCACTGTTTGCGTAGCGTAGATGGTGATCGAGGAGAACCCACAGAGCATTGATCCCCTCCTCTAGGGATAGAGAATCTAGCGTCGATAGTGCGGCCCGAAGATGCACCTCGATCTTGGACATAGCTTCTTCAAATTCCTCAGAGGTGCTGGCGTCAAACGTAGGTCTTTCAAGCACCTTGCGGACCTCGCCAAAGATCTCCGCGATGGCCCCCGCGTAAAACTCCAGGTCTTGAGGCGTCTCTTCCGTAGGAAATGTCTTCTTAAGTTGGCGGATCATCGCTGCCTGTTCCTTGAGCACATGCAGATTCGCGTGGAGTTCCTTATAGTCCGTTAGCGTTTCTATCTGTGTACTTGCCTGGTCGAGTAAAAGGCGAAGCCCCTCCAGCCTGCTGACGACCGCTGAGTCCCTCAGAAATCCATGTAGACCCGAACGAGCATTGTGCGGTTGAGTAGTGGTGCGCCTAATCTTTTCCCGTGTGGAGGCCAGGAGATTGGGCGAAGTTCCCTCAGCTAAACACCAACGTTCCACGTTTGGACCAAAATTGAAGCGTTCACCGATGCGAAAAAGAAACTCCGTTAAGGGACGCGGTATTGGCTCGCCAGAGTTGGCAGTTTCATTACTCAGCGAAATCAGCATCTGTTGCAACGTCGCTTCCTTTGGAAGGGCTTCGCCTGCCGTCGAAATAACTACCTGCAAATAGAGAACACGATAGTCCCCGTCCGAAACGGGCAACGCTCGGAGCAGGGTGTAAGCCCGGCCGGCGACAGTATAGTCCCCTGCCGGAGACTCGCTACCCCACGGTGTTATGTATCCCTCGTACCCTCTGGTCTTTCTGTGAAGTGATCCTCGCCTTTGATAGCTTTGCTTCTCCAACTCGGCAAAAAAGTCGTCATCTTTGGGCCAGCCTTTTTGTTTGGAAAGACACTTGAGAGCAGCCCGAGAGAATTCTCCTCCTTCTTCTGCGCCTAGGTTCGTGGCGAATGCGTTGTCGACGGTCGCGTAGTAGCACACTTGGTCAACATTTCGAGAAGGCCGCATAGGCTGGTCAGTAGTGCCCACCTCGACTCCTGCCTTTTTTGCACACACATCGGCCAAAAACATTTGCTTGGAAAACGTGGAGTATCGGTTTGACGCAAGATCCGTGAGAAAGTCGTCCCAGTTGAAAAGTAACGCAGGTTTTTGAGTCGTGTAGTCGCTGCAGAAGAAAATCCGTCGTCCACGGACATCTAGGGCCCCGTGGCCAGACCAGTATCCAAATAACCGAGACTCGTCCGGTATCCTTGGCTCGACCGGCAGCTTTGGAAGGCGCTCCCGCCAGAACGAATAAAGCGTCTCGTAGTCGGTCTGGCGATCAACATTGACGCCTAATACCTCTAGTTCGTGAACGTCAGCTTCAAGCTGCTGGCGAGCCGACGGCTCGTACCCATTCGGAGTCATACTCAAGAAAAGATAGATCTGTGACGGCGGTGTTTCTTGGTCGCGAAGCCACTGCGCCATACTTGTAGCCGTCCGTGCAGGGCCGCGCACATTCCATCGACTATCTTGATCATAATGTTCAATGCCCGTGATGAAGCCGTAAGTGTTCAACATTGATCCGCTCCCTTAAGGAATTTGCCGATGGCAGCCCATGTATCGTCTTGCGCCAAATAGGCTCCGTGTGACTCCGGGAAAGGCCGCATTGATGAAATTTCTCGATCCACTGCCACAGGAAACAGTCGCTGCGCGACGTAGCTAAGAAAATCGTTTCGGTCGTACAGATTAAGCCACGGTGGAAACGTGAGAGGAAGGCTGCGGGTCTCTTGAATAAATCGCATCGCACCGAGCTCAAATAGCAGTGGCGCCTGCGAGCCGAAGGTTATAAGCCCAGCGACGGCCGGAGCATCCCGCATCGCGAGGAGATCGACGCAAGCTACTCCACCTAGGCTGTGTGCCATTAGATATACTGGTGCCGTTGGGGAGTTCCGAATTTTTTCTCGGATGAAGCTCCTTATCCTATCGCCGTTTGCCTGGTACAACAGGATGTCTCCGATGACGAACGCTGCGCTCTCGCTCCAGGCATTCCGATAGCGGCGTCCGACCGACGTGCCAATCTTGGCAAGGAATGATTTCAGAAAATCACCCAAACCAAAGACACTCTCCCCCCAATCGACCAGCAAACGGTCTACCATCTGGTCTCGCAGTTTGTGACCGGGTCCGCAAAATCCGCTCAGCTGCGCCCGATTGCACAATTCTGCCACCACGGCGCGGCCAAGTTCGTAGCTAACATCCGGAGTTTGTTCACCGCTGGCCGCGTACGCCCGAGCTGGAACATCAGAATCCTCGACGATGAAGGTCCAAGCTGACGGCCAAAATGCTTGGAGATCAGAAACCCTCAGCAGTTCCAGGAACTCGGACGATGGCTGGTAGCGTTTAATGTTCTCCCAGACTACCTCATTCCTTGCCAAATCGCCGGGAATCGGGGCATCATTGACTCCCGCCGAACGCTCAATAGTAAACGGACGTAAATTGTGAAAGGGATCGTCGTACAGGTAGTACCATTGGAGATCGTCATCGGAAAGGTCAGCTGGAGTTGGGTCTGGGAGGCTGAGACCGTCGAATCTGGCACCGAGAGCATCCCCCCACTCGCACGGGATGAGCTCGTAATCTAACGCATATTGCTTTAACTTCAAGGCGGCGTTATGAAAGGCTGGCTGGTAGTCTCTGATTCGCACGCCGGTACCATGAACGAGCACAATCGCACCATTCGCCATCGCCTTGACCTCCCGACCCCGCCACCTGGCCCGGACCGATCTAATCTTGCACCATATCTGGAAACGAAATGGGATTATAGTTTATCAAATTTGCAAGTAGATACATTACGGCATTACGATTCGTGCAGAAAGGCTGCCTTTTTGGGCGGTCCCGGCGGGGTGGCCATCCTGTATTCTTGGAGTAAACTTGCCCGCATCACTGTACGGAGGTCCCGCCTCCCTCTGTGCCGACTTCCTTCGTAACGCTTGTCTTATCATCTGGCCGCTTCTGAGGTAGAATCATCGGAAACAAAGGCCGCTGCACCCCATAGGTCCCCTCGACCGGAATTCTAGATACTCTCGTTCAACATGCCCGCGCAAAACGGTTTTGAACTCCAAGACCGCGACATCGAGCTTCTGCACGCCGTGTACCAGCTTCGCATCGCGACGATCGATCACCTGTCCGCGCTTTCCGGGCGGTCTGTGCGGGCCTTGTGGGCAAGGCTTCTGAAGCTTAAAGAGCGCCGCTACCTTGCGTCAGTTGCGCGCTTCATGCAGAAGCACGTCTATGCGATCGGGTCCGCAGGTGTCCCGATTCTGATTGAACACGGATACCTACCGCGTGACCTCGCGGAAAAACGGCTCCGGCATAACGAACTTACCGAAATCGGAATCCGGCATTCCTTATTCGTCGCCGACATCCACACGCGCATGATGCTCGCCACGAGAAGTGCTCCGATCAAGCTCGTTCATTGGCAGGAAGGTTCCGCGCTTTGGGATACCGTTAGGGCCGGTGACGACGATTTCGCCATCCCGATCCGACCGGATGCCTACTTTATCCTGAGGCACTCCGACCGGCCAGAAGGAAAAAATAGGTTCCATGTCTTCCTGGAAGCGGATCGATCAACCATGAGTCATCAACGCATGGCGACAAAGATTGATGGATATGTCGCCTACTATGAGCAGGAACTGCACCAGCAGAAGTATCCCGGCATGAAGTCGTTTCTCGTTGCCACAGTGACCCAGACGCGCAGTCGTGCGGAGGAACTCCGGAAAGATCTCCGTACTTCGATACCCCATGCGGCCTCGCACGATGCCTACCTCTTCATTCCATTCGAGGATCTTGCGCTCGCAACGCTGCTGCCGAAGGCTGCGGGCGCTAGGGCTTGACCGTTACACTACACCTGCTATTGTGAAAGAAACAGTCGGACTAAGTCGTATCTAGTAATAACCATGAGAACAACCAAAAGTGTCTCCATATCACTCGCGCCGGAACAGTTCAAGAGCGCCGAGCGCTTGGCCAAGAAGCAGAACCGCACCATCAGCGAGCTTTTTCGCGAGGGCCTTCGCCGGCTCGAACAAGAGGAAAAGCGGGGCATGAACGCCGAACTCCTTGCTGCTTTGCGGGCGGTTCAAGACGATGCACGACGGACGGGACTCAATAAGATGACCATGCAGGAGATCAACAGAGAAGTCACAGCAGCGCGGCGGGCGCCGCGTACCAAGGCAGCCAGACCACCTGCGAAATGAAGAAGCTGCGTATTGTGCTTGACACAAACGTAGTAGTTTCCGCAGCCATCAAGCCCGACGGTCTCGAAGGGCTCATCGTTGAATTAGTAATCTCGCGCGAACTTGCCCTGTTTGTCTCGGCAGAACTGATTGCCGAATACGAGATGGTGTTTGGGCGTCCTAAGTTCGCCCGAATCAACCCGGCCCGCATCGGCCGCCTGCTCCACTTGCTCAAGGATCAGGCAACGATGGTTACGCCGGGCGATATCGTTACCGAATCAAAGGATGAGCCCGACAACCGCTTCCTGGAATGCGCGGAGGAAGCTGACGCAGACTACCTCGTGACGGGCGACAAACGGCACTTTCCAAAGAATTGGAAGTCCACACGTATCGTGAATTCGCGTGAGTTCATTCAGGTTGTCCAGGAACAAGCGGCCTTAGAAAAGTAGCCTTCGCTGCTTGCACCGTTACGTCAGGAAAGCGGCAATTCGCGGATCTTGTCTCTGAAGAAAGCTGCAATGCCAGCCGGGGCAATGGGCAACTTCAAGAAGTCGATCGCGTAGTCGTGAACGTCGTCCATAAAGAGCAGTTGTTCCGTGAATAGTCGCGAGTTGAACTCGTGGCCGAATTTTCGTTCCGCCAGTCCAATGATCTCTTCAAGTGAAGCGTGGTTCTCCGCGATGATGAAATAGAGATCGACGTAGTCCTTATAGGTTCCCCTTCTCCCGATCGTGTACGCTTTCGTCGCGGCGATTTCTTTGACTGATAGCATCCGCAGACGATCAACCGAAACGAACGGTTCAATGAGAGGGAACGGATACGAGAGAAACGTCATCTTCACCTGGCCAACGAACGCCGTGAGCTCCTCCGGGTTGTTGATCGCGGGTTGAACCGGAACATCCGTGAAGACTCTTTTCACTTTTGATACGAGTGTTCGGTCGATCTGATGATCGCAGAACAAATCGAAATCGATGGAGACGCGGTGTCCAATCTGGAGCGCGAGCGCTGTGCCACCGGCCAAATAAAAATCATCGAACGCTGCGAGCGCAGGAAAAAGTTTCAATCCCTCTTCAGTGAGCGCCTCGGTATGCATGCCTCCAGGTGGGGATGGAAAAGAGAAGCGATGCGAGTACGCGAGTCCTCGGTTTGATCTCGGTTGCGGGAATCGAGTGAAGTACGCGCTTGATCTCTGCGGCACCGTACTGCTGGACCAGCCACCGCCAGTGCCTCAGGGTCCCGTAGTTGATGAGTTGGATGATAACGGTTTTTTCGTCCTTGGCAGTTTCAAGTTCCTCAAACCGGTACGACCAAAAGAAAGGCCGAAGGCTATCCGGCAACTGCGCGTTTTGAGCATTGGTTCGAGGGTCCATAGGAATAAGTCCTGTGCTTACATGTTGTTACAGTATACTAAACCTGCATATTTTAGCAACGTTTTTTTCGTTTCGGATTCGGTTTCTTCCTTGCGCCATTCGCCGGCCTCTGCTATAACGACCCCAACCGCCCATCCTGCAACCTCGGCGGTTGGAAAAACCGCTCGTCGGCGAACCAACGGGAACTCGCTCGGCAGCTCTCGGCAAGGAACCCTGTCGCGCTCTCCTGTGATTCGCCGCGCATGGCTTGTATCGGCCGGACGTGGAAGAACGCACCGGCCGTGACGAGTGCGGGATTTTCTTCGATCACTCACTCGTTGGATGGGCGGTCCCCTCTCCCCGGTGGCGCTGAAGACGCGCCACTTGGGGATAACGGGGTTCGACGCATTTCATCTCGCACCTTATAATTCACAGACGGGTCGCACGATCCGTTTTATTTTTATGTCGCTCCATCCCGTGCTCATTGGCAGCAGTGAAGATGCTTTCCACGAAGGCAGGGAAGTTTATATCGTGCCGGATGCGAGGCGTAGGCACCTGGCACTCTTCGGCGGCTCGGGTTCCGGCAAGAGCACGCTCTTGCGGAATATTCTTGCAAGCGATATCGCCGCCGGCCACGGCGTGACGGTGATCGATCCCCACTCCCAGCTCATCGAAGATATTCTGGATAATCACATTCCCCGGCATCGGACGAATGATGTCATCTATTTTAATCCCAAAGATCAAGAACGCGCCTTCGCGCTCAATCTGCTCGAATGCCGGAGGCCCGGAGAGAAGGGGCTCGTCGTCTCAAACGTCATCAGTATTTTCAAAAAGCTCTGGGCGGATTCCTGGGGTCCGCGCATGGAAGACATCCTCCGCAACGGCCTTCATGCCCTCGTCGAGCAGCCCCACCCCGTTTCAATTCTCGCCCTGCCGAAATTACTCACCAATCAGAACTACCGGACATCGGCGTTGGCTGCGGTCCAGAATTCAGCCGTGCTCGATTTTTTTCATAACACGTTTGAACGATGGGACAACCGGTTTCGCGAAGAAGCCATCTCGCCGGTGTTGAATAAGTGCAGGGCGTTCCTAACCGATCCCCTCATCCGGGCGGTCATCGGGCAACCACGATCCAGTTTTGATTTCCGGCGTGCGATGGATGAACGGAAGATCATCTTGTGTGACCTCTCGAAGGGCGCCATTGGCGCGGACAACGCGATGCTCCTCGGATCGGTCATTGTGATGCAGGAGAAACTCGCAGCGCTTTCACGAAGCGACATTCCGGAATCGGATCGCGTTCCCCACTTGCTCTTCGCGGAAGAAGCGCAGAACTACATCGGCGACTTTGAATCCATCCTTGCTGAAACCAGGAAATTCAACCTCGTACTCGCGATCGCCACGCAGGTAATCGAGAGCCTCTCCCCGGAGACGGCCGCAGCCATCTTTACGAACGCGGCGAACCTCATTGCCTTCCGCGTATCGAACACCGACGCCGAGCGACTCAAAGACGAATTCACGATGGCGTTCGCCGGAGCTGCAATCCAGGACCTTCCCGACTACACGGCGTATGTGCGTACGCTCGTTTGCGATGATAGCGGTTGCCGGCCAACGGAGCCGGAGCGCATCGCTACCTATCCCCCGTTCCTGAAGAACTCCGATGCGGAATGGCGCAATAGGATTGAGCGGACGAGCAACGAACGCTATACAAGGCGGCGCGTGATGGTCGAGGCCCAGATTGCTCGATTCATAGTTCGGCAATTATTGAGGCGGTAGGCACGAGTGAGTTGACTAACAAACCGACGTTGAAATCTGGACTGGCAAGACACTTTCGCGACATGCCGAATACACGACCGGGTGAATGGTTTCGGCACGGCCAAGTTTCCCATTGAGGGGAGTCCTCCGCGCGTACGCGTTGGCGGATCATCCTTGGGAGTTGTTTCTTGATCCGGTCCGGCTCTGGCAGCCGCTCAATGTTCGTTTACCGATCCACTCTCAGGCCGATTGCGCGATCGAAAGGCTCTTAGCGTTCTTCGCCTTCTTTCGTGACTTTTTCGAGCTTCGCACTAGAAGAAATGCCCCAACGGCACAAGCAAGATTTGCAGCAAGGGTAACGTGAATCACGTCAAGCTCGGCTCGATTGGCATGTGCCGAACTTGATGCATTTCTAATCTCTGCAAGGGATTGGACAGTTGTGTCGAGCAACTTCGTGAACTTGGGGTCGAGGGAGGTTCTCTCTAGGTCGGCATGTACAAGCCGCCATAGATGCATTAAGCCGCTTCTCGCTTCTGGGTTCACTTGGTTTCTTTCGAGATACGTTCGCAAGATGGCCTCTAACATCGCACCGACCGATGTCAGCGCGGACTTGGCGTGTGCTCCTTCGAGCAGGATGACATTTTCGAATTCATTAACGATCTCTGGTAGGCTAGCCTTTCCAAGCAGAGCTTTAAAGTTACTTAGTTGAAGGCTCGAATCGACTGCCACGACTCCCCCGCGCTTGTAAGTGAGCCCGCCCATTTTCAAAATCCGAAGAAGGCGCTCACGGAGACGCTTCTGCAACGCTCTTGAGTCTTTGGCTGCAGGTGAACTGTCCATTACGTCAATGATCAAGCGTCCCAGATTTATAAGTGGTGAGGAAGATTCATTGTAAACAGATCTTTTCACGAGGTCCTCGCACACTTCCAAACTCTTGACCTCGTGCGGCATCTTGCAAACGAAGGAAGTAAATCGATAGTGAAGGCTTGCCGGCCCGTACCATTCGAATAGCGCGCTGGCAGTAGCCTGTAGCACCTTTTCGGAGATCACTTGCTTCTGTTTAATCGACACGGTACTCCTCTTCATCGGCCACCAATGTGTGGTAGGCCCTTCACATAGGAAAGCCAACGGTCACCAGTCTCAGACTGCTCCACGGGTGCATGCAATGCCCACTCCGAACCAGCCCCGTTTCGCGCACGCCAAGCTCGAAGAATCTGGCAATTGAACGAGCATGGCAAATCCATGTCATCAATCATGGTCAAATCAATTCTATTGATTGCGAGCAGACTTCCATCGGGAATCTGGATCACCACGCGTTCGCATGGGTGCCGCAGGGACCCGTTAAGATTACCGGTTACGACGACGGTCGGAATATACAACCGAAATCCCCCGCCACTTCTTGTGCAGATGTCGGAGACTTTGGCTTCTACGGAAAAGGAGATTTCGTGGCCGTCTTTAGGTCCACGCCCCACTAGAGTCGCCGTTGCACGTCCGTATCCCTCTGGCGGCCTTACTCTCGAACCATGTTTCTCAAATCCATGAAGGTACGGCATAATCTCCGGTAATAACTTCTTCAAACGTGCCACCCGCCATTCTTGGGAAAGATTGTAAGCATACTCACTCAGCTCAGTCGCAAGATCGTCGAGTCCTTTCTGGACTTCAGCACGCTGTGGGTCCAGAGTCTCCTGCTGCAACGGATCAATTGCGGGTAGCTTAAGCAACTGGAGCATCAGTACCCAGTCTTTAAGCGCATCACTCAATTGAAAGTCTAAGACAAGGCGAAGAAGCGGGCTCGCGGACGATACGAGTTGCCCACGGACATAACGGTCGGTACCGTGTCGATCAGCGATGTTCAACCAGAGTTTCGCTAGACAGGCGCAACAAGCCCGCGCCCCCGGCTGCGCAACCTCATCCTGACAAGTTTTCAAGATCTTTGTAGTGAAACGCCAGAACGCTTCGTCCTTGAACGCGGAGCGTGTAACTACCTCCACGAATCCCGCGACTATCCGGGCTTTGATGTCCCATGGAGCATCGGCAAACGCGTGCTCAAATCGTTCGCTAATCTCAGCAGGATTGATCCTGACGTGCGTATGATCAAACCGAGCAAGGACCTCGCCGCTTATAGATCCAACGGTCTTCCAAAATTCTGGATATCTTCGCACGAACTCTAACGGAGCCTCGTCGAGACATTCCAAGGCGTAGAGCAAGCACCTCGTGCAGTCAATCGGACTCATATCAAGCTCAGATGAGCTTCCAAGATCCGCTAGAAAACCTAGAGCTTTTCCAACGACAGGATTAACTTTCTTAACATCGTAGGCTCGTCGAACGAAGTGAAGTCGCACGTAGGCTTCCGCCGTACTGGGGTTGGCCGCCCCGCGCGGTTCACGTGATTTTTCGATCTTGTAAGGGCTGGGTTCCACCGAACTTCCCATCTCGCTTAAGACACAAGTTCCTCGGCAGTTCTTTCCGCCAACCGGGCAAGGATGCTAAAGTGCCGATGAGTTGTCACAAAACGATCGGCGATCTGAACCCCCCTCTGCACCGGCTGTTTAGCCGCCCGAGCTATGCCGATCTCCCCGACGAGTTCCACCCTGTCGGCGAGCGGCTCGCGCAAGATGATTACGTCGTAACCTTCCCCCATCAGTAAATGGTTTGCTTCCTCGAACGGGGTTATTCGGTCAACCCATGCACGTCGCGTTTCGGAAGAGAAGTCGGATAAGTCTTCAAGTTTGATGCGCGTTACCAACCGGAGAGGACCATCCACGGTGAACTCCACCTGTCCTGGCCCAAGCAACTGATCGCAGGAACTTCCTGCAAATCGAAGTCCGAGAGTAATAAGATGAGCTGCTTTTTGGGTGAACGGTCCAAATTTCCAAACTGTAAATGGCGCCACTCGTCCGTCGGTCGGGATTCCCTGTTCAGGCATCACAAAAGATCCTCCTAACAGAGGGTTGTGATCGCCTCCTGATTGGAATGTAACAATCGGTGTCTCTGGGATCGGATGACATTCATCCCAACTCGTCAATCCCTTGGTTCGCTTAAGCCCTCCGCTCCCGGACTCAAAGGCGTGTCCGAAGAGTTGGTCCAGAATCCCCTTGGAGTCCGGCTCTTCGTCCGGGTGCTTTGGGAGCGGCCAGGGCGGGACTACGAAACAGTCGGGCGTTCCTGCATGCATTAACCGCAGGTCATTCTTCACCCCATTTTCCGCCATATTCTCCACGATTAGGGCTAACAGGATTTTGATTGTACGGTCAGTAGCGTGATAGCCAATGATCTCCACGGCTCGAAATATCCGCCATGCATCTGGCCCGAGTGACGATGCCGCTAGAAAACAAAACATATCATCCCCTCCATATTGTTCAATCTTCTCATTGTGAACTGTTGACTTTTATCACGTTTTGGCACTTCCGCGCAACCGGCATACGCAGGGCCCAGTTTGGCGCCGATCGATACCATTATGGTCGTGTCCACCTTGTAAGATAGATAGCGACCGCTTGGGACCACAAGCAAATGGCCTCTTGGTGCTTATTTGTTCTCAAGTGACCCCCTCCCCGGGCTGAAGCCCGGGGCTTCGGGGAAAAGGGTTTCATGCCCGTCACGCGAGAGGGAGCGTACCAGATTACTTGGACATGCAACCGGCCTCCGCTTTGCTCCGGCATTGATTCATCCCCGGACCGGCGGGCGATGACAGAGCACCACTTTCTTTGCTGTGACGGCCGCCAGTACGGGGTTTCCTCTAATAGAAAAGACTGGCGCTACAAGCGCCAGTCTTTGTATTTACAGCTATCGCGTTACGAGGATTGGATCAAGCAATTCGTGAAGCTCATCTTCCCAAAGTTGATCTGCCTGCATGCCGTTGCTAAGCGCTGCGACCTCCACTCGATAGACGAGTCGATGCGCCCTGTCCGCGATCTCTTCAGCTCCTTGTCTGCCGGCCTCATCGCCATCGAGCATCACGACCAGGTGTGCAAAGTGTTGCCGGATGAGTTCTTCTTGCGCGTTACTCATCGTTGAACCCATAAGCGCCACACACGGAAACCCTGCTTGCGTCACCTTTATACAATCGAAGAAGCCTTCGACAAGAACGATGGACACTTCATGTTTCACCCGATTCAGGTTATAGAGTTCCATTGACTTATGAAACCCCGCCGGAAATTTGTAGCGCGGTTCCGATCCGTCGATTGATCTCCCGGCATACGCAACGAGCTCGCCCTTCGGGTTATGGATCGGGATCACGATGCGATCATGCATCGATCCTTTGCCGGGGAAAAATCCCACGCCGAACTTTTGCGCGGTCAGAACGCTCACGCCCCTCTCTGTGAGATACGGATGAGCGTGATCGATGTTTTGGAGATTGAACGTCAGCGGTTTGTTCAAATCACTCTCCGCTCCTGCATCGTTTGCTTTTTTCGAAACCAGCTCTGGCTCCGGTTCCTTGCCCGCGAAACGATTCGCGCGAGGTTCCTTGCCACTCGTCCCCGATCCGTTGCCAGCCGCAGGAACGAGAAACCACATTTGCAGTTTGATCGCCGCATCGCGCACGGAACAGCGTTCCATCGCGGCGACGAAATCGAGAACGTTCCCGCCGACGCGTCCCCGTGCTTTGATGCACGATTGCGACTGGCAGGCCCACGCACCCCCGACGCCTTTGGTAAGGGTGGCGGTGAAGCTCTCTTTGCTCTTCTCTGACCCATGTGATGGCAAGGGGCATTTTCCCCTGAGCGTTGTCCCATTCACGTGCCGCAGCGGAATGCCGTAACGTTCGATTGCCATCTGAAGCGTGACTACTGTTTTGATCTCATCGAAGCTTACCCTATCCATTGATTTTGATTCTCCTTAGTGGTTATGACCTGCTCCGGTAACCCTACGGCTGATCCCCTGCGCTGTCAAATCCCGCGACAAATTCCCTCCCGCGCATGCCATCCTCAAACACCCGCGAATTGCCAGTTCTCTTCTGGCGTAGTGCCAAACTTCAAGTGAAGTTAGGCTCTACGAATAGTGAAGTTTGACGCTACGAATGGTGCACTTTGACTCTACGAATAGTGAAGTTTGACGCTACGGGCAGTGAAGTTTCGCGCTACGAATAGTGAAGTTTGACGCTACAAAGCACATCGATAATCCTTGTTTTATAAGGGCTGTGAATTGCGTAAGTCTTTAACTCTGTATAGACTTAATAACATCATCAACACGCAGGATCGTTGTTGGTGAAAATAGTTTCAAAAAGAAATGGAGGTTAATAATCTACAAGAAGGGGAGACCCGTCCGTCTATTCCAACCACGCAGTCGGAAGCGCTGAGCTTAGAATTAATCCGAACCGAGACCGTACTCTCCCGGCTGCCAGTTCACAATCTTGCGAAGCAGGGGAGGGTCAATATTCAGATCGTCAAAACCACCCCGAGCGGAGAGGTCGAGCTGAAGTGGGAGGTCTCTTACAGCGAGCGTTACGGTCAGGCTCGCCAACTAGCCTACAAACTCGACACCATTATCATCAACCAGCGGATCGATGAAGCCGGAAGACCTCTTCCAAAACTTCTCCGCATCGGAAGTCTGAATGAGATTTGCGCCGAGCTCAATCTAGCGACACACGCGGGAGAAAACGCGAAAGACTTGAAGCGGGCTTTTCTCCAAAACGCCAGTGCGTTCATCACCGCGAAATTTAACTACCGCGCGAACGATGGTTCCGAACGTCACGTTGAGGCCGGCGTCACTCGCTATGGCGTTGTCTTCACCGGCGAGAAACTTCCCGACGGCCGGAAAGCGGATGCCGTGTATATTTCTTTCAACGATCCATTTTGGGCAGTGCTCAACAATGCACCTGTCCGTCCACTTGACCGCACATACATGAAAACGCTTCCGCCAGCGGCGCAACGATTCTATGAAATCATCAGCCGGAAAATCTTTGCGGCGCTCAAGAACGATTACGCTCGCGCGAAGATTTCATATTCCGAGTACTGCACCTTCTCAGCACAACTCCGGCACTTCGAACGTCAGCGCGTGCAAGATCAAATGGCGAAAGTACTCCGGCCTCACAAAGCATCCGGCTACATCACCACCATGAAGTATGAACCGATCATAGATGCGCAGAACCAACCCGACTGGATTTTGTACTTCACGCCGGGTCCAAGGGCGCGCGCCGAATTCGCCGCAGCTCATGGAGGACGCAGAGTTAAGAAAATAGTGGGAGCGGATGCAGCGGAAGCACGGGAGCAGCAACCGAAGCGCTTCCGATCCGAATCTCGGCAACGCCAAATGCACATCGAACCGGCAGTGCCACAACCAACATTCGATCCTGAACTTGTCGCCCAATTCACCCGCCGGGGGATTACCGACAAGAAAGCTCACGAATTACTGCTCAACTTAAAACCCGGCCAGGACGTGATGGCGCAACTCGAACACATCGACTATATGGTCCAGCACGCTCGCTTCCCGATTATCAACCCACCTGGTTTTTACATTAACTTGATAAAAAGCAACACCGCCATTCCGGATGGTTTTGAAACGAGCGCGAAACGCAAAGCACGAGAAGAGAAGGAGCGGAAAGAAAAGGCGCGCCGCGACGCCGAAGATATTCAGCAACAGCTCGAATGGGACTACGACAATTACCGCGATGAAGAAATCGACCGCTACGTCGCGGAGCATACCGCGGCATTCGAGGCCCTCAAGGATGCCAAGTGGAACGAAGACCGCAAGCGCTTCACTTTCGCGAACGAAACAACGGCGAAAATGTCTGCCCGGCGCGAAATAGAGAAGCAGATGACATTTCTCAGCTTCGAGGAATTCCTGGAGCGCAAAAAACAGGGGACTGATCTCTTTTTGAAACCAGTTGGGCCCTCCCCGTCGCCGGAATTGGCCACCGTGGAGCTGGAAGACGAAGGTGCAACAGCAACGATTGAGCCAGGCAACACCCCCTCCGATCCGGTTCCCGCCGCCCCGCTGGAAGCGGCAACCCACCCAACCGAACCGGCAACGGAGACGGCGACTGAGGCCGCAGCGCAATCGGAAATTCAACCGGCGATGCCGGAACCGATAATGATCGAACTGGTTTCCGATCCGCCCCAGGAGCAGCCGAACAGCAGTCCCGCCGCGCCAGGTCTCGCATAACTCGGGGCCTATCGGCTCAGCTATCTGGTGGTTTCGGGTATGGGGTAGGGTCTAGAGTCGTCCCCATACCCACCAAAACTACCGCGCGGCCGAAAGCCCGCGTGAACATTGGGCTATCGCCTGAACTGGGGCGCGCACCTGTTGCCTGCTTACCGCCGGCTGCCCGGCTTTTTGGCTATCACCACTTCACTATCGTTTCGGGATGAGCATCTTAATCAGAAGCTCACCAAAATCCGTGCAGCCGACGCTATCGCCCCGCCCACCGCGCCTATCGGCGCGGCAGCGGCTCCGCTGACCGCTTCGGGCAACAGGTGCGCGCAAAACTGGTTTTCGGGTTCCTTGCCCCGGCAACGAGTCGTTGCCGGAATAAATGCGAACTAGTTCGAAAAGAGAAAAAGGGGTTGGCGAGAATGCGTGGTTGCGGACTGCTGCTTGACACCGTTACTGGCCGCTGTATTCTTAACGATAATGACGACGAAGAAAACAAAACCAAAAAAGAAAGCGATGACGCTGGACGATTTCGCCCTCGCGATCCAAACGGACTACATGGCCCTCCGCAAGGACGTGGCCACGGGATTCGATCATATCCAGAAAGAGATGGCGACGAAGGAGGACATCCGGCAAATTCGAGCCGAAACGGGAATCGGTTTTCGAAACCTTGGCGCCGACATGAAGATGGTCACGGATGCCATGGTGTCAAAATCCGACCTTGCAAACACACTTGCAGAAGAACTCGCCAAGTCCCCGTATGCAAGGCAAATTGCAGATCTCCAGACCCGCGTCAACATCCTTGAGAGCAAGCTCGGCACCAAGCCGACCCGCCGCGCCGCCTAAAAGCGGAACATTCTAAATCCGCAACTGACGTTATTCAGATTCCCGAAGAGCACGCCTTAGTAGAACTGTCGAGCATTGAAATCCGCGCTCTGTGGAGAGCCTGGCGGCCCGCTATACAAAGCAGGGACGCACGATCGTTTTCCGCCGCACGCTGGGGGTATGGAAGCATACGAGCATAAAACCCGAGACATAATCGAGCTGTTCCTGAGCCACCGCATCAGCCCTCAATGCACTGCCGCCCTCGATGCTGCGCTGGCTGCTCTCATCCCGACATTGAGGGGCGAACAGATTCCTCGCCTTCACGCTGTGCTGGTAGCCAACAATGAAACCGTGATGCAGGAAATGAAAAGGCGCCAGAAGTCGGACGCACAGATTTAGCGCACTAGCCTGGCGAGCAAAGCCGCCGCCTGACTTCGGTACTCTGGGAAAATGGACATCAACAAAATGCTTGCCGAAATTCGGCAGGAACGGGATCAGCTCGACGAAGTTATCGCCGTGCTGCAACGACTTGCCACTGGACAGACGAGACGACGAGGGAGACCACCGAAATGGATGACTGCGGTGAAACGGCGGGGAAGGCCGCCAGGGAGCAAGAACAAACCGAAGGACGACTGACTCTGACCCGCGCCGTCCTTAGGCGAGGTTCAACGCAGCCCTCAGCTAGCGAAAATTTCAATTCAAGCCCTTTGTAAGCTTTGGCCACGCATCCGGGAGAGTATCTACCTCTGGTCCGGCGTTCGGCTCAGCAAAATGTATGGCTAATTGCGTGCTGCTACCCACTCCCAATTTCCGGTATGCATTCGTTAGGTGGGAGCTCGCCGTACTGACCCGGATGCCCAGCTGGAGTGCAACGTTTTTCAGGCGCACCCCTTTCATAACAAGCTCGCAAACTTCCCTTTCACGAGATGAAAGCGAATCCTTGGGCAGACCACAGCCGCGCCGACCTTTTGCGGTTAATCTCTTAGCTCGAATTGGGAAAACGTCGATGTTTGCATCAAGCATGGGTTCACGTGCCGCGTCGGTGTCACCACAGGACGCCAAACTCTCATATCGGACAGGAGGCGAAAGTCGTGAGAACTTTAATACCGCCCGCCTAAACGGACAAGCCGCGTGAACACTGCCAAAAATCCACAAACTATTGAGCGTCTAGGACTATCGCTGGGAGCGCATCCACGACGGGGACACTCGATAACACGGTGTCCCACGTTTTTGGGCGGAAAGCCTCCCAGCAAATACTACTTCGGCGGTTGAGGAGTGAAGCAGTAGATGCTGTTTGGTTCTGGTCCGGAATCATCCTGAACCGGTACACCGTGGAGAATGATGAGGCGTGCCAGGGCTGCCTGAGTGCACCTCTTCTCGGAGGGCGCTTCAAGTAGAACGAGTGCCGCTTGATGTCCCTGATGATCTCTTCTTTCATGATCTAACGCTTCAAGCGCTTGAGCGCGCCCTTCAGGCTCGCCCTCGTGAAATTGAACTTCGCCAACGGAACTCACCCCGGTTTCCAAATAAGGTTCGACTCTTTGCGGTAACAGCTTCCCGCCGCCCCTCAAGAGAGTCGGGACACCCTCGTTCCGGCGCCCTTGTTCGGATTTCCGAACACAAGTGGCCTATGCGCTTGAAACTATTAGTCCACGGGCTGGGACAATTAGAGATCCTGCTTTTCGTTTCAGTTCGGAAAGCCGAAAAGCTGAGGCGAGGTTTACGACACGGAACTACAGAAACGTTCCAATCGAAATACTTGAAATTGAGTCCGGTTTCGTGCTTAATTGCAAATACGTGTCAGATGCGAACTGATAGGCGATGCGCAACCTGTTCAACTGACGTCGCACCCAGGGCCACGTTCTGGAGCACATGCGAGGCACGGATCGCAGCCGTTGCTTCAGTCGTGAGGTTATCTACCCCGTGAGGGTCCGGAACATCTCCGTCATGGAGTCAACCGGGAGGACTCTTCCCTCCGCCATCCTTCGGGCCGACGGCAAGAAATTACTTGCCAAAGGCCACGTGATAAGCGAAGAGGATGTTCGGACCCTTGAAAGCGAAGGTTTGAACGAGGTCTGGGTAACCGAGCCAGAAGAGGGTGAAGTCGGCGAGAAAGACGCTGTGTTGCAGGCCGCGGGAAAGATCGGCCGCGGGGCGATCGAAGTCCGTTTAGCCACCGGGGGAAAGGCGAACTTGTTCACTACCGAGCGGTGTTGCGTCCTGGTGAATGAGGAGGTGCTCAAGCAATTTAATTCCAGGCCCAGTATGGTCGTCGCCACATCTCGGAACTTTACCTGGGCGGGCTCTGGCACTAAAGTTGCGGTCGTAAAAAGCGCTCCTTTTGTTGTGGCCAAAACGGACCTTGAGGCCCTCCTGTCAGTCGTCGAAGAAAGGGGTCCGATATTGCAGGCCCTGCCCATCCGCAATCCGGCCGTGGCCATTTTGTACACTGATCCGGTCAACGGCGAACGCGCCCGGCAGTTGTTCGAAAACGTTATGCGCGAGCGTCTGAATCGGTTTGGGATCAGCGCCGGCGAGACCCTCGCTTCAGTCGAAGAGGAAGGCGCCGTAACCGCTGGCTTCCAGCATCTGCTGCGCGCCAAGCCAACCGCTGTCCTGATCGCTTCGACTACTGCACCGGCGGGGCCGGACGATGTCATCGGTCGCGCCATGGTTCGAGCCGGATGCGAGATCGAGTCCTTCCTGGCGCCGGTGGAGCCTGGCAGTCTCCTCTTGCTCGGTTATAAGGACCAGGTACCAATCGTGTGCGCCCCCGGCTGCTTCCGCCCGGCCAGACGCAACGTGGTGGACTTGCTACTGCCGCCGCTGCTGGCAGGCTACCGTGTTTCGGCGTGGGAGGTCGGCGGCCTAGGGCATGGCGGCCTGCTCGTTTAAGCGTGCGCCCGCCTAACGGTCGAGAATGCGAGGCGATTCATGCGCCGCGAATCGCTTGCGCGTTCTCGACCGTGCCGCCGTTTCGATGATGGACTACTCTGAAGCTTCCGTTTTAGTTTTTAACATTGAGGGCGTCTGAGTCCACCGCCTTCTTGCCAGTTATGCCTTCCATCCCGGCAAGGATTCCACGGTAGTCGTTCTTGTCGGCCTGAAACGCCGCCCCGCCCTTTTTGCCCCCGTCGTCCCAAGTGAGGCCGATGTAGTGTTTCTTTGACTTACTCAGTAGCATGAGAGCCCCAATGCCCAGTGATATAACGGCAAGACCGATAGCGGTACCCACTCGTCGATGAACGTCTTGACCGTAACTTATTTCCGTCACCGAAGAGACGGGAATCGTTATCACGTCCGTTTTGTTTCTTGCCAGCCGAAGTTGGTTGGATTCGATGTATAGTTTCAACCCGGTTCCGGCCTTGATATCGGGGATCGAGCCCCCGTCATACGTGATCTTATAGCTATTGTCGGCACCGACAACAGCAATCGGAACCACAATGCACAGCATCGTTGCCAGTGTCTTTTTCATTTTCGGCCTCCAGGCGCGAACCATTACATCACAGTTTCGAGATTGGTATCGTGAAAAGAGGGCGGCTAGTGTTCTAATAGTCTAGAGAGCGGCCCCTCAATGAAAGCAACTTTTTCCCACCAAGTGTACGTCCATCGGTGACGTAATGCTATTAATCTTTAGATCACGCGGCCCGGTCGCCACGTGAGCAGTAGACAAATTGCGCTCGATCTAAGCGGCCAGCCGGAAAAAATCGGTTTCTACTGAAAACAAAGGGGTGGGAGAGCGAACATTTGACGAACGCGAGGAATGCCCGTAGACTGAAAGCGAACCAAGGTCCTGAACTGTAATACGAGTTATGACTAAAACCCTCACCACACCCATTGTTGTACCAGAAGCCGTCCGACGCAAGGCAGGGCTTCGCGCTGGTGAGCGGGTTGAATTTCAGGTTTCGGGACGCGCGATCACGATTGTCCCCAAGGATTCTTCCCGCAGCGACTACCCCATGGAAACCGTGATGCGCATTGTGAAAGAGCAAACGGAAAAGCCGATGAGCCGCCGCCGCATGGCGACCCTTGATGCGGAGCTGAGGGCATACGGGACAAAACAAGCCAAGAAGGTCGGCGTAAAAGAGCGCGATGTCACGCGTATCATCCATGAATCCCGCGCCCGGCGCCGAACGTCTTAAAGCCGTCCTCGACACGAACGTTTACATTTCGGCGTTTCAGTACCCGAAGGGACGGAACGCGGCTTTATGGGACGCCGCCCTTGCCGGCGGGTTTCGGCTTCTCGTTTCCACCGCGATCATTCAAGAGATGGCCGGAGTTCTCCGCGCTGACTTCGAATGGCAGGAAGGCCGGGTGCAAAACGCGGTAAGAATCGTAGCCCGAGTCGCGGGCAAGGGGATTGTCATTCCGCGTACCAGGGTCCACGTGGTTGCGGCCGACCCGGACGATAACCGCATCCTGGAGTGCGCGGTCGATGGGAAAGCGGATCTCATCGTCACGAACGACCACCACTTACTTGATCTCAAGGCCTACGCTGGCATCCCGATCATCGCTGGCGTCGATTTCCGCCGCACGCTGGGATTGAAATAACAAAAACGTTGCAGGGTTCGCTACCTCGAACTTTTATGACGCCCCCCATGGACTCCACTCGCACTATTTACCGATACTCCTATGTATTTAAAGACGAACTCGGGCTCGTTCCACCGGTGCGTGACAGCCGCGCATTCCAAACTGAAGCGGAAGCGCGAAAAGATGCTGAAGACTTGCAGGAGCGAGGATATGGGATCGTCGTGTGGCGCGAACTGCAACGCACGATCGATGGCCGTTGGAAAACTGACTTCGATGATCCGCTTACGCAGCCGCTTGATGACTGATGAGCTACTCTCGTCGCCACCATGACGCGGAAACTTGACGCCTGCCCGCGATAGCCCTATAGTCCCAGGGTTCCTTGTCCATCCACATTCCCATCTCCAATATCGCGACTGCCCCTTCGCGCATGGCGACCCAATAGCCGCCAGCCGCGAGGTGACGCTCGCGTCTCCCTCGAATTCGCTCATTCACAAAAGGAGATAGATAGGATGGAAGGAACACTACTCGCCCATTGCGGCACTGCCAAGATCGGCCGCGAGGAACTCGCACTCGTGCCGGCGCCCTCGGGAACCGCGACCCACAAAGTCATTCCCCACCATGAGGTCATTAGCGCCCTCGTGGACACGCTCTCGCTCCGGCATATCGCGCCGGTCCGCGAAGAATATGCCGTCTCAAAGGACGGCATGAAGATGTTCGGCATCATGGAGCTCGAAACCACGTTCCAAGGCTGCCGCTTTGCCCTCGGTATCAGAAACGCCCATGACAAATCCATGCGGCTCGCGATGACCGTCGGCTATCGCGTCCTCGTGTGCGACAACATGGCATTCTCCGGTGACTTCACGCCGGTGCTCGCCAAGCACTCCAAGAATTTCAACCTGATCCACTCGCTCGACATCGGCGTTTCGGAAATGCAACGGAACTTCGATCCGATGACGAAGCAGGTTGCGCGATGGCGCGAGTCGCAGCTCACGGACGTATCGGCGAAGCTCATCATCTACCAAGCCTTTATCGAGGGGGATATCGACCTTCCGAAGCATTTGGCCGGTCCTGTCCATAACCTCTACTTCAATCCGGAGCACGAAGAGTTCGCCCCAAGAACGATGTGGAGCCTCTCGAACGCCTTCACCTCGGCATTGAAACAACTCGATCCGGTGCCACAATTTCGCGCTACCGCAAAGCTCGGGCCGTTCTTGGAGACACGAGCCCTGCTCGCGTAGGAGAGCGGCTCTGTTCCGCCAGTAAACAGTTCAAACTAAAAGCCACCCTTCACCGGGTGGCTCTCTTTGTCTGTCACCAGCGCGTAGGCTAGCGCCTTGGGGTCCTGAACGCGGCAAAGTTGCCGCTTGCAAAAACGGTCCTAAACTAGTTTGGGAGAATGAGAGCAGTGTTTCTTGGATTACAGCTACGATTAGATGGTAAGCGCCAGAAGGCGGAAATATCGTCGGGCAGCATCGCTATATTTTTTTGCTTGCATTCTGGGAGCGCATAGGCATATTCTTGTTCAATTCGACCGCTGCTAGCTGCCGTTTAGGAGGCGCCTGAATGAACGCCGGTTCTTTGTCATGTACGAGCCTCTGTATTTTTCTGGCAACGACCCTAACCATTTCAGCCCAACAATTGCCCGCGCTAGCCACACCACCGTCGGCATCCCTGAACGCCCGCGCGCGGTTGGGTAGTCGGCAAATTCCAGAGGGTTGTCCTAACTATTTCGGCCCATTGAATTCCGTTGGCGTCCCGGTGGATGGGTCTCAGGAACTTGTAGTCCTGTCTGCACCCGCCCCTGCGGGCGGCATTACTTGGGATGTCTATTCAAGCAATCCTTCGATCGTGGCGGCTGGCAACGCGACACAGGGTTTCATTCCACAAGTGTTTACGCCTGAAGGACAAACCTATAGTACCCCCTTCACTCTGTACGGCGTTGCCGTAGGCGAAACGACGGACATCATCCAGGAAATCTCACCCGGGAGCTCCACGACATCCACGCCAGTGACAGCTTGGGCGGTCAATCCAGGCGGGTATAGCTCTTTTCTTGATGCGAATTTTCCATCCAACTCCTGCCGATCTGAAGGAAGTGCTAGCATATCCGCTGATCCTAACATCCTGGCGACGTGTGGAGAAAATGTCAGCGGGACGGTAAGTGATGGCGTTACCGAATTGTTGTTGCGGACAGTCGGAGGCTTGCCAGGGACGGCATGTTATTCGATAGTTTCAAACTCACCGCCCGACCAGGGATTAATCGTAACACCTGTCATCGAGACGCAAACCGCCGACGGTTTTGACTACGGTTTTTCCTTTTATCAAGCTCCGGCAGCATACGACGATACTGCCGATAGCCGACAGGTGGAGATAGAATTCGCATTCGCCCCAAATATCGGTAATTCGAATACCACATTTATCACGACGACACTATCCATCATTCGTACTCCGGTTGTCCTGATCCACGGATTGTGGTCTGACCCCAAAACCGCTTGGCCTAGTCTCTGGTATCGGGACTATCCTAACGCGACGACGGCCGCAAATTATCAAGCTACAAACGCTTCCAATTTTTCCGTGAATTACCCCAGCGTCCAAACATTTGTGGCGAATGGGTTACAAAGCGCCCGTGACCTCGGGTATGCCGCATCGCAGGTCGATGTCGTTGCCCACAGTATGGGAGGCATCTTGACGAGGCTCTATGCTGGCACGACCGCGTTTCACCGTCCCGACAATTTTAACCTTGGCGATATTCGGCGGCTCGTAACCTTGGACACTCCGCATTTTGGTGCAAGCCTCGCTAATCTAATTATTTCGCTCAACGCAAATGCCCCTTTGGCAGTGAGCAGCATTGGTTCTTTGGGGAACTTCTTCCGCTCATTGGGATTCGACGACGCACCGATTATTTATGAGGGAGCAATCTGTGATTTAGCGGAAAATAGTCCAGCCTTAGAAGGCTTGTCGAGCGGAACTAACCTGCCCTCACAGGTAATTACAGCGACCGGCGGTCCGGCCGGCACGCCAAGGGGCGGGCTTTATTACCCCCTGTTTGAGAAGGCGCTGACAGCGCAATACTGTTTTCCCCTGTCGCTATTGACATGTTTACTAACAACGGGATACATTTTTCCGCAGGACATTGTGAATGACTTTCGGTTTCGCCAAGCGAATGACACGATTGTGCCGGTGTCGAGCCAGCAGGGCGGCCTCGCCGGCACCAATTTTCCAAATTATATCCATACGAACGTCACCGGGGGCCAGGATGTCGCTTTTAACGCCTTCACCTTGCTGGATTCCCCTGGTAGCTCTTTCATCGCCGGCCTGCCTGCGGTGCCTTCAAATGGGCTCGGTAATCCTCTAACAGTTCCAGGAAGGGGGACCGCCCTCGACCAGGCGGATTACAAGAGCCAATGCGTTGTTGCTAACGCGCCGCTGAACCCTCAAACTCACTCGACTAATGCTCAAGCGAAGAAAGAGGCTATGGCGGATCGCCAGCGCAACGGCGGGCCCCGCCTCACTGCGGATGCACGCGTGCAGGTGATCGCACCAACGGCTGGCCAGCAATTTGCTCCGGGGCAAACCGTCGACATCACTGTGCAATTGAGTGCTGGCTTGACGGCTATTGCGGGGTTTGTGGATGTTGCTGTTCCGGGACTCGGGCGTTTGGTAGGAACTAACTATAACGGAACCACCTACCAAGCGAGCTTCGTTATTCCGACTACCTTCACCGGCCCAATAATTCTTACGCCCGTCATATTTGACGCCATCAACAGTCCAGTCGGAGGAGTTTCCATCAGCGTTAATGCGGTGCCGACAAGCGCGCCTGCGAGCATCTCGATTCTGGGAGGCAACTACGTTCATTACACGTCCGTGCCGACCTTGGATGCCATTGGCGTTGAAGGTAATTATCCCGGCGGCCTTACGTTGGATCTAAGCTCTTCCGTAACAGGCACAACTTATTCCTCCAGCAACACGGCAGTCTTGACGGTCGATGCGAACGGCAACGTGCAAGCTGCGGCGTTTGGAACTGCCGTCGTAACTGTTCGGAATAATGGCCTCACGGCTTTTCTGAATTTCGTCGTCGAAAATCCGTACAGTCCCTTGCCCCCGCAAGATGTCACGAATGAACTGGCCATATCGCTCTCGGGCCTCCAACTCAACCGAACAACAGGCTTCTACGTTCAGACCGCAACATTGGAGAACTCCTTCGCCCTCCCAATCGCCGGGCCCCTCTACTTGGTCTTAGTGGGACTGCCCAATGGGGTCACCTTCACAACCGCGCCCAGCGGATTGACCCAAACTATTGCGCCAGTCGGCAGCCCATACATGAAACTTCAACTTCCAAGCGGCCTCACCATCCCGCCGGGAACAAGTATTTCGGTTCCCTTGCAATTCCTCAACCCCGGCCGGAGCAGAATTGGATACACCCCAAAGGTATTGCGGTTTTCGGGGACACCATAGAATGTCCGTTTAACCAAAGTGACCAACAAATATGAAAAAGCATTGGATGGAGGACGGTTCTTACATTTGTAAACTCTTGCGAGCGCATGCCCTCGCGTTTCGGTACGGCTGGCACAGTCGTACTATTGACTGTCCGCCACTCGCGCCCTTAACGTACCAACACTGGAGGAAGGATAAGGCAGGATGACCCGTAGCAGGCTTAAAATATATACGATGAACCGCCATATTCTAGGAATGCTACTTCTTCTCTCCCTAGGCTCCGCCATCGCGTCGGCCGATGCGATTTTCGATGTTGACATTAATACCACACCGCTTGAAGGACAAACCGGTTATTTGGCGTTTGATTTCATCGGCGGAACGCCAGTCGAAGAAAACACCGTGACGATTTCTGACTTTTCTACAAACGCAGTGCTAGGCCTCCTGACACCCTCTGGTGATGTTTCTGGAAGTCTGTCACCGGGACCGGGAACGCTGGGTGATTTGGAGTTCTTCAATGAATTTCTTCAAGAAGTTACCTTTGGCACAACGGTTTCGTTTGTCTTGGATTTGACGACAAACGCGACCGGGGTCACGATCCCGGACGACTTCTCATTTTACCTCCTCGATTCGACGGAAAACCCATACACAACGTCCGATCCGTCGGGAGCGGATTCGCTTGTCAACATAAATATTAGTGGGGCTGCACCAACACTAGACATCTACACGTCATCGTCGGCCGCAGTTATACCGGAACCGCGTGGCATCAGCATCACACTCGTGGTTCTGATGGGAGCGCTGTTACGTCTTCGGCGACGGTGCTGGAACTTCCGGTCCTAAGATCAAAACCGTTTGCTGTTCATTCCATCGCTGCTCAATCACGCACCTGTCCGCGACGCTGCACGATAAAGCACGTCTCTGTCTGCAACGATGTCGTTTTTACCCCACTGGCGCTCTATTCTGAGTCGCGATTCGTTTATGGAGCAAAGCGACCATGACAACGACGATAACGAAGTAGAGTTCGATGGGCCAGAGAGCCAGAAAAGCTAGAATGCTATCGTAGCCACTGAAAAGACCAACGAGCTGCGAAAAACAGACAGTGATGATAAGTGAGCCGGGGGAAATAACATAGATGTAATAGAAAAACCATACCTGTTTGGAACGTAATCCAATCAGAGGAACCAGTGTAAAAGAAATCAAGATGATAGCCTCAAAGGGCTGATTGTGCCGAGCCGTGTGAATAAACAGTGTACCGAGAGGCACTAGAAAGACAACGATCAACGACCAAGTGATATATCTGGTTCCCATGAAAGAAATCTAACATTGTATTAATCGTAGGGCAAATAAGCCACAGCGTTTGTTCGTTTTTTGCGGCTGATATTTTGTGCTGTCGTCTTCCACCCTAGAGCGCGACAGAAGGCGAGCAACCAATTGCCGAATCCCTTGATTTCCGGGCCGGTCGTGTTAAGCAGTGTCTTATCCCTGCCTCTTCTTGACATACGGCAGGACGAACAAGTACGCGCCCGTGAGAAAGAGTAAAGCAAGTATCCCCGCTGCCGATAAGCCCAGCTTATTGTTGTACTTCCCCTGTACCACAGTAACGCCATTGATGATGACGGCCACCGTGAAGACGATGGACAGCCAGCGATGGCTCTGCCGCATCCATTTGCTCCAGTTCATTTGAAGACCTCTTCGCCCGACGAATAGAGGGTTCTTGAGTTGCACCGACATCCTTTTTACCAAGGTAACTATGCAGCAGCATATTTATATCGCAATCCGCTCCACCTCATCGAGCGTGATCTCGTCGCTCGTCCGATCATAAAGTTTCGTGGTGCGCGGCGACTCGTGCGCGGCGATCGCCTGAGCGTTCTCGATCGTTCCGCCATTCTCTAGGTACGCAGTGATGCCGGTTGCGCGGAATGTGTGGCAGCAAGTAGAAGAGGGGAGCCCTGCTTCGAGCGCCCGTCGCTTCACCATCCGAAGTACGTCCGTCCGCGTCATCGGATTGGCAGTAAGCTTCCGCCGGTTATCAACGCTCCGAAACAGAGGCGACTTCTTTTCGTCCCGGATGCCTGCGGCCGCCAGGTACTCATCGAGATACGCTTCGGCGTTGTGGTGAGCGGGGACTTCGTGGCGCTTGCCGCCCTTCTCGTGCAGCCGAACCCACCAGCGCTTTCCGTTCTGGTAATAGTCTTCGGTGTTCATGTGGACCATCGCCGAGACGCGCGCGAAGGTGAAACACATGAGCGCTATAATCGCCCGATCACGGAGGCCAACAATTGAGTCGAGCTTGATCGAATCGAGGAGCGTCCGCGCCTGGTCGGCTTTCAATACCGGCGTCTTTCCGCGCCGCACGACATGTTTCGGACCCCGGACGGAAGAGGCGGGGTTCGTGGGAACGATTTGGCCGGTCACCAGAAAATCGAAGAGCATCCGGATCGCCGCCAAGTGCTGCTTCACGGTCGGCGCCGCCCCTGAATGACTCTCGATGTACACGCCGATCACAACTGGATTGATTTGCTCAAGCGAATAGATACGCTTCAACTCGCACCACGCGAAGAATTGGGTGATGGCCTGCGCGTACGCGGCACGTGTGTTCCGGTTCCGGATAGTGGCGGTGAAAAACTCGATGAAGCGCCACGCGGCAGCTTCGCCCGCTCGCACAATTACCGGCGGAAGGTTCTCAAGTCCTGCGCGCGCGAGATCGCGGCGCGGGATTGGAACGTTGTCTGAACTCATGGTCCGGGAAATGTAAAATCACGTCGGCTGGCGCGGAATTCCTCGGGGTCGAAAAAGTCAGCGGGATCGATGTCGTCATCCGCCGCCGGTTCGTTCTTTTGCGAACCCGTTGTCGGCCGATCTCCGACCTTTGTCTTCCGTTTTTTAACCTCCTCCCCATCCCCTAATTGGTGCCTCATAACGTCCTTTATGATACGTCTGGCACGGGAGGTGTCAAGGAGCCACTACACCATCTTGAGTTGATCGTCAATGCCGGGTTATCCACAGGGGGGCAGCTTCTTCGAGAGTTGCCGAGAGGGGCGAATCGCAGGAACACCAAGGCCGAGGACCAGAATGGCCACAACCGGACTCACGCCACCGGGCTCGGGAGTATTAATTGTCCTCCTCTGATGGCGCCCGCTGCGACATCGAAAATCAACTCCTCTTGTGGATCGAGAGGACTCATCAAACCAGTAGGGGTCCGCTCGTTGAGAAAAAGCCCGAGGCCAGGAAAGTTAAAGTTGGTAGGGCGTCCGAGCCATAAACCAGATCCGCAACGAGCTCATTACTACCCCACGCCGAGATCCCCTCGAAGCCAGCGTTCTCAGTATAAGACCCGACCGTCGGGAAGCTACCAGATTGTAATTCTAAATGTCGTCGACCTCAATCGAGGTGGCTGTCGCTAAGAGCGTGCTCCATTCGTAGGTCACGGCAGATCGACCTAATCGCGGTTAAACTCCTTTTAACCCAGCGTGTTAGGGTGCTATACTTGTGATCTTGTATCAGTTTTTCTTCGTGCCAAAATCGTCACAACGTGAGGTTTAGTCGGCTGTGAAAGCACCTGTGCCCACCTCCGTGCATCCACAGAAAATCCTCAACGGCGAAGTTCACAACTGGTATAGAATCATCCTGGGTTATTCCGATCACCTCGTCAGCCAACTTCTGGACCGATTTAAGATCCAGCCGGGTGACTGGGTGTTAGACCCATTCTGCGGTAGCGGTACCACACTCGTAGAGTGCTTGAAGCGAGGAATAAATGCAGTCGGCGTTGACGCGAATCCTTCGAGTTGCTTCGCCGCCCGCGTCAAGGCGGATTGGACTTTGAATGGACGACGACTTCGCGAAAATGCCGCACGGCTACGCCCCCTCTACCTTAATGAAATCCGCACCAAGAATCATCTCCAAGATCCCACATACCTGTATCTGGACTCCACAGGCTTTTTGGATCGCGGTTGGATGAGCGCCAAACCTCTTCGCAAAGCGATTGCGTTGAAGCGGAGCATCCAAGCCTTATCGGCGACCTCGCGGTACAAGAACGCCCTCACGCTCGCTCTCATCTCGGAAGTGGTCGTGGAGGCATCAAATGTAAAGTTCGGTCCCGAACTCTACTGTGGCCCCGCGAAGGACAATCATGAGGTGTTCGCCGGTTTCCTTCAGCGCGTAGAAACTATGGCATCAGATTTATCAACCGTGGCAGAACTTCCGGGAAGTAGCGTCGAGATTATCGAGGGAGATTCCCGCGCAGTCGGCACTATCAAGTCGGTGGCTCAACATGCGCCGTATGCCGCTGTCATTTCATCCCCTCCCTACCCCGGCGAACACGACTACACCCGCAATAGCAGGCTAGAGCTCGCTTTCCTAGAGAAGGTTTCAGATATTACGTCGCTACGCACCATCAAGAAGGCGATGATCCGTTCCCACAGCAAAGGTATCTATGTCACGGACTCTGACGGCGATTCCGTCGCCACGAATGCCCGTGTCATGTCTTTGGTTAACGAAATCAGTCAAAGAGCCGACCATAAGACTCATGGCTTCGCGCGCTATTACCCAATCGTCGCCAAGGAGTACTTCGGAGGAGTCAAGAAACATCTCGCGAGCATCAAGCCACTTCTCAAGACTTCCGGTGTATGCGCCTACGTCGTTGGAGACCAATCATCTTATCTGGGCGTCCACATCCCGACCGCAGAGATCATTCGCGATCTCGCTTACGAAGTGGGATTCACCGATGTTACAATCGACCACTTCCGCGATCGCTGGTCAACCAAAACGTCCAAAAAGATGGAAGAGCATATTCTTGTGTTGCGTCCGGAGAAGCAACCTCATGCCCCTCATCCCTGATCTCACTTCTACCTTACAGGTAGACCGTGACCGTCATGCCTTGGACGTTCGCTCCAAAGACACGACGCGTTCGTTAGTTTTCCCCAGCCACGTTCCCCTCCTCGGAGGATGGCATGGCTAATAACTGGAAGCCAGTCACACTGGCTGCGAAGGTCATTGGGCATATCTCCCAAGGGATGTACCGAACGCCAGCGGGTGCTATCAAGGAGCTGATTTCCAACGCCTATGATGCAGGTGCCTCGTACGCGAAGATACATACCGGCTTTCCTCGCTTTTCTACGTTCAGTTGCGAAGACGATGGAACCGGAATTTCGAAAGACAAATTCATCCAGCTAATGGAAGGCGGCATAGGTGACAGCGATAAACAAGCAATGTCGAACATCCAGACCGGCACGAACGGAAGACCCATCGTCGGCAGACTTGGGGTCGGTCTCCTCTCGTTGGCCCAGATCTGCTCTCGGTTTAGTATTCGTTCATTTCATGAATCGACGAAGACGGCGTTCGAAGCTGAGATTAAATTTCCGCCCTACTCGCGAAAAGAACTCGATCAAATGGTCTCCGAAGCCAAGAACAACCCTTCGAAGGTAATCCGGCACGGAGAGTATCGGTGTGTTGATATTCCGTTTGAAAAGGGCAATCACGGCATACTCGTTACGACGACTTCGCTGCGCGACATGTTTCGCAAGACCATGGCGAATCTGGATGCTTTTGCAAACAAGCGCTTTTTTCACTCCAAGGAGTCTTATCCGACCTTTGAACGTTTTCTTGAAGCGATTGCAAACCCTAAACTGAGTTCCCTCTATTTCGCATCCCCATACGACCAATTGATATTCGGGATCGCACTGGCGGCACCAATCCCGTACATCGAACCCACCACGCGGAAAGGCGGTTTAAGGACGATCATCACCGACATTCCGCCAATCGGCGTGCTTCAGAATGAGCTGAAGAGCTTTGGCTTTCGCGTTGAGGTCGATAACATCGAGTTGCGTCGTCCGGTGATCCTGCCGAGCAACAAAGACCGAGTTAAGGCATCCGATTGTCTCGTGCCAGACAAGCCGAGAAAGATCACCTTCGCGCTGAAGGATGGCGTCCACTCTGAGGAGGTCACTGTTGACAAGTACGATATTCAGGTCAAAGATCGCGACGATACCTTTCAACTGTTCTACTTTGACTACGCCGAAAAGGTCAATGGCTATCCTCTTGAGTTTTCGGGATACATCTTTCTTCAAACCTCTCGTCTCTTTCCAAAAGAATACAACGGAATCCTAATACGATTGCGACACGTTGCAATTGGTCAGTACGACGTGAATGTCATGACGTATCCCTCAGCGGAAGGCCCACGGTTTTCGATGCTGTCTTCCGAAGTATTCGTGCGAAATGGTCTTGACGACGCGCTGAAGGTTGATCGCGACGGGTTCAACACACTCGATCCACACTATATCCGTCTCCAAGCATTTGTTCACTCAATACTTCATGAAGAGATTTTCCCAGGCTCATGGGAAGAAGAGAAGACACGGAACAAGCAGAGGCGGGAAGTCCGCGAAAAAGCGAGCATCTCAACGTTTGGGAAAAGGCTCCGAGAGACGACGAATAAAAAGTTTACGAAGATTGAAATTGTTCCTCGAACCAAGACGCACGATGCTGCGAAGCCCGCGCAGTTGGATCGTGCCACAGGCATCGTCAAGATCTACGAGTCAAACGCCGAGGCTAAAACAGTGTTGGGGCGCAAGAAGAACCGAGGCCTCGCATCGCGTGTCATAGCTGCCTTTGAGGTCGCGAATCAGGAGCATTCCGCCGATAAGCGCCGCGAAATCTTCTACAAGCTCATTGGAGACATCTTCAGTGAGTGAACACTTCGGGAAGTGGTGGCCATGCTTGCGGAAGCACTTTAAGCGTCTCAACTGTTGGCTGCCTCATGCAAGGAGGCTGCAAGAAGCGCTCGCGGATGCGCGCCCTTTTCGATACTTTACGCTCTGCGCGCGTCCAATGATCGATGTCTACATGCTCGTAAAGGAGGGTGTTGTACCTCTTGATGGCGAGACGCGCCGCGTACAGGGAGTATATTTTTGCGAGTGTGATCGGGAAATCTTCCCTGAGATGACAGAGCTCATCGGCATCGAGGAAGCTGGCTTCCTCGCAACGTTAGAGGATCTTGTTTTATTCGAGGAGGTTCCAGAAACACAAACTCTGGAATCGGAGGATTCGCTCACCGCATTTCTCGAACAGGCGGGCGAACGGTTAAGCGAAGCGCTTCGGGAGAAAGTTGAGGAGAAGCGGAAGCACCTTCAGTTTCAGCATCTGTTCCCGTTTGATTTTTTGAACTTGGATTTCTGCGACCGATATTACGGGCGACCGCCCGACATAATGAGAATCCACTCAACTATCGATAAGTTACTTGAATGGCAACGTCAACCCGGAATTACGGCAGCCGGGGATGCCTACTCAATGGATCGATTTGTGGTCGCAATTACATGTCGCGTAGATCTTAATACTCCTGCGGACGCACTCGCCCGCCTCAAACGCATTGTGCAAGATAACCGTACGAACTACCCGATCTATGCTGAAGCACTTGAGGCCCGAACGATTGAAAGTCTTGATTCCTGGGCCACTAACTCCCCACTGGATTTCTTCATGTCCGCTTGGCCAAAGGAGATCGCAAGACTCGCCCGCCAGAAGTCTTGGGATATCACCGTTCACCATCACGCATTTTATGATCGCCAGAATGACGCCGGTGAAGACTACAATATGGTTTCCCTGGTGGTGGAATTTGTACGTGCTCCGCTCTGCCGGACCTATTTGACAGCTGTCACAACCATGCTAGATGTGGACGCCCGAACGGAGATTCCTCGTCTAGACGCTCGGACACGTGATGGAGCCATCCTTCTTGAGAACCTCCGGGAGATCGTAGGATTGCGAAATACGCAGGCCGAGAAATTTCAGCGGGAACTGCTACCTGACCCGCTCGCTGAAATTATCAGGCTCCGGGCGGAAGGTGTTCCGATCTAGGACCTCACCTTGTCCCGAGGATCGCAATGCGCCTTTTCTCGCCAACCTCTTTGATCCGGCAAGCGCTGCCGGTACAGACTTGCGCAAGTTTTGGGCAATGCGCGTCTGGAATGGTGGTGACCTGCTCTCGATAATTTAG
>PMUP01000003.1 GCA_003166865.1 Bryobacterales bacterium
TCGAAGCCGCTGCTCATGAAGTTCGCGTGATCAACGAACCGTGACTGAACCGTGTAGCCCAGCGCCACCCCGAGCATCAGGTCGCGGCCGCTGCCCCCTACATAGTCAGCGATGGTCAGCGCCACGCCGAAATTGTCGGCCGTGTGGCACGTTTCTGTTGGGGCCAAAAAGTTGTCCATGAAATCGACATAACGCACGAGCGCGGTATGCCAGAACGCTGCGTAGATTGGATTCGCCTTTCCGCCGCCGATCAGCGCAGACGGGCCGCTGCCACCGAACTCCGCGACCTGCTGCCAACAGGCCTCGATAGGATCAGCGCCGAGGGCGGCAATGCAACAGCCCAATGAGTCTAGGATGTGGATTGGCAACTGCCTGCGCGACTCGGCCGAAAGATCGGCGAAGGAAGCGCGAGCTGCATATTTTGCGAGAGTTTCAACTTGTGTCATAGAATTGGCTTCTTCCTTTCAGGTACTGAGTTCATGGTTTAACGTGTCAGGGCGATGAAACCCCCCATCGTAATCATCGAGCCCATCACGCTGAGGAACACAGCGGAAGCCGCCTCCGTCTGTGCGATGCGGTGCTGCAGAGCAAGCATAATGACAATAGGCATGGTTGGAATGGCCGTCGTCAGCACTGCTTCGCTGACAATGGGATTGCCATAGCCGACCCATCGCAAACCACCGAGGACCAGGGCGGGCTGCACGATGTTTTTCAGGAATACGAAGAACAATACGTACCAGTTGGCTTTGATTTTTCCGGCTGCAAGCACGATCCCGCAGGCAAACAGAGCGACACCTCCGGATGCCTGTCCCAGCAGGGAAAGCGGGTGGAGCAGGAGTTGGGGAATGCGTAAGCCGGTCAGCACGATAATAAAAGCGAGAACGGGTGCCCAGACGATAGGTTCTTTGATAGTTTCCGCGAGTTTGGCGGCAAAAACCGAGGCAGACGACCTTGGGGAAGTTGCCGAGTGCTCTCCTTCTCGCGGGATGGGAGAGTTTTCCCGTGAGTCTTTACCTGTCGAATCGAATGTGAGAAGCAGAATCGTGACCGGCACGACTGTCAGGTTGATAACGAGACTGGCAATCGCGATCGGTATGGCGCTGAGCCCTCCGAACAAATCGCCGAGGACGGCTGGACCTACGAAGGGCACTGCTGGCGCGGAAGCTGTCAGAGCAGCCAGCGCGCTGGTGCTGACCTGCATGTGGAAAGCCACCCGGCAGAGCAGAAAGACCACACCGTAGAGACCAATGATGCCAACGCACAAGGCGATTACTAGCGGGATGTCCCGACCAAGTGCCGCCCGCGACGTTGTAACGGTTCCGGCAAAAAGCGCCATCGGCACGGCGTATAGCAACACCATCCGATTTAGCGTCGAGGCATCCTTTGACCCGAAATCGCGTCGCCGGGCGGCCACGAAACCGAGCAAGAAGGTAAATACCATCGGAAGGAGTGCGCTCAAAATAGTGTCTAGCATGTTGCCCGCCTGTCCTTGCCTTTCATAACTTTCATTTCGCCTCGCCCGCCTTAATCGCCCAGCTCGCCCGCCGAGAACACATGAGGGCCAACCGAAATATTCTGCAGCAGAGATCTCGAAGCCTCGACATTTACACACACGCTTTTGGGCATAGGGATATCCTGAGCTTCAAATCAAATGCGATTCCTTGGCCGCTGTGGTTAATTCGTCTTGAAAGGCAGGGTCTGCAAGTCCGATCAAGGCGTGCCCCCGCTCTGTAGAAGAGAGCCCCTTTAGATTCGCGACACCATTTTCGGAGACGACGTAATGAACACCAGTGCGAGGTGTCGTTACCGGACCGGAAAGCCGGGGGACAATGGTGACCGTTTACATACTCCGAGTTGCAAGCCCCTGTCAGGTCCATCTCGATGGTAGAATTCACCGACACCGCGTTGTCGTTCTGAGCAATCACCGCGGGGTCATTCACGTAACTTACCGGGTGGCTTTCGATCGCGATGTTTTCATGCAGGAAATCATAGAAAGCCTCGTCTCCCATTGCGAAGGTGAATACAGTCTTTCCCGGATTCACCTTCTTCCATCGATTGGTGACAACTCCGTTCTGAATCATCTATGTTTCTCCTTGAACGTAGTGTGTGCTTCAGAGCAGCGCGAGTTCCTTGGCGGAGGCCGTGAGCTCGTCGCGAAAGTCTGGATGCGCAAGCCCAATCAAAGCCTTCGCGCGCTCTGTCGACGACTTGCCCTTCATGTCTGCCCAGCCGAACTCCGTGACTACGATGTTGGTGTCGTTTCGCGGCGTGGTCACCGGGCCCTCCAGTCGGGCGACGATGCGCGACACTTTGCCCTTCGCCGCGGTCGACTGGCATGCGATGAACGACTTGCCGCCCCGAGAAGCGTAGGCGCCCCGCACGAAGTCGAGCTGGCCTCCTGTGGCGCTGTACTGGTGGCCGAGCATGTGCTCCGCGTTGACGGCACCGGTCAAATCAATCTGCAAAGCAGCGTTTATGGAGACGACGTTATCGTTCTGGGCGATCACAAATGGGTCATTGACGTAATCCACAGGGTGGCTCTCAACGGAGGGGTTGTCGTTGAGGAAGTCGTACATGGCCTTCTGCCCCATGGCGAAGGTGTAGACGGTCTTGCCGGTATTGAGCCGCTTGCGGCGGTTGGTCACAACGCCGGCTTCGATCAGGTCAATCAGCCCGGGGCACAGCGCCTCAGTGTGGACGCCAAGATCTTTCCGGTCGCGGAGTTGGGAGCAGACCAGGTCCGGCAGTGCGCCCACCCCCATCTGCAGGCAAGCGCCGTCGGGCACCATCTCGGCGATGGTCTTGCCGATAGCAGTGTCCTCCGGCCCTGACTTGCGGACCGGCAACTCCAGCAGCGGAACGTTGTTCTCGACGATGGCTTCGACTTCGGAAACGTGCAATTGCGCCAGCGACCCGTTGACTTGCGGCATCTGGTCGTTGACTTCGACGATCAGATGTTTTGCCGAGCGCGCCACCTTGGTCGAATAATCGTTGCCGGTGCCGAATGAGAAATACCCATGCCTGTCCATGGGCGACACCGTGGTGAGAAACGTATCGACGCCGATGTGTTCCGTCAACAGCCGGGGCGCTTGCGAGAAGTTGCTCGGGACGTACGTCAGAACCTTGCGCCCTCCATTCTCTAATCCCTTTTTAATCAGGGCGCGCTCGACCGCGGTCACGAACATGCAATAGGGGTGAATGCGCCTGCCCAGTTCGTAGCGCAAAATGGTCTCCCCGGCGATGCGCGTGGATTCGTAATAGTAGATCTTCAGATCGTCGATCTGGCCTGCGGCAGCGCGGTCCGCCAGTGCCTTAAGCAGTGCCGGGGGCTCGGACATGGCCATGCCCATCGACAAAGTGACGCCAGAGGCGANNGAGTTAGTAGTTCGCAGCGGCCTCCGGCGAGTGGCCCCGTTTGTAAATCAGCATCGTGCGCTCGAAGCTCATCACTTCCTTGCCGTCCTGATTCACCCCCCGAGTGGAAACCGTCACGATCCCCTGCGTGGGACGGCTCTTCGAGTCGCGCTTTGACAGGACAGTCGATTCCGCGTAGAGTGTGTCTCCCGCGAACACTGGATGAGTGGCTTTCACCTTGTCCCAGCCGAGGTTAGCAACTACTTTGGCGCTCACCGTGCGCACGCTCATGCCAGTGAGCAGAGCAAGCGTGAATGTGCTGTCCACCAGCAGTTTCTTCCACTCCGTTTTCGCAGCGTAGGCAGCGTCGAAGTGGACCTGCTGCACATTCAACGTGAGTAGTGTCATCCAGATGTTGTCGACATCTGTGATCGTTCGTCCCGGGCGGTGCTCGAATACATCGCCTGGCTCAAAGTCCTCATAGTAAAGCCCCGATGTTTCGCGGTAGTGCTTGGGGCCGAGTTCGCGATAAGCCGAAAGCATTTGCTCCATACGATCTCCTTCTATTTGTAGTTTTGATCTGTCTTTTACGAAGCAACCAATTCCTCAGCAGGGATGCCCGCTCGTTCGAGAACGAGCCTTGCCGTTCGCGCGACCGCCTCGTCCACCATCTGGTGACCCACGGAGCCCACGCCTTGCCGGTTGATGACAAGAATCTGACGTGCCTTCGCCACCTCTTCCGCGGTTGGAGTCAATACCTCGTTGATGACCGCGATTTGTGCCGGATGGATCGCACACTTGGCGTGAAAGCCAAGATTGGCCGAAGCAACTGTCTCTCGCCGCAGACCTTCCCCATTGGCGATGTCGAAGTACGGGGAATCCAAAACTGCGATCCCGGCAGTCGCGGCGGTTTGAACGATACGGGATCTGATCATCAGAAGTGGCTCCCAGGCTGTCTCGGCTCCGAGGTCGGCCGACATGTCCGCGGCGCCGAAGAGCAAGGCGGCCGGTTTGATGTCCGCGCCGGTTATTTCTTCCAAAGCCGCGACGGCCTTGGCAGTCTCGATGAGCGCGATTACTTCCGTTGATTTTCCGGCCTCTCGCAACAAAGTCGATACCAGACCAATCACTCCCGCAGATTCAGTCTTAGGCAGGATTAGGTAGTCCGGTTGAGCAGACGAGCGCAAGAGAGCCTGCAAGTCGTCCAGGCCTACCCTGGTAACAGGTGCGTTTATCCGCAGGGCGCAGGGATGATGATTTGAGGAAAGCCCTTCGAGATAGTGCAGCGCCGAGCCGCGTGCTTCTTCCTTCGCAGAAGGCGCGACTGCATCTTCCAGGTCAATAATCAAGACGTCGGCATGCACATCCGCTGCCTTGCCGAACCGATCAGCTTTCGTTCCCGGCGTAAACAGCCAACTCTTCAACGAATGGACCGATTTCGTCTGCTTAGCGGATATCATGGTTGCTCCTTTAGACCAGAACAATATTCCGAACGC
>PMUP01000035.1 GCA_003166865.1 Bryobacterales bacterium
CACGCGGCCCCGGCAGCGCGCGGTGTCTCCATGCGGCTTGCAGACGGTCAGGTAGTGCCCGCCATCAAGGGCACGCCGTGCGGATTATAATCAAGCGGTGTTGCACCACCTTCATACGTGACGGAAAGAATGCCTCTGGACCCTATTAGCATCGGTATCGGCGCGGCCTCATTGCTGATCGCGGTTGTGCCACTGGTCGGGCAGTTGATCACTTATGCTCGCCGGCGCTCGCAATACGAAGCTCTCCAAGAGACATTTGCAACGCAATCAAAGAGTCTGGATAAGCTCTCCCAAGAATCCCAAGAGGATAAGAGGGGGTGGAACCGCATCTTAACATTACTCGAAATCAGTGACGTTATCATGCCACATGTCGTCCAGCGGTTCTGGCGCCGGTTCGCGCTCTTGCTGGCCGTCGCGATTTCATCCGCTGCCGTCTCTGGTGCAACGTTTACCTGGAAAAACGGGGTGACTCGCGCGGATGTGTTCGCTGGTTTGCTGATGTTGGCGAACTGGGCGCTACCGTTCACTACATTTCTCCGAACGAATCTGTTCACTTCAGACGAGAGAAAATTTCTGGCAAACGTGGGTCGCCTGCATGACATGTTCTACGAATATGCGGTTATCGACGTTATTCACAAATTCAACCGGCAATGTGACGATTCGCTGCGCATGACAATTCACGCGAAGGAGTCGGAAAAAGAGTTCAAGGAGCTGGGAAGGATGTTTACTTTGACGCTTGATGCACTTCCACAGCTGACGGCCGCTCGGGCACAAAGCGTACCGGGAGGACCGACGGAGGCATCTGCCGCGGCTGGAACTGGCCGGAAAGATGATGATCAAAAAAAGCGGTGATAGCTTTCGTGCCCCGTTCAATTAAAACAGAGAATCGTAGGCTGTGGATGATCCTTCAAGCGCATCCGTTCCATACTCAGCGGAAAACAGGGGCTGATAAAAACTGAGCTGTGGCCGTAATGGCCCGAGAAGGCCGCTGATGGAAAGGTATCGCTCCCACGCCAAGCCCAATCAGAAGTGCGCACGCTACAAAACATCGGGCCGCTATCTTTGGTTTTTTATAGCCGATGCTGCTGTCCATGCCATAAGAAAAGCAGAGACCAGCTCCCGCGAGCGAACCTACTGCAGCCACAAAGCCTAAGGTAATCGGTTCCATGTTTCTCTCCACATGATGTTGGTCGATTGTCGGCGAACCTCCTTGGGTCGCCTTACTGTCCACGATAGATTGCGGTTGTGAAAGTAATTCAATAATTCCGTAAACGGAATAAAATTAGTCGGGGGAAGAGACTCACGCGGCCCCGGCAGCGCGCGNNGGATGCAGGCGGTTGCCGGTGTACTCGAAGTCGATCACGTCCGAAACCGGGCGCGCGGGCAGCTCGGGCGCGCCCTTGGCCAGCAGGTACGCCATTTCGTGCTGGTAGCGCAGGAAGCGGACGGACGAAGCGTAACGCTTGCGGAACACAAGGTGGCCGACGATAGTGAACCCTGCGGCACGCCAGGCGGAGATGAACTGATCGGCGCTGTTCCAGCCGTAGAAGCTGACGCAAAATGCGCCGTCTTGCAGGACACGGTACATTTCCGCGAAGGCCGGTTGCAGCCAGCGGCCGTTGTCGTCGTTTGTCACTGTGCGGCCGTCGCGGGAGCGATAGCGCGTGATGTAGGGCGGATCGGTCAGGATGAAATCGACGCTGGCGGCGTCGAGTCCACGCATGAGGCCGATGCAATCGCCCAGCATCACAGAGTTGACGGCGTTGAAGCTGCGGCGGGTCATGCTGCACCGCCTTTCGCGTCCGCGATGGCTTTGATGGCATAGGTGAGAGATTCTTCCAGGCCGTTGACGGCACCGGCGAGGTCGCCATTCTCCCAAGAATCGAGCACGTCTCGGGCGCATTCACTTTGCGATTCGAGGGCATAGATCAGGTCTTGGACGGCACCCTGCAGCTTGTCGGTTTTGTTCCAGGCGTCGATGATCTCTCTGGATATTTCGAGCTGCTTTTCGAGGGCTTTCAGGAGTTCGGGCGCATAAAGCTGGAGTCTGTATGCGTCTGTCATCCAGGTCAGCACTTCTTCGGCGTCCCGGTTAATGATGCGTATCTCCTGAAGTTCGAGATAGCCGCACTCGGCGGGAGAAAAGCCGAGTTTGCCAGGGTCTTCGCCGAAGGCTTTGCGCGCGAGTGCGAGCGCTTCCGCCGGCGTCTCGGCGGCGAAGATATCCTCGGCAGGCCCCACTGTGGTGCGGAACATGGCCATATGCTCGTGGGGGTTTTCTTCTTCGCATTCCGCCTGGTAGTGCGTGCGGGCAGTGTCGAGAGCGTTCTGGAAGCTGACGTTCTCGCGATCGCACCAATGGTGAAGGTCGCAGAGAAGATCGGTCAGCGCGTCGTCGTAATCCGAACCAGTGGTGCATTGAAAGTGCCGGAGCGCGGCAGCGGCCCATTCGGCGCGATCGAGATTTGTAGGCATGTTGATTTCCTTTCCGTTAGGAGGCCGCCACACCGGGGCCTCGACGGAAGCGGATTAAGCCGGGCGGTGCGGGGTCAATCGGGATTCGCGGGGAACCGGAACGCAACAAAATCTGCCGGCACGGCAATTTTGTCTGCGTTATGGGCGGAAGGCCGATTGACCCGGCAAGCGCCGCACGGCTGTATGATTTGTCAAAAATCGAGGCCCTGGGGTGGCGTCAATTGCGAGAGCGGGGAAGAGTAACGGTCAGGGAATCGGCACATTGGGCGCGGACGATGGGGAAGGAGAGCTTTTTGCGAGTCAAACGAATGCCGAAGGGTGAAACGCGCGGCGGTCGCTTGAGCGCGTTAACCAGTGCATGGTTTAACCTTCGTGCATTCGCCGTCCGCCTGCAAAAACAGGCTTTCGACGCGCTGGCAGATGGATTTTCTGGCGTTGTACCCGCTCACCTGTCTCAGCATTCCCAAGTAGCTGTTCAGGCTTTGGGACATGTCCGTCAGCGTCTCAGGATCGATGGGCGATCCTTTGCGCTCCCACGCCCTGATTTTTTGTTTGCCCTTCGATAGGCTCGTCTGCCGCAGATACACGCGGCCCGGCTTGATGATGAAGCCTGTGAAGTCGAATCCCCTATCGACAAGATTGATGTGCTTTTTATTCGGATGCAAATGGAGGGAAAGCTTGGATTGCAGAAATTCGTCCATCTTTGCGTACCACATGTTCAAAATGTCAGGGTCTTCGTGCAAGAGCACCATGTCGTCGACGTAACGCCCATAGTATCTGGCTTTCAGGACATGCTTCGCATACTGATCGAGGTCGTTCAGATAAAGATTGGCGAAAAACTGGCTGGTGAGATTGCCGATGGGAAGCCCCTTGCCGTCCGGCGCATGGAGCAGGCTCTTATGGCGCGGCACCATGTCAAACGAGGCCGCCGATGAGCGCGTGGAAAAATCGGTGCGCGGATCATGCAAGACGCTCTGACGGATGAGGGCGCGTATCCAGTCTTCCGGCACATGGCGCTCGGCGAGCGCGATCAGAATGTGGCGATCCATCGAGTTAAAGAAATTGGCAACATCCGCTTTCAAGAAATAAGCGGGCCGCGTCCAGTTGCGCGTGATCGACCGTGCAAAGCCCGACACGCGGCGCAGGCCGTCATGCGTTCCCCGGCCGGGGATGCAGGCGTAGTTATCGCGGATAAAGCGCCTGTAGTAGCGGTAGAAAATCGCATTGTAGATCACATGATGCACCACGCGATCTCGAAAATCCGCCGCCCACACCTCCCTGACTTTTGGATGCGTCACGACAAAGGCGACGCTGCGCCCGATCCTGTACTCTCCGCTGCGAAGCTCGCGGTACAGCGCCACAAGATTGGTCTCCAGATCGGCCTCAAAGCGCAACTGGTTAATAGAATTGCGCTTTGCCTTGCGGCAAGCGAAGTAGGCATCGAATACAGCCTCGATGGTAAGGCCAGATTCTTTCGTCGTCATTCCCGATCCTCGCCGCTTGTCATGCCAAGGATCGGAAAGGGGGTCTTCAGCTCCCTCAACCCGGCACGGACGGCAGGACTGGCGATTGTTGTCTTTGTTGTTCCAATCGTCGTCACCGTCCGCGAGCCGGGCGCACCAGACATTGTTTGAGTTGTCACGATGCTCCGAAAGCGTATCGATGGCAGTCTCTTGGTCCCGACTGAGCGAATGTTCGCTCCCCGGGCCTTCAGTTGTCCCGTCTCCGCCGAAGTCTTGACGAAGATGGGGCGACCTCTTCTTTGGTGTCGATCCTCCACGGAAGATCGATACCGCCGCCATCCGAGCTGAATATAGTTCACCAGGTTCAGCCGTAACTTAAACCTGTTCCGACGCCCCCCTTCCCGAACTTTTGAGCCAACCCTGGGCTTGGCGCCCAAGATCGTCTGTCATCTGCGCAAGCGCCGCATAGTGGCGGCGCGGTAGTATCCTCATGTCGTGACATAGGCGCATGAGAAGTTGGATTGCTTGAATCCGCTCCAAGATGGATTCGATATGCTGCTTCTTGTTCATAGCAGTATTGGCGCGATATATCATTACAACAAGCTCGGTGAGTTCGTCTTTTATTTTTTGGCCGAGAGTGAATTTATATTCGCGGGGGAAATCTTTGGTCGCCGTCATCGTCCGCAACAAAACATCGTAGGCCTGTTTGTAAATCGGAAGATGCTGATATTGGGCCATATACGCCTTATGGATTCAATATGCCGCCTCCCATTTATAGCACTCTTTACGCGACATATTGTTGCTTTTTGCGCGGCTGCTTATCTTTCGCGTTTTGGAGGAGAGGGAGTTTATGTTGACGACAAGTCTTGGTTGTTATTGTCCGCAACCAACAGCTTAAGGCAGTTGGTGAATTGGTTCTTTAGAACGGATTGTAGTTGGGAACTTTAAACAACATCTACCCGCGCTGCGCGCGGGTAGCGAATGATTGAATGATTAAATGGTTAACACCTCAACCCGGCACGGACGGCAGGACTGGCGAATGACGTCTTTGAAGTCCCAAGCGCCGACACCGTCCGCGAGCCGGGCGCACCAGACACCGTAGGAGCTGTCACGATGCCCCGAAAGCGACCAATAATAGTTCGGATAATCGTAAGAGCCGCAGCCCTCGCGTGACGTGGTGATTTCGCCGAGTTTGTCTTTGTGGGCAGCCAGGTTGTCATTCTGAACTTTGTTGCCGTCGAGGTCCGTGCCGACCAGAAGCTCACGCGTCGGGATGAACCATCTGCCGATGGCGCTGCCGTCCGCCAAGCCCCGATAGAGCGCCATGTCGTTGGCGACATCAGCGCCATCATGGCCGTGCCAGTTCCGCAAACCCGTCATGCGTTTCGCCGAATCCTGGAAGGTCGCCACCAGTTTCTGGCCGGACGCGTCGGTCAAGTCTTCAGGAGCGGCATACACAGCGAAGCTTTTGCCAAGGCTCTTACCCTTCCGATCCTTTGGCTGCCACTGGCCTATGTAAACGCCCTTGCCATCAATCGTCTGGCCGATCCGAGGCGTCTTGAGCGCCTCGGCTTCGGCCTTCTTCTGGGCCGCGTCTTTGTCGTAAGACAAGGTCCGGACGCTGGCATGCGTCGCGTCAAGCTGGATGTTGCCCTGCGCATCGACCGCCGCCGTCTCTTCTTCTATCTCGATTTGCTCCTTGGTAAGGTCGAGGCACACGCCGCTGATGCTTTGCGGTTCCTGCACGACATTCGAGAGTTGGAAGGACGGAAAGGGAGTGTGCATCTCCTCCCGACCGCTCAGGAGCGCGGCATAGAGCGTCAGGGCCTTGCGGACCATTTGCGGCGGATGCGGGGCGTAAAAACCGGCGCCGTCCTGCGTTAGGATCTTCGTGCCAGCCGCTTCGGCCTCGATGCCCTTGATAGAAGCGAGGGTCACTTCTCGCGGTTGGGAGCTGGATTGGTTCAAAGCTCTGACGAACATTTCACGACCCGCCTCGCTGAAGGGGAAATAATTAAATGATTAAATGGTTAACACCTCAACCCGGCACGGACGGCAGGACTGGCGAAAGTTGACTAGGTTGGACCAACAGTCGACACCGTCCGCGAGCCGGGCGCACCAGACACTGCTTGAGTTGCCACGACGCCCCGAAAGCGACAAATAGTAGTTCGGATAATCGTAAGAGCCGCAGCCCTCGCGTGACGTGGTGATTTCACCGAGTTTGTCTTTGTGGGCAACCAGGTTGTCATTCTGAACTTTGTTGCCGTCGAGATCCGTGCCGACCAGAAGGTCGCGCGTCGGGATGAACCATTTGCCGATGGCGCTGCCGTCCGCGAGGCCCCGATAGAGCTGCGTGTCGTTGGCGACGCCAGCGCCATCATGGCCGTGCCAGTTCCGCAAACCCGTCATGCGTTTCGCCGAATCCTGGAAGGTCGCCACCAGCTTCTGGCCGGACGCGTCCGTTAAATCTTCGGGAGCCGCATACACGGCGAAGGTTTTGCCGAGGCTCCTGCCCCGCCGGTCCTTCGGCTGCCACTGGCCGATGTAAACGCCCTTGCCCGCAATCGTCTGACCGATCTGCGGGACTTTGAGCGTTTCCGTTTGAGCGCCCGACAGCTTCGCGAGATGAACGCGGATTTCAGCGGCTTGTTGACGTTTTTGCGCCGCTTGCTCTTCCAAGCTCTTGCTCTCCTGCTCAAGCTGCGTCAGTTTCTCCCCACCAATCTGGGCGATCTGGGTCTGTACATCCGCAGGCAGTGTTGTTCCGCCAGTCGCTTGGCCGTCGGCGGGGGCGGGTGTCAATGAATCCGGCGCCATGATACTTCTCCTCGATGGTTGTTTCAGTTTGTACTCAGTCAAACCTACACGGCCGTTACGAAAGTAAATCGACTATTTTTACTTTCACGAAACAAAGCAATAAAGTTGCGTGAAAGGTCCGCTAGGCGCAACCTTAGCGTGCTGGATCGCGGTGATTTCGGTTCTAATTCCGGCAAGAGTTATGCCGATAGGTGCGCAGCGGAGATTGACCCGGCAAGCGCCGCACGGCTCCGAACGAAGATACCTCTTATGCCGGATCAGTTCCCGGCCCGTCCCGGCAGCGGAACGCGGTTCGACTCATCGCGACGCTCCATTGCATCAGCTTTGAGCTTGCGCATCTGCCGGCGTTCCTGTTGCTCTGACAGGAACATGCCCTGGCGGTGCCCGGCGTGGATGTGGCCGTGCTCGGTCGCGGATGTGCGGAAATAATCGAGAATGAAAACGCGCAGCGACGAGGTCAGAGAGCCGTGCCTGCGTGCGGCCACATAGCTGCACACGTCGTGCGGCGTGCAGTATTCGCGGCGGCAGATCTCGGCCAGCGTATCCCATAACTGCGGTTCGAGCCGGACGCTCGTCCGGTGTCCGCAGACGCTGACATTGCGAATCATCAGCGCGGCGCGTGTTTCCGGATCTTGGTTCGGAGCCTTGCGGGGATTGGGAAAGGCTGATGCCATTAAGGCCATCCGTGCACGCACGCGTTGCTGCGCCAGATTAACAACCGTCGAAGTGCAAGAAGTATAAACCAAGAGTTGTTAAGATCCGGTTTGCAGGCGGAAAAGTGGTTACCCGCGTATGCTTTCTTACTCCACGGCGCGGGCGAATCAGGCTCACTCAATTGAGCAAACTGGCGCCGTGTAGTCTGGTATAGCTTCGTGAAATTGTTCGGTGTAATCCTGGGGCAGAAAAATACGAGAGATGTCTTCTAAACGAAACGCTAGGCCATCGTGCAACCGCCATTCGCGTTCCATGTAGAAATTTTCGTCGTGGTCTTCCGGGAGACCCTCAGTGAAGAATTTCATCCGGGCGAAAACGAGCTCTTCTAATTCGGTTTGCAGCCATGAGAAGCGTCCGAGAAGTTGATGGCCCATTGGCGTGTTAGAAGGGGATAACTTTGATAGGTAAGCAGCCGCTCCATCAACGCGTGTGACGTACTCATCGAGATCGAAGCGGACCCGCTGAAGTTCAGCCTGCAGAGTGTCGAATCGCTCGGCGACAGTCCGTGGGCCGATCCCGACTCCTCGGTTACTTGCATTACGAGGCACGTAGTGAACGGGAACGGCACCTTGCCGAAGGAGAAACTGTTTGGAAAAGGCAATGCCGAACGATCCGTACTTCTGTATATGAATGCCGAGTTGTCCTGGTGGAATGTCGCAGAAGCAGAGCATCGTGCACCTGATAGCGTCATTCGTCGAAAGCTGCTTCTGACCATCGCTGCGCATATTAAAGCCAGGGCCGAATTCCTCGCGGTAGCTCGCCTGCAACCAGCCCCGTCGTGGCGCTCTAAGGTCAAATCTATCACCCAGAATCTTCAGGAAGAGTGCGTATCGTTCGGCATTGTTGGGTTTGCCATCCGGCAACTTTTTAGCTTTTCCGACAAAATGGGTTAGTTCATCGGAGACGTAGGACTGAGTGCTCATACTCTCACGTTACGCGAATCAGGAGCGCGGCCACGTCTTCGCGGCGCTGGCTGTCCTCGATCAGTTTCCGGGCGTGGTCGATTTGCTGCGGCCTCAGTTTCGGCTTGCGCCCGAATTTGACGCCACGGCCTCGCGGTGCGCGGGGATAGCGCAACATAAGGACGTTATGTTGCGTGTGGGGGGAAAACCTCAAAGGCAAGTCGCGTTCGGCACCTGTTTGGTCCATCACATGAAAACTGAAACTCATCTTGTACAAAACGGCATTGCGGAAATCGATGGGTTCTCGACTCGTAACGGAAGGCATACAGGCCGCCCTGCATGCGCTCAACGAACTCCTCCACGCGCTTAAGATCAGCGCCAGTGATATTTGAGCATTCGAGAACGTATCTGTCGATTCCCTGGGTTTTCAGAACGACGGTCCCCTGTGTCGGTAACGGGAACGCCTCCAGTTTTGCTAGCTCATCGGTCGTCAATTGTTTAACTTCACCAGGCATGTAGAGCGTGCCTCCTACAAACAATTTTCGCCCGAATGTTTTCACGCCCGCAACTGGCCTTCGAGGGCGTGAAACGCGCCGGTGAAAAAGAGACACCCATTGCTGAAAAACCAATCCCGCTGCAGCGCTTTCTTCTGATCGTCAGGCGGTGCCAAGATGCGCATCGCGGTCGGATGGGCGAACTTGGACAGAGTTTTGTAACCGAGGCTGAAATGCTCGCCAATTCCGCATTCCTTCGCGGCCTCGCTGACCTGTTTGTAAGGTCCATCAAGAGACTCGATGCCGCCCTGGAGCCGCGCGCGTTCGGCGAGATCGTGTTTGGCGGCGGCGAGCGGATCAAGCCAATCGGCCGCTTGCGCGGTCGCCGCTCCCCATTTCATGAAGGCGTCGAAGATGCCGCGCACGTCACGGCCGGCATCCTCGTAGACACGCCGCGCATTCTCTCTGCTTTTGGCACAGTAGGTGGACCATACCGACAATTCCAGTAGGTTTCGTGCGCGCCAGGCGAGGAGCGCCGCGTCGTCGTTCTGCTTATTCTCATAGGCCCGCTTGAGCGCCAGGTACTCGCCGAAATTCTGCGAGCACAAAGAGCCGAAGAGCTGCACCCACCATGCATTGTCCGGGCCGGGTTGCGCGGCGAGGGCTTCGATGCGCGAGTTGACTGCCGCCCAGCGGCCGGATGTCGAGATGGCGGCGGCTTCGTCAACGAGACGTGAGCATTCTGGGTCCATAGACCAGCAACCTCAAATCACGATCCGCTCGACCTCGTCGAGTGAAATCTCATCGGTCCGACGATCATAGAGCTTGGTCGTGCGCGGCGAGGAATGGTTGGCGATCTGCTGCGCGTGTTCGAGCGTCCCACCATTTTTCAGATATGCCGTGATGCCCGTGGCGCGGAAGGTATGATTGCCGATTTTCGTTTTCACGCCTGCGGCCTCGGCGCGGCGCTGGATCATGCGATAAACATCCTGCTGCCACATGGCTTGCGCCTGGCCGGTCTTGCGCCCTGACGTGCGGAACAGAGGACCGTCAGCGTCGGCGGCGATGCCGGCGGTCACGATGTACTCATCGAGATAGCGTTCGAGCGCGTGATGGCACGGCACATCATGTTCCTTGCCGCCCTTTTCGTGCAGGCGGACCCAGCCGCGGCGCCCCTGGACGAAATAATCGCCAACCTTCATTTCCAGCACGGCATTGATGCGGGCGAAGGTGTAGACCATGATAGCGATCAAGGCACGATCGCGCAGACCGATCAGCGAGCTGGTGTCGATCGCATCGAGCATGGCGCGCGCCTCGTTGTTATTGAGCACTGGGGTCTTGCCTTTCTTGACCACGTGCTTGGGGCCACGTACCGCGTGGGCCGGATTGGTGTCGAGGACGTGGCCGGTTACCAGCCAGTCGAACAGCATACGCAGGCCGGCCAAGTGTTGTTTCACGGTCGGGGCCGAAAAGTCGCGCTGTAGGTTTTTCACGAAGGCGGCAACGTGGAACGGTTGCACGTCGGTAAGCTGGCCGATCCCGTGCTGCTCGCACCACTGAGCAAAGCGGCGCGTGCCATTCAAGTAGGCTTTGCGGGTATGGTCGTTGCTGATTTGCGCGGTGAAGAATTCCAGGACACGCTTGGCTGCCTTCGGCGTCGGCGCGAAGATCGGGGCCGGGGTGAGCTGAGCGATAGGGGGAAGAATGATTTCATTTGTCATGGCTAAATCACCACCCCTGCTGTGGACCAAATCCGACCGTACGTGTCTCTCGATGCAGTGAGCATCGGTTCATTAAGTTCGACTATGTACGTTGGCTTTTTGTTGGCGGCATCCTTTATCGACTGCCCAATGACCCATCCCTGCCGGTCCACAAAAACGGCTCGATCATGAATGTCGGCGCTTGATCGAAGTTCGAGCGGCTTGCTTTTGGCGTACATCCTTGCAACCGTCTCCACGTTAGCGCCTATTTTGTTGGATAGGATGCGGACGGGCACGCCGTCGGGAACCTTGCTGACGTGCAGGTTGAACACGTCCTCGTCCAGGTAGGCATCAACGATAAGGACTTCCTTTGTCGCTGCCTGAATGAGCGAACTGAGATCGCGATAAAAGGCGTACTGATCGCCCGCTTCATAGACACCCTGGATTTCTTCCTCGGGGAGTCGTAGCCGGAGTGTGCTCATCAGGCCGCGCAGCAGGGCCTCCTGCTCCTTGACCCGTAGCTGGAAATTGATCTGGCGCTGTTCTGAGCTGATTCCCCGCACATTGTGAATCCCGGCGCTGTGGGCCATATAAAACTTGTCCAGTGATGAACTGGGGTCACCAAAGGCAGTTTCAATGATGCCCCGAGTAATGTGCTCCCATTCTGTTTCTTCCGCGTCGGCTTCGTGATATTTGCGCCCCTTTAGCTTCTGTAGATTATCGAGCTGCTGCGTTAGGGCTTTCAACGCCCGGTCGGGGGCGAGGGTAGGGGCTTTCTGAATGTCTGCTTTACGCGAGGCCATGCTCCTCCTAGAGTGTTATAAAGGACGTTATCACACTCTTTTTGAGACAACAACATTAATGGAGCTCACGAACATCCGACAGATTGTGCCAGCGGTTCGGGACAGGTGAATATTCCTGTTCCAGTGAATGCTCGCGAAATCGGCGAGTGCATCTACTGTGGCACGCGCGATGCGCCGCTCGGCAAAGAGCACGCTGTGCCCTATGGCCTTAATGGGCCGTGGACCCTTCTGAAAGCGAGTTGTGATGCCTGCGCAAAAATCACCCACCGATTTGAGCGAGACACCATGCGCTCTTTGTGGCCAGATATTCGCAATGCCCTTGCGATGCAGAGTCGACGTCGGGACAAACGTTCGCAGACTTTGCCGCTTGTAGTAGAGCACGACGGGGTTAGGGAGACAATTCAAGTAAGTCGGTCAGAATTTCCAATATACCTTCCAACGCCACTGTTTCCCCCTCCGGCTCTGTTTTGGAGAAGCAAACCAATTAGAGGCGTGTTTACAAATCTCGACGCGATTCACATTGCTGGACCCACATTCAAAGAGGCGAGTCAACGATATCCCGGTGCCAACTTCGTGGGTGCTCACACGAATTTCTCGCCCGAGGACTTTGCAAGAACCTTAGCTAAGATCGGCTTTTGCGCGGCCGTACATGGGTTGGGGCTCGCGGCATTCACACACACACCAATCAGGAAGGTCATACTCGGCTCCGACCCGTGCATCGGGCACTGGGTGGGCTCGTGGCATGGCGATCCTGTGAACGACACGCATGAAGGGCTTCATGCTATTAAAGTGCAACGCAGCCTTGCCGGCTCGGACATTCATGTGTAAGCGTCTGCTGATGGCCGCCCTGTACAGATCTTTTGGAGAGCTCACAGTGTCCATTACGGGCCGAGATGGACACTTCGGTCGCGTGGCGAAGAGATGAGAGTGTCCACTACGAACGGGAGTGGACACTATGCCGTCGGAGCGACTACGCAGGGAGATGGAGTGGGAGCCCGCTGCGGAGCCCTCTCCGAAACGCCGCTGGACAGATGAGGAGAAGCTGGCGATGGTCCGCGAATCCGAGGCTCGCGGATCGTCGGTTTCGATGGTGGCACGGCGTCACGACATCAACTCGAATCTCCTTTTCAACTGGCGCAATCAGGCCCGCCAAGGTGTTCTTGGGAAGGGTAGAGCAGCGCGGCCAATCCAGGACCTTGTCCCGATAACGATTATCGACGACGCGGCAGCGGGACGGGCTCTACCAGCTCCACGGACTATCGGGCAACAAAAGAAGTCCACGCGGCGCTCGCTGGCCAAGGTCCCGGCGGTCGCGCCGAAGCCGGAAAGCGGACGGATCGAGATCGAGCTGCCGAACGGTGTGTGCATGCGATTCGATTCCTCTGTTGACGATGGAATGCTACGCCGTCTTCTTGCAGTGCTGATGGTGCAGTCATGATCGGCCAACTTCCGGCTGGGACCCGTGTCTATCTTTCGTGCAAGCCGGTCGATCTGCGAAAGGGTTTTGACAGCCTCGGCGCATACGTCGCGGAGGCGTTGCAGGACGATCCCTATAGCGGCGCGATCTTCGTCTTCCGTGGCAAACGGGCCGACTACGTGAAGATTCTCTATTGGGACGGATCGGGCATGTGCCTGTTCGCAAAACGGCTGGAGAACGGCGACTTCGCCTGGCCGCCGGTCGTGCGCGACTCGGTGCAGATGACGCCGGCACAACTGGCGCTTCTCATCGAGGGGATCGACTGGCGTCGGACTCACGCGCCTGCGCCGAGTGTTGCCATTCCGATTCACCTGTAGAAATTATCATTGGGCCTTGCGAAATGCAGTGCCTCCGCGCGCGGCGCTCTGCTAAGAAACAGCATGTCCCTTGCGGCCACGCCTCTTCCCGATGATCCGATCGCCTTGCGAGTGTTCGCGCAATCGCTCCAGGCCGCGATGTCGCTGCGTGACGCGGAGATTTACGAAAAGACGCTGCACATCGAGAAGCTGAAGGCGCAACTCGCGGAGCTGCGCCGTGCCCGCTTCGGCCGTTCCTCGGAACACCTCGCGCAGGAGGCTGGGCAGCTCGAACTCGCGCTCGAAGAACTGGAAAGCAGCGAAGATCACCGGCAGCCATCGTCCGAGCGTCTGTCCGCAGCGATCCGGCGTGAGAAGGCCGAACGAGAGTCCGCCAACCGCAAGCCGCTGCCCGACCATCTGCCGCGCGAGCGGATCGAACACGAGACAGCGTGCGCGTGTCCCAAATGCGGCAGCACACGGCTGCGTCGCATCGGCACGGATGAGCGCGAGGTGCTCGAATATGTGCCGTCGCACTTTAAGGTTATTGTCCACGCCCGCGCGAAACTATCCTGCCGCGATTGCGAGACGGTGACGCAAGCGCCGATGCCGTCGCTGCCGATCGAGCGGGGGCGGCCCGGTCCCGGTTTACTCGCCCATGTCCTGGTCTCGAAATATGCCGACCATCTGCCGTTGTATCGGCAGAGTGAAATTTACGCTCGCGCCGGGGTCGATCTCGACCGTTCGACCATGGCCGAGTGGGTCGGCCGCATGACCGCGCTGCTGGAGCCGCTGGCCCACGCGATCAAAGCTCACACATGCGCGGGCGAGGTCGTGCACGCCGACGACACCCCCGTCCCGGTCCTCGACCCAGGCCGCAGACGCACGAAGACAGGACGATTATGGGTCGCGGTGCGAGACGAGCGACCGTGGGGATCGGCGGTGCCGCCCTCTGTTTTTTACCGATACGCACCCGACCGAAAAGCGGAGCAGGCCGAAGCCTTGCTCCGGGACTGCCGAGGCTATCTGCACGCCGATGCCTACGCCGGATTCAACCGTCTGTACGAGGCGGACCCGATTACGGGAAAAGCGCGCCTTATCGAGGTTGCGTGCTGGGCGCACGCGCGCCGCAAGATCTTCGAGGTTCACGCGGCGACCGGATCGCATACCGCCATGGCCCTGCTCAAGGATATCGGCGAGCTGTTCATGCTGGAGCAGAAAATCAACGGCCAATCACCGGAAGAGCGCCTTGCTGTCCGCTCACAATACGCAATCCCGATGCTCGACGCGCTCAAGGCCGACCTTGAGACCGCACTCGCCAAAATCGGCAGAAAGACTTCGTTGGCGCAGGCCATTCGCTACGCTCTGACGAACTGGCGGGCCTTGACTCAATACACGACGGATGGCCGCTTGGAAATCTCCAATAACGCAGCCGAGCGCGTCATACGTCCACTCGCTCTCGGCAGGAAAAACTGGCTATTCGCGGGCTCGGATGGCGGCGGCGTGGCTGCCGCGACGATCTACACCATAACCCAAACCGCCAAGCTAAACGGCCTTGACCCCGAGGCCTATCTCCGCGACACCATTGCCCGCATCGCGGATTATCCGGCGAGGCGCATCGCCGACCTGCTGCCCTGGAACTGGGCAGCCCGCTCGCAACAATCCTGAATCTCAGAACTGAGGCTCCTGCAACAACGCCACCCCTCTGTATAGGGCGGTCGTCACCGAACGCTTACATTCATGTCGTTGTGAGACTGTTTGCTCAGTTCGGCGCGCCGGAATATCATGTCGTCCTCGGTGAGGCAGATCCGGCCTTTGTGGCTTCCGATCAATGGCCGTTGGCGTGGAGGTAGCCCGATGTATCTTATATGCCGACTTGGATTATTGCACGCAGTTGAGTCGGTTTCCACCGGCGGCACGGTCACGATTTGGCGGCTAACATTTACAACACGCCAGACCCTTTGTCTTCAAGCCTTAGGCGAAGGTTGCAAAACTTACCCTTTGTGACCCAAACAGGGCAGGGAAATTGTGAGCCTGACATTTGAAATGCGCCGGGGCCAGTTCTATTGATCTTCCGGCTGCTTCTCGTAGACCAAAACCTGCATCGATATTTCTTTGCCATCGGAATCGTAGGCCCGGTTTGTGTCGGTCATGGTCTTGCCATCCTTCGAGAGAGCGACGGTTCCCGTGCCCGTTAGTTTTCCGTTCGTTCTGTCGGTCCATTCCAGGTTGTAAGCATCCACCACACGGAATGCCACCGTTTCGAGAGGCTGCTTGCCACTGGCGAGGCGATCGGCTAACGATTTTCCAGCGTACGTGGGGTATTCCTTGCCGTCGTATTTTATGACCCCGATAAGGGTCCACGCACGCTTTTGAGCGGCGTCAACCATGATCACGGTGTGCAACATGAACCCCTCACCCTGCTCTTCGTACTGCCGATAGATGCTCGGCAATTGCGAAGCGGTTACCCTAGCCTCCGGCTTTGATTTTTCCCAATTGACCTTCCATGAGCCAACCAGCAGTTCCCGCTGAAACACCGGTTCCTGCGAAGTTACGGATTGGGCGAAAGCCGCCAGCATCAGGCCGAGGACGAATAGACGGCGATTCATATGGATAAAATCCCGAGAACGGCAATGATGGCGATAGCGCTTGCTCTTCTTGCCATTGCTCGAAAGTCTACCATGCGTTGAACACGGTTATGAGCCCGACATGCCGACACTTCTCCTTGAAATTAACGTTGCACAACGGGCCCTTTTTGATACAAACGAAACCCTCCACGCCACGCCGGCATCTCGGGCGGACCTGTTCCCAATCCCGCAGAGTGCCGATAGTAATGATGGACGGAACTGGGACCATAGCCTTTTCTTCCGGCACGGAGGTCGCCCATGAAAACAACCATCGCCAAATTTGATTGGCTCTCGGCTGGGCAATGCCCGACCATGGCGTGGCGTGGGATACGCGCTGCCCCCACGCCTCCGGACGAAGCCGGGCGGTTTCGCATGGAACAGGGGCAGGACGTGGGATCTCTCGCGCGAAAGCTCTATCCGAGCGGCATCCTCGTTTCAAGGACGGATGGGAAAACCACTGCCGAGGTGACGCAATGCCTTATCGCAGATGGTGCAATCGAGACGCTTTTTGAGGCGGCGTTTCACGCGGGTCCCTTCGTGGCAAAAGCGGACATTCTCAGGCGGCAGAATGGGGCGTGGCATGTTCTTGAGGTGAAATCGAGCTTTTCGGACACAAAGAAGACCGGAGATCTGGTCGATGACCTTGCCTACACAGTCATGGTCCTCCAACGATCAGGCCTTCCGGTGGCCCAGGCATCGCTGCTCCTGTTGTCACGGACCTACCGGTTCGGGGACAGCCCGGATCACCTGTTCGATGTCATCGATAAAACCGCCGAAGCACATGCCAGAGTTGCGGATTTTGAAAGTGCTGCGGATTCTCTTGCTCAAGCACTTTTTGCCGATGCGCCACCAAAGCCAGCCTTGGTATCCGCTTGCCGTGACTGCTCCTTCTTCGCTAGCGAATGCCTCGGGGCAGGCATTACCCACACGGTCTTGGAACTTCCAAGCCTGCACCATACCAAACTTAAGCGCCTATCGGCCGAAGGCATCATCGACTTGTCACTTGTGCCCGCAGACCTGAAACTCAACGATCGGCAGGAGCGTGCGAAATGCGCCGCTCTTTCCGGCAATACTGTCGTCGATCCCGGCCTGAGCGCCGCCCTGGCTGCGGTCGAATGGCCCTGTCATTACTTGGATTTCGAGACGGTTTCCACATTTCTCCCGCTCTATAGCGGGCATGGTTGCCATCGGCAGGTGCCGACGCAGTTTAGTATTCATCATCGCGATAGCATCGATGCCGAGCCGCGCCACAGCGAATATCTGGCCGATGCCACTAAGGACTGTGAAAGGGAACTCGCCCAAGCGTTGATCGAGGCGTTAGGTCAACGAGGATCGATCATTGTATATACCACCTTTGAGCAGACGCGCATCAAAGCTCTCCGAGATGAACTTCCCGATCTCGCTGGTCCATTACAGGCGATTCTTGACCGTCTTGTGGACATCGAACCCATTGTCGCCGATCACGTTTATCATCCGGATTTCAAAGGGAGTTTCTCAATTAAGAAAGTTCTTCCCGCGTTGGTTCCGGATTTGTCGTATGCGGACCTTGAAGTGGCTAATGGAGAGACGGCCATCATGTGGTTCGCTCGCATGGCGAGGGGTGAAGTATCGAGCCCGGCCGTCGAGGTTATACGCCAGCAGCTTCTCGATTACTGCAAGATGGACACCCTCGCGATGGTGCGGGTGCACAAAGCTCTCGGTGAACTAGCGGCCGGAAATCGGCAGGCGGTGCCCCAAGAAGCCGCGTTAACAGCTTGACCAGATAAAGTAGAAGGTTTCCGAGCGGGCCACAGTTGCCTTCTCGGAGTAGTACATATCGGCTCCGCAAGTCACCCCGCTGCCGCGACCGGTATTGAGCCCTTCTGAAGCGCCAAGGCCAGCGAGTGCCAGCCATTTCCATCCCCGTTCAGCACCTGGCAGCTTTCATCCTCAAACCAGAGCGCGGTGATGCCCCGATCGACCAGCAGCAGGTCCATATAGGACTGGTCCGGCTTGCCGATTGTCAACACCGCAAGATCGGTGGCAGCGGTGTTGTTGAGGAAGCGCCGATAATCGTAAAGCTGTCCTATGGCGATGCGCAGCGATCCTTTGTCGGGATCGGGCTTGATTTCAATGAGCAGGTCCCGCCCGGCTCCATCGTAGTTTCTCAACAGGACGTCATACCGGCTGTTCGACATCCTGCCCTGTTCAGGCTTCAGCGCGGCGAATATTCCTATGAGCGCGTTGGTGATCTTGTGGTGGCGATGCCGATATTGTACGGTGCCGCTTTCCTTGATCGCGAGACGCTCGGACTCGTCATACTCTTCGAGAGCTGCCCCCTCTGCGGCCGCTGCACCTTGAGCCACCGCCTTTGGCAAGTCCTGCGCTCCCTCCGCGATCTCCTTTGCGCATACATCGATCATGAGGGCGTCCGAAATGCCGAACCTGTCGATCAACCCGACAAGACCTTTCACCTGGGTTTCAAGGTCATGCGATGCCAGTTGCATCCTGCCAAGCAACTGGTTAACTTCGGCCCTCCCGTTCACGACGGGAAACCGGCTTCGGGGATCGAGGGAAGCGATCAGGGGCGTCAGCAGTTGGGAAGCCGGGACAGGCTTCGTGCCGCTCGGGAGCGGGATACCCGGCAGCTTCTCAATTCTTGCCGCCAGTTCGAACCGGGCCTGGTCATTGCTGCGGAGCTTTGACGCATCCCTCACAAGTTTTCGCAAACTTGCAGCGTGGGCGTTGCACCAGGGCAGGGCGGAATTTCGTCGCGCGGCATAGAAGTTGACGACCCCGGTTTCCTCGTTGGCGGCCTCCGCCACCGCGTCAGGGAGGTCCAATGCGGCAATGCTGGACGGCAGGTCGAAGAGATCGCGCCGCTTTACTTGGCCCTTCCGGAAAAAATACGCGAGCGTGGGGATCTTGTATGCTTTCCAGTAGTCGGGGGAAACCTTCCTGCCGCCCTTCGTGATCCACGTCAACGATGCGAGCCGCCACATCCCCTCTCCGGTAAGTCCCTCGATGTGCTGGCACGAGACGACTTTTTGAATCATTGAAGCCGTATTTCGCTCCCGGGCGTAGTGGTTTCTTTTCCCCTCGTTCCCGGCTATCACTTCCGCGACGTTAATCACACGTATTTCCTCAGCTGACGCGGCGCAAAGCCCTGAATCAATAATGCACGGCAACCCGAAGTGCGCTAGAAAGGTCATTGTACACCCGCTCAAGCCGTCCACTGCCTGTCTTGGACCGGACAACGAACGCACGCCAGTACAGCGACGACGCATCTGAAAACATTTGTTCGGAGAACAACGAAGGCAATAGTTAGGCCGCCCGACTATTACGCGGCTTCGATCACGCGCAGGCGACCCTGGCGGCGCCTGCGCGGGGACGCTTTGACGATGATCTCTACGTCCCGTCCAAGCGCGTTGAGCCAACTGGCAAGCCGGTCTATGGTGACGCTCTCCATCCGGCCACGGAGCACTTTGGAAAACGTCGGCTGATCTGTGCCGCAGAGCCGCGCCGCTTCCTGGTGCGTCAGTTTGCGCTGCTCGATGGTGTCCTTGATAGCGATTATCATACTGCTTTTGGCGGTGAGTTCCGCCGCCTCGGCTGTCGTGAATCCAATATCGGCAAACACGTTGCCGCTGCTTTTCTCAAAGGGAATTTTGGCCATGTTCGGTCTTCCGTATCTAATGTAGGATTCTACGATTGTAGGAAAGTATAGTACCCGTGCGGGTGCGTGGAACTGGTTCAGACTTGGCCGCTCTCATTCTGATGCTTTTTTAGCAGCGTATCGAAAAGCTCATCCTTACGCCTGAAAGTTGTCTTGCGAAGCCTGGCAATCGCCTGGGCCAAATCAACATGGCCGTGACGCGCGGCGGCGTCCAGAATGCCGAGTGTTCCCACTACTGCGAACCCCTTGGCCTTAGCGACGGCAACGCCGGCGCGGTCGTCCATGAGGATTGCGTCAACCTTGAGGGAATCGGCCAGGACAATTGCTGCTCTTTCCCCACGATCAATCCGCAGTAGGTCTGGATCTGTTGTTGCAGGTAGAGCCGGAACAACGGTAATCCATGCCGGGGGTCTGCCTATCCAGGAACGAACCTCAAGGGGTGTTTCCGCACGGGACAGTTCGTCACGTACTTCAGACGGAACGAATACGGTTTCAAAAAGCGCGGGGATAAGATCGATATGCCCGATCAGAACAAGATAGTGAAGCGGCCCGGCATCGGCGACGACTAGCCGCACGCTGCTACAGCCCGAGTCGGCTCAAGTCGTGCCGTTCCTCTTCCAGATCTTCGAGGGTGTACTCTTCAAATACGGCGTGAGCCTTAAGGAACCCGTCTAGTGCGGCCCGCGTTTCATAGCCCAGCAATTCTCGGAGCTCCGGCTTGGTCAGATGCCCGCTCTTGAATTCCTCCAGCGCCAACGCCTCCAGCGCACGGCGCGACAAGTCGCCACCTGCCGCACTCAGTCGGCTGGCGAGATCGTCAGGAATGTGCACAGTCACGTCCATAGCTGCGGCTCCTATTCCACAATACCGGATATGAGGCTTTCTGTCACGAAATTCAAGCACACCGTAGCACACCGCTCTGGCCGGGGTGTTGTTAATAGAAGGCCGGAAAGGGGCGGTTTCTCCCTTTTCGGCCTATAGGGAACAGGCCCGCAGCGGAGCGGCTGCTCAAGGATGGCGACGCAGGAGCCACCGCGTAAGCGGCGCGTGAGCGTCCTTGACTGATGCGTGAGCGAAGGGCGGCGGGGAAGGTCAAGGAATGGGGCCGGCGCTGGAGGCCCCTTCCTTGGGAAACGAAAGCCCTCAATGGGCTTGAGCTTTCTGGAGAGCCTTCAGAGTGTCTTCCACAATTCGGCTGGTGTCCGGGGTGCGAAAATCGATCAGAGTGGTTTCAAGTTGAATCTGCCGCCCGTCCCGTGTCTCGGATACCCGAGCGACGCGAACCTGTTGGCCATTCCGGCGAAAGTTTCTGCTTTGTCATCGCGTCCCTCACAATGGCCTGGGTTGCGCCGTACAGGATGCGGTAGCGGACGGACCTGGAGCCAGCAATCGATGGCCCGGTCGATGAGACTGTATCCTGTCATTTGCAAATGTTCGAGCGTGGCTTTCCCAGCTCTGCTCTTGTGATAAAGATCCCCGGCCTCCGCCCTTACGCTCCGCTCGGTGTTTCTACGCCCTGAGTCGGGGGCATTGCACGGCATGAGGTAAAAGCGACGCTATGGCGCGATCCGAGGGAGTCTTTTAATCGGAGCGGGATTCCCGGCTGTTTTTGCTACTGCTTTGTCGACACCGGCATCGACCTTTACTGCAACCTCCCGCGCGCGATCGAGCGCCACTTGTTGCTCCGCAGGATCGAGTGCGTGAAATTTCTCTTTTGCCCGGTTCTGCGCCGTTGCGATATCGCCTTCGGCTATCTCGAGAAATTGATCGGGTGTCACGTCTTTTGCGGCTGGCGAGTCATCGTAGACCATAGAGACGCCCGCATCGGCTATGAGCTGCCTCTGTGTTTCAGGATTCCTGCCTGTTGCCGGGGACGTGTCGGCCTGAAGGCCTAGACCTGGCGGACGCGGACGAGACCGGTGAGTTTTTCGAACGCCGCCGCCATCATTGCTATCTTGGGCTTCGGTCTTCGACGGATTTTGTAACCCGCCTTCGTTACTATCGCTGACAGATGTGGGAGAAGGTCCGTCTACTTCTTGCGTCAGGCGTTGCTTAGACTTTTCGAGGAATTGGTGCAAAGGCTCGATTGTAACATCCTTACCTGGATAATCGTCAGAACCACCTTCACTATCGACACCGAACATGGAGTCGATTGAGGCGAGGCGCTCCTTACACAACATAGCGGCCATTTGTTTCCCAACACCTGCGGGTAATCCTTTTAAATAACTGGCATTTTGACGGAGGGCTGCCTTTCTAATGGCCTCCCAAGTATGCTGAACCCGAACCTTATTTCCGCCGCTGCTATGACTGCCCATATCAAGATATGTAGCGAGCCGCAGGCCAATTCCGATATGCTCTGTCATTGCCGTCGCCGCAGCCTGGACCAATTCAGGATCCGCAACAGTCACATAATACGAGTCGTACGACCCATAGCCCTGTTTGATTACCTCCACTTTGAAGCCCGAATCAATATCGTCAGTCAGGGCTTTGTCTGTCTGTCCGTTCTGCTGTGCCATGATCAAGTTCCTCTTGGGGCAGATTGCGATCCCGTTTATTATGACCAGAGTTTTATTACTAATTCGTTAATTTCTAGTGATTCCACACGTATTTGTCGTTACGAGAAGGCCTGCTGGCTGTCGCCCGGTTGCGGTCGGTAAGTGATTCCAGTGTTCGGGGCATTTTAGGTGACGCGGATGAGAGGGCCAAAGTCAATGACGTAAAGCCGCCGATCAAGATAAGGATGGTTCCATCCTTGGCTGCCGGGGCGGGAGCAGGTGTCCCGCTTTTTTCCCGGCGCCTGAAAGAATGGGTGGTATGGGCGGAGAGATAGCCTGCCAGTTCAAAAGGGATTTGCCCTGCGCGGGATGGTGCCATCCCCTACGCCGAAGCGGGATCATGGTGACCCGCAAGCTTTTCGGCTTCGAAGCGAGGGCAAAGGGGAACTGGTGCGCGCGGAGGGACTACTCTTCTGGTTCCGTGGGCGGCTCGTCTTTCTTCGCCTTCTTCCGCCTAATGTTGATCGCAGAGGCGTCGAGGCTGTTCTTGAGGTGGGAAGCGTAGTATTTCTCGATCATCTCGACGCTGGTGCGGCAGTTCTTCGCGATCTGATAAATGTCCGCGCCTTCCATGAGACGCAGGCAGATGTAGGTGTGCCGTAGGCTGTAGGCCGTGCGGGGTTGTCCCTCACGGTCTTTCTTGAGGCCTTCTTCGTCCAGGATGGTGTTGAAAAGTTGCCGGTGGGTCTTCGGAAAAATCAGATCGGTCGGCTGCGGCTTGTTCCTCTCGACCAGCCTCTGGAAAGGCTTTACGGCCCCGCTGGTGCTCTTGCAATAGCCGACGCCGCGTTTGCCGCGAACCTCAATCTCAAGGATGGTTTCCTTACTTCCCTCATCCTCGACGATCTTCACATCGCGATATTCAAGGTGGCTCGCCTCGTCCGGCCGCAGGCCGGTGTTGGCCATGAACAGAACGTAGTCGTGAAGCTGTCCTGATTCCCATTTGTAGCGGGGATTTTTCGGAGTGCGCGCCCGTCGCCGGGTGGCTTCATAGAGCTTCTTGTATTCCTCCGGGGAAAACCACGCCCGGTGCGAGATTTTTCCGGACGCCCGATAGGGCTCGGAGAGATCCGGAAGCCGGTCCAGCCATCGGTGGCGCACGGCGGCTTTGAGGGTCTGCCGCAGAACAACGATTTCCTGGTGCATGGTACTCCGGGCTGGCGGCTTTCCGTATTCCTTCACCGCTTCCTCGTGGCGATGAATGCGGTACTCCTGTATCTGGCCGGGNNCGTTGGCCCTCGGTGATGATCTGGTATTCGCGCTCGAATTGCACAGCGGCTTCGCGAAAGGTTTTTTCGTCGTTTATTTCGCCGTTGCGGGCCTTGCCACGCAACTCCAGATACCAGTCTTCGGCGAAGTCCTTGGCTTTGCCCAAGCTGTCTTCTTTGGTGGAAACCCGCCGGTTCTTGCCGGCGAGGTAGGTGGCGCACTGCCAGCGACTGCTGTTGTCGCGCCTATAGACGTGAACCTTGCCGCCCAGAATTGTGTGTTTTTCTGGCATCGCGGTCACACGGCGGAAACGGCCAAAATGTGTAACACTTGTGTAAGTATATCAGAGGCATCAATGCTTTCTCCATCTAACTGAATTTAGGAGTATTAGCATGGACATAAAATAATATAGATATGATTTTGAGTCTGGTGCGTCTGCCAGTTCCGCCACTCGGCCACTACTGGCTCGAATGTTAGTTTAACATCCGGCGTGCTTACATAAGAGTGATGTCTTTCCTCGATCTGCTGATCGGCAAGCCGCTCGCAACCTCGGACGAAAGCGGCGAGCGCGTTGGCCCGGCCGCCGGCATTCCCATATTCGGTCTGGACGCCCTGAGTTCCGCCGCATACGGTCCCGAAGCTGCGCTCACGCTGCTGATCGCGCTCGGCGCTCTGGGCGTTGCGTATATCGTTCCCATCAGCACCGCCATCATCATCCTGCTGACCATCGTTTACTTCTCGTATCGCCAAACGATCGATGCGTACCCCGGCGGAGGCGGATCGTACACCGTTGCGCGCGAGAACATCGGCGAAGGCGCTGGTCTGCTGGCCGCGGCCGCCCTGATGATCGACTACGTGCTAACGGCGGCCGTTGGAATCTCGGCCGGTGTGGGCGCGCTGGTCTCGGCGGTTCCCTCGCTACTGCCGCACACGCTCGCGCTGTGTCTCGGAATTCTCGTGCTGATCACCCTCGTGAATCTGCGCGGTGTTCGGGAAACCGGCGGAGTCTTCATGATTCCGACCTACCTATTTGTGGGCACCCTGCTGATCACGATTCTGATTGGTCTGTTCAGAGCGCTGGCGGCGCATGGACATCCCATGCCCGTGGTTGCTCCTCCTGCGATTCCCGCAGCCACCGCGATGGTCGGCGCGTGGCTAGTGCTGAAAGCGTTCGCCAGCGGGTGCACCGCTCTCACTGGCGTGGAGGCGGTCAGCAACGGTGTTCGAGCATTTCGCGAGCCTACTTCCGAGAACGCGAAAAAGACTCTCACCGTCATCATCGGCCTCTTGATTATCTTGCTGGCAGGCATCGCCTGGCTGGTGAAGGCGTATCAGATTGCCGCTACCGATCCCGGCGCCGCCGGTTACCAGAGCGTGCTTTCGATGTTGGTAGCGGCGGTAGCGGGAAAGGGCGTATTTTACTTCGTCACCATTGGCTCCATTTTGCTCGTCCTCGCACTTTCCGCCAACACCGCGTTCGCGGATTTGCCGCGCCTGTGCCGCATTATCGCGCTGGATGGCTACTTGCCGAGATCGATGTCCAATCGCGGACGCCGCTTGGTCTACACCGAGGGAATCTACGTTTTGGCCGTGCTGACAGGCGGTCTCCTCATCCTGTTTGGCGGCGTCACGGATCGTTTGATTCCTCTCTATGCGGTGGGAGCATTCCTCGCCTTCACGCTCTCGCAGTTAGGCATGGTGTTTCATTGGAAACGTGTACGGGGCCCGCACTCCGGCCGCTACATGTTTATCAACGGACTGGGTGCCTTCGTTACGGGGATCACGGTCCTGGTCGTGTTGGTAGCGAAGTTTCTCGAGGGCGCCTGGATCACGGTGCTATTGATTCCCGCACTTTTGCTGCTGATGTACGCGGTCCATCGGCACTATCGGTACGTGAGCGAGCGGGTCGCGGACTCCACGCCGCTCGATCTGAGGCACTTTCGCCCCGCACTGGTGGTGGTCCCGATTGAACGCTGGAGCGTGATTGCCAAGAAGGCCATAACTTTCGCTTTGTCCATTTCGCCCGAGGTCATCGGACTGCATGTGAACTGCGAATGGACCGAGCAGCTAAAGAAAGAGTGGCAGGAGTATGTGGAGAAGCCTGTCCAGGAGGTTGGGTTGGCCGCGCCCAGGCTGGTCATTTTGGATTCCCCGTACCGCTACGTCTCCAGCCCGATCGTGGATTATGTGCTGGGCCTGGCGAAGGACGACCCGACGCGTGAGATTGCGGTGCTGATTCCCGAATTAGTAGAGAAGCATTGGTATTACTACTTCCTTCACAACCAGCGCGCGGCAGTGATGAAGACCCTGTTGTATGTCAAGGGCAACCAGCGCATTGCTGTGGTCAATGTGCCATGGTATATCGAGTAGCCTCGCTGCTATGCTGGATCGTATGCAACTGGGCATGATCGGTTTGGGACGCATGGGCGCAAACATGGTGCGCCGGCTGATGAAAGCCGGACATGAGTGCGTCGTCTTTGACAGGACTCCTGCAACCGTCGCGCAATTGGGAAAGGACGGCGCGGTTGGGTCGAACTCGCTCGACGAATTCATTAGCAAACTGAAGCCGCCCCGCGCGGTGTGGCTGATGGTTCCCGCCGCGGTGGTGGATCAGACGCTCGAACAACTGGCCTCGCGCATGCAGAAGGGTGACATCATCATCGACGGCGGCAATTCGTATTACATCGATGACATTCGCCGTGCCAAGGAGTTGCAGCCGCGTGGCATCCACTACGCCGATGTCGGCACCAGCGGCGGTGTCTGGGGCTTGGAACGAGGCTACTGTCTCATGATCGGCGGCGAGCCTGACATCGTGAAGCATTTGGATCCGATTTTCAAAACGCTCGCGCCCGGACGCGGCAATATCGATCGCACTCCTGGCCGCGAAAAGGCCGGCGGCACCGCTGAGGAAGGCTATCTGCATTGCGGACCGGTGGGCGGCGGCCACTTCGTCAAAATGGTTCACAACGGAATCGAGTACGGGATCATGGCCGCTTACGCCGAGGGTTTAAATATTTTGCATCACGCCAACGTGGGCAAGACGAAGCGGGAAGAGGATGCCGAGACCAGCCCGCTTCGCAATCCTGAACATTACCAGTACGATTTCAATCTGGCCGACGTGACGGAAGTGTGGCGTCGCGGAAGCGTGATCGCATCCTGGTTGCTCGATCTCACGGCGAGCTCACTACTCGACCAGCCGACGCTCGAAAAATTCTCCGGCCGTGTTTCGGATTCGGGCGAAGGACGCTGGACCATCTCGGCGGCCATCGATGAATCGGCGCCGGTTCCCGTGTTAAGCGCGGCGTTGTTTCAGCGCTTCAGCTCGCGCGGTGAAAATGATTTCGCCGACAAGCTGCTTTCCGCGATGCGCTTCCAATTTGGCGGGCACATCGAGCGCAAGTCGGGCGATTAGGCCGCGCGATTAAGCCGCGCCCTTCTCAGTCAATTGCCGGACCAGCTCGCGCCCTTTCGCGGTCGGTGTGTAGCAACGTTGCGGGCCGAACGCGGTGGAAACGCCCGCCGCGGACAACAATCCGTTATCCACCAACTGTTCGAGCTGGGCGTTCGAATCCCCGTTAAAACCAGCACTGGCGCGCCCCGCGGTGCATACAGTCTTCAACGTGGAAATCGTTTCGTGGTTCATAAATCGTCTGGGTTCAATTCTACCACCCTGACCATTTGACTAGGATCAACCCGATCGGCCGTCCGCGTCTTCTGCAGCACCTTCGCCACCGCGCTCACCGAGCGTCGGACGTCTTCATCGCTGGTCCGCCAATTGCAAACGCTCACGCGCATGGCACGTCGTCCACGCCACGTGGTGCCGCCGAAAAACGCCTCACCGGTTGCCACGATCGCAGCAATCACTTCATCTGTCCGCCGGTCGTGATCTTCCTTGGAGGCATTCGGCTTGGCATCCAGAAAACGCACCAGCCCCTGATTGATCCTCGGCTCCCATAAGATTTCCGCGCCAGGCTGCCCACCGATGAGCGTTACCAGGGAATGTGCGTGTTTCGAGCAGCCCTCGACCAAAGCTGCGATGCCGTTTCGCCCCAGCTGGCGCAAGGCCGCGTAGGTGGAAAAGCCGCGTGCTCGCCGCGACCACTCCGGAGTCCAGTCGATTTCGTCGCGCGCTTCCGCATCATGAGTTAAGTACGCTGCCCGGTGAGACATCGAAGCGCGATGGGCCTCTGCTTCTGCCACGAACGCATACCCACAATCGAACGGAACATTGAGCCACTTGTGACCATCGGTAGCCCACGAATCGGCCGCTGCTACCCCATCCACCAGATGCTTGTATCGGGAACTCGCAGCGGCCCACAAGCCGAACGCCCCATCGATGTGAACCCAGGCGCCGTGCTGCTTAGCGATGGGGATGAGGTTCTCGAATGGGTCGTAGGCGCCGATGTTGATATCGCCGGCCTGCAAAAGCACAATTGTGGGGGCCGATGGATCAGCCCGCAATGCTTGTTCCAAGACGTCGGCTTGCAGGCGGTCCTCGGGATCAACCGGGAGATGCACCATTTGGGAGAGCCCCAAGCCGAGCAAGCGAACGGCACGCTCGAAAGAGCCGTGTCGCGCACCGCTGGTAAGAATGCGAATCGGCGGCGCGCCGTAAAGACCCTGCTCCTCGACATTCCAACCCCGCTTCGCAAGGAGCGCGTGCCGCGCGGACGCCAGGCAGGTTGCATGCGCCATCTGGCAACCAGTCACCAGAGCAAAACTGGCGCGCGCTGGAAGTCCTAGAATCTCTTTCAACCAACTACCAACAATCTCTTCAACCACCGCCGCTGCCGGTCCACTGGCAAAAAGCACCGCGTTCTGACCCCATGCCGAGGTGAGCCAGTCAGCCGCGAGAGCAGCCGGAAGCGAGCCTCCAATCACCCAACCAAAGAATCGACCGCCTGCGGAACCAAGGATGCCTCCTTCCACGTCCTTGACGAGTTCAGTCACTACTTGCTCCGGCGGAATGCCACTATCGCCGAGCGGTTTTCCCAGTCTTTTGCGTAGAGTGTAGAGATCCACCGGCGCCGCTACCGAGTCGTGCTCCAGAGTTCCCAGATGTGACAGCGCGCTATCGAGCGCTGTTTCGAGCGTCTTCCGAAATATCGAGTCCGCGTTTTCCATGAGGCTATTCTAGAGACGGCCGTTACACGAATCTATCCGAAACTTGCGCTCAAATTCGCCAGCGCCGCTCGAATCGCAGTCTGCGCCTCCTGCATCTGCGCCTCGCCCGGGTGAGCCTGCCGCGGCCAGAAGAAACCACGCAGACCGTCCTTCTTCCGGCGGGGCACAATGTGGACATGCAGATGCGGAACGCTCTGGCTCACGCGATTGTTGATCGCGACAAACGAGCCCTCGGCGTGCATGCCTTCCTCGACGGCGCGCGCGAGCAATTGCACGTTGGCGAAGAACGGTCCCAGCAATTCTCCCGGCAAATCTCCCAGCGTTTCGTAGTGGGCTTTGGGGATGAGCAGGGTGTGTCCGATGAATAGGGGCCGATAGTCCAAGAACGCAATCGACAAATCATCTTCGAACACGACGAAATTGGCGTGAGACGCGATTTGGCAGAAGCGGCAGCTTGCCATCAGCTTTCGATGGGGCCTTCACCGCTGCTCAAAGCTCTGATGATCTGCTCGCGCCGATCGGCCGCGGCTCTTAGCGCCGACTGCATGGAGTACAAGTACACCATCACGCCGACCACGCCGCCAACCATGAGCACGCCGAAAAACGCCCACTCCGTGTCGAAGGCGTAGCGCGCCAAATAGGCCAGCGCCACCGGCGCCAGCGTGACGGGAAACGCCAGCATCAGCAGCGCCTGCGCCCGGCTGCTCGCGGCCGTCTTCATCGCTTTCACCGGATTCACTGCGCGCGGATTGTAGAGTGAGCTCAAGTTTCCGACGGCCAGAACGAACAGAGTAATGACGCAGGTAACGGCGAACGCTTCCAGAATCTGAAGCCCGCTGAGAGGCAGCCTCAGCAGAGCGCACACCAGCGCGATGGCCGTGATCTCCATCAGAACGAGAAACGCCGCTGCCAGATTCTTGCCGGCGAGCACCGTGGACATTTTCACAGGCACTAGAAAATAGACCTGGGCCGCGCTGCGGTCGAATCCGAAACAGTTCCAAAACAGCGCGTCGCTCAACAATAACAAGGCGTAGACGCTGACCATCGTCAGGTAGTTGTCGGTGAGGAAGGAGTGCTGGGTGCTGGCGCGGCCGAACGCGATGGGAGCCCAGATCAACAGCCCGAAGGAGAAGCCCATCAGGAACACCAGACGGAATCTTGGTGCGCGGCTCAGAAATCGCAATTCCTTTTCGATCAGCGCCCCGAGCGGATCCGGAAGCAGCGCGTTGGGCAACTGATACCACCACTCCAGCCGGCTGGCACGGCGCATTGCGGAGGAGCCGCGGGCCGAAGCCTCCGCCGCGTCAAAGCGCAGTCCGCGCTCAAACTGTGAACGCCCGAAGACGTAGGCCGCTAGGGTCCAACCCAGCAGCACGCCCAGATTGAGCCAGGAAAATTCGCCCAGCGCCAGGCGCGCCGTCGCCGTCCAAGGCAACATCGCGGAAGGTTCGCCGCCGAAAAACTGTCGAACCCGGGCTTGGGAGCCTCGGAACAACATCAACTGCGGAAGGGCCGCGCCGAGCACCACCAGGAAGATCACGATTTCCCGAATCCGTTTGTGAGCCAGCAGCCGGGCCAGAAGATCGCGAATGCCGGTGGAGCAAAACAGGTTGAATATGACGAACACCGCTAGCGAGAATGGCGCCCAATGGGGAACCGCCGGATTGAAGAAAAGGCCGATCGCGGCACCGGTCAATAGCAGTAGCATCTCGACGCCGGTGGTGACGCGCAATATCACTTCAATTGCGAACAGGGCGCGCTTCGGGATGGGATAAACCAGCAGTTTGCGGAGGTCGAGCGACGCTCCCATGGATGTCAGCAGTACCGGAATCACCTGCCAATAGAGGAAGACGAGTAGCAGTGCAGCCGGTAGGAGTTTGTGAAACGCTCCCACTTCGTTCGCTTTGGAAAGCAGGATTCCCGCCAGCACGCCAAAGTATGCGAAAGCTCCGTACCAGATGGTGGTGAGGACGCCGGTAAAGAGCAGTCCGCCTACATTGGCGCGCGGAAAATGATTCCGCACGCTGCGCCACTGCGCCCAGATGATCGCACCGGCTTGGTTCCACATTACTCTTTAGTCTGCTCTTCCGCCAGCGCAGTTGGCAATGGGCGCGGGGGGGAAGCCGTAAAAGGCCGGGTTCTGAAGCATCAGCTTTCGTGCGTGGCGCTCGATTTGTTCTTTTGAAAAAACGAAGCCATGGTCGGCGGGCTCCCAGGGAAGTCCTTTGCGCTGATGGCGTATGAAGAGTTCGGCGGCTTCGGTGAGCTGGCGGCGCTCCAGGCGGCGGCGCTCTTCCTGGATGTCGCGGAGCTGCTCGAGGGCTTTTTGGAACTGGCGGGAGAGGCGCGAGCCGTGCAGTCCGAGCGTGGCGAGCTGCGGGATTAGGGTTTGGGGGCTGGGGCTTTGGGAAAGCAGCTCGGCTTCGAGGAATGGGATACGGTTGAGGCGCCAGGCGGTGTTGGCGATTTCGTGGACCAGTTGGGTCTCGGTGGCGGTGGCGGGCTTATACTCATCGAGAAATTGCTGGATGTGGCGCTGGTGGGCTTCGGGGTCCTCGGTGGGCAGGACAGCGGTTTGGGCGGTGAGACCATGGCGCAACGCGTTGAGCGACGAACGTTGCTTGCCCGGTTCGGTGCGAGGACCGGTGGAGAGCTTCGCATTCGCGCGGTTCGCGCGAGTGCGGGACTCCGGGATTAGGGATTGGGGGGTTGGGGTTGGCGTCGCGCTCGCACGGTTGGTCGCGGCGCGCCGGGCTAACCAGTTTTGCACGGGATCGGTTGTGGTTGGTGTTGCGGGAGCTTGGGCTGCTGTTGCCATTTTTCCACCTCGGTTAACGGGATATCACGGCCGGGATGCGGCCGACGGGTCGGAGGGCACAGTTTGTTGAAGGGGAGATAGAAAGCGCGGGCCGAAGTTGGTGACCCATGGTTCGGTAGGCTGGCGCCAGCTTGGGTTCCCCTCCCGGCTTCCACACCGTCACCGTGCTTGGCACTCCCATCACATAAACCGCTTCCATCTTGGTCATCCGCATACGGAAACAGGTGTCGGTTCAATAGCCTGGCGTCGGCCAGCACCACGCCCTGAGGAAGGCCTCGCGAGCATGCCGAATCTGTCCCAGGGCGATCTCCCGCTTGGTCTGCATCAGATCTACTTCGGAACGCCAGTTTTCTTCCGTCGTTGGCGGTCCTTGATCCAAACCTTCGGCGGATGCAGGTGGAAACCGGCATACTGGCCGTCTCGGTGGTCACGGAAAGACTGACCGCCACACGGCAATCATCCTGTTTGCCAACCTGGCCGCAATACTGCCAGTGGTTCTTTGGAGGAGCCTGCCGATCAGCGTGCCCTGCGGCTTCTGCCACGCCCTCGATATATGCCGCAAAGCGTCGTTGCTGTGGGCCTGGCGCACGACCTTTGCCCACGGAAACAATTCTATATCAACTTGTTTGTCCCATCAGATAAGTTCGGTTGGCTCAATGAGTGACTCGCCCTGTTCTCGTCTGCCGAGGGACAAGTCCGGCTTGCCCGTTTATGCTGGGGCAATTGTTCGGGGAAGATCGACTGTCCTGATCTCGATTGAGTGCCGGCGGTCGCGTCGCCGGGAACGCGCCGCCGGACTTCACGGGGTTTATCCCGCGCTGAGTGTCATGGTCGCGACGGTCACGTGCGGCCAAAGGACGTTGTTGAAAACCAGAATCACAAGCTGCGAGTACTGCAGTTGCAGGTAAGTGCCCTCCGGCCAGAACGGCTCAAGCTCCTTCATCGCCGGGCCTGGATCCGTTTTCAGGACCGGATAGTCCGGGATACGCACCCACTCGATCCAGAACGTTGCGCTTGCTGAATAGACGAAGGCGTTGGGGATCGGGGCCGCTTCGGTAGCGACGTTCGCAGGTTGAGAAGGGAGAGGATTGGGCGGAGTTTGATTAGCGACCCCCAGGAACGGGATGTTGCTGACGGTCTCGTAGAAACTACCCACGCCGAGAGTCGGTTTGCCATCCTTCGATAGGGTGTCCGTCGTGAGATGGATGGTAATGTGGCCAAGAATATCCTGGTGTTCGGTCGCCTCCCGCAAAACGGAGTTGGGATCGTTGATGAAGCCCTGGAAATGCTCCGGGAACGGGCCGCTGCTCTGGTAGGACAGCGGCGACCCCGCTGGCAGCGCCGGTGTCGGCGGCGGCGGCGGCGCCAGAACGTCCAGGGCGATGTTGATCTCCGGAACAACATGCTGTGCGCCGGGGGGGATTGCCTTAACCACCGTCGTGGTTATTGGCTGGATCCCGACGCCGGGAGGATTGGGCCCCGGAGGAACCGGGGGGGTTGCAGCGCATCCGGGAGCGGGGGCGGAGGCGAAGGAGGAGCAACGTAAAGGCCGGGGAACGGCGTGGGAGAGAGCCCGGGGTATAAGTTGCCCGGCGTGCTGAACGGGGTTAGTGGCGGGATGTGCGGTTTACCCGCATGGGGTTTCACGCCCGGATTGGGCCCTTGCATCAGCACCGTGACCCCGTGCGGGATGCTCCCCATTCGCACGATTGCGTCCTTGTTCACGATCGGTGTGTCCCCGGTTACGGGCTGCGTGCTCGCGGGCACGCTCATGAATAGTCCCGGCTCGATGTGCAGCGCCTGGTTCGCGGTTGTCGAGTATCCGAGCGGCTTGATTTTGGGGCCCGGGGACGGGTCGGCATCGCTGACCCGCTGCAGGTAATGCAGACCGTACAGGCTGAGATCGGTCTGTGGGTTCAGGCCTCGGTTGGGCACGACCCCGGGGATGACGTGGAAGTCGAAGGAGTCATTGGTCAGGTTCAGTTCGAGGAAGCGCCTGGTCGGGTCGGGGGGCGTCGTGAGCGGCAACGATTCCGGATTGTCGGGCCGCCAGATCGCATTGAATCCGGGGCCTCTCCAGCTGCCCGCCAGGAACGCGAGCGGGCCGAGATTTAACGCAGTCGTCATCGGCCCCTGCTGGAACCGGGGCGGTACGTACGGGCCCGTGAGTTTAAACGGGCAGGTTGGACGTGAAGTTTCTTCGCTCATTTTGAGTTCTCCTTTTCTATGGAATTCGGACGGATGGCCCCCAATTTTGAGTGGATACGGGATGCACCTTTTCTTAACGGAACAACTGCCTTCGCGCAGATAGTGTTGTCAGACTCAGAAACGTTTCATAGGTGCCGATCGGAGTCGAAACATGGCGCGGACCGTTCTTCGCCGAAGACGTGCGTCCATTGATATCCCACCCATATCCAACCAGGATCAGCAGAAGCACACCAGCGCCAGCCACCACGATCTTCCAAAGTTTTGCAACACCGTTGTTGAAGGCTCGAAGCTCCAAGAGCTCCTGCTTGGGAGATCGAAGCTCGAACAGTTCTTTCTGGATTTCACTCGCGGATTCATTAGTTTCGCTCGGATTGTCCTGGGCAGCCATCTGAGATGGATTAAAGCGTATCAGGAATTCTTTACAAAATCAATGAATATCATCATTTATGCTCCTATTTTGAAGCCCTTTCGTCTTCCAGGTATCTGTGTGAAACCTGAAAGGGGGCATTGTGTAACCCGGCCCACAACGGAAATTGTCGCGAGGCGGTGAATTTAACATTAAGTTTCCGACGAATCACGGCGCCATTCAAATGCGCCGATCAGGACCGACAAGCAGCATGTGGCGCGGCCCCACGGTGTCGACGCCTTCGAAGGGCTCGTCGAGCAGGAACAACTCCGGTTCGGACGTTACACTTCCAAGTGGGATCGTTTCCGGATGCGCCGTAACTCCGGGGCTAACCAATTTGCGATCGGCTAAACTGCATTGAACCTGTTCCATGCGGCCTTAATCGGCGCCAGTGGGCACACGTTTCGCAACGAACTGCTCGTTGCCCAAAATCTAATCGGCGATGGAGTAAACTTGACGGGCTGTAATCAGTCAGACCGTTTGCACGAGAGGAGAAGAGATGAAATACGTAATCAGCTGGTCCGAACGCCCGCAAGGTTCGACTATAGAGTATGAGAATGCCCAGAAGCGAATTCTCGAGGTCTTTGGTCAGTGGAAGGCGCCAGCCAATTTCAAGATCGAGTTTTTCGTGATCCGTGTGGGCGAGTGGGGTGGGCATATGTTGATGGAATGCGACGATCCGCTGACGATTCACAAGTTTTGCTCGATGCTCCCTTCATTTGTGTTCCAGGTGCACCCGGTAGTCGCCGTTGAGGACGCAGTCCGGGGTGAACTCGAAGTAATCGCCTGGCGCGACGAACTCAAGGGCAAGTGAGTTCCTTCCCTACTTGGAGGCTGTCTTGGTCGGATCGCGGGGTGGCTTCCAGCTTCCGGATGCGCCGTAACACAGGCGATCTGTAATTGGCCGAATTGCGATCTTGGAATGCTGGATCGGTTAGGACGCCTCCGAGTTCATCGCCACTGGGGAGCTCGGCGCATCACTCGATCCGCTGAACCCATTGGCTCCGCCAGGCTGGCGCCTCGAAGGGATCCGCGAAATACTGTGTCTCGTGCACAACCTTACCGTCGCCGAATTCCATAATACTCACTGTGTATGAAGGCCGCCCCTGGTAGGTGATTGTGTATTCGGTGATCCAGAGATCACCTTTGCCGAGAATTCGCTTGACCTTAAAACCAGACGGCTTGCCTGGATGATGACTCCGCAAGGCCTGCAAATTCTTTCGCCCGAGGATTCGTTCGCCTGACTGAGGATAGTCACAAATGGCATCGTCATCGTTAATATCGTGTTCCGCGTTTAAATCGCCGGATGCCGACGCCTGCCAGTGTTTATTCAGACCTTCACGTATTTGTTCATCATGCATGGACGGACTCATGGACGGACTCATGATCATCTCCCCTGTGGAATGAAACTACCTTGGAATAAAACCAGGGCTGCCGGTCTTCACTACTTCATTGAACCTCTGTCTAGTTTGAATTCGATTGATTTCGTCGAGCGCATCTTCCGGAAGAGCCGGAGATGTTGAAATTCTCCCGCGCGCGGGCCGCAGTCCTGGGAGTGGTAAGCTGTCCCAATGGCGCGAAAGCCAAAAACACAACGTCCTTCTCCTTGCAGAATTCCAGAAGGTCCGTTTCCGGTAGATACGGATGTGCTTCGACTTGGACCACGGCCGGCTTGATTCTCGCAGATTCGTAAATGGGCAACAGTTCGTTCAAGCTGATATCAGACAGTCCGATGGCCCGGCATCTGCCACGGTCCATGAGGCTCTCCATCGCCCCCCAGGTCTCGAGCAAAGTCACGCCGCGGTCGTAAATGATATTGCCGTTTTGATCCAGCGGATCGGGCCGATGATTGGAGTTCCACAACTTTGAGGTGACAAAGATTTCTTCGCGCGCGATCCCTCCAGCGGCGAGTCCAGCCTGCAGCGCCTCGCCCACCTCACGCTCGTTCCGGTATCGTTCCGCACAATCGAAGTGTCGAAATCCAGCTTCCAGCGCGTCTCTGGTAGCACTTATCGTCGCGGCTGCATCGGGAATCCGGGTGCCAAAGCCGAGTACGGGAATATGGCCGGCTCGGTGGCTGAGCGGCATTCTTGTAGCTCGAAAATCAGATGATTCGATCATGAGGACACCTCGGTCGTATCTCGCATCCAACAACACGCCGGATACATGAAAGAGGCCGACGAGGGCGTCGGCCGCGGACCAGGGGGTCCGCCCTACAGCCAGTCCAGCGTCTCAGCCGGATGGCCGCCCACCACACGCACGAAGACATCCTCGAGCGTCTCGGATCCGGTTCTCAGCTCGGCCATGGTTCCCAATTTCACCAGCTTGCCGTCGTGAATGATCGCCACGCGGTCGCAAAGCCGCTCCACCACTTCCAGCACGTGCGATGTCAGGAACATGGTTGCGCCGCGCCGCACTTGATCGAGCAGGATCTCCTTCATGAGCCTCGCACCCACGGCGTCGACGCCTTCGAAGGGCTCGTCGAGCAAAAACAACTCCGGCCGATGGATCAGCGCGGCAGCCATCGCCACGCGCTTGCGCATCCCTTTGGAATAATCGCCGATCAGTTTGCCCGGCTCGCCGTCGAGCTCGAACAGCGCCAGCAACTCGCGCGATCGTTCGCGCGCCACCGGACGCGCCAGCCCGTACATTCTTCCCACGAACTCAGTGAACTCCAGGCCGCTGAGATGGTCGAACAGCAAGCTCTCGTCGGGAACCAGTCCAATCTTGCCCTTCACCTCCAAGGCGTGTTCGGGCATGGAGAGCCCCAGAAGCTCGATGGTGCCCGAAGTGGGCGGGGCCAGGCCCATGAGCATGCGGATGGTTGTGGTCTTGCCCGCGCCATTGGGACCCAAGAAGCCAAAAAAGCAACCGCGTGGCACCTCCAGATCGAGCCCGTCCACGGCCGCCTTATTTCCATATACTTTGCGTAAATTGTGGATGGCAAGGGCGGGGCTGGAGTCCATCTGTTCCATGGTACAAAAGAGCCCCGCCGGTCCGTCTGATGCCGCTCGCGAGACTGTAATGAGAAATAACCTTCGCCATCACGTTTTTGTAATGTCGACTTGCTAATTTGGAAACGCAACGATAGCGAAAAATGTGAGTGAACGGCGAATCGGGAAAGGATGCGGCATCCATGGAGGCACATGTACAGCAGTCCCAGACGGTACCGGCACCGGTAACAGTTCCGCTGGCGGCTACGGGGGCTTGGAATGCGTTCCGAAACTGGTGGGCGTTCGTCACCGCACCTGAACCTGTCTGCCCCGGCTGCGGGCGCAAACATTACCCTCCCGGACCAGACGGTCTGCTGATTTGCTTCCGGTGCGACGAGGAGATGTAGGATCTATGCGTTTCATAAAGGCTATCATCGCGAGCATCGTGTTTGTCTGGGTCCATTTCCTTCGAGACGACGCCGTGCTCAGCAGCGACATCGCCCCTCCGGGGCACCTCAAGAATTGGGACGCCTGAGCTTCACGCTCACGAGGCTGTTATGAAAAATAACCCTCGCCGTCATGCGCCTGTAACGTTGGCCTGATAGGTTGAAAACCGCAACAAGCCAAAAACCAAGGGGAACAGTTTGACATACCAAGAACGTACGTGTGTGCCCGCAGGGCGAATCGGAAAAATCGCGCTAGCAACGGCATTGCTATCGCTGATGTCTGTGCCGGCGTTTGCGCAGCCAACAGCCCAACCCCCGTATTTCACGCCGGGCAATCTGGTTGTGTCCGTTGCAGGCTGCGGCGTTTATGGAGGCACGCCGCCGAACACGACACCAAGCACGGCCACATGTGCAACCCCCCCAGTCGGAGGGACCGGCGGCACCACCGGGACCGGCCCTAACAGCTACGGGGACGATCAGGGAGCTCCCTGGAACCTGTGGCAGTACTCGGTGAACGGCGCGTCTAGTGTCACGTTCGTGAATTCTCTCCAATTGCCGCAAAACATATCTGGTGCGAACTTTCCCGTTTCCGATGATTACGGATCTCAGTCAGAGGGCACGATACAGCTTTCTGGCAACGGCCTATACCTGACAATGATGGGTTACGGCCTCAATGCCGCGACCTTCAACGTCAACTTTCTTAATTACTGTCCCGGTTCAACAGAGGCATCTCTCCCGATTGTCTCAACTGCATTGACTCCATGCCTCCCGGAGAACGGAAACCCGGCGATGGCCCAGACGGGAACCCTGTTGGGACAAACTTACAGCGGAAACACGCCAGTACCACGCGTGGCGGTGTTGATCGACGCCAACGGCAACGTCAATTCCTCAACAGTGCTCTACGGCATCTACAATCAAAACGATGCACGCAGCGCCTATTCCGCCGACGGAGTCCACATCTACGTTTCCGGCCAGGGATGCAAAACCTGGGATGCGTCTGACAACCTTTGCGATAATTCGAACACCTTATATGACGACACTCAGGGTGTGTACCTGACCACCTTGGGAGCCAACAACTATTTGGGAGCCAACAATCCCACAGCCATCAGCGGGCCTGATAACGGACCGGAACCATGCTCGAACCTAACTACTTGTACTGAGTCCCAGAGCACGCGGATGGTCCAGATCTATAACAACACGTTGTACGTCTCGATGGACGACAAAGGGGGGAATAACCGTGCCTTCATCGGCACGCTGGGCGATCCTGCGGCGACCTCCGTGTTCACGTGCACAGGCGTCGGAGGCGGTTGTGGAACGGGATACGGTCCCTACGGCCCGGCTGAGATACCCGGTCTCAGCAACACTGGCGGAACAGGCAAGTACACCCTCAATACAGCGGGTTCCGGCAACACCAGCAACGGCAACAGTCTTAATGCCGGGCTCAAAGTTAACTTGAGCCCGCAGAATTACTTCTTTGCCAGCTCGAACGTGTTGTATGTGGCGGACACCGGCAGCCCGAAAAACCATTCCAACGGCGCCGACGCCGTCTGCACCACCGACGGCACGACCGACAGCGCCACCGTGGGCGACGGCGGGTTGCAAAAGTGGATTTTAAACCCAGTCGTCACAGTCACCTTAGCGAACGGATCTCCGACCGCGACCGCTTCGTCCGGAGCATTCACCCAGGGCGAAGTTGGTCTTCCGATTTCGGGAACCGGTATCCCGGCCGGTACGACGATCACCGCAGTCTCTAGCGCGGGTGCAAATGCGACGATGTCGGCGAATGCGACTGTCACCCACAGCGAGAGCGTCACCGTGTCGGGATGGAGCCTAGCCTATACGCTTTACAACGGATTAAACCTGGTGCTGAACTCAGACTGCGATCCCAACAGCCCCACCACCCCGCAAAGCCTCGCGACGACCGGCTTATATGGCGTGACAGGCACTGTGAGCAGTGGCGTTGCCACCCTTTGGGTGACCACTTACCCAAACAACGATCTCGTCCAGACTTACCTTTATGGAATCACAGATACCCTGGCGACGACCTCGATGGGAACTCCGCAAACAGCGTTTACCCTGCTGGATACCGCTCCAGCCGGCTCCATCTTAAGGGGAGTGTCGTTTGTGCCGACGGTCCAAAATGGCGACGTCGAGGTCACTACTGTGCCCTCCGGCCTTACGGTAACCTCCGCCAACACCGGTTGCGCGCCTTCCACTTTTACTACGCCTTTGACGCTGGCATGGACGCCGACAAGCGCCTGCCAATTGAGCGTGACCACGCCGCAGGCCGGCCCTACGGGCGTTCAGTACGCCTTTGCTAACTGGCAAGACGGCACCACCAGCACCACCGATAACGTTATCGCTCCGTCATCCACAGCCACTAATACTTACACTTATACCGCCACTTTCACCACTCAGTACGAGCTGACGACTTCGGCGACCACGGGAGGCACGGTGAGCGCGGGTGGGTTCTACAATTCCGGCGCCAGTGCCACCATCACCGCGACGCCCTCCGCCGGTTACTATTTCGTTAACTTCACAGGCTTCACCTGCACAGGCTCGACGACGCCTACTCCGACGACTTTGAGTCTGCCGATGTGCGGACCTCAGTCGGTCACCGCTAACTTCGCGGCACTGATGAGCCAGACCATCACATTCCCAGCTCCCGCGTCCCCGGCGGCTTACAACAGCTCGTTCGCGGTGAGCGCGACATCGACTTCCCAGCTCACGGTGACGATCGCCGCGTCGGGAGTCTGCTCGATTTCGGGCGGGACAGTGACGATGACAAGCGGCAGCGGGACATGCACGTTGACCGCGTCTCAATCCGGTAACGCCAACTACAGTGCGGCGGCCAACGTCGTGAACACAGTCACAGCCACGATGCTCAGCGGCTCAGGAAACATATCGGTAACCGCGTCCTCGGTGGCCAGCAGCATCTATCCCAGTCAGGCTGACACGTTGAGCGCGACCGTAACCGTAACCGGGGCGGGCGGTGCGCCTGCCGGGACGGGAGAAACCGTAAGCTTCTACGACGGCGCGACCCTGCTGGGAACCGGCACCTTGTCCACGGTGGACGCGAACCATTCGTCAACGTCGATCAATATCACCGGATCGCAACTGACCTTGGGCGGCAACAGCATTACCGCGCGCTATTTGGGTGATTCTAACTATTCGAATACCACATCGGCGGCCATAACGGTTACGCTGCTGAGCCCGCTAGTAAACTTTGGATCGAGCAATGTGGGTACGGCAGCCACGGGGCAAACCCTCAGTTACACCTTCACCAGCGCGACGACTTTGACGGCAGTGAACATACTGACGTTGGGCGCGCCGGGCCTGGATTACACGGACGGTGGAAGCAGCACCTGCACAGCGACCGCTTATACAGCAGGGCAGAGCTGCGTGGTGACGGTGGCGTTAACGCCCACGGCGCCGGGCGCGAGAGCCGGTGCGGTGACGCTGTTTGCGCAAGGCAGCAGCCTGCCGTTGATGACCTGGTACCTGAGCGGTGTTGGGAACTCGGGAGCGGTCACGATCGATCCGGGCACGCTGACGACCACCACCCTGACCGGAACCGAGACGCCGGCCGGATA
>PMUP01000005.1 GCA_003166865.1 Bryobacterales bacterium
GACGCTAAGCTTCACCACCAGCGTCGGCCAGAACGGAAACCGGTACCGCGCCGTGTTCACCAATACATGCGGCGGGGCCACCACCACGGCGGCAACGTTGACGGTGAATACAGGGCCCGGGATTTCGCTGCAGCCCACGGCGCAAACAGTTTGCTCCGGCGCGACGGCGACGTTCACCGCCTCAGCCACCGGAAGTCCCACGCCGACGGTTCAATGGCAGGTGAGCACCAACGGTGGGACGACGTTCAGCAACATTACGGGCGCAACGTCTACAACCGTGAGCTTCACCACGTCCGCCGGCCAGAACGGAAACCAGTATCGCGCGGCGTTTACCAACACCGCTGGATCGTCGAACACCAATCCTGCGCTGCTGACCGTAAACACCGCGGCTGCGATTACGTTGAACCCGTTAAGCCAACCGGTGACCAGCGGGCAAACCGCGACATTCACCGCGGGGGCCAGCGGACAACCAACGCCGACCGTGCAGTGGCAGGTGAGCACCAACGGCGGGACGACGTTCAGCAACATTACAGGCGCAACGTCCACAACGCTGAGCTTCATCACCAGCGCTGGCCAGAGCGGAAACCAGTACCGCGCCGTGTTCACCGATACGTGCGGCGGGGCGACCACCACGGCGGCAACGCTCACCGTGAGCTCGGGGCCAACGGTGGTTTCATTTAATGTTCTATTCGGTACGGTGGGCAACTACGCGATGATTGGTTCCACGCGCAACCGTTTGCCGTGGGAAATCACGGGAGTGCAGGTAACTTTCTCGAAACCCATCACCACGGGCAACATCAACAGCCTAAGCGGCACCGGCATTACAGCCACGGGCTTTACCGGGCTTGGTACTACCACCCTTACCTGGACCATCGGTCCATTGGCGCTCGGTAAATTCACGGCTACACTGTCCGGGTCGGGCGCTAATTCTTTGAAGGATTCAATGGGCAACGCGCTGGGATTAGGTGCGGGCTACAGCCAGAACTTGAAAATACTCTGGGGTGATTTTAACGACGACGGTACAGTCAATGCGCAAGATGAGGTGTTGGTGAATCAGGCGCGCGCCCTGGCCTACAATCAGTTCGCCGACATGAACGGCGATGGCGTTGTAAATGTCCTGGACGTGCAAATTGTAGCTCAGCGCAACGGGACGAACCAGCCCTGAACGATCGGGATTTAGGAGGCGAGAGGAATGCATTCAGTTCGGCTGAGGCGAGTATGGCTCACGGCGGCATGTGCGGTGGCGTGCGTGATGGGAACAGGAGCGGCACGCGCGGACCTGGTTTTTTCGATGACGTCGGCCTCCGCCGGCGCTGGGGGTAGTGGATCGTTCGATGTGGTGTTGACGGATACTGGCGGCGATTTTAATGTCGCGGGGTTCAACTTTGAAGTCACCACCTCCGATACGGCCGTCACTTTCACCGATATCACCATCAATACGGTGGCAGCGCCGTATATCTTCGCAGGCGATTCACTGCTGGCCGCGCCAGTGACTGGTAGCATCCTTGAAAATCCGCCGTCCACCGCGCAAGACGCTCAAGCCGGCGATGTCCCGGCCGATTTCACGGCCGCGGCAATTGCAGATGGCGACGAAGTTGGGCTCGGACACGTGATGTTCACGATCGCGCCTGGCGCAAGCCCAGGACCGGTGAGCATCGATTTCGGCTCGGCCACGTCGCTGTCCGATGGCCTGGGTAATCCAATCGCGTTCGATAATTCCGGAGGGACGCTGACCATTACAGGCGGGACAGTCGCAACGCCTGAACCGGCGATGACGGGAGTCCTAGGATTAGCCCTAATCATAGGGCTGATTTCCCGTCGCGGCCACGCGCTCAGGCTGGCAGGTTGTATCGATCCATCGAATGCCACGCTTGAGGCACGATTCGACGATCAGGAGCTGCTCTCGCTCGGAAGCGGGCGGGTCGTTGCCAAGCTGGCTGATGAATGAGCCCTCCTAGACCGAGCGGAATCTCGGTCACTTGACTGTTGCCGGCTTCGAGCTCAAACGTGTTGGCTGCCATGGCGGGCGTCATCGCGTCGAGCAGAGGTAGCGCTAGAGTAGCGCCAAGCCCATGGAGAAATGTGCGACGTGGGAGGGGCTGCTTCGTGATTATCATGTTGGGGAAGTTCTCCCCGGCGGCCTGCTCGCGGTGGTAACCCAATCCCCCGCCAGGTGGCATTACCAGTCCGGCCTGATCGATCCGCGCAAGGGGACCATCTCCCGGGTGCCTGTCGATTTCGATGGCGGGACCGAGGTGCCGGTGTGGACCCGCGATGGCAAACTCGTCGCCAGCGGTGTTGTGAAGAGCTCCACCCTTTGGCGCTTTGATCCGGTGCGGTAACCGGCTAGGCACACGCCTCAGCAATTGGAACTAAACAGTGCGTCGTTCGCCTCGGGGTGGATCGTCGGCCACTCCTCCCCTACTTTTTTGCCGGCCTCGCCCCCCGAATTTGTAAAAGTAGGGGACGGATGCGCCGTAACTCAGGCGCAAACCGTTTCCTGATCGGATAAACTGAACTGCATCGCTCATATGCCGGCCCGATTCCCAGACTATAGGACCGCGTGGTGGAGGTTCTGCGAGTCCGGCATTACAGCGAGTTATTCGGACAAAAGCACTTTTACGACAGTCGCGGTACGGTGTGAAAGGGACGGTGCCTGGCCATGAATCCGTGGATCGCGAAGGCGCTGGTGCTCACAGGTACAGTGGTTATGATCGCCATTCGTGCGCCGTACGGGCACCGGAGTCGAATTGTCAAGGTCGCCACAAGCTATAAAACTCCGCTAGAGACCGGCCTCTTGATTCTCGCATGGGTCGGATTCTTCGTCCCTCT
>PMUP01000024.1 GCA_003166865.1 Bryobacterales bacterium
GGTACAAAATATCGGGCAGGTCAATGACGGCTGACCTCGATCCTTACTTTCCGGTCAAGCCGTTTCAGAAAATCGAGCAGCTTGTCCGTCGTGAAGCGGCTGAAATGCCCGTTCGTCAGGTGTGACACGTCGGGCTGGACAATGCCCAGGACAGCCGCGATTTCGCGTTGCTTCAGCTTCTTGTCCTTGAGGATTTTGAAAACGTGCACGCCGATCTGCGCGCGCGCATAGAGCTCGTCGGAATCTTCCAGCCCCAAATCGGCAAAGATGTTGCCGGAGCTTACCTCGAACTCAATTGGGTTTTGCCTTTTCGTGCTCATGGGCCAACTCCTGCGCTTCCGCGTATCGCTTCTTGATCAGATCCACATCCCGCTTCGGCGTTTCGATGCCTCTCTTCGATTTCTTCTAAAAGGCACTGATACAGAGCAACGTCACACCGAATCCCATGGGTTGAAGACGCCAACACCCAGTCGATCGAAATCCTTCACGTTCCGTGTGACCAGAGTGAGACCGTGCTCAAGGGCCGTTGCGGCGATCATTCCGTCGGCCACTCCGAGGGGCCGACCAGCCGTCTGACGCAACCCACTAAGTCGGCCCCATCGCGACGCGATGGCTTGGGTCATAGGCAACACGCGCCCCGGAAATAGAAGCGCCATGTGCCGTTCAAGCGATGCTTCGAGCCGAGCGCGCCGTTGAGCATCCAGCATGGCCGTGAACCCAGTTTCCAGTTCGCCGATACTAACCACGCTCAAGAACAGCGTCTCGATGTTCTGTGCCGCTACCCAACCCGTGACGTTGGCTTCCGGGCGCGGCCGCATCAACTCAGAAAGGATGTTGGTGTCGAGAAGAAAGCCCCCGTTCACGACAAGTCCACAGGGCGGGCGGTCGAGGGGCTGCGCGTGAACATCCGGTCAATTTCTTCGTCGGTAAGCAAACCCCGAATTTCGGCGAAAGCGTCAATGAGCGCTTGGCCAGTCCCGTCCCCCGGCCCAGTCGCGTCGGCGGACGCAGTGGGTAGTGCAGCTATCGGATGGACAGCCTCTTCGAGCAGAGCTACGGCTACAGCCTCAATCGCGCGGCCCTGTACGGCCGCCTGGCGGGCGAGCTCCGCCTGGACTTCCGGTTTGATGTCGAGCGTGATCGTCATGGCTGATCTTCCTCTATCATTATCACCCGTCTACCCTACTGCAAACGGGGCGGGTGGGCAAATCCGCCGAAGGCGGACCGGGCTCTATGCGCGCGGCGCACCGGGCCTGAAGTCCCGGCCTTCCGGTAACGATCCCTTTTGCAGGCTACCGGCGCAGCTTCGCTGCCTGTTTATTTCTGGAGTTCTCTAAGGGGGTCTCCCCCTCGCGCGCGCAAGCAGAAAACAGCGCACAGATCGTTGCGTTTCGGGTCCCCTGCCCCAAAACGCCAGACGATCTTTCTCGTTTTCCGCCTGCCCTTGCTACCCCCCGCTCTCGGCGAGGGCCAAGGGTTCAGCAGCAGCGAGTGCTGTCTGCACCCTTGAACCAAACAGGAGAACGATCATGACTGGACCGGATGACTTCATGGAAACTTGGCAGCGGCACGCATCCAATGTCACGAAGGCGAATGGATTGAACGAGGCCATCGTTTTCGAGGCACTGTCAGCCGCAGGCATAACGCGGGTTCTCGTCAATTTTGACGGCGCAGGCGACGGCGGCCAGATCGAGGACGCCAATGCGTATGCCGGTGACAAACTTGTTGATTTCCCGGCGACAACCGTGACCCTCCATCGGCAGCAATACGGGAACGAGGAACTCACCACCCACGAAATGAGCCTTCGGGAAGCCGTCGAAGAGCTTTGCTACGGCTATCTCGAACAGGAAAACGCCGGCTGGGAAAACAACGATGGTGCCTTCGGCGAATTCAACTTCGATGTGGCGGAACGGAGAATAGCTCTCGATTTCAATGAGCGCTTCATTGACTACACCCAGCACGACTATACGTTTTAAGGGAGGCGATCATGGCACATCCTTACCATCACTCGCTTTCCAGCGTGAAGAAATGGGGCGGCGCGGTCGCCGATTACCAATGCATCCACGATTGGTTTGACGAGTCGAAAAAGATCATCGCCGATTTCCGCCACCGCGCCTTGCGGCATCACGCCGAAGGCATCTTCATGGCGGAGACGATTTTCGGTTCCACCATCAAAATCTCGACGGGCCGTGTCATCCCTGTCCGGTGGATTGGCGAGCAGCATGTCCGGGAGGACCTCGGTTTCATCCCGTCCTTCGCCGACTGGGTGAAAGCGATCAGGCCGGAGCCTTGGATGGGCCGCGCCCTGCGGCTCGAAGACGGCCTTCCAGCTACCCATCAAGCAGCGTGAGGAGAAAACATGACGGACACCCTGCCCCCAGACCCCGAGGGACTGAATGACAACCGCGTCCATTGGGCCGCCGCGGCGTTCCATTGCTTTCAGGACGAAACCGGAGCAGATGACGAGGCCTTGGGCGATCTGCTTTGTGATCTCATGCACTGGTGCGATCGCAGCAGCTCTGATTTTGAGGCCGCATTGTCTACCGCGCGGATGCATTACGACGCCGAGACCGCGCCCGAACCGACTGAGGAGGACCAGCCATGACGAAAGCACACATCCCCGTTTCGCCGATTGACGTGGCGAAGGCCGTCACGCCGCGCTGGATGCAGAACCTCAGGGATTTCGACGCCCTTGAAATCCATCCTTGCATCGTGATCGGCAATGACCGCATCGACAACCCGATCGTCGAGCAATGCGAGCCGGTGGACGCGCAGTTCTGGTGTGTTTTCGGGCATCTTCGCACCGGCGGGCTGGACGACTTCGAGGATTTCGCGACCGAGGCCGAAGCCATCGCTTTCCGTGACCGCCTGATCGCCGCTTATCCGCATCTTGCCGGCGAGGAGGGCTGACAGTCATGGCCAGACTCCACCACATCGAGATCGACGGCAAGCGCTATCTGGCGCGAATTGTTGCAGCTTCGCCGCGAGCAGAAGAGAGCCCATGCGCGGGCGCAGCAGCCCGTTCTCTTTGAACTCAAGGAGGACTGCCGTCCCGTCGCGGAGCGCAGCGCCGCTGGCCGCTACCGGGAACCATCGCTCTTCAGCCCGTAGGCGAACAAACGGCGAAGTATGCTATGTTTCCTTTTGTGGCGAAACGCCCTGACGTTCAAAAGCCCGTCATGAGCCGTGACGAACTTGCCGAACTCCAGCGCAAGCTCTCGACAATGAGCGTCACCGCCATTCAGGACTTCTATCGCGCCGCCTATTACCGTTGCCGGCTTGAGAATGACGGCCTCCCGCCCGCGCCATTCAGGAACTCGTGCAGGCATGGAAGGCAATGCGCAACTGGTGAACCGGTCTGTCACCGGTTCGGTTGTTCGTCCAGCTCGCCCGTCTGATCGCTCCTGATCTCCACTTCTTTCTTCCTGCCGCCCCAACACAGCGGGGCGAAGGCACTTTAGCCGCCGCCGCTTGCNNGACGTGCCCTCTTTCGCCCCCGCCGTGGGGGTCACTCAAAACGAAAGAGGCATCTCATGACCAAAGCAGCGCACACACCGGGGCCGTGGCGTGTCGAGCCCTTGCAGTGGGACCACGGAGCGTCGATAGCCATCGTCGCTCAGGGCCAGATCGTAGCGACCATATCTCCGGAAAACGAAGATGAAGAGCCGAACATCCATACGGCGAAGCGTGGGCCGCACGATGAAGCCAACGCCCGCCTCATCGCCGCTGCCCCTGCCCTATTCGATGCGGCAACGCTCGTAATCGACCGCTGGACCAGAGGCGACTTGGCGGAAGCCGTCAGGGCACTTGATGCTGCCGTGACCGAAGCGAAACGAGGCGCCCATGACGACAACACGGAAATCCCGCGAAGCCAAACCCGCGCGCCGGCATAAGCCGCGGATTGACAGTTCCGTGTCGGTCCGGCATTCACGACACCCGCGAAGGTCGAGATCCATGACTGATACCACTCACCGCGATCCGATGCAGGAATTCGCAAACCGTATCGTCGCCGAACTGGAGAACGGCGTTAAGCCGTGGGTTCGCCCGTGGGACCCAGAGAAGGCGGGCGGTCCGCAAGCGCCGTTCAACCCCGTCACCGGCAAGCGCTATCACGGCATCAACGTGCTCATTCTCGGCATGGACGTGCGCGCCTTTCAGAGCGGCGATCCGCGCTGGATGACCTACCAGCAAGCCCAGGAGCGGAACTGGCAGGTCAAGAAAGGCGAGAAATCCACGACCATCTTTTTCAGCAAGCCCTATCAGGTCGAGGACGACGAAACCGAGGACGGAAAAAAGACGGTTCGCGTGCTGAAACACTACGCCGTGTTTCACGCCTCGCAAATCGACGGCATACCGGAATACAAAGCGCCGGGCGTCGAGGAAGCGCCGTGTGACCTGCCCGATATTTTGTA
>PMUP01000008.1 GCA_003166865.1 Bryobacterales bacterium
ATAGGAACATTCCCATATCAGTACATCGCACATAAAGAAATAGCCGCGTACTGGGATATGGCAGAGCAGTATGTCCTAGCCGATAGAATGTTCAAAACCCAGGGCAGTAGTAGCTTTACTGCGCATCAAGACTTGATTCGCGGCGGTACCGCTGTCGCCGGACAGTATGGCTCAAGTGGCAGCATGATCGATACGCCAACGAATGATCCCTGGGGCTGCGACGCAAGCCCGAAGACCGTTACTAACTTCATCACGACCTCGCTGAAATGGGAATTAGACAGCGGGCCGTTTCCCTGCACCACCGCGTTCCCGTCATCGGGCTCTACCTACGAAACGATGCGCGACTTGCTCGATGCGCAGGGAATCTCATGGAAGTACTACTCACCTTGCTTTGACGAGAGCGGCACGCCAGCATGTAAGAGCAACAAGTGCATCGTCTGTATCGGCGCGCAATTAAATGCCTTCGACGTCATCGCCTCGGTTCGCTACGGATCGGAGTGGAGCACGAACGTTTCGATGCCGCAGACGAATATCTTAACGGATATTCAAAGCAATCAGCTTGCAGCCGTCTCGTGGGTGATTCCGGACCAAAATGACTCGGATCATCCGGGAGATGACACCGACCATGGCCCAGAGTGGGTCGCCAGCGTCGTCAATGCGATCGGCGAAAGCTCGTATTGGAATTCGACGGCCATCATCATCCTCTGGGACGATTGGGGAGGTTTCTACGATCCTGTGGAGCCACCGCCGCTCGATAACCAAGGCGGCCCCGGCTTTCGCGTAGCGATGATCGTGGTTTCACCGTACGCGCGTGAAACGTCATCGAGCCAGCCAGGCTACATCTCCAACACCGTCTACGAGTTCGGCAGCGTCGTACGGTTCATTGAAGACACATTCCAGCTAGGGCGGCTTGGAACCACCGACGGGACGACGAACAGCATGTCCGACATGTTCGACTTCAGCCAGTCGCCGCGTTCCTTCCAGAAGATCGGCTCAAAGTACTCGCGCGCGTACTTCCTTCACCAAAAGCCTTCGGGATTGCCGGTCGACACCCAATAGGCCTCGATGAATCCGCGACGGCGCGTGCGGCGTTCATAAGGTACATGGAAAGCAAAACCGCTACGTTTGCGGTACAGCGAGTTTCCAGAGCCCCAACGCGCGCGTGCGTATCACGGCTGTCAAGCCCCCTTCGCATCCGAGTAGGGAGAATCGCACCGGCGCTGCGGGCTTAATTTGCACGACCCGTCACCACATAGCACCGAACACTTGTCACGACACGCGTGATCACCACCTCGTACCGGGGATACCGCCCTCCATAACCTCTTCCGCGTCCTCTTCTGCCGCTTTGGGTCGCTTTAGGTTTCCGGCCTTAAAAACACGGGTTAGTAGGTCATCAAAACGCTCCATCGGGGTTTTGTCGTCAGACACTGAGAGTCTCTAGATCGTCTGCTAAGTCTCTCGCTAAATCGGCGCATACTTTCATCAATGCGTCTATTTTTGGTTCGACGCTTGTAACGGAGTAAACCGGATCAGCTAAAGCCATGTCGGTCAAGGGCGGGGGCATAGTCCCATGCTCGTTCTTTAGTTTTGCCGCAACCCTAATAAGGTCTTTTCTTATGCTTGCATCGTAAATCGCGGCATTTACCTCCCCGATTTGAGCCAGTCAGCGGTTTGGGAAAACAGCGGCTGATAACCTAGCTACTTTAGTTTCTTGAGGACCGTGTCTTCTGAACCTGAAATCTGCCCCATGAGATTGCTCAATTTGTCGATGAGCTTGCTGCGACGGCTGATAGCCATCTCTACCTGTGAGAGGTTAGTCACCTCTACGAGCATGATCTCCACAGCTTGCGGGAGCTGACGCACTTGGCCGATGGTGAACGGTGGGCTGGGCAAAGCCCAAATGTCGCAATTGAGGCACACGGCCAGCCACTGCTTATAGGACTGCGTAGCGGTCGTAAGGGCCGGATTGAGACCGCAATCGGGCGGAGTGCACGGGGCGGCAGCATTCTTCCCGGCAGTTTCCGCTATGATTTGGTTCACTCGGTTCAGCAGGCTTTGGAGTGCTTGTTTAGCCTGCTGAGCCGCCTGGGCCGCGCTCTGAAATTGAGGAGCCGCGGCTTGTAGAGCGTTCAGTCGGTTGATCATATTGCGGAGTGCTTGCTTAGCCTGCATCTGAGCCTGGGCCTCAAGCATCTTTTGTTGGAGATCCTGGTCCCCATCTTGGATCATCATCACTATCACCACAACGGCCATCGCTGCGATGTCTCGTTGCGACAAATTCTGGTTCGCGATCGCTGGGTCACTTGGGCTCGGCCAATTGAAGTCCGTGGCCTGGCTCTGGTTGAGTTGCTTTACTTCGTTTGCTATCCATGGCTTGAGCCGGGCTGGAATCCGGCCGACGAGCTTCTCGTATAGCGCGGGCGCTCCGGCCGGAAGTGGTTCGAGCTTGAGAGACGTGAGCTGAACGCCCTGCTGAGATGTTGCCGTATCTGCGAAACAAGCAATCGGCGACCAGACGGATAGGATAACTGCCAGAGAAATAAAGATGCGCATTTTAGCCGACATTCCCCATGGGCGCAAATCTCCCGTTGTCTTGGCTTCGAAAACCATGGTCATTTGGCGTTCATGCCGTCGCGGGAATCGGTGGTGCGCGCAGCTCCGCGATCAGCCGCAGGATATCCGCGAACAGATGGCGCGGGAGCCTGCGCCGCATGAACTCCGAGTCGCAAGAACATGAATACCGAAGACAGGTCGGACGCACGGATTAGGCAAGGGGCCAACGTATTAGCCGCAGCCCTCGCAATGTTCCAAAAGAAGAAGCAAGAGTAACCCCCGGGTATACTCCCGTTCGAAGCTAGAGATCGCCGTAACCAAAGCCCCGCGCGATGGGTTGCGTTCAACGGCTTCGGTCCGGCCGTCTTTGCCGCACAACGGAAGGGGCGAATGGCTAACGCAGATCCCTTCACTCGAGAAGTGGTCGATGCATCCGTGGACCTTACCATCGCGCTCCAGGACCGTACCTTGCAACGGGCTGCTGACCAGTACGCTGATGGTGACCGCGAACGGTTGCGCCAGACGTGGGTGAGCGGTGAGTTAATTGAGCTTTACGATCGAGAAGCGATTGCGGGCCTGCGACGGGACGGAAAACACGACTTGGCGGACCGCATCGAACACACACTTCTCAATGCGCCCCGACGCCCGCCGATCGACTACGTTGGCGAGGAGCTACGGCGCGCCGGCTTCAAGTGGTGACAAGATGAATGACCAAGGACCAGCCTAATGGAGACGATTTTTACGGCATGAGAGCAATTGAACTCGAATTATTAGACTTCCGAGACCCGAAGCGCGCGCAGGTCGAGATACTCGGAGCTTTTAGCGCCGCGCGCGGAGGTTTGACCGCGGCAGAAGCGGGGTTTGCTGTCGAGGCACGCCTTCGTGCGATGACTGAGGCCGAACTCTCTGCGCTCCTAACGATCGAGCAACGCGAGCGCCTTCGTGTTATCGTCCAGCTGTATCTTACGGTAACAACAGCCCCTGAAGAATCGCTCCTGAACGCGGTGCCGAGCTGACGCG
>PMUP01000025.1:0-191174 GCA_003166865.1 Bryobacterales bacterium
CCAGCCTGTCGCCGTTGGCCAGCTTGTCGCCGCCTTTCAGGATCGCTTGGGTAGCAACTGGTGCGGAGCCCGGTGTGGCGACGTCGGCCGAGCTGACCTGGGCATCACGATAAACGTCGCGCTTACCGATCGCGCCTTGCGTCTTGTCGGTGCCGATGTGCCCGTTGGCGAAATAAACTAGTCCGCATGCGGCGATGATGCCGCTGCCAATGAGAACCGGGAATCTCCACTTGCGTAGTTTGGTCATATACATTCCTTTTCTTCCCTTCGCTACCGAAGCTCACTCCTCACGAATACCACCGCGTCCTCAGTTTCGCTTCAGTTGTTATAGAGTGACACACTTTTGAGGTATGTTGCACGCGTACAAAAAAAGTTTGTAAGATTCTTGGAACTATTCGCCCGGCCCGGGAAACCCAAACGATAGGACATTGCGGTCCTCCTCGCGCCGGTAGGCGATGTTGCTCACCAGGCTGCGCACCAAAAACACGCCCAAACCACCGATTGGCCGTTCGGCTAATCCTCGCGAAAAATCGGGCGGCTCGACGTCTAAGGGATTGAAATCATTGCCCCAATCCGAAATCTCGACGTACAGCTTGCCTGGGCCGTCGGGGGCGAACGCTACCTCCGCCGCGCCGTTCCCCGCTGGGTAGGCGTAGCGGGCGATATTAACAAGGATCTCCTCCAGCACCAGATCCAGCTTTTCCAGCTCGTCGGCCGGGACTTCAGCCGCCACCGCGCCGGAACGCACGAAATTGCGAAACAAAGCCACGGATTCAACACTGGCGGGCAGAGTGAGCCGTCGAGCCGCGGAGTCCATTAGAGTGTGGCGAGAGCTTGCTGAGAGGTGTCGAAGACCTGGAAGAGGCCGATGAGCCGGGTCAGCTCAAAGACTTGGCGGGGCAGGCCGTGGAGTCCGCAGAGTAACAGCGATCCGGAATCCGATTGCAGCTTTTGCGCGACCGAGAGGAACGATCGCAGCCCCATGCTGCTGACATATTGTAAGCCGTCAAGATCGGCAATCACATGCTTGGTGCCGCGCGTGATCCATTGTTCGCAGGCCTGTTCGAACTCGTGCGAGTTTTCGGCGTCCATGCGGCCGCTGACTTTCACCAGGACAGCCTTTCCGAGTTCCTCTGTTTCAATGTTCATGTGCTTCAAACGATCATAGCTTGCAGATGCTGCGACAGGCCGTGGTCTCCAGCTTACAAAAGACCAACCTCCAGCGCAACGCGGCGCCGCGATTTAGTCGTGGTCCCAGCATGACGAATTATGTTAAGATTGCCGACATTGCTGGGCCGGGAAGCCCTACAATCCGGGCGTGAATGAATTTCTCGGAAGAGGATTTGGAAAGGCTTCGGCCGAGGGTGCGTTTCAAGGTGTCCTACGACGTGGGCTTCTTCTGTCCCGACGTTGATGACATCGTTCAGGAAGCGCTGATGCGCTTCATGGTGGCCGCGCGGGATGCGAAGATCCAGAACCCGGCGGCGGTGGGTGCGTTCCTGAACGGAATCTGCCGGAACGTGGTCTCCGAATATCGCCGCCGAAACTCGCGGGATGAGCCCATGCCCGAAGTGGTGCCCGAGCCTCCCGGTAAATCGATCCCGGAAGCCGAGCTGTTCGAGTTGCGCCAAGCCATCGCTAAGGGCATGGAGCAGCTTTCCGAACGCGATCGCCGGGTGCTGCGCGCGTTCTATCTGGAAGAAAAATCGAAGGATGAGATCCTAAAGCAGACCGGGATGACGGACGAAAACTTTCGCGTGGTACTGTGCCGGGCTAAGGAAAGATTTCGCGCAATTTATTTGGAACAGACGAAACATCGGGGCAACTCGCGTCACTCAAGTATATGAGCATGAACTTCCACGAAGACCCGGTCTATCGGGAAGAGTTCATCACCGGATATCTGACGCGCCGGCTGAGCGCCGATCTGGTCGAGCAGTGGGAGAGCCATTACCTGGCGTGCGACGACTGTTTCGAGGAGATCCGGGCCACCGAATTGTTGATCCGCGGACTGGGTGAGCCGATGGTGGAACGCAGACTCGTCAACGACGTCACGGTGTTGCGGTTCGCGCAGGGCTCCCAGTTGCTGGCTTCGTCGCTGGAACTGGCCGAGCTTTCCAACGTCATCCGCGTTCAGAAGGACACCAAGGTGCTGATCGACTTGAGCCGGGTCAGCCGGATCGACAGCACGGGTTTGGGCGTGCTCATGAATTGCTACTGCCACGCAGTGAAGAACGCCGGCGCGCTGAAGCTGCTGAACGCCGATGCGCCCGTGCGGCGCGTGCTGAGCGTGACCAAGATCGATTCGGTGCTGCAGATGTTCGAGGACGAAGGGGCGGCGATCGCGAGTTTTGGGCTTCCGCAAGCCTGACGAGGGTCGATCTCCTCTCCGCTGGTGCCATATATGGTACCCTATGTGGCGTGACCAAGACCACGGTCTATCTCGATTCCGATGTTGCTCTGGCTTTGAGGCAAATGGCGGAAGCGCAGGGGCGCAGCCAGGCGGAACTCATCCGGCATGCCCTGGAGACGTACACGCGCAGCGTTAAACAACCGAAAATTCCGGGCATTGGCGAGTTCGATAGCGGCCACGCGGATACCTCCGAACGCGCCGAACAGATCCTGAAACGCGCCGCCAAGCGTGGACGATGGCGCTGATCGCCGATTCCGGCGCAGTCTATGCTCTATATGACTCGCGGGATCGGAGTCACGCCGCCGTGGCAGAAGTAGTCAAGAACGAGAACGGGGCCATCGTCGTTCCCATGGCCATCCTCGCTGAGATCGACTATCTTCTGCGTGTTCGCCTGGGAAGCCGCGCCGTAACTCGATTTCTCGAAGGCATCGCGGTCGGAGGATTCACTCTTGAGCCCTTCACGTCGCAGGACCTGAGCCGTTGCCAGACTCTATTGAAGGCATACGCCGATCTCGACCTCGGTCTTGCGGACGCATCCGTGATTGCGGCCGCTGAACGAAAAGGCGTGCGCCGAATCCTTACAGTCGATTTAAGGGATTTCCGCGCGGTTCGCACGATCGATGGGAAGCCGTTCACGCTGCTTCCCGCCGACGCCTAAAAGCGCGGTATGTTCCAGGTATGCGCATTGCCGTCGTTCTGCTTCTCGGGCTTGCTTCCCTCCTCGCACAGCAGGGCAAGACGGACCCTCGCTGGGCGCCCCTCGCATTTCTCATTGGAGAGTGGACGGGAGAAGGCGGCGGCGGGCCCGGCCAGGGCACTGGCGAGTTCTCGTTCCAGCCGGACCTAGGCGGTGCAATCCTGGTCCGGAAGAACGTCTCGCATTATCCAGCGACCAAGGATAAGCCTGCGTATTCCCACACAGATTTGCTGATTGTCGACTCCACGCTACATGCGAGTTACTTTGACGACGAGGGCCACACCATCCACTACCTGGTCGAGCCGTTGCCGGATGGAAAGGGTGTGCAATTTCTGAGCGAGGCCCAAGCGTCCGAACCGCGCTACAGGCTCACTTATCGCAAGACCGGTGATGATCGCGTCGCGATTCGGTTCGAGATCGCGCCGCCGGGCGAGGGGGATGCGTTTTCGACGTACATTGACGCGGCCGCCCACCGAAAGCGCTAGAACTGCAGCAGCCGCTCGGCCTCCGCCGCCAGATTCTCCACCTGTGGCAGGATCTCGTTCTCGAGCTGCGGATTGTAGCCCACCCACGTATCGAGGGCGCCTACTCGTCCAACAGGCGCATCCAAGCGATCGAATAACTCGCTCGCGATTCTAGCCGCGATTTCCGCACCATAACCCCACGATAGACAATCCTCGTGCGCGATCATCACGCGGCTGGTCTTTTCCACCGACGCGCGGATGGTTTCCCAATCGTATGGCGCGAGCGTCCGCAGATCGATCACCTCGATCGTCTTGTCGGGATTACGCTGCTCTACCTGGAGCGCGGCCTGCAGCATCTTCTGGACCACCGCGCCATAGGTGACCACCGTCAGGTTTTGTCCGCTCTTCACCACGCTGGCTTTGCCAAACGGGATGGTGTAATCCGGACCCGGATGCTGCGATCGGTTGTAGGGCTCGCGATAGAGCCGCTTGTGTTCGAGGAACATCACGGGATCGTCGCAGCGGATCGCCGTCCGCAGCAGGCCGCAGGCGTCCAGCGCGTTGGACGGCATCACCACTCGCAAACCCGGAAGATGCGTGAAGATCACTTCGCCGCACTGGCTATGGTAAATTGCGCCGCCGTTCAGATAGCCGCCGATCGGGACGCGCACCACCACCGGAGCGCTGAATCCGTTATTCGAGCGCCAGCGCAGCGTGGCAAGCTCGGCGCGCAACTGCATCATGGCCGGCCAAATATAGTCGAAGAACTGGATCTCGACCACCGGTTTCAGCCCGCGCTCGGCGAGTCCAATCGCGCGGCCGATAATTCCCGCTTCCGCGAGCGGGCTGTTGAAGCAGCGCTCACTGCCGAACTTGATTTGCAGCCCGGTTGTCGTCTTAAAAACGCCGCCTTTGCCTTTCACTTCGGCCAGGTTCGCTTCCCGGCTGCAGTCGGCCACGTCCTCGCCGAACACGATCATGCGCGAATTGCGCCGCATTTCTTCGTGCAGCGTAAGATTGATCTCGTCCACCATGGTTCGCGTCTCACCGGTGAACTGCGGCTCGGCTTCGAATTCGGCGGCGGTTGGATCGATCTTGTCGGAATAAAGAAACTGGAGCGCGGAGCCTTTGGGTGGCGGATCGGCCCGCAATGCGCGATCGGTGGCCTCTTGGATTTCCTGATCCACCTCGTGCACCACCACCTGCAGCCCCTGCCGGTCCAGAACGCCCTCCGACACCAGCCACTCGGGGAACCGCATAACCGGGTCGCGCGACTCCTCGGCCTCGCGCTCGGCTTTAGTCTTATAGGATCGCTCGTCGTCGGAAAGCGAATGGGAGTAAGGCCGAGTCACCTTGGCATGCACCAGCGCCGGACCCCTGCGCTCGCGGGCGTACGCGGCTGCTTCCGATAGCGCGCCGTAGGACGCCACCACGTCCGTGCCATCCACTTCCAACCGCTTCAGATTCGGAAATCCGGCGACCAACTCCGCGACGTTGCCGCCCGCGGTCTGCTTCTCCACCGGCACTGAAATGGCGTAGCCGTTATCCTCGATCAGGAATACCAGCGGCAGATTCTCCAGACAGGCGGCGTTCATCGCTTCCCAGAACTCGCCCTCGCTGGTGGCGCCTTCGCCGCTGGTTACCAGCGTCACTTCGTCCGATCCGGAATCCAGATAGCGGTACGCCTGCGCGCAGCCGGCCGCTTGCAGGTACTGGGTGCCCGTCGCAGAGGAACGGGAGGCGATGTGCAGCTCGCGATTGCTCCAATGCGAGGGCATCTGCCGGCCGCCGGATGCCGGGTCATTGGCGGCGCCCACCGATCCAAGCAGCATCTGTTCGGCGGTGACGCCCAGCATCAAAGCCAGCGCGCGGTCGCGATAATAGAGATAAAACCAGTCGTGCGCCGGGCGGAACACCAGACCCGCGGCTACTTGCACTGCTTCATGGCCGGCGCCGCTGATCTGGAAAAAGATGCGGCTTTGGCGCTTGAGCAGAACTTCCTTGTCATCCAGCCGGCGCGCCATGTACATCGCGCGATACGCTTGGATCAGTTGCTCTCGCGTGAGCGTGACTTCGGCGGGAATTTGTACACGAGTGGGCGTCGCCATCGTCTCCAGTCCTAGTTTATCAGCGAGAAGGGCGGTCGGTTGGCGGCATCCTGGAGTCTCGTCCACAACCCACGCCCCACAACCCACACCCCACAACCCACGCCCCTTTCGGCCATAATGGAGGATATGAAGTTGCGTGTACCCCTGCTGGTGCTGGGCTTGATCGGCCTGGCCGCCGTTAATTTAGCCGCCGCCGATACGGCCCCGGCTCCCGCGACCACTACCGTGGAAGAGATCGTCGCCAAATGCAACGGCGACATTGTCACGCGAGGTGATCTTGAACGCAGCCGCCGGGAACTCATCGAAACCATGCGCGCCGCCGGTATTTCCGGAGCGGCGCTGGAGCAGCAGCTCGCCGAGCGGGAGAAAAACCTGCTGCGCGATCGCATCGATCAATTGATTCTGACGCAGAAGGCCAAGGACCTCAATGTCAACGTCGACAACGAAGTGAGCAAGCAGCTGGGCGCCATCCAATCCGATGCCAAGATCGCCGATCCAGATAAGTTCCAGGCCTATATCAAGGAACAAAGCGGCATGTCCTTTGAAGACTTCAAGCAGGAGATGAAGAACCGCTTCCTGACGCAGCGCGTGATTCGCGAGGAAGTCAGCGAGAAGATGCAGGTGAAGCACGAGGACATCGAGAAGTATTACAACGAGCACAAAACGGATTTCGTGCGCGAAGAACGCATCATTTTGCAGGAAATCCTGATCTCCACCGAAGGCAAGGACGACGCGGGCGTGGCGGCCGCCGAGAAGAAGGCCAAGGATTTGGTGGCGCGCGCGCGCAGGGGCGAGCGATTCGCGGAGATGGCTCGCGACAACTCCGACTCCGTCAGCCACAATAGCATGGGCGAGCTTCCGCCTTATAAGAAGGGCGATCTCGTCAAGAACATGGAAGATCTGGTTTGGAACCAGCCCAAGGGCTACATCACCGATCCCATCCGCACCAGCAATGGATTTCTGATTCTGCGCGTGGAGGATCACCAGAAGGCCGGACAAGCGGAGCTCTCCGAAGTGGAGAATCAGATTACCGAGAAGCTGCTGTCGCCCCGGCTGGAAGCCGCCGTTCGCGACTATCTCACCAAGCTGCGCAAGGACGCTTTCCTGGAGATCAAGGCCGATTACATCGACACCGGCGCCGCCACCAGCAAGGACACCGCTTGGGCGGATCCCGCGCAACTGAAGCCGGAGACCGTGAAAAAGGAAGAAGTCGCCAGCAAGATCAAGCACAAGAGGCTGCTCTGGATGGTCCCCGTCCCAGGCACGCAGACCACTGGCACCAGTTCCTCGCAGTAGACTTTCGGCAAGCCGCATGAAGCCGCCCTATTTGAGTGATATCAAGCCGAACCAGGTGTTCACGGCCACGTTCCTGGTGCACGGAAAAGACGTCCGGCAGAAGAAATCCGGCGAGCCTTACCTTTCGCTGCTATTGGGCGACCGTACGGGCGATATCGACGCCAAGATGTGGGACAACGTCGCCGAGGTAGTTGACACCTTCGAGCGCGACGACTTCGTGAAGGTCAAAGGTCTGCTGCAGATTTTCCAAAACCGGCTGCAGATGACCGTCCACAAGATGGCCCGCGTGCTGGATGCCGACGTGGATTTCGCGGATTTCTTTCCAGCCTCCACGCGCGATCCGTTGGAGATGTTCGCGGAGCTGCGCGCGCTGGTGGCGGGGATGCGCAATCCGCACCTGCGGTTGCTGCTGGAAGCATTTCTCAACGACGAGCCGCTGGCGCGCATGTACCGTACCGCGCCCGCCGCGAAGCACGTGCATCACGCCTATCTGGGCGGTTTGATCGAGCACGTTCTGTCGGTCTGCCGCCTGGGCCACCTTACGGCGTCGCATTACGGCAACGTGGATTACGAATTGCTGCTCACCGGCGCCGTTTTACACGATGTCGGCAAAGTCGCCGAGCTGACCTACGATCGCAGCTTCGGCTACAGCACCGAGGGTCAATTGCTCGGTCACATCGTTATTGGGCTGCGCATGTTGCACGACAAGCTCCAGCAGGTTCCCGATTTCCCGCCCAAGCTGCGTGTGCTGGTGGAACACCTGATGGTCAGCCATCACGGCGAGCTGGAGTACGGTTCGCCCAAAGTGCCGCTGTTTCCCGAGGCGATGCTGCTCCATCATCTCGACAATCTCGATTCGAAAATGGAAAGCATGCGCGCGCTGGCCGAGAAGGACCGCCACATTGAAGGCTGCTGGACCGGTTACAGCCCCTCGCTGGAGCGTTCCATTTTAAAGAAGGCGAAGTATCTGGAGGGTGAGGCGCCGGCCGCCGAGCCCGCCCTGGCTCCCACGCCCGCCGAACCCGCCGCGCCGCAAGCTCAGCAGCCCCCGGAGCCTCTGCAACAGCAGTTCACTCCCACCGGTTCTCCCTTCGCCGAGAAACTGCAGCAAGCATGGCGCAAGGATTCTTGACGCAGCCGGCGTCGAGCGCCACCGGCACATCTCAGGCCGAAAGCGGCAACAGGCCCCGGGCCAGCCGTCTGCGCGCCATTCTGGCAGGCTTGTTCATCGGCTGTTACTTCCTGTTCTTCACCTGGCGCGGGTTGCTCGTATATTACACCGGCGACGATTTGATGAACCTGTCTATTTACCTGGAAAAGCCCGTCAGCGCCCTGGTGAAAGCCAACATCTTCTTTTGGTCGCCCTACTACCGGCCGTTCGGAGGTATCGTCTATCGCAGCCTCTACGGCATTTTCGGCTTCAATCCGTACCCCATCTATGTCGTGTTTTTCGCGGCGCTGCTGGTGAATCTGCTGTTGGCCTATCTGGTGCTGAGCAGGCTGGGCGGCTCGCGCGAGATCGGCGCCATCGCCACCCTGGTGTTCGCTTTCCACGGGAAGTTCGATTACCTGTACTACAACGCCGGCTCCATGTACGACGCCTTCTGCTTCCTCTTTTCCTTTTCGGCGTTGCTGATTTACTTGCGAGCCCGCGGGCAGAATCGGCAGATGGGCATCGGGGAATCGCTCGGGTTTCTCGCGTGCTTCATCTGTGCTCTCAATTCCAAGGAAATGGCCGCGATGCTGCCGGTGATCGTGCTGGTCTATGAACTCATCTGGCATCCGCCCAATTTCCGTAGCTTTCGCGCGCTATGCCGCTGGACCATCCAGGAAGGAAGGATGGCTCTGGCGGGCGCGTTCTGCGTCCTGATTTACCTTCCCGCCAAGCTCAGTCCGGAGGGCTTGACCGGCAGTCCCTCGTACGTGCCGCATTACACCTGGAGCCAATATATTGGCGACACCGGCGTATACCTGGCCGAATTGTTCTATCGAAGCAATCCATCCAACGTGCTCGGGGTCACGCCGCTGACGCCGCTCCAAGTGGGCTTGGTGTTTGCGGTTTTGATCGCCGTTGCGCTATGGATGCGCTCTCTTGCGGTGTGGTTTGGCCTCCTGTTCTTCGTGATCGCTCTGCTGCCGGTCTCTTTCGTTACGGTGCGCCTCGGTTTCGTCTTATATCTTCCGCTGGCCGGGCTGGCTCTGTACGCGGCGGTCTGCCTGGTCCGCATGAAGGACCGACTTCGCGCCTTCGTGCCCAGCTTCGGCGCGGTTTCGGCTGAGCACGCTTCGGTGGGCCTTTTCATCGCCGTGGCCGTGATCATGTCGGTGATTAGCTACCGGCACTGGGTACGGGCGCCCGACCCGCACTATTCGCCGTACAAACTGGCGGCCACCGAGTTTCCGCGCCTCTATCCGCGCCTGCCACACAGCGCCAAGCTCTTGTTGGTCCACACGCAATTGGATCACAACTGGGACCTGGTCTTTCTCTTACGCATCTTGTATCGGGACAATGATCTGTATATCACGCTATTGAACGGTCCGAAGGAACAGCGCATTCCTCTGGAGAACTTGGGGCATTACGATCACATCTTCACGTTCCAAGATGGCCATTATGTGGAGCTCGACAACACGGACGCGGTCCGAAGCGTGCAACAGAATCTGCTGAAAGTGGCCCATCCGAGCGAAGCGCTGGGGGAAGCAGTCACCATTGGAAAGCCGGGCGCTCTGCAGTACCTGGTGAAAGGCGTGCAGGTGGGGGCTCCCGATCAGCCCGGTTATTGGACGCTGGAAGAACCCGAGCTCCGGTTTCGCCTTTCCACCACCGAACACCATTGGTTCATGGAGCGGTTCTTCCTGCCGCGCGAGAGCCTGCAGCAAACCGGACCGTTGCGCGTGGACTTCTACGTGAACGGCCATTTGCTGGACCAGGCAGTATTCGCCAAGGACGGGGCCACACTGTATCAACACGATGTGCCGGCGAGCTGGCTCAAAACGGATGGTTTCACCAGCGTGCGGATGTACGTTCACAATCCCTTCATCACGACCGTCCCTGGAGTGAAACTCGGGGTGTTGCTGACGGCCGCGTCGTTTAATCCGCCACTGCCTGGTTCACCAGCGCTCAGCGAACATCACTGAGGTCGTGCATTGAGGTGAGGCACGCCCGCGCGCCCTCAAAAACCGCGCGAAACATCGCCTCGGTCAGCTTGCCTGTGGAAGTATTCTGCTGGCTGGGGTGATAGGAGCTGATCAAGCGCGGCTGCCCAGGTCCGGTCTCATGCGTGGCATTATGCGCAAATAGGAAAGCGGATCGCCGCGCGATCTTGCCTTGCTCGCGCAGGATGCCCAGATACGCATCGAACGCCACCCGGCCCAGCGCCACCACCACCTGAACTCGCTTGAGCAGCTCGAGATCGCGCACCAGGTATGGCCGGCAAGTGCGAATCTCTTCCCGCGTGGGTTTGTTATCGGGCGGCGCGCAACGTGCCACGGCGCTGAGGTAGGCATCGCGCAGTCTCAGGCCGTCGTCGCGCGAAATGCTGGTGGGTTGCGAAGCAAACCCGGTGGCATGCAGCACCTTGTAGAGAAAATCGCCCGAGCTGTCGCCCGTGAACATACGGCCGGTTCGATTGGCGCCGTGCGCTCCCGGTGCGAGCCCGATCAGCAGCAGCCGCGCGTGCGGATCGCCAAATCCCGGCACCGGCTTGGCCCAATAGTCCCAATCACGATAGGCGCGCCGCTTCACGCGTCCCACTTCGGCGCGATAGGCGACCAGCCGCGGGCAGCGCACGCAGGCGATGATTTCCTGATTCAGGATTTTGAGAGGCTCCAACCTAAGAGGGTATCGATTCTGAACCGCGCGCGAGCAGCACACCCGGAGACGACCGGAAGTCGTGCACTGGAGAACGTCGACTCGAAGAACACCGGACGGGTGGCGCGTGAGCAAGCGGGACCGGCTCCCTCGCGGCAAGCCGAACTACGGTCGCGGCTCGGTTTCATACCAACCGGTTTCCAAGCTACCGGGAAACGGCCACGCGCATGTTTTCAAGCGAAGCTTCCAGCGAAGTGAGATCGGCGCTGGGGTGGGTCTGAATGATGCTGGCGAACAGCGGCACCAGCTCGGGATCGCGCCAGCCGCGGCGCACCTCTTCTTCCATGACCGCGAAGGCGGCATCGGGAGCCAGCGCCAGCTTATAGGGACGCTCGGTTGTCAGCGCGTCGTAAATATCGGCCACTTGCAGAATTCGGGCGAGCAGTGGGATCTCCTCTCCAGCCAGGCCGTCGGGATAGCCCGAGCCGTCCCATCGTTCATGGTGGCCGCGGATGATCGGCAGCACCGGCCACAGGCTCCGCATCGGACGGCAGATCTCCTCGCCCAGCGCCGGATGGCTGCGCATCACTTCCCATTCCTCGGCCGTCAGCATGCCGCGCTTGAAGAGGATGGCGTCCGGAATGCCGATCTTGCCGATGTCGTGCAGAAACCCGCCGCGATACAGCGACGTGAGATCCTGGCTCGGCAGTCCCAAGGCCTCGCCCAACATCACTGAGGCTACCGACAGCCGCTGGCAGTGCTTNNGAATCGATCAGCGTCTTGTTCCGCAGCATCGCGCGCACCCGCGTTCGCACCACCGTGGGATGCAAGGGCTTGATGAGGAACTCGTCCGCGCCGGACGAAATACCGGCGATCTCGTTCTCCACCCCGAGGATGTTGGTGATCATCAGCACCGGGATCAGTCGCGTCGTCCGGTGCGCTTTCATCCAACGGCAGAGCTCCGGGCCGCTCATCTCGGGAAGCATCAAATCCAGAATCACCAGATCGATTTTTTCCGTTTCGAGCAACGCCGTGGCCTCGGACGCTTTGTGCGCCTCCAGAATCGTATAGGGCGTCGTCTTGAAAATCGCCTTGAGCAGCCGGCGGTTGATCTCTTCGCTATCCACTACCAGGATGGTGGCCGCAATGGCCGCGTTATGGTCCGCGTCGAACAGGGGAATCGAAGCGGTTTCCAGACACGGATTGTCCACGTTGGGCAGGCCGTTGGGCAGGCCGTTGGGCAGGCCCTGGGGCAGGTCCTTGGGCAAGCCCTCGGGCAGGCTCGTGGGCATGGCCCTCTGCGGAGTCGGACGCGGGGGTGTGTTAGGGACCGGCATTGCGGAGTGGCTGCCCCGGCCTGAAGCAAGCTCACCAATACTTATCGTCCGAATATTGTGAAAAGTTTAATCTGTGATCGGCCTATCCTATTGAATCCAATCGGCCAGTGGTCCTCCTCCTCAAGAAAACCTGGGTGTATCTCGATACCACGAAGGGTATAGTAAAGCTTCGCATGAGAATAGTTGCCGAGGCCCCCTGCCGAATCGACCTGGCCGGCGGCACCCTCGATATCTGGCCCCTGTACCTCTTTCATCCCGGCGCGGTCACGGTGAATTTCGCCATCAACCGCTATACACGCTGCGCGATTGAAACCCTTGGTTCCCCCGACATCCGCGTGCATTCCAACGATCTCAAGACGGCCGAGAATTTTGGATCGCTCGCGGAGCTCGATCGCGCCACCCGGCCCCGTCTGCCGCTGGCCGCCCACTTGCTTCGTTTCTTCCGTCCGGGCACCGGTCTTGTCATGCACACGGATTCCGAAGCTCCCGCGGGCGCGGGCATCTCGGGATCCTCGGCGCTGCTGATCGCCGGCGCCAGCGCGCTCAATCGCCTCACCGGCTCCGGCCACAATCTCGAAAAGATCCGCGAGATCGCGCAGAACGTGGAAGCGCAAATCATCCGTGTGCCGGCGGGCGTGCAAGATTATTACCCGGCGCTGTACGGCGGCGTCAGCGCCATCGAACTCGGCGCCGGAGGCGTGCGTCGCGTCGCGATTCCCGTGGATCTCGACGACTTCAATCACCGCATCGTGCTCTGCTATACCGGCGCCCCCCGCAATTCCGGCATCAACAACTGGGAAGTGACCAAAGCCTATATCAATGGGGACTGCAAAATACAACGCAACTTCGCGCACATCGCCTCTATTGCATCCAGCATGCGCGTGGCTGTCAAAAACGCCGACTGGACCGAAGCCGGCCGTTTGCTGCGCGAAGAATGGTCGTACCGGCGCAAGAACGCGCCCGGCATTTCCACTCCCACGATCGATCATCTGGTCACAATTGCACGGCGCGCCGGCTCACTCGGCGCCAAAGTCTGCGGCGCGGGCGGCGGTGGTTGCGTGTTTTTCCTGGTCGAGCGCGGCGCTCAAGAGTGTGTATCGCGCGCCCTTCGGAAAGCCGGCGGCGAAATCCTGCCCGTGCAAGTGGCCGCTCGCGGTGTCAAAATTCGAACAGGACCCCGGATTTAGATAATGAAAGCGCTACGGGCCGCACTGTTCGATTCGCCGGAGGCGCGGCTGGATCTGGCTGCTCTCGAAATCGCGTCCATCGAAACGCCCGATCTCGACCCGCAACCCTACCTGGCGATTCTCGATCGCATGGCCTCCGGGATCGCATCGCGCCTGCCCGCCCCAGCCGCCGGCCGCGAGTTTGTGTCCGCCGCCAACCGCTACTTCTTCGACGAGCTCGGCTTCCAAGGCAACGAAATCAATTACAACGATCCGCGCAACAGTTGCCTCAATTATGTTTTGGATCGCCGCACCGGAATCCCCATCGCCCTCTCGGCGGTCTATATCGAAGTCGCCCGGCGGCTCGGCCGGCCGGTTTCAGGCATCGGGCTTCCCGGCCATTTCATCGTCGAATACAACGACGGGGAATTCGCCACCTACATCGACCCGTTCCACTCGGGCCGGCTGCTCACCGCGGACGATTGCCGGCAACTCGCGCGCGAGCGCACCGGATCGGCCGCCGATGCCACCGCCCTCGCTCCTGTCGGTACGCGCTACATCCTGGTCCGCATGCTGAATAACCTGCGGTCTGCCTACTTCCGCGGCAAGCAGTTGGAGAAAATGGTGGCAGTCACCGATCTGTTGTTGGAAGGCTTCCCTGAGAACGCCGGCTATTACAAAGCGCGCGGCTTTGCCCGCTTGCGAATGCGCCAGTTCCGTGGCGCTCAGAGCGATCTGGAGATGTATTTGAAGTACGCGCCAGACGCCGAGGATCGCCCGCAAGTCACCGAGCAGCTCGGTGCGATTCACCGCTGGATGGGCCGGCTAAATTGACTCCCCGTATTCCTGGTATTCCTTGTCTCCCTTGTATTCCTCCCATCAGAACAGCCTCACTCCTCGCCGATCCGGCTTCCCCGTCAAATGCACCGTATCGCGAAAACTGACCGTGTTCGGACTCGACGTCATTACCAAGGAGTGCGTCCGATGACCATCCCCGAAGAATCGCACGCCTTGCAGCAGATTCCCCGGCGTAACGCCGCACGCGGCGAAGATGATCTTCTTGCCCGGCGCCAGATCCTCGGCGCGATAAATCTTGTGCGGGTCGCGGATGCCCATCTTCTCCATCCGCCGCTCCATCTCCTTGTCGCCGACCACCAGCCGACCGAGCATCTCGCCGTGCAGGCAGCGCATCGCGGCCGCAGTGATTACTCCTTCCGGAGCTCCGCCGATCCCCATCACCGCGTGCACGCCCGCGCCGCGCACGGCAGCGGCGATTCCCGCCGACAAATCGCCATCACCAATCAATCGGATGCGCGCACCCGCCTTGCGAAGCTTCGCGATCAGCTCTTCGTGGCGCGGCCGGTCCAGCACCATCACCACCAGATCGTCCACGTCGCGATCCAGCCGCTTCGCGATCGCCTTGAGATTATCTTCCGGGGGAGCGTCCAGGTCGAGCGCGCCTTGACACCCCGGCCCGGCGATGATCTTCTCCATATAGCAATCCGGCGCGTGCAGCAAACCGCCCGCTTCCGACGCCGCCAGCACCGCGATCGAATTGGCCGCGCCGGTAGCGCACAAGTTTGTGCCCTCCAGCGGATCCACGGCGATGTCCACCGCGGGATATTCCAGGCCCGGGGGCGGCGTGGCGCCCACCCGCTCGCCGATATACAACATGGGCGCTTCGTCGCGTTCGCCTTCACCGATCACAATGTTGCCGGCGATGGGCACCTCTTCAAAAGCGCGCCGCATGGCTTGTACCGCGGCATGATCGGAGCCGGGCCGGTCGCCTTGCCCCATGGTGCGCGCCGCCGCGATTGCGGCCTCCTCCACCACGCGTGCCAGCTCGAACGCTAAATGTTCCGCTAAGTGCTGCTCTCCGCTCGCCGAATTGCGCGATTTATTCGGTCGGGACTTGGTCGCTTGCCCTGCCATTGAGGCCGATCATAGCACGGCACACCCTCAGTCCAACCCAGAACCAAGGGCCGCGCAATCCGATCCGCCTTCCTGATATGCTGATACATCCAAGGAGACACACTCATGAGAATACTCACCGTAGGAGCAACGATCTTTTTTGTGGCCAGCTTGGGCTCGGCCTTTGCGCAGCCCAAGGCAGGAGGTCCTCCTCCCGGCCCCGGTCTCACCCTCACTTCCCCCGACTTCGAAGACGGCGGCGTCATTCCGAACAAGTACACGCAGGCCGATCCGAATCCTATTTCGCCGAAACTGGATTGGACGCACGTACCGCCCGGCACGGTCAGCTTCGCGTTGATCTTGCACGATCCCGACGTGGCAATTCAGAAGAAGAACGACGACGTTCTGCACTGGATGATCTTCAATATTCCAGGTACAGCGACAGGGCTTCCCCAAAACGTTCCCGCCAACGCGAAACTCGACGACGGCTCCATCAACGCCAAGAACCTGCGCGGCGGCGTCGGATTCATGGGACCGGGCATGGGTCCGCAGGGTCCCTATCATCACTACACCTTTGAACTGTTCGCTCTCGATATCAAGCTCGATCTCGGTCCCGATGCCACTCGCGCCGACGTTCTCGCCGCGATGCAGGGCCACATCCTGGCGAAGGGCATTCTCGAAGGCCGTTTTCATCGCTAACCGAGCCGCGACCGTGAGGGAGCGGAAGGAGGCGCCGATTGAATAAATTTGGTGCCTGCGCGATCGCCGCCTTCACCCTACTTTCGCCGCGCGCGCCCGCCGCGGATCTTCCCGACGGCAAGGGCAAGGAACTGATTTTGCGCGCCTGCATCGGCTGCCATAAGCAGGACGAAATCGCCGCTTATCGCTTCACCAAGGACGAATACCACACCATTGCTTACCGCATGGGCGAGCGCGGCGCGCAGGCCACGCGGGGCGAACTCGACATCATCGCCGATTATCTGTTCGAGAATTTCCCCAAGATCGAGGACCCGGCCAAAATCAACGTGAACAAAGCCACGGCGCAAGAAATCGCGGCGGGGCTCGCTCTGACGGCGGAAGAAGCCGACGCCATCGTGACATACCGCCAGCGCCACGGCGATTTTCACGCCTGGGGCGATCTGCTGATCATCTACGGCGTGGACGGCAAGAAGATCGCGGCGGCCAAGGATAAGATTAGTTTCTAGGTGCCAAAATCAGTTTTTAGCGGACTTCGCGCCCGCCGAAAGCTCGCTGACCACCGGCAACTGCGACGTGTCCCAGCCTCCGCCCAGCGCCTCCACCAGCAGCACGCTCGATACCATGCGCCGCGTCAATAGATTCACCAGGGCCTCCTGTTCGCTGAACAACGCCGTCTGCTGCGTCTCCACTTGCAGATACGTCGCGGTTCCGGCCTTGTATTGCGCGGTGGTGATATCCAGCGCCAGTTGCGCCGCAGCCACGGTTTCGATGGTGGCGCCGGTTTCCCGCTCCAGAATCCGCAGCGCCGCCATTTGATCTTCCACCTGTTGAAACGCGGTCAATACAGTCTCGCGGTAGTTCGCCATGGCATTATCGAAATTGGCTTTCGCCACGTCCACTTGCGCGCGCCGTTTCCCGGCGTCGTACAAAGTTTGAGACGCGATGGCTCCGGCCGTCCAGAACCGGCCCGCCCAGGTAAACAGATTCACGAAGCTCGAACTCGCAAGACCCGCGCCCGCGCTGAGTGTCAAGGACGGATAAAACGCCGCGTCCGCGATTCCGATCTGTTCGTTCAGGGAGGCCATCTGCCGCTCCGACATGGCGATGTCCGGACGCCTTTCCAGCAACGTGGAGGGCATAGTCACCGGTACCTGCGGCGGCTCGCCCTTGAGGGTTCGCTTTTCGAGCGACAATTCGGACGGCGGCTTGCCTACCAGAATCGCAATCGCGTGCTCGTACTGCGCGCGCGCTACGCCAAAATCGATCATTTGTTCCTTGGCCGAATCGAGCTGGGTTTCCGCCTGCGCCACATCGGCGCCCGAAGCTATGCCGGAATCGTGCCGCGCCTGCGTCAGCTTCAAAAAACCGGTGTAGGATTCCACCGTGGATTCGAGCAGCGCGATGTCCCCATCGGTCCCACGCAACTGAAAATAATCTTGCGCCAAGGTCGCCTGGTAAGTGAGTTTTGCGTTCTCAAGCTGCGCCGCGCTCGCCTGAGCGGTCTCCGCATTAGCTCGAACGTTACGCCGGATGCTGCCCCATAAGTCCACTTGATAGGAGACATCGAAGGGAATTTGAAAGCTGCCGAAAACGCCCGCGGAAGGCGGTAGATTCACCCCGCCCTGGCTGCCTCCCACCACGGGGCTGGCCGCCGATCCGACGGTCACCAGCGGGAACAGAGCCGACCGCGCAATCTGCACCGTGGCGCGCGCCGCCCTGTATTGGGCTTCCGCCGCCAGCACGTTCTGATTCGAAATGTTCACCTGCTCTTCGAGCGCATTCAGCTCGGGGTCGTTGTAGATCTCCCACCACTTCCCTTTGAGCGCGGTGTCGTTCGGCTGCGCTTCCTTCCAGCCGTCGGGAGGTTTCTCCTTGAACGCCTCGGGCACGGGAGCCACCGGCGGGTGAGTGTAGTTCGGCCCCACCACCTTGCAGCCGCTCGAAATCAACAGAGCGCCCGCGAGCGCGCAGAAAACGAACCCACGGGGCGGCCTATTCTTCTGATACAGCATGTATATAAGGACATTTTACCCCGTCCTAGGGCGCGCTGACGATAGCCCTATTGGGCGGGTTCGCCCGGGTTCAGGTCGCGGATGGCGTAATCGGCCGGGGGTGTGAAGAGAGCCGGATCGGGTTCGTGCCGGTCCAGATTGCGGATCTTGGCAGTACTTTCGAGGTCCGGACCGGAAGATTTCTCCAGGCCGAACAGCCCGAGACCGCGCGCCACCCAGTGGTCTTGAACGCCAATGATCGACGGCTGTCCATCCACCGTGGTCGTGGTGCGTTCGCCTTCAAATTCGATACCCTCGATGGTCTGCTTTCCTAGGCTCTCCGTCTTCGAAGTCTTCTTTCCGGGCGCCGTGATCAGTGGGTCGATGGTAGTGAAACTGAAGACTCCCTCGAACTGTTGTCTCGTCGAGAACAGAAAACGACCCCCGGACTTTTACACCGGCAGCAGGATCGCCATAAAACCATCCGGCTTATTGAAAAGGTTGACGATAACCGCGGACTCCCCGTTAGCGCCTACCTCTTCCATTTCAGTTCTCATCCGGCCGGCGCCATCGCGATAGACCTTGGAAGTAAGCACTTCGGTCTTTGATGTTCCGTCGGGAAGTTTGGTGGCGCGCTGTTCGACGATTTCCACCGACAGCGGAGCGCCGGCCACCGCAAGCACCATCGTGACGGGCGGGATTCGCTGGGTTGGTCTTGGCGCAGGCGTTTGCGCAAACAGCGCGCTGCCCACCAAACCCGCGGCGATTATCACGATTTTTCAGTGGTCACAAACAATGCACACCCAAGAGGCGTGTTGATTGTATCAGTTCCTTCGAACCCCGTCGCTGGATTCTTCCATTTACTGATATGTTGCAGGCAGATGCCAAGCCGCGCGCGTCAGCAAGTCGGCCTCCCACGCCCCCGGGTGGCGCAAGTCGGGGTGTTTTGTGTTTGCCGGTGGATTTTTACGGTCTCAGGAAATCGAAGTCGCAGCCGAGATCGGCCTGCGTAACGTGATCCAGAAAGAGGCGGCCATATCCGCGTGTATAGTGCGCGGCCGGCGGCGTGAAACTGCGGGACCGGCGCTCCAGTTCATCCGCGGGAACCCGCAGTTCCAACTTGCGGCCCGGAACATCCAGCACGATCTCGTCGCCAGTCTCGACCAGCGCGAGCGGGCCGCCGATAGCCGATTCCGGCGCGACGTGCAGAACCACGGTTCCGAAGGACGTTCCGCTCATCCGCGCATCCGATATGCGCACCATGTCGGTCACGCCCTCGTTCAGCAGTTTGCGCGGCATCGGGATGTGGCCCCACTCAGGGAATCCAGGCGCGCCTTTCGGGCCGCAATTGCGCATCACCAGCACGGTGTCGCGATCAACCGGCAGATCTTCACGATCCACTTGCGCCAGCATCTCGTCCCGAGTCTCGAATACCAACGCGCGCCCGCGGTGCTGTAACAAATGCTTCGACGCAGCGCTCTGTTTGATAACCGCTCCGTGCGGTGCGAGGTTCCCGTGCAGGATCGCGATTCCGCCTTCGGCGTACAAGGGCTGATCGCGCGGGCGGATTACGGCGTCATTTCGCGACTGAGCGCCGCTGATGTTTTCGCCAATGGTCTTGCCGTTCACAGTCGCGCAATCGCCGTCGAGCTGATCCTGAATCCGATGCATGACGGCTGGGATGCCGCCGGCGTAAAACAAATCTTCCATCAGATACTCGCCCGACGGCTTGACGTTGACAATGCAAGCCGTGCGCCGCGAAATGCGGTCGAAATCCTCGAGCGTCAGATCGATGCCAAGACGCCCCGCGATCGCAATCAGATGGATGACGGCATTGGTGGAACCGCCCAGCGCCATCAAGACGGTGATGGCGTTCTCGAAGGCCGCCCGCGTCATGATGCGTGAGGGCGTCAGCCCCGGCTCGATCATGTCGACCACCGCGCGCCCGCTCAATTCCGCCATCGCCAGCCTGCGGGAATCGGGCGCCGGGATGTTGGCGCTACCCGGCAGCGTCATGCCGAGCGCCTCCGCCAGACTGGTCATGGTGGACGCCGTGCCCATCACCCCGCAGTGGCCCGACGTGCGCGCAATGCAGCCTTCGATTTCACACCACTCTTCTTCGGTGAGCCGGCCGGTGCGATATTGATCGAACAGCTTCTTGCCGTCAGTCCCGGAACCCAGCCGCTGCCCGCGCCATTCACCGGCCAACATCGGGCCGCCCGGAACAACCATCGCGGGAATATCGGCGCTGGCTGCGCCCATCAATTGCGCGGGTGTGGTTTTGTCGCAGCCGCACAGCAGTACCACGGCATCCAGCGGGTTGGCGCGGATGGATTCTTCCACGTCCATCGCCATCAGGTTGCGATACATCATCGTGGTGGGGCGCATGAACATCTCGCCCAGTGAGATGGTTGGGAATTCCAGCGGCACTCCACCCGCCGCCCATACTCCGCGCTTGACGGCCGCCGCCACGTCCCGCAGATGGAGGTTGCAATTGTTGAGCTCGCTCCAGGAATTGCAGATGCCGATCACCGGCTTGCCGTCGAAGACGTCCGCCGGAAAGCCCTCCGACCGCAGCCAGGCCCGGCGGGCGAAGCCATAGTATTCGGGCGCCTGAAACCATTCGCGGCTGCGAGTATTCTTCATGGCGGTTTCCCAGTGTACCGAACCCGCCGCCTCCTGCGTCTGCTTGCATGCAGGCTGTGCTAGGATGGATGAGATTTTCCATTCTGCGGACTTGAATATTGGGGACTTATGAAAGACCGCTCTTCCGGGGCCTCGGACCTCGCTGGTGAAGCTTACGTTATTATTCGCGAGCGAATTCTCCGTGGCGAAGTAGCCATCGGCCAGGTGATCTCGCGGCGCAAAATCGCGGCCGAGCTGGGCATGAGTTTTCTGCCGGTTTCCGAAGCATTTTTGCGGCTGGAGTTCGAAGGCCTGCTCGAAAGCCGTCCGCGCGCCGGAACCCGCGTGCGCATCCCCAGCCGCGAGGACGTGCGCGGCCACTATCTGGTGCGCGAGGCGCTAGAAGTGGAGGCTGCCCGGCTGTTCACAGAAATGGCGACTCCCGAGGAGCGCTCCGAGCTGTTGAAGCTGGGCGTGCGCGTGGATGTGATGCGTTCCCAGACGGAAACGAATCGCTTTTACTACTTAAACCTTCACGAAAAGCTGCACCGTCGCATCTCCGAGTGCACGCGCTGCCCCGCGCTGTGCGACGCTATCGAGAGAACGCGCGCGTTATCGTCCACCTGGCTCTGCGTCGGAAGGGCGTTCAACGGGACGCCGTCGCGCCGGCATCAGGACCTCATGGAAGTGCTGGTGGGAATGGATCGCGAGGCGTCAGCCGCAGCCATGCGCGATCACGTGATCACCAGCATGCAGCAGGCGCTGGAACGGCTCGAGCCTTACTTCCGCGCGCGCAAAGCGCAAGGCAAGACCTATTCGCGCAAGCAATTCTCCATCGAACTACCCGCCGCCAAGGTATCTGCTTCTTCCGAGCCGTGACCTTAGGGAGCGCTCAGACGGGGCTGGTTCACAATCGCCTTGCGCGTCTGTTCCAAACTGTTCTTTAGCGCTTCCTCCGGAAGCTCGTGCAGGATCGGACTCAGCAGCTTCGCCATCAAGAAAGGGATGTCGCGCGTCAGCGTGATGGACTCGCACGTGATGAAGACGCCGTCGTCGCTCTCTTCGAAAAACCAATAGCCGTTGATGCGCCACATCAGTCCGCGATCGTGGCCAGCCGGCAGTTCGTGCTCGTTGTGTTTGCCTGCGTTGGCGATCTCAACCACTCGCCGGCTCGCGGAGTGGCTGTAAGTTCGCTTTGGGTCGAGCGAAACGAAGTGAATCTCGTTCTCAATGTCGAGCACGTCGGATATGAAAAACTTCGACTTCACCACTCGGGTGCGGATCAAGAAATCGTCGCCGGTATGCGATTGCACTTTGACCTCGGTGACGTCGGGCTTATACATTTCGGAGTGGCGCGGATAATCCTGCACTATGCTCAGGACCTCTTTCAGCGTGGTCTTCGGAACAAAGACCGCTCCGATCCAGTCTTGAATGAGACCGCCCGGAAGCGTCACAACGCCGTTGCCTTGGATGGGCTGCGCCGCAACCGCGCCGGCCAGCAGCCGCGCTCGAATATCGGGCGACTCTTCAAACCAGAGGAAATGCTCGCCGCTCCAGCGTGGCTGCATTCTTGATTCGGTGCTCGCGATGTAACGGTCGAACGATTCAGCGGTTTCGGGCTTGAGATCCACGGCGAGACAGACGCCCGCCGAGAGAACGGCAAGTATGAGAAAGAGCCGGGTCAGATGAACGCCACCACGTCGCGATAGCTCTTCGGCGCGTCGCCGCCGAAGTGCTTCTTCAACCCGGCTTCGACGCTCCAATCCATGCGCCGGACAATGGCTTCGGCCATGATCGGCTCGATATCGATTTCGCGCAGCGTGGCGGCCACCTCTTCCATTTCGCGGGCGCGGCGTTCCCCGTGCACGACTACACGGCCCACCATGTAGTCGGCGAGCTCCTTCCAATTGATGCCGGGGTAGCTTTCGGAAAGCGACGCGAAGACGCGCTCGTCGGCGTGGTAACGGCTGGCGCCGAGAACGCATTCGGTGATCAGCGCCTCGAGTCCCTTGACGATGATGCTGCGGAACATTTTTGTCGCGGCCGCAGTGCCCACTTCGTGCGAAACAATCTCGGCCGAGATTCCGAAGGGCGCAAGCGCCGCCACAAAATCTTCCGCTCCGGCACCGCCCGCCAGCATGGGAACTTTGTGGCCGTAGGGCGGAACGGGGGCCATCATGGCGATTTCCGCGAAACGAGCGCCGGAGGCTTCGATGACACGCGCGATGGATTGCTTCAAGCCTGGCGAAACGGAATTCAGGTCGGCATAGATGTGATGCGCCGTGAGAAAGGGCGCATTCTGTTCGGCGGCATTCAGGGCTTGATTCGCCGTGACTGCCGACATCATGATGTCGCACGATTCGGCGAGTTCCCGGTTCGATTCCACTAATCGCGTTCCCGCTTCGCGAGCGCGATCGAGGACCTGGTTGGTAACGTTGATATCGAAAGCGGTGACCGGTTGCTGCAGACCCTTCGCAATATGATAGGCCGCTTCACCGAAGCCGACAAATCCGATTCGCATTACAGTGCCCCAATCAGCTTCCAGTACCCAACCGACACGGCGACCGTGAAAATGGTAAATATGCCGTACATATTCGCGAGACGCACGCGCTCGGCGCCGCTGAACGCCAAGCCCTCAGTGATGCCTTCGCCCATCGCGACCCAAATGTTCTGATACGTGGCCCAGAACGGTACTGAGGGAATCAGCAACGCGGCTACCAGCACGAGCGGGGGAATTCCGGCGGCGCTGGTGGTATCGACGATCGGAATAAACAATACCGCGATGGCGATGAAACCGCTAGGGTCGAGGAAACGCACCGCCAGCATCGCAATCGCGACCACCACCAGCAACACCACCGCGCTGAATGTGAGATGTTCCGCGATGGGCACGAAGTAGCCAGCCAGCCAATCGGTAATTTTGTATTCGGTGAGCACGTTGCCCAGGCTGAAGATGCCGCCCATGAACAGCAGGAGCGTCCACGAGATGCCGCCCGCGATGTCGGCATTGCCGACGATACCCGCCAGCGCGAAGATGGACAGTCCGACCATGCCGATGAAAAAGCTCGGCAAGTGATGCCAGCGATCGGTAGCCCAAAAGATGATGGAGCACGCCACGATCGCCGCCGTGATCATTTCCGCCCGCTTGAACGAACCCAGCTCGCGCAGCTTGGTGCGCACGAATTCAGGCGACGCGTTGAGCGCCCTTTCCGGCTTCAGTACCCACTGATTTCCGAAAACGATGAGCGCGCACAGCGCCAGCACCGGCAGTTCGAGCACGCGGGCGTACGCCAGATAGCTGAGCGGCAGGTGCTTCACCTCGAACATCGACGCAACCACGGGGCCATAGAGCGAGCCATAGAGCAAACCGCAGCCGGGCACCACTGCCATTTCGATAGTGGTCAGCATAATTAGCGCCGAGCCCTTGCTGCGCGGCTTCAAATCGAGGGACTGCACCAGCGCCCAGGCGATCGGCACCATGATCGCGGTCCGCACAGTCATGGAAGGAATCCCGAGCGAGAGCACCGTGCCGATCACGAAAAACGCCGCGAGAATCCCGGAGTAGGACGCCGGGAACAGCGACAAAATGTAGTAGGAGATGCGCGCGGCGAGTCCGGTCTTCTGCATGGCGAAGCCGTAATAGAGCACCGCTAGCAGCACCCACCACGATCCACTCGAAAATCCGCTGAACACAAGCGCCGGTCTGGCGCCCGCGGGAATCAGCAGCGCCATCATCAACACCGACGCGACGCCGTTGTTCATCACGCCGAAAGCCCACAGCACGATGGTGAAGGCGGTGATGGCCAGCGCGGTTTGGCCTGCGCGCGTCAAGCCGTGCTGCGCGGGCATGAAGTAAATCGCGAGGCCGATGGCGATGGCGAGCAACAGCGGCAGCCACTTAACACGCGTCGCGGTGGTTGTGGCCGGCGGAGCTATCGCAGTCGCCATGAAAAAATCCTACTTGATAGCCGTTGCTTCCGCCTGCTCCTGGCGCATGCGGCGCTGCTCGGCTTGCACCGTGATGAGCGACATCCACATGCCGAGGGGATGCGCGCCCGCCTCCACCAGCGGATGCGGCTTCAGCGATCGCACCGCATCGATGCTTTCATCCTTCATTGTTTCGAGCACCTGGGCCTGCTTTTCATTGAGGCCGTACTCGGACGCCAAAGCCAGGGTGTTCTCGAATAAGCGGCGGCGTAGAGGCTGGCTGAAACGAAGATCATACAGCAGCTTGTTCAGCGGATAGACGGCCGGATCGGGATGCCGGTAGAACTGATATCCTTCCGCGCTGCCAAAGCTGAACTTTGCTGCTGGTTCGGGCGTGGTGGGCGTGCCTTTCTTGTTGGGGATGAAGCGCATCACCGCGTGGCCGTGATGCCAGGTGGGCTGATAGGTGATCAGCTCGCCCGGCTGATTGCCGATAGCGCCGAACAGAATCATCCAGGGCAGCATCTCGGTGTTGCCCACTTCGTCCAATTCTTCGTTCGTCAGTTCCAGCAGCGCGTTGTTGTTGCCGCGCTCCATGTGCGCGATGGCCCACCAATCGAAATCGAAGGCCGGCTGCGGATATTTCCAGGCGCCCGGATAGTGCGACATGCCGCCGCTGGCGACGATCGCAATCTTGTACGGCGACTTGAGAATTGCATCGCGAATGGCGGCGCCAAGCTGCGCGCACCGACGGGCCGAGGGCAGCGGAGGCAGGTAGGTGTTCACGAAAATCGGAATCACCGGAAGTGAGCGGCCTTCGATCACCCATTCGTATACGGCGGCGAACGCGTGGCCCAGCTCGGCGTCTTGCGAGTACGTCAGATCGAAGCCGTCGGCGACCAGCGAGTTCAGAATTTCCTCGGTGAAGCCATGAATCGGAAGCGCGTAGCTCTTGCGGGCGAAAGCGGCTTTGGACTTCTCGCCACCGACGACCGCGAAGGTGGGCACGGCGGAGAGGAAAAATGTTTCAAGGTGATCGCTGCCGATGACCATCACGGCGTCGGGTTTGATTTCATCCAAGTTCTTGCCGAGCTCGCGCATGGCGGCGATGTCGGCGTCGAGCTGCGCTTTGTCCTCGCTGGGCGGATAGGTGAATAGCTGCGGGGCGTGAACGGTGGCCGCTGCAAATACAATTTGTCCCATATACTAACTCCTTACAACACTCCCGACATTGCTCCGGATATTCGCGGAAGTCTCCTCAGCGATTTCTTCATCGACATACTCGACTCCGAGTTCCTCTAGTTTGGCGCGGAGACCATAAAAATCGACACCCAGCTCGCCCGCGGCAAGGCGCTCGCGGGTTTTCACTTCCTTAGCGACGCGTTGTTGGCCCGCTTTGGCGACGTCGGCCGCGTTTGCGCGCGGCACCACCACGACACCGTCGGCATCGCCCACAATCACATCGCCCGGATTCACCACCACCCCTGCGCACACCACCGGAACGTTCACCGAACCGGGGCTCGCCTTCACTGTACCTTGCGGGGAAATTGCCTTGGCCCACACCGGAAAATTGATAGCGGTGAGTTCGGTGGTATCGCGAACGCCGGCATCAATGATTAACCCTGCCACGCCGTGGGCCTGGCATGAAGTACCCAACAAGTCGCCGAACATGCCGTCAGTAGATTCCGAAGTTGTGACCACCACCAAAACGTCGCCGGGTTGGCAGACCTCGACCGACGCGTGGATCATCAGATTGTCGCCGGGATGGCACAACACTGTGACGGCCGGACCCGATACCTTCGCCGCAAGGTAGATGGGCCGCAGGTAGGGGAACATCACGCCGGTGCGGCCTTGCGCTTCATGGACGGTCGCGGTCCCGAGTTCGCCGAGTAGCTTGACGGCCTGAACATCGGGACGCGGGATGTGGCGGAGAATTTTGTGGGACATGCTTGGCACTCAGGAGAATTCGCTGGCTACCTGCGGATACACGCGCTGGTACGCTTCGGCGTACTTGATTCCTTTTCGACCCGAGTTGCGCACGGCCTGCGTGCCACGCCGCTTAGCGAGATCGCGGTAGTAATTCCAAAGGTGCTCCTGCGCCTCCATCGACTCCATGGCTTTTTCTTTGATTTCGTAGACCGGAGTGATGTCGAGCAGCACTTGCGGCTTGAACTCGCACTGCTCGGGCTGATGCGGCTCAAAGATGAATACCGGAGGGGCGCCGAGCTGCTTGCCTTCCGCCGGATAGCCCGCCGCCTGAGCGTATACGCGCGTCTGCAACGTGAGCATGTTGGCGTAGGGATGGTCGGGGTTGTAGGGATCTTCGTAGGAATGCGTCAGAATCACTTCGGGCTGAAGCTGGCGGTATTCGACGACCATTTCGTGAATGGTCTCGTCAGATGCCTTGATCGGATAATCGCCCGAATCGAAGAAACGGATTTCGGCGCCCAAAATTTCGGCCGCACGCTCGGACTCCTTCTGCCGCTCCTTTTTGACGCACTCAACGGTCATGCCTTCCTGCTTCCACAGCCGCTCGGATTCGCCGCGCTCGCCGAATGACAAGCACAGAATCCGGACGCGGTAACCCTTCTGCGCGTACAGCGCGATCGCTCCGCCCGCGCGCCACACGAAGTCGGCGGCATGGGCGCTCACTACCAATACGGTTTTGGGGGAATCCATAACTTATCGAAGCCTTCAGTTGACCAGCGACGCCGGATTCGTGACGGCCATGCGCTGGATCTCGGCGGCCGAAAATCCGCCATCCAGCAAGGTTTGCGCGAACATCGCGAAGCCGTCGGATACCGGCGGATTGATGGTTTGGCCGAGATCGGTGGACAGAACACAACGATCGGGACCGGCTTTGCGGATGCTCACCATCACTTCATCCCAGGGCGCTTTGCCGGTGTGCATGGTGGTGAAGCAGTGCTCGATGAACGCGCCTTCGCTGGCCAGCTCGGCTTGCTCCGCGGCAGTGAGATTCTGCGACGGAAACTCGGCGTGCGTCACTAGAACCCGCTTTAGCTTCATCTCGCGCGCGCCACGCACTAGCGCGAAGATTTCCTTGCGTCCCAGGTGGCCGGTGGCCAGGATCATATTATGATGGCCTATTATTTCCAAACACCGTCGAGAAGCCTCGTTCAAGTTGCCCTTGTCGTCCAGGACCGTTAACGGCGGGGGCGCGATGCCGGTAGCGGCCAGTTCGCGCTGGATTTTGGCCCAAAACGGCAGCTTGGTGCTGGGACCATCCACGCGGCCGGCGGTTTCGTTGGCGGCGTCGACGGTGGGCATCCACACAATTTTCGCGCCGGAACGGCCGGACAGTTCCACGGCCACGGGATTCAATCCGCCGACACTGTGATTCAGGGTGATTGCGCCGAAAGCTTGAATGCCGGGCACCGCCTTAGTGACAACTTTGGCGCGCTCGGCGGTGGGAAAGTAGTGCGATTTCAGAACGAAGCCCTTGAGTTTTCGTTTCAGAAACTCGTGCGCCAAATCGATGTCATCGATGCGCCGTTCGATGACGTCGGGAGCCACATGAACCTGTAGATCGTAGCCGCCTTCGATCGCTTTCCACGCTGCGTCGGACACGGACGTGGACGTTGCCGTAACCGCTGGTGCGCTCATTGCAAAGGCAGTATGACAGGGGGCGAAGATCGGTGTCAAGTTTCTGATCTTTCAGGTTTTGTTGAGTTTTTGAGCAAAAATGCGGGTTTCCGTAACAGGCGGGCCAGGATGGCGAAGGCGGCCTGAATGACGTAACAGTCAGATTGCGGTTCCGCCCGAGATAGCATCGCAGGTTCCTCCCGGAGAGAAGGTTGCGGTTGTACTAGCGTGGGGCGTATCTAAGAGTTTTGAGCCGCTCCGCACAAAAAAGCGCGTGCGACGCGGCGAGGAAGAAAACGCATGGCGCGAGGCAGGCTGCCGCCGGTTCGACTCTGCGTACGGCCCCGACGACTCGGTTTATGAGCGGCTGATACATGACCCTTCGACCGGGTGAAGTCGTCCTGATTCGGATTGACTTTCAGCGATGCCGGGCAAAGAGCGTCCGGCCGATTGCCGAAAAGGCCCCGCCAAGCATCGACACGAGTGTCGATGCGGCACGCCTGGGGGGCGTGCGCCACAACAGCGAAGATTTTCGTGGCAAAACTAAGTGCTAAAAGCGAATATGCAGCGCGACCTGGACTACGCGTGGACCGAGCGTAGTGGAGACCTGCCCGAAGGTCTCGCTGTTGATATTGGTGCTGGGATTGGCGAAGTTCGCGTGGTTGAAGACGTTGAATGCATCCAAGCGAAGTTCCGCGTCCAGTCTCTCCTTATTGAAGAACTTGAAATGCTTGGCGAGAGCGATATCCAGATTGATGTCACCTGGGCCGCGAATGGCATTGCGGCCAAGAGTACCTTCGGTGAACTGCCCGACTAACGCCGCGGCATTGGCTTGGGCAGCTGTGTCCAGAGCGATTAGTGGCGCATTCGTGAACGCCGCCGGGTTAAAGAAGTAATTCCCGACGTTACCGCCGATGTTCTGCTGGCCACGGGGGTTGTACGTGGCTACATTCGGCAATACCAGATCGGCGCGCACCAAATTGGGGTCGCCGTCTCCTGCCGGCCCGGGATCGGTATTGCTAGGCAGGTTTAGCCCGGCGAATATATCCAGCGGAAAGCCAGTGCGCCAAGTCGCGATGGGGTACAAGCTCCAGCCTTTGGTCAAGAGTTTTGGGCCGCCCTGCCAGGCGCGATCGAAGGGTAGATCCCATCCGCCGGAGAGCGAAATCACCTGACGCACATCGGTATCTCCGGAAGCCCAGAAATAATTCTCATCGTAATAAGGCACCTGATAGTTCCGCTGGCGAAAGCCCGACACGTTGTCGAGTTCGTGCGACCAGGTATAGGCGAAAGTATAAAAGGCGCTCCCCAGCTTTGAACTGGCGTAGCGCCGGGTGACGCTCACCTGGAGGGCGTTGTAATTCGCGATTCCGACATTCTTGAACTCATCCATTTGCGAAAATATGAGATTGGCGGGAGACGTATTGTAGATTCGCGTGTTGGAGCCAAGCGGAAATGGATCGATATCCACCAGCGACGTCAATTTGTGCGCGTCATAACCGACGTAACCAGTCTCCAGAACCATTCCGGCGGGTAGCTCCTGTTGGATGTTGAGGTTGTACTGGTACACGTAAGGCGTACGGAGATGCGGATCAACCAAGAAGAGTTCGTCCGTACTTCCGAAGGGCTCAGAGGCAGCAAAACTCGCATTACGGCTTGGGGGCGTGGACGGGAACCCGTTGGGAGTTCCTGTATTGTTGGTGCCGAACGGATTGGACAGATATCCGGAAGGGCCCGTCTCGGTCCCGCTGGGAGGGTTGAACTCCAGGAAAGGCTCGTTGTAGAAAGGTGGAGATCCGTTGAATTGAAGATTGTCCTCGCCCTTGAGGATGTCATAGAAAACCCCGAAGCCGCCGCGAACCGCGGTCTTGGCGTTGCCAAAGACATCCCAGGCGAAACCGAAGCGCGGCGCCCAATCGTTCTTGTCAGGGAAGTTCACGCCTTTGGGAGCGCCCGGATCGCCTGGAAAGACTATGCCGGGAGGCGCATTGACAAAGCGCGTGCTCTGTTCGCCGGGTATGAAGCTGAACGATCTTCCCTGGGTATCGTATTTCGGCTCGGCATATTCGTAGCGGATGCCGACGTTGAAGGTCAGCCGGCGGGTCATGTGAAAGTCGTCTTGCGCGTAGCCCGCAATCTGATGCGTTCGAATGTCGTTGAGGGCATTAGAAGCCTGATAGTAGTTGTCCGGCAAGCCGAAAAGAAAATCGGCCAGATCCGTACCCGAGCCAACGTAGGTCCCTGGCCCGGCAAAAGTGAAGCTTCCGTTTCCATAGAAGTCATACTGCGTGTTGTTCTGATATGGAGAGAAGTAGAAGCCGAACTTCATGTTATGCCGGCCCTTGGTCCACGTGAGGTTGTCGTAATAAGCGTAGATCGTATTCGCGAACGTCGTCGGTCCGCCTGGGTCGAAGCCGGTAGAAAGGCCACTGCCATTGAAATAGAGAATAGGCGGCCCGGTGACGATATCGGGTGTGATGTTGATCCCGAGATCCGCCGGAGTCACTTTGCTCAACGCTGTTGTCGGGACGGATTGGTCTGTATCGGCGCGGACCGCGGTGATGCGGGCCTCGTTTAGAAGAGAGGGGGTGAAGACGTGAGTGTAATTGATGTTTGCCGAATAAGTCTGGATCAAATTCGCGGCGGTGTAGCCACTCACGTCGGCGTTGGTGAAGGGATTGGTGATGTCGCTATCGTGAGCGGTGAAAGTTGCTGACAGAGTATCGCGGCTGGAAATAGAATAATCGAGCTTGCCGAGATATTCGTTGTTGTTGTTGATCGCGGACGAGGTGGGGAAGAGAAAGCCGCTGGGCGAAGTGGGAATAAGACCGTACTTAAAGTAGGCCTGCGCGACCGGATCTATGCTTCCAGGGTTGATGATGCCCTTGGCGGCGAGCGTGGGGTTGGGCTGATAGTAGGGGTTGGCTTGAAGGAAGGCGACCACGTTAGGATCGGGGCCGCCATTCACCGCTTGCGAGAAATTTCCCGCCGCTTCCGCCGGCGTATAGGTTTGCACTTTACCCTCTAGCTGCACTTGCGTTTGCTTCTGGCCCTGATAGGCGAAGAAGAAGAAGAGCTTGTTGCGGATCAAGGGGCCGCCGAACGTTCCGCCGTACTGGTTACGCTGGAGGATCGCGCGGGGCAGACCCTGCTGGTTATTGAAGAAGTCGTTCGCATCGAAGTCGGTATTGCGAACGTAGTCGTAAATGGTGCCGTGCCACTGATTGGTGCCGCTCTTACTGACCACGCTGACGATTCCGCCGGCGTTGCGGCCGTATTCGGCGGTATAGGTGCTCTCGAGGACGCGGAATTCCGCGATGGCATCGGGATTGGGATCTATCACCACGCCATTCGAGAGCAAGTCGTTATTCAAACCGCCGTCCAGCAGATAGGTCACCGAGTCCGTACGTCCGCCGCCAATGCTATAGTTGCCGGCGCTGGTGTTATCCGGATTGGTGGGTGTAACGCCGGGCTGGCTGGCCAGCAGATCCAGCACGTCGCGTCCGTTGAGGGGGAGCTCGTAGATGGCGTCGCCGGTAACGGTACCGCCGACGATGGAGTTCCCTGTCTCCACGCCGGTGGCCCGGCTCTCAATGGTGATATTGGTAGTGGTGGCGCCGACCTCCAAGCCCAGATCCACGCGCAGCGTCTGATTAATTTCGAGCGGGTTGGCCGGTCTGGAAATGCTCTTGCTAAATCCGGCAGCCTCGGCGCTGACTTCGTAGTGTCCAATGGGAAGCTGGAGCACCTGGTAGAAACCCTGGCTGTTGGCAAGGGCTTGCTTGCTTGTTTGAGTGTCGAGGTTGGTTACGACGACCTTCGCGCCGGGGACCACCGCACCGGTGGCATCCGTGATATTCCCGGCTATTTTGCCGGTGGCATCCTGGGCCCAGGTGGCGGGTGTCAGGAGTAGCAGTGAAAGTACAGCCGTGGCGGCCGACGCGGAAAAAGAGAATTTGAATTTGTCCACTTCGATTTCTCCCTTAATGCATGTAAAACTTTCGCGCTCGCAGTGAGCGGACGAGAACCCTTCAAGAGCAACCCTAATTTTCGAGATGGTAACACAGTTGTAAGAACTTATCGAGTTTGTAAGGTTCTTAACCTGTGGGCCGGGCAGGCGCGGGCGCCACGGTCTACGCCAGGTTCATACGCCGGAGCAACGCCGGGTAGCGGGGATCGGAGCGAAGGTTCTCGAAGAGTGGCGTGTTCTTCAAGCCCAGCACCTGTTGATCGCGCTGATCGATGGCCCGGTCCGCCCATTGGAAGGCGTCATCCAGGTTGCCGAGCGCGCAGTTCACCACGGTAAGAGGTCCGGCTAAGGAGTTCGTTTTGGCGGCCATCGCTTCGAGTTCCACCAGGATGCCCCGCGCGGCATCGCGGCGCCCAGTCATAGCTAACACAGCTCCGGCATACATTAGCGTAAGGGGATAGCGCCCGTGCACCTGAAGCGTGCGTTCGGCCAGATCGACGGCTTCCTGGGAGCGGCCCTGGCAGGCCAGTATGTAGCTAAGAACTAACTGCGCCAGGGAATGGTTCGGATCCATGTCGAAGCTTCGCCTTGCAACATTGGCCGCTTCCTCATAGCGGCCCGTGAACGACAGCAGATACGCGCGGACCACGCCGTAGGACTGCGAGAGCGGGTCAAGTTCCAGCGCGCGCTCGACTTCCGAGAGCGCCTCGGTGAGCCTGCCGGTAGGGCGCAGGCACCAATGGGAGTAGGAGAAGCGGACGGCCGCGGCTGTGGGATTGGAGGCGATGGCGCGGAGGTAATGTTGCTCGGAAGCCGCCCAATCGTAGTCCAGTGCGGCGCAAATCTGGCCGGCAACGGCGTGGGCTTCGGGCAGCAGCGGATCCGATGGCGGCCTGCCAGACATGGTACTCGGCGAGGGCCGCGTAGGCCGGAGCATATTGCGGGTCCAGCGCGATGGCGCGCTCGAAGCATTGACGGCCGCGATTCGAGAGAGGCCGGCGTGAATTGGGTCAAATGGTGGCGGCCTTCCAGCGTGGCTTCGTAGGCAGGGACGTTGGTAGCGGCGCGCTTTACCAGGGAGTGACCAGTCAGGTTGAGCTGGAGTTCTTGAACAATGGCTGCGGAAATTTCATCCTGGATGGCGAATACGTCGGTCATTTCGCTTTCGTAACGCTTGGACCATAAATGGCCGCCGTCTTCGGCGCGGATGAGCTGCGCGGTGACGCGGATGCGCGGGCCGGCCCGGCGTACGCTCCCTTCCAGCACGTGCGCGACGCCCAGCGTTTCGGCAATCCCACGGATGTCCTGTTCTTTGCCGCGGAAAGCGAACGCCGAAGTACGCGCGATCACCTTCAGCCCGGGAATCTGCGCCAACAGGTTAATGATTTCTTCCGCCAAACCGTCGCTGAAATATTCCTGCTCCTTGTCCGTGCTCATGTTAGCGAAGGGCAAAACGGCGATAGAGGGCGGTAGTGGCGACACGCCGGAAACCGCGGCGCCTGGCGAACTGATCCCGCTGTGCGCGGCTAGCAGCGCTTCCTTCACTTGCGCCATGGACTGGAAACGGTCGGCGGGCGATTTTTGCAAGCAGCGCGCGAGGATGTTTTGCAATGGCGGTGGCACTGGGAGCGGCGCGGGCTGTTTGTGCAAGATGGCGGCCATGATGGCGATGGTGGAATCCCCGGTGAAGGCGCGCCGTCCGCTCAGCATTTCGTAAAGCACCAAACCGAACGAGAAAACATCCGAGCGGGCGTCGACGGGCTTCGCTTCGGCCTGCTCGGGAGACATGTAGGCGGCGGTGCCGAGGATGGTGCCGGCCTGGGTGAGGCCGATGGTCGCCGTCGAACCCGCCCCTGCTCCCGGACCGTCCGCGTCGCGGGACAGGCCCAATTGGGCAAGCCCAAAATCGAGCAGCTTGATGCCGGACGCCGTCACCAGGATATTGGCGGGCTTCAGATCGCGATGCGTGATGCCTTTGGCGTGCGCGGCCGAGAGCGCATCGGCGATCTGCACGGCATGGCGCAACGCGACATCGAGATTCAATGGACCGGAGAGTGGCGCGCCTTCGATGAACTCCATGACCAGGTAATCCGGACCGACGTCGTAAACCTGGCAAATGTTGGGATGATTCAGTGCTGCGATGGCTTTGGCTTCGCGCTCGAAGCGCTCCGAGAACTGCGCCGCGGAGACCTTAGATGGCGACGGCGCGATCCAAACGCGGGTCCCTGGCACGATACACTTCTCCCATGCCGCCCGCCCCGATGGGGGCGAGGATTTCGTACGGCCCGAGTTTCGTGCCGGCAGACAGGGTCATAGGATGGGCTCACTCAGTTTAGTCGACTCAGGATTCTAGTGTTTGCCGAGGAAATTCAAAACCGCGCGGTTAAAAAGTTCCGGCTGCTCCCAATAGGCAGAGTGGCCGGCTTCGGGCACGATTGATACCTCGGAGCCTTTGATGCGCGCGGCGAAAAGGTGCAGGACCGGCGGGGGCGCGTAGAGGTCGGCGTCGCCGGTCAACAGGAGAGTGGGCGCTTGGATGGTTTCAAGCAAGGCAAAAGTCATTCGGTTGCGCAGCGGCTGCGGCGGCGTGGGAGGCCCTGGTGGCCGGCTCATCTTTTCCAACTCCACCCAACGCTGGGTGCCTGCGGCGTTACCCGCCCGGTACGACGGGCCCAATTCGCGAAATTCCGGCGGCAGCGCATCAAATTGGGGCTGCGGACGAATCCGGCGGCCCAGCTCGAGGTAATCCGCATCCTGCACGCCACCGATTGAGTTGGCGATCACCAGGCTGCGCACCCGCTGTGGGTACGACAAGGCGAAATCGAGCGCGACGAACGCTCCGGCCGCCGTACCGGCAAGGTGCACGCGATCGAGGCCCAGCTGGTCGAGCAAGGCCAGTAGGTCGTCGGCGGCGGTACCGGGTTGGGATGAGGCAGGCTGCGATGAGGCAGGCTGCGATTCCGCTGAATTGATCGAGGTCCGGCCCCAGCCGCGCCGGTCGAAGGCAATCACGCGGTAGCCGGCCGCGGCAAAAACGGGAATCTGGTATTCCCAGACACGGCTGCTGCCGGTGGCCGCATGCAGCAAGATCAGCGGCGCTCCGTTACCCCCGGTATCGCGGTAGAAGATCCGCGCTCCGGGGACGGTCGCGTATGCTTCGCGAACGGCGGATTCCGCGGAGGCCGGAGACTGGGCCGGCAGCGTCGCGACGGGAAATGCGCCCAGTCCAAGAGCGGCCCATGTTGTGAAACTGTAGCGTGCTAGTCGCGACGGCATTTACGCGATTTTACCTCAGGCTCCCTGGATGGAACTGCTTTGCGCCACCGCTGCAACCGCGTAGGAATCATCCGCGTCCGATGAACGGCATCTTGGTTGCCATCACGGTCATGAATTGCACGTTCGCATCGAGCGGCAGGTTCGCCATATAAAGGACCGCGTCGGCGACCAGCTTGACGTCTATGCGCGGCTCGATCGCCTTTGTTCCGTCGGCTTGAGCGACGCCCGCGGTCATGCGCTCGGTCATCTCCGTGGCCGCGTTGCCGATGTCGATTTGCCCGCACGCGATGTCGTACTTTCGGCCATCGAGCGAAATGCTCTTGGTGAGGCCCGTGATGGCGTGCTTGGTCGCGGTGTAAGGCGCGGAGTTGGGCCGGGGCGAGTGCGCGGAGATGGATCCGTTGTTAATGATGCGTCCGCCGCGCGGCTGCTGCGACTGCATGAGGCGGATGGCCTGCTGGGCGCACAAGAATGCGCCGGTCAGGTTGACGGCTACGACCGCGTTCCACTGGTCAGGGGTCAGCTCTTCGATAGGAATGCCGGGAGTGCTGGCGCCCGCATTATTAAACAGAAGGTCGAGGCGTCCGAAAGCTTCCTTCGTTCGGGCAAACAGCGCGGACACTGCGTCGGGCCGTCTGATATCCGTTGGAACCACGATCATGGAACCGTGGCGGCGCTCAGCCATCGCGGCTGTGCCTTCCAATTCAGCAACGCGGCGTCCGGCCAGCACGACGGAATATCCGGCGGAGTTCAACGCGAGACTCACCGCGCGGCCGATGCCGCTGCCTGCTCCGGTGACAAGCGCGATGCGGCTCACAAAAGCTCCCAGAAGCGAAGCGCCACTTTGTCCGGATATCGCTCTCCGACGCCCAGGATGATGGCGCGTGTGAGCCAGATGCATTCGTCGGCGCTGGTTTCGAACGTCGCGGCGGAGCGGAAATAATATGAGGCGGGCTCCACTGGTTCGCCGCGATTGAGGCGCTCGAGTACTTGGGGCGGGCCGTGCCGCAGGCCGCGATTCACAACGTAGATGAGCGCGCCTGGATCGGTCTGAATGGTGTAGCGCGCATCTAATTCCGCTGCTCCATCCGGACGCAGGATCTGCCAGTCCGCGCCGCCAGGCAGGATGCGACCCTTCAACCGCGCGCCTTCCACGCGCCCGCCCGTGATGGGAATCACGCGCCGGTGGCCGTTCTGCGTCTCGCCAAAATCGAGCGGCGCGCCGATCTCCACGTCTACTTGGAATGCAAATCGCAGCTCTGGCGCGTTCACGGGTTAATAGTCGCTGGCTTCGTTCAAGGCTTGGATTGAAGCCGGGTCCAGTTGAAGATTCGCGGCGTCCACCAGATCCTTCAACTGCTCGACGCTGGTGGCGCTGGCGATGGGAGCGGTAATGCTGGGCCGCGCAATCAGCCACGCGATGGCTACTTTCCCCGGCGTGGAATGGAGCTTTGCGGCCACTTCATCCAGCGCCGCAAGAATCCGGAATCCGCGCTCGTCCAGATACTTCTTCACCATCTGCCCGCGCGGGCCTTTGGACAGATCGCTCTCCGATCGATATTTGCCCGTCAAGAATCCGCTGGCCAGCGCAAAGTAAGGAATGACGCCAATGCCTTCCTTCAAGCAGACCGGCTCCAGATCCTTCTCGTATGCGGCGCGTTCGTAAAGATTGTAGTGCGGCTGGAGGCACTCGTAGCGCGGAAGCCCGTGCTGCTTGCTCACCTTCAGCGCTTCGGCTAGGCGCTCCGCGGTGTAATTGGACGCGCCGATCGCGCGCACCTTGCCCTGCTTGATCAATTGCTGGTACGCTTCCAGGGTTTCTTCCAAAGGCGTGCTCGCGTCATCGATGTGGGACTGATAGAGATCGATGTAATCCGTTTGCAGCCGCTGCAGCGAGTCTTCCACTTCGCGCAGGATGTAGGCTTTCGAAAGTCCCTTCTTGTCGGGTGCGAGCTCGATGCCGACCTTGGTGGCAAGAATCACTTTCTTGCGGTTGCCGCTGCGCTTGAACCAATTGCCGAGCACCGTCTCGGACTCGCCGCCTTTGTGGCCGGGGACCCAGCGCGAATAGACGTCGGCAGTGTCGATGAAATTGAACCCCGCTCCAACGAAAGCGTCCAGGATCGCGAAGGAAGTCGGCTCGTCGGCGGTCCAGCCAAAGACGTTACCACCCAGGCAAACGGGAGAGACTTCGAGAGGGGACCCTCCCAGCTTACGGGTCTTCATTAATTAACTGCTCCTTATTATTTGGAAACCGACTCCCTTGGCCCTTACCAGGGCAACCGGTCGCGGCATTCCATCTCGGTTGCCTACTCGCCCTTGCACTTTCCGCCCGGGCAGCGGTTGTTCTCTTCGCAGACGTACTCGTAGAGCCCGGCCGCGTCCCAATCCGGATGCAACGCCATGGTGAAGTCCTGCGACCAGGGCGCGGTGAAAACTTTCGGATCGTCGATGGTGAGCTGATAGGACAGCGTCTTGTCGTCCTGCCAGCGAATGTGCTCCACCGTGCGCAGGGCGTCGCTGTGCATGCGGTACTGGTTTTTGTCCGAGTAGTAGTAATCGTCCAGGCCCCAGCGCTTGAAGTTGGTGCTCTCAACCACCAGCGTGTCGCCGTCCCAATGTCCGACCGGATCGCCCAGATACGTGGCCTCGATTCCCGTGCGATGCGCACGCCCGTCGAGGGGAATGATGCGCGTCATGCGCTGGAATTCGTGCACGATGACCAGATAGTTTTTACCCTGCACGAACTGGACCGCGTTGGCGGAGAGCATGCCCGACGGAAAACCGGCCGGCATGCAAAACTCGCGTGGTTCGTCGTGGCGCGGATCGCCAGTGGGCGGCTCAAAGAACGGCATGCCGCCGGGTTTGAACGGAGCGAACTTGTGGCGATCGAAGACGGTCGCGGAACAGCGGCAGCGCTCGCCCTCGCTGGACTTTGGCCACTCATAGACGCCGCTGAAGTCGGGTTTGCCGTCGGCGGTGCGCGGCAATCCCTTCGAGTTTGGAACCTTGGCGTTTTGCGGCTGCAAACGCGCGGGTGACAGAACCAATCCGGCCAGCAGCGCCCCGAAGGCCATCCGGCGCCCGATCCGATCGGCAGATGTTGTCTTCATGATAGGTCCTCCTAGGCGTCAGTTCTTGCCGTCGCGCTTCGAGTCCGACTGGCCCGGCTCCTGGCTGGTAGTGAACACCTGGCGGCCGTCGGGGAACGTCACCTTGGTTCCGTTGGCGTTGTCCGAACCGTCCTTGGCGCGAAAACCTTCGACGTAGATCATCATTCCCGGCTGGATGACATCTTTATTGATGCCGCGGCGCATGAGCTGGCCGGGCGCGCCGCCGGAAAAGGCCCAGTGTGTGATTTTGCCATCCGCGGTCTTCTCGTCGACAAAGAACCAGATGTGGGGATTCATCCATTCCACCTTGGTGACCACGCCCGAGACCTTGACGGGTTTGGTGTCGTCATACTCGGCGGAGAAAGAATGATGGGCCAGGATGGGCAACGCGCCCAGCGCCAGGCCGAGGAGGAGAGAAGCAAACGATACAGCTTTGACGGACGTGTTCATGGAGCGAACCTCATGGAACAAACCTGCGGACAACGGCAGGATATCGCGAGTTCCGCTGCCAGCGCAAGGCGGGCGTAAGGGGCGTAGCGGGTGGCAGGCGGTTTACTGCCGGCGCGGTGAGGATTGCAGTTCAACGCCCTCGCCTGAATCCTCGCGAGAGTCGAGCGGGGCCTTCCGCAACAAATGCCGCAGCGCGCCCTCGCCTCCCGCACCTGCCTGCGTTCCAGCCAACTTGCCGTTGCGATCGATGAGCACATACAACGGGAAGCTCTTGGCTTCGAACACCGCCGCCAGGTTCGTGTCTTCCATTAGAATTACTTTGGACGACCGAGGCGATTGTTCCAAAAACTGTTTGACCTTCTTCTTCGATTCGCCCACATTTACACCGAGTATCATGAGCCCTTGGCTCTCGAATTCCTGGCCAATACTTTCAAGCGCGGGCATATCGCGTTTGCAATAGGGACACCAAGTCGCCCAGAATTGCAATAAAACCACCTTGCCGTGGATGGAATCGTTGTTGATGGTTTCACCGTCCATCGTTTTCGCATGAAACTTGGGAGCAGGCTGCCGGCTGTCGAGGGCGAGAACGATCCCTGGAATTGAAAGACCATAACCGATGGCGGCGAGCGCTCTTCTGCGAGAAATCGGACAATGCCGAAGCATTTTGTGAAATTCTACCACAGCGATTGTTCGATGTTTAGATTCGGCTGCGGCGGGAAGCGCAGCTTCGCCTACGGCGCGACTGCGGATACTGCCGCGAAGTCGATGCCCGGCCTTCCGCCTCGCGATTCCACTAACTGGTTCATTTCCGCCCAAGTGTTTTGTATGGCTGCCGGAGGGGCGTCAGGAATATTGGCGTCTCGCCAAGTGAAAATTCGACGAAGTAGGTCTTGCCCTGCTCGTTCCCGCGCACCAGGGTATGGGGCGTTTCCAGAACCAGTTTCAGTTTGATTGCCCAGGCCCATTGCCTCGCGATTACGCTCGCGAGCGCTGCTTCGGAGCCGGCCTTCGCATGGTACGTCACCATGACTGTCTCGGGCATGGCGCTCGGTTGTTTGGGGGTTCGTGCCGCTACTGACTGGGCGGCATGTTCAGGAGACCCGTCACGGTGTGTATGCGCGCGTCGGGTGTCATTTCAAAAACATTGAGGCCGCTCATCAACTCTTTCCCATCGCCCGACGTCGCAACCCAATCGGCGACAATTACGCCCTGACAATGGCGGATTTCACCCTTGCGACGCATTCGTACGCCGGGCATGAAACGCTGCGACGCGCCCGCGTGCGCCGACAGGTCCTCCAGACCGTGCAGCAGGCCGAAGCGATCGCGAAAACGAACATCCGCCGCCGCGATCCGCGCGAATTCGGCGTCGCGAGCCTGGTGATCCGCGAGCGCCCATGCGTCGAACCAGGCATCGACCAAGCCGGCAGCATCGGCGAAAACCTCATCGGCCACGACGTTGGCAAACAGCGAGAGCTGAAAGCGCCAGCCCTGCACGTGCTCATCGCGCGCGGGCGCATCGGCAAATTCGTGCAACAGGTGCAGCCGCGTTGCGGCCCCGGCCGGCTCCAACCGGATGGTCACGCGCGAACCGCCTGGCGGAATCGGCTGGCCGCTGGCGTGTCCCCAGGTAAAGATGATGCGATCCGGCGAGGCGATTTCGAGGACTTCACCCACCACTTCCACCGCGTTTGGGTGACGAATGCAAATCTTGCCGCCCGGGTGCGGCTGGATGGTCGAACCCGCGCCCCACCATTTGGCCCAGCGCGCGCTATCGGTAAAATACCGGAACACAGTCTCGCGCGGGGCTTGAATCTCCACCGATCGCTCGACTTTATATTTGAGATCCATGCTCTCAGCCTTTCTTCGTTCTGGGGCGTCGATGCGGCCGGGGCCCGCGCCGCGTCTGCTCCAGCTCCGCTTCCAGCTTCAGGGCCCAAAGCTTGTCGTCCCACATCTGTTCCAACATCTTGCCTAGCTGGCCTAGCGCCTCCGGGCGCGCCCGATAAAACCGATTTCTGCTTTTCGCGCGCGTCTGAATCAGTCCCGCTTCCGCCAGCGATCGAAGCTGGAGCGAAACCGCTCCGAACGTCACGTCCGGCATGGCCTGGTGAATTGCCCCGGCGGTTCGTTCTTCCTTCCATACCAGCCGCAGGATTTCGCGGCGGCGGGGCGACGCAATGGCGGCCAGAATCGCAGCCTGGGAGGGCATGTGGATACTTTAGATTAAACTAAAATAGTTGTCAAGGCTCTTCGCGAATCAGCCTGTGCTGGCAGCAATCTCGGATACAATAGTTGACCGAAGGAGCGTCACCATGTCAGCAGGACCGGCGAATGCCGCCGCAGTTCCACCCTTGAGCCTTCGCACTTACGTGGAAGGCGACGCGACCATTGTCCAGTGCACCGGCAAGCTGACCAGCGGCCTCACGGGCATTCTTCGCGACGAAGTGAAGAGCCTGATTCCGCATTCCAAGAAGATCGTCCTGGATCTGACCAACCTCACGCAGATGGACAGCCTGGGCCTGGGAACAATCATGGGTCTGTATGTTTCGGCCAAGACCTCGGGCACGACGCTCATCTTGATCAACTTGAGCCCGCGCGTCCGCGAGCTGTTCCGCATCACTAACGTGTGGTCCGTCCTGGAAGTGTACGGCGAGAATATCATCCGGATGCCGTGATTCCGTTTCGGCGGCAGACCTTACCTCGACGGCCGGCGCTTGAAGAAATCGACGGCATCGTGTCTGGTCTGCATCTGCGACAACACTGCAGCGGGATCCAGGCCGTAACGCCGTGCCGTGCCTGACACCAGGCTCTTTTGCAGATCGTTCAACGGCAAGGTCAGCGGTGTGGCGGAAACGGCCGTGCTCGGCGGCGCGATGGTGGGGACAGAGGTGCGCGGGTTACCCAGCGTTAAGACCTGTTCCAAGCTGGGCGCGACCGCGATGCGTTTGCTCGGGAGCATGCTGGATTCCGGAATTGAGAGCCAATCCCGCAACGTCGCCAGCACCGAGGTATGGTCATACGGCACGCTGGTGTTAGAGCGGAACACGGCGCTGGCCTGCACGTACTGTGAGACCACCACCGCGGGTATTCGTACTCCGAAGCGGTTGAACGTGAAGCCCTCCTGTCCCGGGTCGCTGGCCGTATCCGGAGTGACGGCGTTGGGTGCGGGCGGCACGTGATCATAGCAGCCTCTGTGCTCGTCATAGAGAATCACCAGTAAAATGCGATCAAATGCGGACGACTTGCTGACCGCGGTCCAAATCGCGTACAGAAACTGCTCACCGGCGGTCACGTCGTGTGGTGGATGCTCGTCGTTCGGATCCACTAGAAAGCTGGCCTCAAGTACTTGCGACGGCGTCAGGATCGTATCGTTATAGACTGGCCAGGATTTTCCCAGCGACTTCAGCACGTTGAAGATGGTGGGGACATCCCAATCGTAAGGATCCGGAGGGCCGCCGTTGTTCACATTGCCGTTAGAGGTGCCGGCGTGGACAAACGCGCGGTTGGGCCAAGTCTAACTCGGAACCGAACAGAACCATGCGTCCGAGACCGCGTAGTTCCGAGCCAATGCGGTGAGCACGGGAACCTGTGAAGGGCTGTAGGTCTGCATGATCTGATCGGCATCGGGTGGGTTTCTGTCCTGGTAGTTGACCAGAAACCCCAGCATGGCCGGAGTTGGCACTGACTCAGGCGGCCCGAAGACTTGCGCGGTCACGTTATCGAAGGTCTCTTCCGGATCTGGATACGGAACCGTGAAAGTAGGATTTGTTCCGCGGATTCCACAAACTCGAATTCAATCCGTTGTACGATTGTGGGCTCCCCGGGGGAAGGAACAGGGTTGGCGCACTGGCGGGCGGTGAATAAAGCCGACCGCACAGATTATCCAGCGACCGATTTTCCAACATTACTACCACGATATTGGTGATGTTCGGAAGAATTCCCGCCATGGCTTGCCTCCAGATGCATTTATTAGCGTCGCATATCTAGGCGGCAACGCGGGCGGGCATAACGGAGATCACATCACGAAAGCAATATCGAGCCCTGCTTCGATCCACGTTGTACCGCGGTATCTATACTAAAAAAGTATAGTAACCATTGGCCGCAGCCCTCGGCTGCTTGATTGAATTTGCTCCATACCAGCGCTACTAGAGCATTGACAGGCTCTCTTGAATGCCTTATAGTAGATCAAGTTACTATAGTATGCCAATAAGCCCGAACCCGTGGGAAGACATTCGGCCGCTTCCGCGCAGTCTTCAGCCGCTCGCGCAGATCGCTCTCAAGGAGGCTGGCGCGGACGGGTACGCGATCTATCAGGTGGATCCGAAGACAGATGTGCGCGAGTTGAAGTTTGCGGGAGGCGCCCCTGTGCCAGAATCGGGCGCCGCAGTTCCGCAGTCCGGTGATGCCGGCTTCACGGTGACTTCGTTTCCCTTGCACGCGGGCGATGAGGTGACCGGCGTCCTGGCGTTCGTGTTTCGCCCAGCGGCCGTCTCGCCTCGCGCGCAGTCCGTTTTGGAGCGGATCGCTAGCGCCATCGAAGAAGTCTGGCGGCTGTCGCTGATACCCCAAGCGTATGCGCGGAATGCGGCTCGCATCGGCGAATTGGAGGCGGAGCTGGCTGATTCGAAAATTGCCGATCGTGCATGTGGCTTGCTCGCCGCCGGGCCGCAGCCTCCCGCCGCCATCGATACCATCGCGCGGCACGTGGAAAGCGTGCTACGCCCGGGACAACTGGCGGCCGTGCTTGGGCAATTGCTAGTGGAAATCGAACAGGAGATCTCCGAACGGGATTTGGCCAACCGAGCGAAGGCCTTGCTGCAAAGCCGCTATGGTATGTCGGAGGACCAGGCCCACGTGCACCTGCGTTTGGTGAGCCGCAAATCACGCAAGCGGCTGCGAGACGTGGCTCGGGATCTGTTGGAGGAAGCGATTTCTCATGCTTGAATCTGCATCCTTAAAGCGCAACACGGACGTTCGTGATTCCGGCGACCTGTCGATCGGCGAAGCTTCCGTGCTTGTGATTCCCGGCTGGAACGGTTCCGGCGCGGGACACTGGCAGACGCTGTGGGAGCAGAAATACTTGCGATTCCGGAGGGTGGAGCAGCGCAATTGGACCCGGCCGCCGCGTGAGGAGTGGATTGCCCAGATCGACGACGACCTCGATCGCGCACCCTCGCCCACGTTTCTGGTGGCGCACAGTCTGGGTTGCCTGGCCGTGGCGCATTGGGCGGCAGCAGCCGGTAGCAAGACGGATCGCGTGGCGGGGGCGTTCCTGGTTGCTCCGCCGTGGCTCACCCAGAGCGATCAGTGTCCGGCGCAATTGACTGACTTCCTGCCCATGCCGCTCGAGCGGCTGCCCTTTCCCTCCCTGCTCGTCGCGAGCGAAGACGACCCGTACTTGCCCGTTGAAATCGCCGCGCGGCCAGCCTCCGCATGGGGATCTCAATTCATCGACGTCGGACGGCAGGGCCACATCAATGTCGCATCCGGCCACGGCCCCTGGCCAACCGGCGAGGGCTTGCTGCGCGGATTCGTGGCGCGGGGCTAGACGTAGACCGCTCGCGCGTTGTAGTTTGACAGTAGCGGTCTCGCATGAAATCTCGCCTCGTAACGCTGCTATTGGTGTCGCTGAACGTCTGGGCGCAGCCAACACCAGAGTCCCACTTCGGACATCCCATCGGCGTCGACCGAGAGCTGCTCGATTGGGACAAAGTTGTCTCGTACTTCCAGTCGCTCGCGAAAACCAGCGACAAGATCCGCGTCGAGGAGCTGGGAAAGACCGCCGAAGGCCGGCCGTTCATCGCCGCCACCATCAGCTCGGCGGCGACACTTCGAAACCTGGACCACTATCGGGAAATCCAGGCGAAGCTCGCCGATCCACGCCGCACAACGCCCGAAGAATCGGCCCGGCTGGCTACCGAGGGAAAGACCGTGGTGCTGATCACGTGCTCCATTCACGCCACCGAAGTCGCATCCACGCACTCCGCTATTCAGTTCGTTTACAACCTGCTCACCGAAGATACGCCCAAGTTCCGAGCCATTTTGGACAACGTCATTATTCTACTGGTTCCCTCGCAGAATCCCGACGGAGTAGATATTGTGACGCGCTGGTATCGCAAGACTTTGGGCACCGCATATGAGGGCACGTCGCCGCCGGAGCTGTATCAAAAATATGTCGGACACGATAACAATCGCGACTGGTATATCTTTTCGCAGCCGGAAACGCGCCTGACGGTTTCACTTCAAAACGCCTGGCACCCCCAAATCGTTTACGACGTCCACCAGCAGGGGTCTTATGGATCCCGCATGTTTGTCCCGCCGTGGCTGAATCCGATCGATCCGAACGTCGATGCGACTCTGGCGCAGGAAGGCAATTACCTTGGGCTCGGCATGGCGGGGGATTTGACGGCGGCCGGCAAGAAGGGCGTGGTGACGAATGCGCTTTACGACTTTTGGACGCCAGCCCGGCAGTACATGGCATACCACGCCGGCGTGCGCATTTTGAGCGAAGCCGCCAGTGCGTCACTCGCGAGTCCGCTGACGGTGCGGCCCGATCAGATACAAGCCACCGGCCTCGGCTACAACCCGCGCGAACGGAGCTGGAATTATCTGGAGCCGTGGGAGGGCGGGACGTGGCGGATCGGCGACATCGTCGATTATCAACTGATCGCCTTTGAGAGCTTGCTGTATGAGGCCGCCACGCGGCGCGTGGATCTGTTGAGGAACTTCTACGCGGTGGGTCAGCGGGCCGTTGCGCGAACGTCGCCGTATGCGTTCGTTATCCCGCGCGCGCAAACGGATCCGGGCTCTGCTCGAAAGATGCTTGAGGTGCTGAGCTTCGGTGAAGTAGAGATTGAGCGTGTGAGCGATGCGTTCGTGGCTGGCGGAAAGCGCTATTTGGAAGGAAGCTACCTTATTCGCATGCAGCAGCCCTACAGCAGCTACGCGAAGACGCTGCTGGAGCGCCAGCACTATCCCGACTTGCGATTGTACCCGGGCGGTCCGCCGCAGCGGCCATACGATGTGACTGCGCAGACGTTGCCTCTGCTGATGGGAGTGGAGACGGAGACCGTGGATGGGCCATTCAGCGTCGCCTCAAGCCCGACGAAATCGTTTGAATTCGAGCGAAACGTGCCGGCGACCCTGGGCCCGCTTGCGGCATCGGACTCCGATACCTGGCGCGCAGTCAACAAAATCTGGAACGGCGGGGCGCCTGTCTTTCGTAACCCGGGGACGGGCGATTTCTTCGCGCAGCTTCCGCAAACCGTGGAGTCGGTGAAAATCCCCAGACCGCGCATCGGGCTCTATAAGAGCTACGTACCGGTCATCGACGAAGGTTGGACGCGCTGGCTGCTCGAGGACTTTGGCTTCGCATATCGGAACGTTCTGAACCCCGACATCGACGCCGGCAACCTGCGCCAGCGCTTCGATGTCATTGTGTTTCCGGATCAGCCGGCCTCGCAAATCGCAAGTGGCTTCGAGCCAGACACGATGCCGCAGGAATACACCGGCGGATTGAACTCGAAAGCCGCAGCCAACTTGAAAAACTTCGCCGAGCAGGGCGGCATACTCGTCTTCTTGAACCGATCGGCAAACTATGCCGTCGAGCACCTCCAGCTCGACGTCAAGAACGTGGTGGCCGGAGTTTCGAATCGCGATTTCTATTCGCCCGGATCTTTGCTCAACGTTACGCTAACGCGGAGTCCCATAACACTCGGGCTGCCGAAGAACATCGCGATATGGAGCGAGGATAGTCCGGCATGGGAGGTTCCGGCGAACAGCAAAGACTACGTCATCGCCCGCTATCCCGACGATCACCTGTTGGCATCGGGATGGTTGCTCGGTGAGTCTTATATCAAGGGTCGAGCGGCAGTCGTCGAAGTCCCCATCGGACAAGGCGAGGCCGTACTGTTTGGCATGCGCCCGCAGTACCGCGCCCAGAGCTATCAAGCGTTCAAATTGTTTTTCAATTCGCTTCTTAATAACTATCCGCCGCGTTAACGTCTTGGTCCCTTACGCTCGCAAGCGCAGGAAAAACCACGCGACTCCAACCGCGAGCAACAGCGACGCGGCCACCGGTACCGCATGGCGCAAGAATGTCACACGCACCAGCCGTCCCAGAATCAGGGCAAATAGCGCGATGAGAAGCAGTTCGCAAATCGCCACGCCAGAGAAAAATGTCAGGATGTGGTAACCGCTTTCGGCCAGAAACGCGGCGAAGTACGCGCCGTGAAACAGGCCCAACACGGCCACCACCAGCCAGCGCAGGCTCGATTGCGGCAGCAGGATAATCTCGAACGCCAGGTACGCGATGGTGAGCGCGGCGGCCGCCTCGATGAAACGAGGTGAGAGCGACAAGCTGATCCGCGGCGTGATCGTGCAAGCCAGTGCCTCCGCCGCCAGGAACGAGGCTGCCAGCGCGACTAACTCGCGGCGGCTTCGGGCTGCCAGCACCAGCGCCGCGAGAAACAACAGCGGCGCAAGACCTCCCGCGGCGCGCTTGAATCCAGCGGATATTTCGCGAACCGCTGTCTCGAATGCGGTTGGCGGCCGGAAACGGATTTCCGCCTGAGTGTACGAGAGATCGAACACGGCTTGGTCCGTTTTGTCGCCGCGATAAGCCCGCAGCAAATGCACGTGATTCGGAACCGTGACGGAAGCCAGCGTGCATTCCGCTTGCAACGTTTCCACCGGGGCAGGGAACTGATAATCCACCGTGCAGACATAGGTGTCCTGCTCCTGCCGGCAAGCCTGGCCGGACGGCTTCCCCCAGGCGCCTCCGCTTTCAAAACGAATGTGATCCAGCAGCGTGTGCTCCGGCTCGCGCACATGGGCCACTTCATACATGGGCATGCGCAGTTCGTAGTGTGCGCGATCGCCGTCCACTTTCAAGTCGCCCGTGCTCATGCTCACCATGTGCGCCGTGAGTGGAAGCGCGAAGACGAGAAGCCACGGAAGGCTTTTCATGGCTCTGCACTGGGCGTCAGCAAATGGCCCGCGCGTGCCCGGCGCAACCGGACAAAAAGCACGCGCAGAATTGCAAGCAGAGGGACCGAAAGAAACATGCCCAGCACGCCCGCGATCTGATCGCCGGCCAGTACGCCAAACAGCACCAGCATCGGATTGAGGCGCACGCCTTTGCTCATCAGGTATGGCGACAAAAAGTAGTCTTGCACCAGCCGGTACAGCAGCCAGAAGATTACGTACAGCCACACGTGATTGTAGCCGCTCAGACTGGTTACCAGCAGCACGATCAGGCCCGCGGCCGCCGGTCCCACCACGGGTATGAACTCACCCAGTGCGGCTACGCCCGCCAGCAGGACCGCATAGGGCGCGCCGCTGAAGCCGAGAAAGATGTTGTGAGCGGTGAAGCTTGCCGCGGACAAGAGCACCAGCGCGCGGATGTATTCGCCGAGCAGGAGATTAATGTCTTCGAGAATGCTTTCCACCACGGGCCGCCGGCGCTTCTCCACCAAGCCCACGACGAATTCATCCCGAATGGTTGCGCCGTCTTTCAAAAAGAAAAACGCGAGAATGGGAATCAGGATGAAGTAGAGCGCATACTTCGCGCCGGATACAAGATGCCCGCCGAAGCTCATGACGTAAGGCAGAATCTCCTGCCCACTGGTGCTCAATTCACCTTGAATCGTCCGTATAATGTTAGCGCGGGCCGGCTCAATCCAAGTTGGAAGAGGCACGATTTGCATCCAGGAGAGGTTTTTCAGCAGTGCGGGTAGCTGCGTCGCGAGACTGTTGGCCTCGTCAGCCAGCCGTGATCCCAGCGTCAGAGCCAATGTGATGATCGCTCCCACCAGCACCAGGTAAACCATCGCCAACGCGATGCGTGGTGAGAATTGGCGAGGTGTGATGCGCTCCACGAAGCCGACCAGCGGTATCAGCAAATAGGCGAACAGCAGGGCGATGATAAACACCGCGAGCGTTTCGCGGATCGCGTAAGCCGTGGCCACCAGCAAGGCCACCAGAAATACGGTCCAAGCAGCACCCGCCGCTTTGGCATCGATGCCCAGCATGCAATACAGCATAGCGTGAAGCCCGAGGGTCCGGCGTCGGGTAGTGTCCTGATTTGAATTCAGGATCGCTACTTGTCAGGTCGAAAGCGGTAGACTCCGGAAAAGATCCCGATAATCCGTGAGTGCCAACGCCTCCAGGGCGCATGCTTCCTCAATCGTGAACCAACGGAACTCGGTATGTTCGTCGCCCAGCAGCACTGGTTCGCCGCCGCTCCATTCAAACACGATGAAGAAATGGTACGCTGCTTCGTCATTTGAGCCTGGCTCGGGTTTTAGGATGCTTCCCACCGCCGTAAAACGTAGCGGGGTTAAGCCAACTTCCTCTTTGGCCTCGCGGATTAATGCTTGCTCGACTGTCTCGCCGGGCTCGACATGGCCGCCGATTACGTCCCAGCAGTTTGGGCACACGGCTTTGTGTGGCGCGCGCTTGGCCAGCAAAAGGCGCGTGGCGCGGACAAAAATAGCGCATGCACAATGTGTCATGTGGCTTCCGCCACGATGGTCATTCTCACCGCGAAGTCACCGATTCCTCAAGCGTCCAGATCCTATCAGAAACATCGGCGGCATGGCAGGGGAATGCGAAGAGTCTTGTGCAGCCGGACTAAATACCCGAATTCAAACTAGGACATTGCCCGGCGTCGAAGACCAGGAGCGCCACGCTGTTATTCTTAGAACGGTGTCCACCACAAGTACGGGTCAGATGCGGCAGCTCGTGGAAGATCTGCAAACTCTGGAAGACCGTCTGCGCCAAGGCGGCGGGGCCAAGCGCACCGAGAAGCAGCATCGCGATGGCAAGCTGACGGCGCGCGAGCGAATCACAAAGCTGCTGGATCCGGGGGCGATGTTCCTGGAAATCGGACTGCTGATCGCCTACGACCGATACGATGGACAGGCGCCGGCCGCCGGAGTAGTCACCGGTGCGGGCAAGATCGAGGGCCGTCCCGCAATCATCGTGGCCAACGATGCCACGGTGAAAGCCGGTGCGTGGTGGCCGGAGACCATCACCAAGATTCTGCGCGCGCAGGAGATCGCGATGCGCAATCGCGTTCCGATCGTTTACCTGGTGGACTCGGCCGGAGTGAATCTGCCGTTGCAGGACGGCATCTTTCCCGGTCAGTACGGCGCGGCACGCATCTTCTACTACAATTCGCTGATGCGGCGCAGGCTGCATGTGCCACAAATCGCGGCGGTGATGGGCCCATGCATCGCCGGCGGCGCCTATTTGCCCGCTCTGAGCGACGTCATCATCATGGTGGAAGGCACCAGCTTCATGGGCCTGGGCGGTCCCAATCTCGTAAAGGGCGCGGTGGGACAAGTGATCGATGCGGAGTCGCTCGGCGGCGCGCACATGCACACCACGGTCAGCGGTGTAGCGCATTTCATGGCCAAGGATGACGCGGCATGTCTGGAACTCATCCGGCAGAGGTTTCGCGCTTTGCCGCCAGGTGCCCAAGCGCTGCAAGGCACGGCACCGGAAAAACCCGCCGAAGGTTTGTACGACTTGATGCCCGCCGATCACCGGCTGCCGTACAACATCGAGGATGCGATCGCGCGAATATTCGATCGCGATGACTACCTGGAGTTTCAGCCGGCGCACGCGCCTGAACTACTGTGCGCGGATGCGAAGCTGTTCGGGCGTAGCGTGGCTGTGGTCGCGAATCGCCGCGGATTTCTCAAAACCGAGAGCGGAGCGCGCATCGGCGGAATTGTTTACACCGGGTCGGCGCGCAAAGTGGCGTACTTCGTCGAGAACGCAGAGCGAAATGGCGTGCCGCTGATCTATCTTCAGGATGTTTCCGGTTTCATGGTGGGGGCGGAGGCCGAGCGCGAGGGAATCATTCGCGCGGGCGCCGAAATGGTGGAGACCATGGCGTGCGCCACTGTTCCGAAGATCGTGCTCACGCTCAATCACGCGAGCGGCGCGGGATATTACGCCATGGCCGGCCAGGGCTTCGATCCGAATTTTACCTTCGGCTGGCCAACCGCGCGCATCGGCGTGATGGAGGGCGATTCGGCGGTGCAAGCGATTCATGGCCCCGAGCTTGAAAGGCTGAAAGCCCAGAGCCAAGCGGTTCCGGACGATCTCAAGGAACGGATCGAACAAACACGCGCGGACTACGATCGCTGGCTGGACGCGCGCTACGCCGCGGCGCGCGGGCACGTGGATGCGCTGATCGATCCGCTGGAAACCCGGCGAGTGCTGGCCTTCGCACTGGAAATTTCGACCGCGCACGATCACCGCGAGCACTTGGCGTTGGAGACTTTGTAGGGAGACTCTGTAGACGATGATCCGAATCGCGAATGGGCAAGGCTTCTGGGGCGATTGGCTGGAAGCGCCCGTGCGGCTGGTTGAGCAGGGGCCGATTGATTATCTCGCGCTCGATTATTTGGCCGAGATCACCATGTCGATTCTCCAGAAACAGAAGGAGGCCGATCCGAGTCTCGGCTACGCGCGCGATTTCCCGCCGTTGATTGCGCGCATCCAGCGGCGGCTTCGGGAGCGCGAGATCAAGGTGATCGCGAATGCCGGCGGCGTAAATCCGATTGCCTGCGCGCTGGAAGTGCGGCGCGTGGCGCCTTCGCTCAAGGTGGCCGTTGTGCTGGGCGATGATGTGTCCGGAAGATTGGACGAGTTTCTGGCGGCTGGGCACGCGATGAAGAACATGGATACCGGCGAACCGCTGAGTACGATTCGCGATCGCATCTTGAGCGCGAATGCGTACATTGGGGCTTTCCCGCTGGCTGAAGCTTTGGAGGCTGGGGCCGATGTGGTGATCGCGGGACGCTGCACCGATACCGCGCTGTCTCTTGCTCCCATGATTCATCGCTTTGGCTGGAAGCCGGAGGAGTGGGATAAACTCGCGGCTGGAACAATTGCCGGACATATTGTCGAGTGTGGAGCTCAATGCACCGGCGGCAACTGCCAAGTCGACTGGCAGAGCATTCCGGACATGGCGAACATCGGCTATCCAATCATCGAGGCCGAACCCGACGGCAGATTCAACATCACCAAGCATGAAGGCACGGGCGGGCGCGTGTCCGTCGACGTGGTGAAAGAGCAACTGCTCTACGAGTTGGGCGATCCGAAGAATTACATCACGCCCGATTGCGTGGCCGATTTCACCAGCATCCAGCTAAAAGACGCTGGACCGGATCGGGTTCAGGTGTCGGACATCCGCGGCGGTCCGCGCCCGGAGATGTTGAAGCTTTCCATCGCCTATTCGTACGGATGGAAGGCGATCGGAACGCTGGTGTATAGCGCGCCGCAAGCTCTCGAAAAATCCAAAGCGGCCGATCGGATTGTGCGCGAGCGGCTGGATCAGCTCGGGCTGAAGTTCGAAGAGATCTACACCGAATTCTTCGGCGTGAATGCGTGCCACGGGCCGGTGGCCGTTCCGAATCCCGATCCGCCCGAGGTGCAGGTCCGAATTGGAGTGCGTGGGCAAGACCGGAAAGCTGTCGATCGCTTTACCCGTGAATTGATTCCGCTGGTGCTCAGCGGTCCGCCAACAGGCACAGGTTTCGGGGACGGCCGGCCGCCGGTGCGCGAGGTTGTGGCATACTGGCCCGCTCTGATTCCGCGCGAACTGATCCAGACCTCGGTAGAGGTGGTGGAATGAAAATCCCGCTCTCGCGCATCGCGCACGCCCGCTCCGGCGATAAGGGCGACACGTCTAATATTGGCGTCATCGCATTCGATCCGCGTCATTATCCCGTGTTGGCGCGCGAAGTGACTTCCAAACGCGTCAAACAATTCTTTGGCGAAATGGTGAAGGGTCAAGTGGAGCGCTACGAGCTGCCGAATCTCGGCGCCTTGAATTTTCTGTTGCACGATGCACTGGGCGGAGGCGGGACTTTGTCTTTGCGAATCGACGCGCAGGGCAAGACCCTTGGCGCCGCGCTATTACGCCTGGAAATCGAAGTTAGCGAGAGCGAGCTCGCGAGCTAAGAAACGACGTATCGAATTGGCCCGAGATGAAGTCGGGATCCTGCATGATGCGTTGATGCAGAGGGATGGTGGTGTAGATGCCTTCCACCACGAACATGTCCAGCGCGCGGCGCATACGGGCGATTGCTTCTGTCCGATCGTGTCCGTATGCGATCAATTTGGCGACCAATGAATCGTAGAAGGGCGGAATCACGTAATCGGTATAGGCCGCGGTATCCACGCGAATGCCGACGTCGCCCGGTAGATTCAGCGCGGTGATCCGGCCGGGTGATGGCGCGAACGTCTCGGGATTCTCGGCGTTGATCCGGCACTCGATCGCATGGCCCCGGACCGTGACCGGCTGCCGGATGATTTCAGGGAGCTTGTAGCCCGCTGCGATCAGAATCTGGCTCTTCACCAGATCGATTCCGGTGATCGCCTCCGTTACCGGATGTTCCACTTGAATGCGCGCGTTCACTTCGATGAAGTAGAGATTGCCAGTGCGATCCATCAGGAATTCGATGGTGCCTGCGTTGGTGTAGCCAATCTTCGTCATGGCCGCGCACAGCCGTGCTCGCATCTTCTCGCGAAGCTCCCCGCTCACGGCCGGCGATGGCGCTTCTTCGAGCAGCTTCTGATGCCGCCGCTGAATGGAGCAATCGCGCTCGCCCAGAATCTCGACACTGCCGTGCTCGTCGGCCAGCACCTGAAACTCGATGTGCCGCGGCGACTCAACCAGCTTCTCCATGTAAACGTCTTGCGATGAGAACGCAGCGCCGGCTTCCTGCTGCGCTTGCGTCAACAATGATGGCAACTCGGAGGCCTCATGAACCATGCGCATACCGCGCCCGCCGCCACCGGCCGACGCTTTTAGCATCACCGGATATCCAATGCGGGCGGCCGTCTCCAGGCCCTCCTCCGCGCTCTGAAGAATTCCATCCGATCCGGGCAGGATAGGAACACCGCACTCTGCCATCGCGGCGCGCGCATGCTGCTTCAATCCCATGGCGCGGGTGACGGCGGGCTTCGGTCCGATAAATTTGATTTCCGACGCCTCGCACACTTCGGCGAAATCCGCGTTTTCACTCAAGAATCCGTAGCCGGGATGAATGGCATCGACGTTCGTGATTTCGGCCGCGCTGATCACCGAAGGAATGTCGAGATAACTGCGCGAGCTTTTGGCGGGACCAATGCAGATGGCCTCATCGGCAAATCGCACGTGCAGGCTGTGGCGATCGGCCTCCGAGTAAACGGCCACCGTCTTGATGCCCAGATCCTTGCAGGCGCAGATGATGCGAACGGCGATTTCGCCTCGATTGGCGATCAGGATTTTCTGGAACATATCACCTGGGACACATCAACTGGGACACATCAATGTGGACGAATGGCGAACAGGGCCTCTCCGTACTCCACCGGGCGGCCACTTTCCATCAGTTTGGCCACCACGGTTCCGGCAACTTCCGACTCGATTTCGTTCATGAGCTTCATCGATTCGATGATGCACATCACTTGCCCAGGTTCCACTGCATCCCCCACCTTCACGAACGGCGGGTCGCCGGGCTTAGGCGATTCGTAATACGTTCCAACGATCGGCGACTTGACAATGTGCTCGCTCGCGTTGGGCGCTGCCGTGGCACCCGGTTGCCCTGTCTCCACGAGTGTCGTCGCCTTGGCGTCGGCCGAAGCCGCGATCTCCTGCTTGGGTTCCAGCGTGCGCCGGATGCGGACGCGGTCCTCGCCACGCTCGATCTCCAGCTCAGCGATGCCGCTTTCGATCACCAACTGTATCAGCTCTTTGATCTCGTCGTTCGACATTCTAGAGAAGTCTTAGCTCCTTGGAAGTGGGCGTGAGAACTTCGCAGCCATTCTTGGTTACCAACACAGTGTCTTCGATGCGAATGCCTCCGAAATCGCGGATGTAGGCGCCCGGCTCAATTGTTATAGCCATGCCGGGTTCGAGTTTCGTTTTGTCGCGGCGGCCCAGACGCGGCCCTTCGTGAATCTCAAGCCCCAAGCCGTGGCCCGTGGAGTGCACGAACTCTTTTCCCAGGCCTTCGGTTTCAAGCACGCGGCGAGCCGCGCGATCCACTTGCGCAGCGGTGATTCCCGGGCGCACCGCGTCAATGGCCGCGAGTTGAGCTTTCAACACCGCGTTGTACATCCCGCGCACGCGGCGGCTAGGCCGGCCAAAGAACAATACGCGCGTCATGTCGCTCATGTAGCCGTCCTGGCACGCGCCCATATCAATTAATAGTAATTCATCGTTCGCGAGCTTCCGCGCGGTGGGCTGCGCGTGCGGCAGCGCCGATCGCGATCCGATGGCAACGATGGTTTCGAATGCGGCCTTTTCAGCTCCGAGCCGCCGCATCTGGTATTCGAGCTCCGCGGCAATCGCGGATTCCGGGGCGCCCAGCCGGATGGACCGCGTGGCTTTTTCGAACGCCTCGGAGTTTGTCAGCACGCTGCGGCGAATCTGCGCGATCTCGCCCGAGGACTTGATCATTCGAAATTTTTCGACCACCGGGCCGATCGGCTTGAGCCTCACGCCCTTGGGCAGCGATTCGCCAAGCCGCTGATGCATTTCGTACAGCATCCGCGAGGCTTCAAACCCCATGCGCTTCCAGCGGCGCTTACGAATCGTTTGGACCGCCGCTTGATCGAGTGGAGTCTTGGTGACGGTCTTGACTTCGCACCTACATTCTTCCGCGGCCTGAATGGTGAAGCGCGGATCGGTGAACAGCGTTTGTGAATCGGGCGTGAGCAGCAGCAGGCCGTTGTCTCCCGTGAAGCCGCTCAAGTAGCGAACATTCGGAGGCGACGAGACGAGTAGCGCATCGATCTTCAGCTCGGCAAATGGAATGGCTGCGCGATCAGCTAACACTGAGCAGCAGCTTTCCGGTGGTCTTGCGGCTTTCCAGATCGCGATGCGCTTCGGCGGCGTCCGCGAGTGGATAGACCTTGTGGATGTGCAGCCTCAGTTTGCCTTGGCCGATCCAATTCAGGACATCGTTGGCGCGCCAATCCAGCTCGTCGGCAGTGGAGGAATAGTTCGCGAGCGAAGGACGGGTCAGATACAGCGAACCCTTCTGGCTCAGAATGAGGGGAGCAAAATCCGGCACCGGTCCGCTGGCATTGCCAAAGCTCACCATCATGCCGCGCGGGCGCAGGCAATCGAGGCTTTTCATAAAGGTCGACTGGCCGACGGAGTCATAAACTACGTGCATGCCCTTCGCCTTGGCCGTGAAGTCCTCCTTGGTGTAAATGATCACTTCGTCGGCGCCGCAATCCTTGGCTTGTTTGGCTTTTTCTTCGGTGCCGACGGTTCCGACAACATGCGCGCCCAGCATCTTCGCCATCTGCACGATCAACCTCCCGGTTCCCCCGGCCGCGGCGTGGATCAGGCACGAATCGCCCGGCTTCAGCGGATAGGTGGAGTGCGTCAGGTAGTGCGCGGTCATGCCTTGCAGCATCGCTGCCGCCCCAGTTTGAAAATCGACGGAGGCTGGAATCTTCACCAGTTGCCAGGCGGGCACCACTGCGTATTCGGCGTAAGAACCGCGCGCCATCGCGTACGCGACGCGATCGCCGGCCGCGACGTTTGTGACATCCGGACCAACAGCTTCCACGGTCCCCGCGCCTTCACTGCCCAACACGATCGGCGGCGGAGCCGGATAAACTCCCTTGCGAAAATACACGTCGATGTAATTGACGCCCGACGCGACAATCTTGACGAGTGCCTGGCCCGCGCCCGGCGAGGGTTTCGGAAGGTCAGCATATTTCAAGTTTTCGACGCCACCCGTCTGTTCAACATAGACTGCCTTCATAGTGTTCGTAGACTCCTTCGAAAATGAACAGCGATTGCGTACAAGATCAGGTATAGCAGGCTGAACGGGAATAAGACCACTCGCGCGAGCGTGCGGACGGCTCCCGAGCCGGTAAGACCGGCGCGATACAGAATGAAATAGCGGATCTGAGCGAGATGCCCGTGGTCGAGCCAAAAGTAGTCCCCGTTTTCATTGACCACGAACACCTTGCCGGGAAGCCGCGCAGCCAGCGCCCATTTCCATTTGGTCATGATGGCCTCGGCGGAGCAAATGATGCCGAGGACGACGTAACCGTTGCCGTCGAGTTCGTCATAGAGGCGCTGCCGCGAGCGGCTATCGGGATAATCGGTGACGCGATACACCGCGCCCCGATCCAAGCGGAAGTTTTTCGGCACGCCACCGTAGCAGGTGACGAGATCGCATGTCATTTGAGGATAATCCCGGTAGAAATACGGCAGCAGATATTCGAATAGCTCGCGGCTGCCGCTTTCGATAAGGAGCACGCGCGAGAACGGCGGACTGGATCGAGTGAAGAAGTGGCGCATCGGCGCGGATGGCTAGGTCAGCTCGAAAAATGCGGCCACGGGAGTGGAGAAGCCGGGCAGGGTTGCATCTTCGATGATCTGATCGGCCTTTGCTCGGTGGATTGAATCGGCAAGGTGGACCATAACGGACCGGGCGTCTGGATAAACAACCCATACTGATTTAGAGCCGTGACTTAAATACACGTCAATCTTTTGTCTTAGATGGATCTCAAGGTCGGTCGGCGAAATAACTTCGATAGCCAAATCGGGGGCGCCTTGGATATACGTGTCCCTGGGGTCCAGGCGGGCGAGAGCCACCACGCTAATGTCAGGCACGAAAACGTTGCCGGGACTGGCAACGAACGCTGTGAGCGGCAGTACCTTCAGGCCAAGGCTGCGGTTGGCAGAAATATAGGCAAACAGAATCTCCAAAAGGTTATTACGGATGATGTCGTGCTGCGCTGGTGGCGGAGGCTGAGTAGCCTCGGGCATCGCCAGGAACTGACCGGACGTGAGGAGGGTGGTCGCCGCCATCGCTACCATTCTAGCGCGCAGGGCTGAACTGTCGGAGCTCAAACGCCCCAACAGTAGTCTTCCACAACCTTGTCGACGTTTTCGTCTTGCTCGGTCAGGCGCATCAACTCCAGGCGGATAGCGTCCACCAGCGCGCCCCAGCTCGCTTCGATTACGTTGTCGGAGACGCCGACGGTGGCCCAGCTCCGGCGATGATCCGACCATTCGACCAGCACCCGAACCTTCGCGGCCGTGCCCTTCTTGGGTTCCAGCACGCGAACCTTGTAGTCGGTCAGCCGGACGTCTTTCACCTGCGGATACACATTGGAAAGGCACTGGCGCAGGCACAAATCGAGCGCGTTCATGGGACCTTGGCCGGTGGCGCTGGCCGTATGAACGCTGTCTTGGATGCGCAGCGTGACCGTGGCCGTCGTTCCGCCCACCAGCCGCGTGGTGACGTCGTAGTTCACCACATCGAAGACGCTCCAGCCGGGATGCAGCGCCTCGCGGACCAGCAGCTCGAAAGTGCCTTCGGCCGCCTCCAGTTCATAGCCCTGATGTTCCAGGTCCTTGATGCGTTCCAGCAATTGGCGCCGCGCATCGGCATCCAGACGCTCGGCCAATCCGTGCTGCTTCAATTTGTAGAGCACATTGCCGCGGCCCGACAGATCGCTGAGCAGAACACGCTGCCGGTTGCCGATCGTCTCCGGTTTTACGTGCTCGTATGTCGACGAATCTTTCAACACAGCGCTGACATGCACGCCCCCTTTGTGGGCAAACGCGCTGTGGCCGACGTACGGCTGATCGTTGCGCATCGGCAGATTCGCCAGCTCGGCGATGTAGCGCGCCGCCGTGCTCAACGTTTGCAAATTTTCCTTACCGATCGTGGTGTGGCCAAGCTTCAGTTCGAGATTCGCGATGATCGACACCAGGTTCGCGTTGCCGCAGCGCTCGCCATAGCCGTTGATGCAGCCTTGCACATGCGTGCAGCCGGCTTCCACCGCGGCCATCGTATTGGCCACCGCGACATCGCAATCGTTGTGCGTGTGGATGCCGATCACGCCATCGAACCGCTTGCGGACTTCCGAGACCACTTCCACGATCCGGTGCGTGAGGTTGCCGCCGTTGGTGTCGCATAGGCAGAGCACATCGGCGCCCGCCTTTTTCGCGGCTTCCAGCGTGCGCAGCGCGAACTCGGCGTTGGCGTTATAACCGTCGAAGAAGTGCTCGGCGTCGTACACGACTTCGCGGCCGTGGTCTTTCAGATATTTTACGGTCTCCCCGATCAGCTTCAGATTCTGCCCTTCGTCGATGCCCAGCGCCCGACGGACATGCAGATCCCAGCTCTTGCCGAAAATGGAGATTGCCGGGGTCTCCGCATCCAGCAGCGCTCGCACGTTCGGATCCTGTTCCACCGTGTTCTTCGCGAAGCGCGTGGAGCCGAACGCCGTCAGCCGGGCGTGCTTGAACTTGACGTCTTGGGCGCGCTTGAAAAACTCCTTGTCCTTCGGATTGGAGTTGGGCCATCCGCCCTCAATGTAGTCGATCCCCAGCTCGTCCAGCTTCTGCGCGATGATGAGTTTGTCGTCGACAGAGAATGAGACAGCCTCGCCCTGAGTGCCATCCCGGAGCGTTGTATCGAAAGTTTGAATGCGCATGGAACTACTTGGTGACCGCGACGGCCTCTTGCTCTTGCGGTACGCCTTCCTCCTTCTTTTTCTTTAGGAATGTCATCATCTGCCGGAGCTCCTTGCCTACGCGCTCAATCGGCTGATCGCGCGCCGCTTCCCGCATTGCGAGGAACTTGTGGCGGCCGCTCTTGTTTTCGTCAATCCACTCGCGAGCGAACTGGCCGGACTGAATCTCGGACAGAATCTTCTTCATTTCCTGGCGCGTTTCGCTGGTAACGATGCGCGTTCCGCGGGTGTAATCGCCGTACTCGGCGGTGTCGGAAACCGAGTACCGCATGTAGCCGAGGCCGCCTTCGTAAATGAGATCGACAATCAGCTTCAATTCGTGCAGGCACTCGAAATAGGCGATTTCAGGCGCGTAGCCCGCTTCCACCAGCGTTTCAAAGCCCGCCCGGATCAGCTCGCTGACGCCGCCGCACAGCACGGACTGTTCGCCAAACAGATCGCTTTCGGTTTCTTCCTTGAAAGTGGTCTCGATAACACCGGCTTTCAAACATCCCAGCGCGAGAGCGTAGGCCAGCGCGTTCTCGAGCGCATCGCCGGAAGGGTTCTGATGGATGGCGACCAGCGCCGGAACGCCAACGCCCTCGGTGTAAAGCTCGCGCACGCGATGGCCGGGAGCCTTGGGCGCGATCATCGAAACGTCCACGCTCGCGGGCGGCTTGATTTGACCGAAGTGAATGCTGAAGCCGTGCGCGAACATCAAGGTCTTGCCCGGGCCCAGGTTCGGAGCAATTTCGTTGTTATACAAATCGCCTTGAATATGATCCGGTACCAGGATCATCGCGACGTCCGCCCCCTTGATGGCATCGGCAACACTCAGGACTTTGAGGCCCGCCGCCGTTGTCTTGGCCGCGCTCTTGCTGCCCGGATGCAGACCGACCGTAACGTTGACGCCACTATCGCGCAGATTGAGCGCGTGGGCGTGCCCTTGGCTTCCGTAACCGATGATGGTTACCGTCTTCCCTTGGAACCGGCTCAGATTGCCGTCTTTCTCGTAGTATCTCTTTGCCATATTGTTCTAATGTGTCTTTCTAGTGTCTCGTTTCCAGTTTCTCGTCCGCTTCGTCCACTGCCGCGTTGCGCGGAACGGGGGGCGCAAGGCGCAGCTTCTTGGCTTCCAGTGAAATCGCCAACGCACCCGAGCGCGTCACTTCGATTTCGCCATAGCTGCGCATCACGTCCAGAAATTCGTCCAGCTTCTCGGAATCGCCCGTAACTTCCAACGCAAAGCCCTCGGTGGATGAATCCACCACGCGAGCGCCGAAGATCTCCGCCTCTTTCAGGATGGCCGTGCGGCTGGCCAGCGGCGCGCGCACGCGCAGCAGCGCCATTTCGCGTTTGACGGCTGGCGAGTCAGTGAGGTCTGAAGCCTGCAGGACGTTGACGAGCTTGTTCATCTGCTTGATCACTTGCGAGCGCAGTTGCGGCTCAATGTCGACCACGATCGTCATTCGCGACAGCGTCGGGTCCAGCGTCCGAGCGACAGTCAAACTCTCGATGTTGTAACCGCGCGCGCTCAAAAGGCCCGTGATGCGCATCAGCGCACCCGGTTTATTTTCCACCAGCAGTGAAATCAGTTGCAGCATCTTCGGCCCCTACGCTTCCACCGGTTGCGGCGGTCCCAACACCATCTCGTTGATCGCCCCGCCCGCCGGCACCATGGGATATACGTTCTCATATCGCGCCACGCGCACATTCAAAAGGTACGGACCGGGCTCGCGCACCGCTTCCTCGAGCGCCGGAGCGAGCTGATGCGCACCGTCAATGGTCCGGCCTTTGAATCCGTAGGCCGCGGCCAGCTTCTCGGCGTCCGGGAAGGAGTTCAGTTCGGCCTGGGATATTCGGTTGTTATAGAACAGCTCCTGCCATTGGCGGATCATTCCCAGATAGCCGTTATTCACAACAATGATCTTGATCGGCAGCGCGTGATTCGCGATGGTGGCGAGCTCGGGAATCGACATCTGGAAGCCACCGTCGCCCACGATGGAGAACACCAGCTTGTCGGGGCGCGCGAATTGCGCTCCGATGGCGGCCGGCAGGCCAAAGCCCATCGCGCCCAGTCCGCCCGAGTTGATCCACAGGCGCGGCGAGTTGAAGCGGATGAACTGCGCCGCCCACATCTGGTGCTGGCCGACGTCGGACGTCACGATGGCTCGGCCGCCCGAAAGCCGATCGATTTCACGCATCACATGCTGCGGTTTGATCTCGCTGGTGGACACTTCCGGCAACAGCGGATGCTCGGCTTTCCAATCGTGAATCTGACGCCACCAATCGGCGCGCGCGGGCGCATTCTGTTCTCGGGCTTGCGGCGCCAATTCGTGCAGAACTTTGTTCAGTTTATCGAGCACCCGCTTGACGTCGCCCACGATGGGCAGATCGGCCACGCGGTTCTTGCCGATTTCCGCCGGATCGATATCCACGTGGATCACCTTGGCATGCGGTGCGAACGCCGCCAGGCGGCCTGTCACGCGGTCGTCAAAGCGAACGCCCAAAGCGATCAACAGATCCGCGCCCGACATGCCCATGTTGGACGCATAGCTGCCATGCATGCCCGGCATGCTGATGTAGTTCGGATGCTCGGCCGGCAATCCGCCCAGCCCCATCAGGGTGGTGACCGCGGGTGCATCCACCAGTTCCACGAACTCGCGCAGTTCCTCGGATGCGTCCGCCGCGATGATGCCGCCGCCCGCGTATACGAATGGCCGCCGCGATTCCCAGATCATCTGCGCCGCGCGCCGGATTTGGCCGGTGTGACCCTCGGTGAAAACCTTGTACCCCGGCAGATGGATGGACGAAACGGGGGTGTAGTGCGCCTGGGCTTGGAAGACGTCCTTGGGAATGTCGACGAGCACGGGACCCGGCCGTCCGCTCGACGCAATGTAGAACGCCTCGTGAACCACTTGCGGCAGTTCCGCGATGGTCTTCACCAGGAAATTGTGTTTCGTGCAAGAGCGCGTGATGCCGAACGTGTCGGCTTCCTGAAACGCATCGCTGCCGATCAGTTTGGTCGAAACCTGGCCCGTGATCGCGACCACTGGAATGGAATCCATCATCGAATCCACCAGCCCGGTCACCAGATTCGTGGCGCCGGGACCGGACGTGGCGCAGCAAACACCCACTCGTCCAGTGGATCGGGCATAACCCTCGGCCGCGAATGCCGCGTTCTGTTCGTGCCGCACCAGAATGTGGCGGATCGGATGGTCATAAAGAGCGTCATACAACGGCAGCGTGACGCCTCCCGGGTAGCCGAAAATGCAATCTACATTCTCGCGAACCAGACATTCCAGAAGAATCTGGGAGCCGGACATCAGTTTCGATTCCGTCACGCCGCTCGTTCGATGCACTGTGCTCGTCGACATCTATCCTCCCTAAATCAACTCCCCTAAAAATCAAAAGGCCACCGAGTGGTTTTTCTTTCCCCACCCGATGGCCTTTCGGAAACTGTTGTCCGAAGCCCTCAAGCGGGGCTGGGTACTACGACCGTAATAAGAATAGGCCGGAGCTTCGGAACTTGACCACTTGAAAAGGCAGACGCATTCGTACCCGGTAAAGTACGCGACACGTCAATTTGCCCTTTCAACGTGATCATTGGATTTAGATTATCGTAGCAGCGTGGCAAATGCAAGGGGGTGTTTGTATAAATTCTGTTAATCCAAGCATTCGCGCCGGCCTATGCATTTGTACGGTTTGAATGTGTACAATATTGGTTAGGAGTCGCTGCCTATGCCAAGAAGAGCGGTTGAAGACAATAGCCGGATGTCCCTGCGGATTCGCGCCGAGGAAAAAGCGCTGCTCTTGCGCGCGGTGGCGCTGAACAATACGGACCTTACGGATTTTGTCCTTCGTCACGCCTTACTTGCCGCCAAGTCCGTCATCGAGGCGGCGGATCACGTGCAGCTCTCTGCGAGGGACAGTTCACGGGTTCTCGATCTGCTGGAGAATCCGCCTCCGCCTAACGCGAAACTGCTGGCGGCTGCTCGGGCTTTGCCAAAGCGACGATCATAATCGTGGCGGCGTGGCACGAAGAGCCGATTACCAAGAAACATGACCGCGAAGCCTTCGACTGCGGCGAAGAAGCGCTGAATGAATTCTTGCGCCGTCACGCCCGCAAGAGCCACGAACTGGGCGGCGCGAAAACGTTCCTTGCCATTGATGATGCCGACAACAAAACCATTCTCGGATTCTATAGTCTCAGCCCCGCTTCGGTTGACCATGCCCGAACGCCGGAGATTGCACGACGGGCGTTAGCGCGCCATGACGTTCCGGGCTTCCGCTTGGCGCGCCTGGCGGTGGATCGCAGGCTGCAGGGGCAGGGAATTGGCGGACAACTTCTCCTCGCGGCGGGGAGACGCTGCTTGTTGGCCGCAGCGGAGGTTGGCGGCGTGGTGCTTGTCATCGACGCCAAGAATGAAAGAGTAGCCGGATGGTACGCCAGCTATGGCGCTGTGCCGCTGCTGGACGCTCCGTTATCTCTGATGCTTCCGCTCGCGACAATCGAGGCCGCGCTCAAAAATGCCGGGAAATACTGAAGCGTTGAGATTGCAGTCCAGCGTTCATCAAAACAGCACAATCGTCAATGGCGATGCTTGGGATTGTTCCGCATGGCTTTGTGAATTGCCTTCCATTTGGCCTTTACGGCGGTTCTGGCGAGCGCGTCCTCTTTGAGCATTTCGTGTCGCAGTTCAGCTTGTAACTTGCAGTAGCTGCGCCATCGCGACGAGTCGATCTCGCCCCTTCTCAACGCACTTTGGACTGCGCAATCGGGCTCGTTTGTATGGGTGCAGTCACCGAACCGGCATTCAGAGGCAAGAGCGGCCACGTCATCGAACACCTCATCCAGGGAATCTTCAGTTGCCCATAACTGCAACTCACGCATTCCGGGGGTGTCAATAACTGCGCCCCCTTCCGGCAGCGGGATAAGCATGCGGCTTGTGGTTGCGTGGCGGCCACGTGAATCCGCCTCGCGGACCGGCAGGGTAATCTGACTCTGCTCGCCGATGAGCGCGTTCACGATTGTCGATTTTCCCACTCCGGATGATCCAAGAAACGCGACTGTCCGGCCGCGGATCACGGACCGGAGATCCTGCACGCTCTCGCGCGCATTCATGACCAGGTGTGGAACGCGTTGCGCCACGGCGGTAACCTGTTCAAGCCGCGCCGAGAGGGCGTCGCAGAGGTCGGATTTATTCAGTACGATCAGCGCGTCCCCACCGCTCTCATGGGCCAACACCAGGTAACGCTCCAGACGCCGCACATTGAAATCGCCGTCCAGCCCGCAGACGATCACCGCCAGATCCACGTTAGCTGCGATCACCTGCTCGGCGACTGTTCTGCCGGCGACGCGGCGAGAGAACTTGGTCCGCCGCGGGAGTACAGCTTCGATCAAGGCCAGTTTTGGATCGACCTGCCGCGCTGCCACCCAGTCGCCGACCGCAGGCAGGACAGCGTCATACCGCAACCGCCCGGCGGGAACGGCTTCGTAATCCCCGCCCTCGAGATAGATTCGATATTGCTCATGAGCCGCGAAGGAAACCCGCCCGAGTTCCAATCGCTGAGCCGCGTGCGGCTCGAAAAGCTCACGGATATGAGCATCCGCTCCAATCTGTTCCAGAAACATTTCTGTTCGCTCCAAGCCGAGACACACTTCACCCTTGGGGATTTAGTGAGTTGTCATGAAAGGCGCAACTCGCGCCTTTAGCGAACAGTCATAGGCGGCTCTCTCTAGGTAATAACATACTCGGGTTGGCCGCCAAGCGACCTCCCGCCAGCTCTTCGGACGTGGGCCTGATATCGTGGAAAAATGAGGCTTCTGATCATCGGCGGCACCGGCTTCATGGGACCGTCCGTGTTGAACAGGCTGGCGGCCGAAGGGCACGATTTGGCGGTCTATCATCGCGGGGTCTCCCGGCCATCGCTGCCTGCGGGAGTGCGTGAGATCCTGGGCGACCAGCGCGAGCTTGCGAAATCTGCGCCCGAGTTCCGCGATTTCTCCCCCGACGTCGTAGTCAACTTCATCCTCGCGAGCGAACGCCAAGCCCAGACCACCATGGACGTGTTCCGCGGAATCGCGCACCGCGTTGTGGCGCTGAGCAGCGGCGATGTCTATCGCGCTGCCGGAATCCTACACGGCACCGAGCCCGGCCCGCTCCAGCCGATGCCGCTGACAGAAGAGTCGGATCTGCGCACGAAAGGCCAGACCTATCGTGAAGAAGTGATGGACTCGATCCGCATAAGACTGCCCTGGGTGGATGACGACTACGACAAGATCCCAGTGGAACGAACGGTCCTGAGCGATCCGGAACTGGCCGGTACGATCCTGCGCTTGCCGATGGTCTACGGCCCGGGCGACGCGTTTCACCGTTGCATCCATACCTCAAGAGAATGGACGACAGCAGGCCTGCGATTCTGATCCAGGAGGACGCGGCGCAATGGCGCGGTCCGCGCGGCTACGTGGAGAATGTGGCTGCTGGAATTACGCTGGCGGCGACGGCATCGAAGGCCGCGGGGCGTATTTACAATTTAGCCGAGCCGCAATCGTTTTCCGAACTCGAGTGGGCGCAGCAAATCGCGCGCGTCGCGGAATGGACCGGCTCAGTGCTGACCATGTCCGTGGATCTCATTCCCGCGCATTTGAAACTTCCGTACAATTCGGCGCAGCACTGGACCATGAGCAGCGCGAGAATTCGCGAGGAGCTGGGCTATGCCGAACCCGTGCCGATCGAGACTGCGCTCGCCCGCACCATTGAGTGGGAGCGCGCGAATCCGCCGGGCGAGATCGACCCGGGCCAGTTCGATTATGCCGCTGAGGATGCAGCTCTCGAGCGGCTTCGTGTGAGCGAAAGAATCGCGCTCTCCGGAGCCTAAGCGTTCAGATCACGGCCTGGTCACTTCGCCGGATGAAGAATCAGCTTCTGCACGCGCCAATTCAAGATCTCCGCGGTGTAGATTTCATTCTCGGCCGGGCACGCCATTTCGTGAATCCATCCGAACTGCTTCGGTTGGTGACCCATGCTGCCGAAAACGCCCAGGACTTTGCCGTCCAGCGTCAGTTTATACACGCGCCCCGGATATGCGTCCGCGCTGTAGAGGTACTGCGTGGGCCCGGGTGTGATGCAAATGGCCCACGGCGCTCCGCTTTGCATCGTTCCATTGGGCGGCGGCGCTCCTACCGTATCGGGAGGTTGAGCCGCGGGCGGATTGCCCATCCACATGTGGACCCCGGCTGGGACCGGCACATCAATGGTGATCTGGCGCAGGAACGTTCCGTCGGGGTCAAAAACCTGAATGCGCCGGTTGCCGCGATCCGCCACATAGATGTTGCCTTTGTCGTCCGAAGCGATGCTGTGCGGCGTGTTGAACTCTCCTTGCCCTGTGCCAGGAGTGCCCCACTGCTTCACCCAATCACCGTTCTTGTCGAACTTGGCGACACGCGAGTTGACGTAGCCATCGCTGATGAAGATGTCGCCCTGCGGATCCCAGGTGACATCGGTGGGCTGCCGGAACTGGCCGTTCACTGCTGGACGCGGCTTGGGCACCCGTTTCCACGGCTCCGCGCCTTCGTCGGACGCTTCCTTCTTGCGCCCGAACACCATCACCACACGGCCCTCGGGATTGAATTTGATCACCATGTCCGAGCCTTTGTCGATGGCCCAGAGATTGTCGTCCTTGTCCACGCGGATGGCGTGCGCGAAGGACCAGGCGTATAGATTGTGGCCGACCTCTCGAATGTATTTGCCGTCCGGGCCGAACTCGAGAATCTGCGCGGCGGTAGCGCCGTAGGCTGGCCCGGTGGTGTTGCCCCGCGAAAAGACGAACACGTGCTTCTTCGAGTTCACCGCGACGCCCGACGCCTCGCCCAGATACAGATCCGGCGGAAGCTTCAGGAAATTGGGAACCGATTCGTAGGGGATCTCCGGGACCTGTGGTCCCAGGTCATCGCCGAACGCAACAGCACTGCAAAATACAACGGCAAGGGTCCAATAGCGCGTCATGCTAGCCTCCTCAGGTACGCAGTGCTACAATATCAAATCTCAGGGCTAGCAGCGCACAGACAGGGCTAGCAGCGCACAGATAGGAGCACCGATCAGTGCAACCGGAGCATGGTCGCGCTGCCTGCCGGAACATCTAGCTCCATCTCGCCACCCACTACGCGTACCCGCTCGGACGGGCCGGGGGCCCATTTACCCGCACTGCTGACCGGCGATCCACCTAACAGCAGACCATCTTTGCTCGAAAGCGACGGCGCGGTGAGCCGGAGCGCAGTTGCGGTGGCGATTCCGGGACATGCCGCGCGCACGTGAGCCTCGCGTGTCGCTTCTTTGTTCACTAGCGTCAGCCAGATGTTGCCGTTATCCGAACGCACCGCATAGGCCGTGATGTTCAGCCCGCCGGTGTCTATAGTCAACTTGATGCGATCTCCGCGGCTGGCCACTCGAAACGCGAGCATCCCATAGTACAAAGGCTGGGCCCGGTAGACATGGGCTGAATCGACAATAACCGGCGAGTACCAGCTCACAAAGCCCAACTGGTTGACCCCGGTTTCCAAGTTAACGCCGGCGGCGTTGAACTGCGCTAGCGTGAACAGGAAATCGAGGCCCCAGAGACTTGCGGCCATCGTGTCGCTTACTCCGGGCTTGCCGCCGCCAAAGCAGGAATTGGTTTCGCAAATTCGATAGCGCACCCCGGCCGAGCGAGAGGCCGACTCTATCCGCCCGAGGGTACCCGCCAGAACTTCATTCGGCTTCAGCAGGTTTTCTATCGTGCTGGCCGGATTTTCCGGAGGGCCCTCTGCATAGTGATGTTGCGTGAGCAACTGGAGATCCTTAGCTTCGGTGGTCGCGAATTGCTCCAGCCAGTCGGTCTGAACGAAAACGTCGGGCCCGGCAAACGGCGCGTTCGGAAGCCTGTTCCGAATGGCCTTCTTGAACCGGCTGTACTCGGCGTAGTAATCGGCGTAAGAGTAGTTGCCAGGCCGGTGGGTCCCGGGGAACAGATCTGGCTCATTGCCAATCTCGAACGCCAGCAGACTACCGCCCATGATGGCCGCCACCGCGACGGCTTCATCGACGGCTTGGTCCATCGTTCCTCGGCCCAGATTGAGTCCCCAGATCAGCCGCCAGCCCGTGGCGCGAAGAAACGTGCCAAGGTCGACCAGGCCGCGGCGATCGACCACCGTTCCCGCGGGCGACGAAACTGCGGGGCCATCTGGCGACCACGAGTGGTAGTCGGATGTGTTGCCACCAATCCGAATGACGCCGCGAGGTCCCAGCGTGCGCACAAACTGCACATAGCCCTGGTTAGCGCTGGTGAGCAAACCACGTTCGGACACCGAAGAAACCTCATAACCGAGCCCCATGAAATCGGTTGGGATTCGGCCAAGCCGCGCTTGGGGCTGCACCTGGACCCGCACGGCGTAGCTCGGTTTGGCTTGCGCCAGGCTGCGGATTGGGAGTGCGGCAACCGGTACTCCAAGAAGCCCGGAGATGAACGCGCGCCGGTTTGAGAGAGCACGAGTCAAGTCCATCGCCCCGCGTTCAGAACCAGTGCAGCATGGCAGTTGGCAGCAGCCATCGCACAATTTGAATTGGGAGTGGGTATAACCACCACAATCCTGCATTGCCTTCCAGATAATATGTTGGAACAAGGAAGGAGATCACTCCGCTGATCGCAGCAAGCTTCTCGATCTGTTTTACTCCCTCGCTGCTATTCAGAGCGGCCAAGGCGACGAAGACGGCTGGCAAGCAGTATGCCATGCTCCGGGTTACATCGGCGACAGCCAATGATGCCACGATCATCCCTACCAGAGCCGCGGAAAATGTAGCCGCCGCCAAATAGCGCTTTTTGAGGAATAACGCGAGCAAGCCGAGTACGACGAGAATCCAGCTTCCGCCCAGGCCAGTCCAAATCGCGAGTGGAATCACGTTGGTTTGTTGCGAGAGCACGGAGAGCCCTACTCCGCTGGCGGCGTGCAAGTAGGAATGCGAGGAAGCGAGGTACGCCCTGGTCCCGAGATACGCTGCGATGGCCACCACCACGGCAGCGGGCTTACCCGCCAGGAAGCGCCGGATACCGGCGTCCTTGTACGCGTATAACAAGAACACAAACGATGAGGCGATGAGCGCTCGTTCATCGGTCCAAGCGGCCAAGAACAGAAATGTACCGGTGAGGAGCGATGACGACGTCGCTAATGCCGCAAGCAACAGGCAAAGGGCCAGTGCGTCATAGTAGCCGCCCCGCAACTCGTGAAAAGCCGCTTCACCAGGCCAGGTACAGGCCGTCGAAAGACAAACGAACAGCGCTACTCTCTTGCTGGCGCTTAGTGTGAAAGCCACTTTCAGGACCAGGTACAGAAGAACGATTCCAACGCAAGCAAAAAAGATCAGCAGCCCGGCTTGATGCAGGTGAAAGACATGGGCCAACATCGGTACGGTCAGGCGAAACGTCAGATTGCTCTCGTGCGATCCGGCGGGGAAGGTCCGGCTGGTGTCGATCAGAGGATGATCAAACTTCACCTGCGCATCACGCCACTTAGCTGCAAAAAAAAACGTTCCAAGCGCGTCGTAGTTCGGAACTGCCCGGAAAAGGGATATGGCCAGGACGCCAAACAGGGCCTTCAACTTCCAGTAGGGCCCCGAAAGCAGCCGGTCGATTCCGGCGGAAATGCGGATGCGAAGCCTTTGATAGAGCCGCTCAACGGTCCTGCTCTCCGCGGGGCTCATCGTGCGGGATTGAGACCCACGGCGGTAACCACCACGCTTAGCTCGCGTTGGTCGCCATTGCCGAGCTTGTCGGCCGCCTTGTCGAATTGAAAGTTCACTAGCACCAAGCCCGGCCGAAGCGCCTCGGCCGGTATTGCGGCGGAATAGGTGTGTTCGCCCGCTCCCGTGAAGGTGCGGGCGGGGAGGACCTTACCGCCGGCATCCGCGCTCAAAGTCATCGCGCCCAACCTGTGAAGTTGCGCATCGGGAAGATAAATCTTGAGCACCAGTTCAGCCCCATTCCGCTCGGACCCGGCTGGAGCCTTGAGCAGAACAGAGAAGTTCTTCGCAGTCCAGCGCCACTTCCCCGCTTCGATGCTGTAAAAGCCGTTCAACAATTGGGCGGCATGTGCCGGATCGCCCATATTGACGCTACTGCTAGCCTCGGGATTGGAGACCTTGCGATAAAGGTCAAACGATTCATGTTCAAAGACTCCGGTCTGCCAGAACGTGTCGCCGCCGAAATGCCGAGTGGCTTGATATCCCAGCAGCTCGAGAAGGTCGCACCAGCGCTTCTGGGCCCCGATTTCCGTGTAACCCACCAGCACCTGGTCGCGCCGGGACGAAGCGAACAGCGCGCTCGGATCGTTAGCAGTGTTTTGTTTGGACCAATCCCAATAAGCGGGTCGCGCTCCGTCGTGAAAATCGGAGTATATATTCGCGGAAAAATACGGCTGCAGCGCGGTGGCTGAGTATCCAATCGCGTACAGTCCGCCTCGGGACAAACCTGGCTCCGGACTTTGCCGCAGATATTGAGCTGCCGCCAAACTGCCGGAATAGGCCTGGCTCCAGTCGTATTGGACAGCCCTGGCAGTCCAGTAACATTGAAACCCGATTGCAACTGTTAGCGCTACGATCGTGGGCGCAGTCACTCGGGTCTTGTACGCCGAGATCCAGATCGCAAACAGCCAAGCCAGGAATAGGGTGCCCAGGTGCCACGCTTGCGAATAGACGATCGTTCCAAACAGGCACAGAGCCCCGCTCGCCAGCAGGAAGACCAGCCATCCGCCGCCTCGCCACAGGAACGGCAATGAGAGCGCAATCACGGCCAGGGACACCAGCCAATAGCCCGTGAAAGCCCCCGCAAAGGTGGTCTCGGCGACTCCGGGAAAGTAGTGCAGGTTCCCCAGGCCCCGGTGTTCGGCGAAAGCCACGTCTTTCGCCGGCCACGCGCAAACCATGAAGAAGCCGAGCGTGAGCCAGTAAGCGAGGCCAGCAATTGCGAGCTTCCAGCGCTGGGAAGCTTGGAGCCGGTCCCATTGAACCGCCCAGGGCGAATAAAGAGTCACCCAGATGCAAGCAGATATCAGAAAGCCGTGTACGCTGACGCCCGCCAACAGGCCGAGGAGCACCGTCGTCAGCCCGGGCTTGCTTCGCGCCTGCGGATAAACGGTCGCGATCGCAAATAGTAACGGAGCGGCTAAAGCATAGCTGCGCGCTACGACTGCATATTGGTAACACAGATAGAACGTAAATGGCAGCAGGATCCGAATGAAAAGTGGCAGGGGCGCATATCGAAGCAGAAGATACACCGCTGCCAGCCCCAGGATGCCGGAAACGAAGTTGTAGGCTGAGTAAGGCAGGCCCAGCCAAATCAGAGCGTGCAGCAAGGTTTGCCAAAGCCCGGGCGTTCCTTCGTAGTGCAGCAACCTGCCCCACAAATCGGCCAGGCTTGCGTCGCGCCCCAAGAGCCAGCTCTGCGCCTCGTCGGCCCAGGGCTCATGAAAATGAATCGTCAACGCCACTAGCAGCGCGTAAGCGCCGCCGGCGAAGTAGAGCAACGGGTGCGCACGCGGCTTCGCGCGGGCAAGGACTGAGGACTCCGGTGCCGGCGAATCACTTCGTGTAGCTGTCTGTGCAGACATCCGTGTGGTCCAATTTTAGACGCTCAGGGGCCGAAGTGTTAACAAAAACTCGAAACTTTGCGCTCCCGCGCGCTTCTATGGTGAGATAAGTGAAGTATTCCAGTTTTACCAGCGAACCCTATCGTCCGCTGAACTTCCATCTTATGACAGAACCTTCCCCAGGAACCGCCGTGATCATCGGCGCTGGCCCAGCCGGCTTGACGACTGCGCTGGAGCTGTTGCGCCGCAGTTCTATCCGCCCGGTGGTGTTGGAGAAGAGCGCCTACATGGGTGGCATATCGCGGACGGTGGCATACAAAGGCAACCGGATTGACATCGGCGGGCATCGCTTCTTTTCAAAATCAGACCGGGTGATGGATTGGTGGATGTCGGTGGCGCCCGTGGAGCAGACCGCGGAAGGAAAGCACCGTCTGGTGTATCAAAACCGCGAACGGGTGCTCAACTCGAACGGCGCCACGGCCGGCTCCGATGCCGGCGGCTTGGTGATGCTGGTGCGGCCGCGCAAGTCGCGCATCTTTTTTCTGCGGAAGCTCTTCGATTATCCCCTCCAGCTCAATCTTGCAACCCTGCGAAAGCTTGGCGCGTTGCGTACTCTCAAGGCCGGATGCAGCTACCTGGCCAGCGCGATGCGGCCCATACACCCCGAGAAGACCCTCGAGGATTTTCTGATCAATCGCTTCGGCCGGCATTTGTACGGGACCTTCTTCAAGAGCTACACCGAAAAGGTCTGGGGCGTGCCGTGCCATCAAATTAGCGCCGAGTGGGGAGCGCAGCGCATCAAGGGGCTCTCGCTTCGCAAAGCTATCCTGCACCATTTCAAGAAGCTGGTAGGCGCCGGATCGGACGAGGTCAGCCAGAAAGATACCGAAACCTCTCTGATCGACAAATTTCTCTATCCCAAGCTCGGTCCCGGCCAATTGTGGGAAGAGGTGGCCACCCGCGTCTCGGCGGAGGGCGGCGAGATTCTCACCGGTTGGACGGTCTGCGGCATATCTACCTCGGGCGATCGCGTCACCGGAGTAACGGCTCGCAGCGATGCCGGTGAACAACGCTTTTTCCCCGCGCAATACGTGTTCTCCACCATGTCCGTGAAGGAACTGATCCAGGCGTTTGATGTCCCGCCGCCCCGCGAAGTTCAGGAGGTAAGCAATGGCCTGTTGTACCGCGACTTCATTACGGTCGGGCTTTTGCTCAATCGCCTGAACATCAGCGACCCAGGCGGCGAGTTGCTGAAAGACACCTGGATCTATATCCAGGAGCCGGATGTTCTCGTCGGCCGGATGCAGATCTTCAACAACTGGAGCCCGTACCTGGTCAGCGATCCGGAGAAGGTGTGGATCGGTCTGGAATACTTCTGCTACGACACCGATGAGCTGTGGCGCAAGCCGGACCAGGATATGATCGCCTTGGCTGTCCAGGAGGCCGAACAGCTGGGGATCGTTGCGCGCGCCGATGTTCTGGACGGCACCGTGCTTCGCATGGAGAAAACGTATCCGGCCTACTTCGGCACCTATGATCGCTTCCCTGTGATTCGCGATTTTGTGGACCGCTATGAGAACCTGTTCCTGATCGGCCGCAATGGCATGCACAAGTACAACAATCAGGACCATTCCATGCTGACCGCCATGACCGCCGTGGACAACATCGTCGCTGGCCAGCGCGACAAGTCCAATATTTGGGCGGTCAACACCGAGATGGAATATCACGAATCCAAGGACCAGCTTCCCGACGAAGCCGAGCAGGAACGGACCGCGACCGCAGTTCGCTGATCACATCAGGGTGGGAATCTGCCCTACGTTGCGTATTGGGCGATCCCGTCGCCGAAGGACCAATTCTCTTTCGCCACCTCGACAAGATTGATGACCACGTCTTCCGGCCGGACGCCCGGCTCTTTCCCCAGTAGCTCCGTGATTTTCTTGTATAGAGCGCGCTTCTGGTCCAGCGTCCGTCCCCCGTTCAGAGTGATCTGAATGAAGATAACTTCGTCCGTACGATTGATCCCGAGATAGGAGGGATCGTAAATCAGTCCGTCAGCCTGGTGCTCGGTGATTACCTGAAAGCGGTCCTGCGGCGGTACGTTGATCGCCTCCACCATCGCGCGATGAACTCCGTCCGCGATCTTGTGGCGATACTCTGTCGTCTTTCCCTGGCGTAGCGATATTCGAACCAAAGGCATGACCGTATTATCTGCCAGACCCGGAGCCTTTCTGCAAGAATGGAGTTGGGCCTGTTGTACGGGTGGTCGCTCGCGGGCGAGCTTTACTCGCCGGCGGGAGGAAAGTCCGGTCTCCATAGGGCAGCATGCCGGCTAACGGCCGGGGGGGTTCGCTCAAAGCGGATTTCACGGAAAGTGCCACAGAAAATATACCGCCGGGGATTCGTGTGAAAGCTCGACATTCTCGGTAAGGGTGAAAAGGTGCGGTAAGAGCGCACCGCGGGCGGAGCGATCCGCCTGGCAGGGTAAACCCCATGCGGAGCAAGACCAAATAGGGGAGGAGGGGCGGCCCGCTCCGTTCGACTCCCGGGTAGGTTGCTAGAGCTTGGCAGCAATGCCTCGCCCAGAGGAATGATCGCCGCCTTTCGGGGTACAGAAACCGGCTTACAGTCCAGCAGGCCCAATCGCAAGGCCGGAATTGCTCGCTCCGACGCCGGCCGGTTCCAGGCGAGCCGTGAAGTGGAACGTGCTGCCTTGGCCCTCTTGGCTCTCTACCCAAATACGTCCATGCATCATCCGGACCAGACGGCTGGCGATGGTCAAACCGAGACCGGTGCCGCCAAACCTGCGGGTGTAGGAGCCGTCCACCTGAGTAAACGCCTCGAAGATCATGGCCTGTTTTTCGGCGGGAATGCCGATGCCCGTATCCCGCACCCAGAAGTGCAATGCGTCCGTGCTGTCCGGCCAGCGCTCAATCTCGACTGAGATCTGGCCCTGGCTGGTGAACTTGATCGCATTTCCGATCAGATTAATCAGTATCTGCCGGAGCCGCCCGGGATCGCCTCGGACCAGCGCCGGCACGCCGGGATGGACGTCTGAAACCAGGCTCAGTCCTTTCGATTCAGCCGAGACTTTCAAGCCTCTGAGAGCATCGAGAACCACGTCGCGTAAATCGAGTTCCTGGATTTCCAGGCGCAGCTTGCCGGCTTCAATCTTGGAGACGTCGAGGATGTCGTTGATGATGGTGAGCAGCGATTCCGCCGAACTCTGGACGAGGGTGAGATACTCGCGCTGTTCAGGGTCCAGTTTGGTATCCAGCACCACCTCGGTCAGACCGATAATGCCGTTCATCGGAGTGCGGATCTCGTGGCTCATGTTGGCCAAGAACTCACTCTTGGCGCGGCTGGAGGATTCGGCTGCCTCCTTGGCCTGGAGTAACTCAGCTTCAGCCTGTTTGCGCGCCGTGATGTCCACGCTATGGCCGATGATGTTACACACCATTCCCTGATCGTCGCGCAGCGGTCCAAATGTCACGTCGATGACCACGGAACGTGGACCCCGCACCGTTAGCCTGCTTTCAAAGCGAACCACTTCACCCCGCGAAGCCCGCATCATCATTTCCCTTATCCGCGCTTGCTCGCTGGGATGGTCACTCCAGCCTGGGGTTTCCCAAAACGGCCGGTGAACCAACTCCTCCAGATCCACTCCCGTGGCCACTTGGGCAGAGCGGTTACACTCGATCATCCGGCCGTCCAACGAGAACAGCCCTACAAATCCGAACAGGGAATCGATAATGTCGCGGAGCCGTTTTTCGCTGGCCGCCAGCTTGGCCGCGGATTCCAGGCGGTCCGTCATGTCACCGATGGCGCCCACGATGCGAACGGGCTCGCCTTGGGCGTTGCGCACAAAGCGCCCACGCGAAACCACCCAGCGGTATGTGCCGTCCCGGTGCTTGAGCCTCAGTTCGTCTGAGAATCTGTCCTTGGCGAGGTCTTGAGTATAGCGATCCACCGTTTCATTCATCCGCGCGCGGTCCTCCGGATGTATGTGCCCGAAGAAGGATTCCGGCTCGTTGGACAACTCGTCATCGCTATATCCCAGAATCTCCTTGAAGCGCGGAGAGAGATAGTAAGCGCCTGTCACCAGGTTCCAATCGAAAATTCCCTCGTGAGTGGCCTCCGTCACCAGAGCATAGCGCTCCTCGCTTTCACGCCGCTCGGCTTCGGCCTTAACGCGCTTGGAGACGTTGCGCCCATTCCATAGGATATGAGTGCAATTTCCCTGCTGGTCCATTACCGGAAACACGGAGATTTCGAGCGCGTCGCGCAGTTCCGACTGCGGGCTATCGAAGCGAACCGTAGTCCGCTCCTGAATCACCTGGTGGTAGAGCGAGCGCCGGAACGCGATTTGCTCCGCCGACAATCCCGTCGCTGCTAGCAACTCGCCAAAATCTTTACCAAGGTAGTCCGCCGCGTTCTTGCCCATTCTGGACCGAAGGTTTTCGGCCATGGTGCGATTCACGGCCTCGGTCACAAAGGTATCGTCGGGCTCAACCCGGAAGAGCGCCTGCAGATCCGAGGTGGAGTTGAAGATGATCTTCTGCCGCTCTTCGCTTTCCCGCAAGGCCGCTTCCGCCAGTTTTTGTTCCGTAATGTCAAAGCAGTAACCTACGATTTCCAGCGGATGGCCGGCTCGGTCCCGCACCAGCCGCATATCGTCGTGCGTCCAGCGATACTCGCCGCTCTTGACGCGGAAGCGGTAGTCGTAACTGTGGCGGCCCTGCTCCACCACCCGGGAGAGCTGTCGGAGCACGCGCGGCGCGTCCTCTGGATGGAGGTGCTCGGTCCAGAATCGTGGGTCGCGCAGGAAATCGGAGGGCTCATAGCCCCACAGCGTTGTCACTCCCTCGGTAACGAAGGTGGTGGTGAAGTCCCCTTCCGCCTGGCACGTGTACATGGCGACCGGGCAGGCGTTCAGCAAGGATTGCAGGCGCTCTAGATTCGTTCGCCGATCTTCCAGTGTCTCGGCCAGCGATGTTAAGGAGGTTTCCATGGTTTAAATCAAATTGGGCTAGCGCGCACCCGCCGTCCTGGCGGCGCGTATCCTGCTCGATCTAAGTCCCTCGATCGTAAGTGCCTCGATCGAAAGTACATGGATCGAGCCGATCTAATGAGAAATCGGCCAATTTTGTGCCGGGCTTTAGGCTAATTTCATAACACCCTCGGGGTATGCCATCGTGGAAGGAGTGCTGAAACCGTGGCATTGGCTTCGAACCGCGCTGGATCACGGCACCCGCCAGCAGGTGACCCGGATGGGTCTTTTGTTCACGATGACCTGCGTGCTGGTGGCGCTGGCGGCGTTCGTTTCGGCCAACAATCTGCTGTTCTTGATATTGGCTCTGCTGCTTGCGACCATGATGGTCGCCGGATTCATCAGCCGCCTCTCGCTGGCCGGCCTGGAGCTGGAGTTCCTGCTTCCCGAGCACCTGTGCGCGGGGCGCAAGCTGATGGGCCGCATCGTGATTCGAAATACCAAAAATTGGATGCCGTCTTTCTCCATTCATTTGGCCGGGTCGAGCGACTGTGGGCTGGCGCTGCCCCTGTACTTCACCGTGATTCCGGGCGGGGCGCGGATCGAGGCCCCGGTGGAACTGTTCTTTGCGCGACGCGGCATTTACCGGCAGAACAGCTTCCGCTTCTCCACGCGCTTTCCGTTTGGATTCGCCGAGCGGCGCATACAAGTCCGGCTGCTGCGCGACATTTTGGTTTACCCATCCATCGACCCGCGGCCCGGCTTCGAGGACTTGCTGGTTGCCCTGCAAGACGACATGACGTCGTTCTATCGCGGCCAGGGCAACGACTTCTACCGTATCCGCCCGTATGAGGCGCTGGAAGACGCGCACCACGTGGATTGGAAGGCCACCGCCCACACCGGCGATCTTCAGGTGCGCGAGTTCGCCCGCGAGCAGGAGCAGGCGGTGGCGTTCTTCCTGGACCTGGATGTGCCCGCATCCCAAGCCGCCTGGTTTGAATCCGCGGTGGAGCGGTGCGCATTTCTGGCCTGGAACATGGCCCAGCGTGGGTCTCGCGTCCGCTTTTGTACCCAAGACGTCGATTGGCAGCTCCCCGAGGAAGCCGATGTGTACTCCATCCTCAAGTATCTTGCGATCGTTTCCATACGGCGGGGCAGGCCGCTCGCCGCGGCGCAGGATCGCAATGTCTTTCATATCGTCTTCAGCGCGTATCCCGAGCGGCTTTTAGAAGCCGGCTGGGAATTCGGTGGAGCAAATACACGGCTGCTGACCCCGGATTCGGAGAGCGTTGGAGCGCCGGCGGCCGGTCACTGAGCGCCGCGGCGGGCTGCTTTTGATGTGGAGATGAACACCTCGGTGATTGGGCTTTTCCGGAACTAACCAAAGCAGCGCCGCGTAGTCTAAAAAGCCATGGCTTCCGTCTGGAAAGATATCCAGTTTGCCTTGCGGGCGTTTCGCAAGTCTCCCGTCTTCACCGCTGTAGCTCTTTTGTCCCTGGCGCTTGGGATTGGCGCGAACACCGCCATCTTTACGTTGCTCGATCAGGTGCTGCTGCGGATGATGCCGGTGAAGGATCCCCAGGAGTTGGTGCTGCTCCACATGAAGGGGTTTCACTACGGCAGCAACTGGGGCGACAACTCGCTCTCCTACCCGATGTATCGCGATTTCAAAGCCAACAATTCGGTGTTCTCCGGGATGTTCTGCCGCTTTGGAGACCAGTTCAGCTTGGGGTTCAACGGAACCACTGAACTGGCCAACGGCGAACTGGTGTCGGGAACCTATTTCCCGGTGCTGGGGGTGGCCGCAGCCATTGGCCGCACGTTCACGCCGGATGACGACCGCATTCCGGGTGGCCATCCGCTGGCGATGCTGAGCTATGCGTACTGGCAATCGCGATTCGCCGGCGACCCCTCGGTTGTCGGAGAGACGCTGACCGTGAATGGGCACAACTTCACCGTCGTCGGCGTGGCGCAGAAGGGCTTTCAGGGCGTGGATTTAGGCAGCGCAAGCCAGGTGTTTGTTCCGATCATGATGCGGCCGCAGTTGAAGCCGCTATTCAATGAACAGCTCAACTTCACCAACCGGCGCACCCGGTGGGTCAACGCATTCGGACGTTTGAAGCCCGGCGTATCGCGGCACCAAGCGCAGGCGTCACTGCAGCCATACTTCCACGGCATGCTGGAGATGGAAGTGAAGGAAAAGGCCTTCAACAAGGCGGCCGCGGAAATTCGCGCGCGATTCCTCCAGAACGTGATCGAGGCGCTTCCGGGCGCGCAGGGCAAACCGCACATCCGCGAGCTGCTGGCGACGCCGCTGTGGGTGTTGATGGCCTTGACGGGCGGCGTGCTGCTGATCGCGTGCGCCAATGTCGCCAGCCTTCTGATTGCGCGCGCGGCATCGCGGCAGAAGGAGATCGCGATCCGGATTGCCATTGGCGCGGGACGCTTCCGAATCATCCGTCAACTGCTGGTGGAGAGCCTGCTGCTTTCGGTGACGGGCGGAGTCCTGGGTTTGCTGCTGGCGATTTGGACGGACCGTGCGCTGTTGCTGTTCCTGCCTCCGGAAACGATTGCGCTCAAGCTTTCCACGACGCCGGATTTGCGGATCCTGCTCTTCGCCACGGCGGTGTCCCTGCTCACGGGGCTGATTTTCGGCCTGGCGCCGGCCCTGCAATCCACCAAACCGGATGTGGCGCCTGTCCTGAAAGACACGGTGGGAGGAATCGTGGGCGGTGGAACCCACGTGCGCGTGCGCAAGGCTCTGGTGGCGGTGCAGGTGATGCTGTCGTTGCTGCTGCTGATCGGCGCGGGCTTGTTCATCCGAAGTTTGCGAAACCTGCGCGACTTGGGACCCGGATTCACGACCGGTAATCTGGTCGCCTTCGAAGTCGATCCAGCTCTGGATGGCTACAACTCCGACCGATCCAAGTTGTTTTACCGCCGGCTCACTGCCGAGTTGAACGCGATCCCTGGAGTTCGCTCGGTTGGAATCGCTATGGTGAGAATTCTGGAACGAAATGAGTCCGATAGCTGGCTGACGATTGAGGGATATCATCCGAAAGCGACTGAAACACCCGACGCCTACATGAATTGGATCAGTCCGGGTTATTTTGCAACATTGGGTGTGCCGATTCTCGCGGGGCGGGACTTCACGGAGCAAGACACTCAGACGGTGCAACATGGCGACCAGCCGGACGATACCGAGCCGCGCGTGGTGATCGTCAACGAGAAGTTCGCCAAGCAGTTCTTTGGTTCCGCTGCAAATGCCGTTGGACGCCACGCTGGATTCGGAATCGATCCCGGCACGAAAACGGACATGGAGATCATCGGCGTCATCAAGAACATCAAGTACACCAGCTTGCGCGATGAAGTGCCGGTTCAGTTGTTCGAGCCGTATCTCGCCATCAGCTACGTCAGCGGCATGACCGTGTATGCGCGCACCGCCATGAACCCCGATCAGTTTTTTTCAGGGGTGCGCTCGAAAGTTCGCGGACTGGATGCAAATGTGCCGCTCTACGGCATGCGCAGCATGGACGAGCAGATCTCAGACTCGCTGTTGATCGAGCGCCTGATCGCGAGCTTGTCGGCGGTGTTCGGTTTTTTGGCCACGTTGCTGGCCGTGATCGGGCTGTACGGCGTGATGGCTTATACCGTGGCGCGGCGCACGCGTGAAATCGGAATCCGCATGGCACTAGGAGCCTTCCAAGGCGACGTGATCTGGATGGTGATGCGGGAAGTGCTGTGGCTGGTATGCATCGGGATTACGGCCGGTTTTGCGGCGGCGATCGCCTTATCGAAATTCGTCCAAGCGCAGTTGTACGGAATTAAGGGTCAAGATCCAATCACGATTGTGCTGGCCGGCCTGCTGCTCGGGGGCGTGGCTTGTGCTGCCGGGTATATTCCGGCGCTGCGAGCCAGCCGCATTGATGCGATGCGCGCTTTGCGCTATGAATAGCGGGCGTTCCAAGTAGGAATCATGAGCCTTGTGAACGCAGCGAATAGGGATGGTCCCACAGCGCCTTGTCCCCGATGCTGTCGCCGTATATCACAACTTCGACGCGGCGGTTTTGCTCGGCCCCGGCGGGGGCGATTGGCCGCGAGTTCCCGTATCCCACCGCGCTGATCAAACTTGGGGCCGCCGCGCCGCTCACGATGAGCGCCGTTTGCACCGACCGCGCGCGTTCATCGGAAACAGGCTCGGTATCGGCGTAGCCTTCCACCCGGACGCTCAAGCCGGGATGCGAGGACAGAATCGCCGCCAGGTTGGCGAGCGGCTGGGATGCAATCACTCGCAATCTACCGTTGCCCGGCTCGAACATGGAATCGTTGATCGTAACGACCAGGCCTCGAGGTGTATCGCGCGTGGATAGCGTGGAGTTCAACTGCGCGAATAACTTTGCACGATACTGTTGTTGGGCGTTGGAGCGGTTGACGGACGGATTAGGCGGCGGCGCGACGGCCACGCGCTGTTGTGCGGCCTGAGCCGCCCGTTGCGCGGCTACGGCCTGAGCCTGTGCTGCTTCCGCTCGTGCTTGTTCAGCCGCCCGCTCTGCTTGAGACTGAGCGGCGTCGGCTTGGGCCTGGGCTTCTTCGGCCTGCTCCAGCGCCTGGCGGCGAAGCTCGCCTTGCTCCCGCGATTGCTGCAGCTCCCGCTGGTGGCGCTCTTCATCCCGGCGCTTCACCGCAATGGTGCGGGCATCTTCGGCCATTTGAGTGGCTTCCCGCGCCGCGGACACGATGGCGTGAGTGTCCATCTTTCGCGCAGTCATGTCCTGTGCCTGTGAAAGAAGCGTGACCGCCTTGTTGTAAGATTCCGGCGCTAATTGTCCCGCCCCCAGCGACTGAGCGATTTGCACGGCGTTTTCGGCCTGGTACAACTCGAGCACCGCTTCGTAGCGATCGTACGACAGCTTTCCAGTCTCCGGGCCGGGCGAGTGGAGTTGGCCGGGTTGGATGGTCATCGTATACTGGCCGCGCGGAAGTAATTCATACCTCGCACTCACTTCTTCGCGGGTTCCAATGGTGTCGGGCCGCACTACGTTCTCCGCCACCACCACATCGCTTGGCAGGGTGACCGAGTAGTATGGCTCAGCCGTGACCATCATCCCGAAAGCCTGCATGTCGGAGGTGACTTTGACGTGGGCTTTGTTGGATGAGTCCACCAGGATCTCGCCGAGATTCCTGGGGCGTCCTTCCGGGGAGATGGCCCACAGCACGTATGTGAGATACTCGCGCCCAAAACGCGTGGGCGGCGCCAGGTGCTCGAGTTTGGCGTCAATCGAAACGCTGCCGCGATGGCTTTCGATGATAGCGGAGCCCTTCACGTCCGGAAGCAGCACGGTGCCGCGGAAATCGATGGGTGTCGGGCCGCCCCGATGCTCGTAGTTGACTGCCTGCAGGCTGCGAGATATCACCGTGACGCGATATATCGGCTGCGGATCGGACGGCGCCGGTGGTTGAGCGTATATTGCGCCGCCGGCAAGCAGGGCGCTCACGCTTGCCGCAAGTAGCGTATTCATAGCGTCATCTCCATGAAAGACTTTGGCACGCAAATTCATGGCCGCCGCGCGAATCCGAAGAGACCCAGCAGGCTGGGGAACGTGATACAACGTTACGCGGAGAGCGGCGCGTAAAACTTGCGCAGCCAACACATGCCGTGACATTCTTAGGTTAACAGAGGTCATCAGAAATGTCTCAGGCAGCGAATTTACGACAGATCGGCAGGACGCTTACGCTCCTGACTATTAACGTTTTGCTGGCGCTCGGGGCCGATGCCGCTCAAGCCCAACCTGCAGCCAGGCCGCGTCCGGAAGGCTTTGCAACGACGCCGGCGCCGTCCTCGTTGCTATTGGTGATCGCCGGGTTTGCCGTGTTGCTGGGTTGGCGCTGGTGGCGAAGCCGGGCGCGCGTCCAGCAGGCTTCACGGGACTAGTTGCGGGCCCGCCTCGCGATTACTTTGAGATCAGGCCGCAGGCGATCCGTGCCCCGGCATTCCCGGCGGGATCGGTCTTGAGGTCGTCAGCTTTTTCGTGAATGACCAGCGCGGTTCCGCCGTTGGCGAAGACGGAATGGGCATTATCATCCAGGTTGACCCGCTCGTCCATCACGGTCGTTTTGGCGGTGCCGTTCGCTTTGACCATAAAATTCTTCATGTCGCCGGCGTGCGGCCCGTCCGGATTCTCAAGCCCATGTTTCTTCATGTCTGGATTAAAGTGCCCGCCCGCGGTGGTAAAAGGCGGTTCGCACTTGCCAACAGCATGGATGTGGATGGCATGCTCGCCCGGAGGCAGGTTCTTCAAATCAAGCTTGATTTTCACGCCGCTGCCGCTGGCGCTGAGTTTCGCGGACCCGACACTGGCCCCCTTCGAATCCTTGAGGTCCACGGTTGCGGACTTGCTGGCGGCATAAAGTGAAGCGGCCAAGACGGCGGCCGCGGAAACGATCACGATCCTTGAAATCATATATGCTCTGTTCTCCTTCCCTGGAATCTTCTCGCGATTTGGATGCGCGCGTCAAAGGCTCGACGCCTCGCTCCCGGCCGGACTGGGCGCCTGAAAACGCGGGCGTGCCATCGGCCACTCCAGTATGGCATCCTAACGGTATCGCACGGAACTTACTTATCTCGTGCGGGTTGTGTCTACTTTAATATGACAATACGGCATTTTTTGTTACCCCTCGCGGTGGGCGTCTTTTCAACCTGTGCCTGGGGCCAGCAGTACACCATCAGCACATTCGCCGGCAACGGCACCGCGGGATACTCGGGTGACAGCGGCGCAGCCACTAGCGCCGAGCTGAGCTCGCCTGACGGAATTGCTTTTGATTCGTCCGGCAATCTGTACATTGCGGATTCCGCCAACCAGCGAATCCGCGAGATTTCGGGCGGCACGATCACTACAGTGGCCGGCAACGGCACCGCGGGATACTCAGGGGACAAGGCCTCAGGCGTGACGGGCACCGCTACCAGCGCCGAGCTGAGGGGCCCCTCGGGCGTTGCGCTAGACTCTTCCGGAAACATCTACATCGCCGACACGGGCAATCACGTGATCGAGGAAGTTTCAGGCGGAATCATCACCACTATTGCGGGCACCAATACTGGTGGATATGCGGGTGATGGCGGCCTAGCCGTCAACGCGGAACTGGAATCTCCAGGGGGCGTGGCGGTGGATTCCGCCGGCAACGTTTACATCGCCGATTCGGGCAACAACGTGATTCGCAAGATCACCACCGCAACCGGAATTATCAGCACCATCCTAGGGGACGGGATCGCGAGTACGCTGCTGAACGATCCGACGCAAGTACTGGTGGACGCAAAATTCAACCTCTATATTTGCGATAGCAATGGGCTGCGCGTTCTGGAGTTCTCGCCGTCCACGGGAGCGGTAACCGTGCTGGCGGGCGACGGCAATGACGGTTTTTCCGGCGACTTCGGGCCCGGCCCGGATGCCGAACTGGACGATCCGGCGAGCATCGCGCTCGATTCGAAAGGCTATCTTTACATCGCGGACACCAACAACAACCGGATTCGTAAGATATATCCCGACGGCACCATCGCCACCATTGCGGGACTCGGCATTCCTGCCTACACCGGAAACGGCGGCCCCGCCTCAGCCGCCACATTGTCCTTTCCTCACGGAGTTGCGGTCCTGGGGTCCGATGTTTATATTTCCGATACCGAGAACAACGTCATCCGTCTTCTTAAACCGGTGGCTCCCGCCCTCGTTGCGGGCGGCGTTTTGAATGGGGCTAGCTTCAAGCCCCAGGTTTCTCCGGGCGCCCTTGCCACGATCTTCGGATCGAACTTCATTGGAACCGGGGAGACTGGCACCGCCGCAGTGCCTTTGCCACCCAGTTTCGCCGGCGTTTCGGTGAGCGTGAACGGCAAACCAGCGGCGATCCTCTTTATCGACACGGACCAAATCAATTTCCAGATTCCCTGGGACACTGCGGCGGGTTCCGCGACAATCACCGTCAGTAGCAGCGGCGTCCAAACCGCGGCCGTGAAGGTCTCGGTGGTGGCGGCCGCCCCTGGGCTGTTTTTTAAGGGTTCGCATGCCATAGTCCAGAACTTCGATTACAGTTTGAACAGCTCCAGCAATCCGGCTCAGGATGGAGCCCTCATCATTGCCTATTTGACAGGTGCGGGTGCAGTCAGCCCGCCCGTTGCAGACGGCGCGCCAGCCCCGTCCAGTCCGCTTTCCAAGGTGACGTCGAGTGTGACCGCTACCATTGATTCCCAGACCGCCCAGGTGAAGTTCGCCGGGCTCGCGCCGGACTTCGTCGGGTTGTGGCAGGTGGACGTGCTAGTGCCGGCCGGTCTGGCGCAAGGCGAGTATCCATTGGTGATCAGCGTTGATGGTCAGAGTAGCAACGCGGCGAACGTTAGTGTCACGCCCTAAAGCAAGTGGCGACCAACAATTCTACGGCCGTCCCAGATTCCGATCCGCTTTGGTATCAAGACGCGTATCTTGCCGCTGTCGCGAATCGCGCGGATGAACTGAGTGCCCGGCCTTGTTAACGTCGACCTGGCAGGGTCCTACGGACAGATGATCGGGGAGAAGCTGCTATTGCTATCTTTAGCTGCGCAGCTAGTACCGAGATCTTGAGCCCAGTTGTAGGTGGGCCAAATACCGGAGGCCCAGGTGGCCAGAGGTTTCAGCAAACTGGGATCAACGCCCTCGAACCGCAAGAGTGCCAACGCCGCGGCAAGGTCTCCCGTGAAACTTCCCGGCGCAACGGAACTGAAGGTCAAATTCGGCAAATGTGCTTCATTAAACAGCTCCGGGATGCTTATACCCCGCACCGCGCTCAGGAATGTGCTCACCCAGGTATTCATGAGCTGGGTTTTTTGTGAAGACGGCAGCTCGCGCCAAGTGCTCACCACGCCCGGATACACGGTTAGAAAATATGGACTCGAATCGTTCAATTCGTTGCTCTGCAGTATTTTCGCAAGCCACTCCATCATCAACCCAGCGGTGCCCACGCGTGGCTCGTTTTTCTCGGAGTCCCACGTCAGATTGTTGTACAGGTAGGCCAAACTATAGCCCCGGTCGATTGGCCAAGTGCCGACGGCGTGTCCGTTGCCGTCGTTAAGTATCAATTGCGTCTGGTACCAGCTGAAGGCTTCATAGTCATGAGCTAGGATTGTGCCATTGCCGATGCCGGGAGCGGGACTCGGGATTTTCAACATTTGCGGAGACGTAAAGAATGCCTGGTCGGTGTACCATGCGCGGTCCGCTGCCTGCGGCCCGAACACAAGCTTGGACATCTCCTCCAGACCGTACTCTTGATTAATCTCCCAAGACTTCACCATCATCCATTGAGCAACCGAATAGATCTCCCGGTCATAGACGGGGTTGTTCCAGGCGCTGGAAGTCTTAGGCTGACGGACCGCGGCAAAGAAGCCGTTCTGGTTTGTCAACCACTGCAGACTGATGTCCCTGTAGTACTCCAGATAAGTGGCCGGATCATTGGGTATCAGTTCCGATCGGATCAGGGCGTACCGTGTGAACAGAGGACTGCTCGTAAACGTGCTTCCAAAAGCATCCATGGGATGCACGGTAGGCAGCCAGTGATTCCAATCCCGAAGTTGAAGCTCAATCGGTATCTCGCGCTGGTTCATGTAACCGCTTTGAGCCAAGTTGGCAGTGCTGCCCCCCGGCATGATGTAGTCGAGGCTGTCGGCATCCAGGTCCAGGACGGCGCTGAGGCCGGCGCCGGCCGACCAGTCGGAGACCGCTCGCGAGTCGGTGCCAGGCCCAGGTTGGTAAGGCGGATTCCAGGGACGCCCGTAAATGGACGCTGGAGCATTCAGTGTTCGGATGTAGCTGGCGATCTGAGCGCCCTCTTGAGGCGTTAAGCCATGAAACATGGCGCGCGTTTCAATGGCCCGACTCGAGTAATTGAAATACTTCAAGTCCCGGCCATCTTGGGCGTGGCAGTCTCCGCAGTGAGCCTTGATTGCGACCGTGGCGCCGGAAGCTGTATCAGTGAGCGCGGCGGACTGCCACAGCGTTAGACCTGCCGCAATCTCCGCCTGGTCAGTCAGGAACCCACTCCAGGTGGACGGGTCGTCCTGAACAAAGGTAGTTTCCGGGATCAGCCGGCTCCCGTCAGCTATCAGGACATTCAAGTTCAGCACCCGGAACCCACTCGAGATTCCATTAGTTCCGTTAAAGCGGAAAGTCAGCGTGTTCCGACCCGTCTGGATAGAGCCAGCAGGCAGCTTGATTGTGAGTTGTAAGGTGGCGAAGCCCCCGCCAATCCCGCCAAAGGTGCCCGAGTGACCCAGGTAGGTCGCAGTCGAATCATTGATCGGAATCCAAGCTCCACCGTTGGCCTGCACGCTGGCCTGCGTCTGATACTCCAGTCCATGGATCTGCAGCCATAGCTGCAATTGTCCGCTCAGATTCGACCCGGAGGGTATAGAAAATGTGACTGGCACTGTGGTCGGGGTCGCACCAAACACTTCGACGGGCAGTACGATCCTGGTTGGTACCGGAGGACCGTGGTGGGTCGAGCGGGCAGCCCCAGTGACAGTCGAAGTTTGCTGCGCGGCGAGACCAATCGCGGCCGCGAGCGTGACAAACCCGAGGGAAAGACCCTTTCGAGTGCGTATGTGCAATATTCTCCCTCTCCGCGAAGTCTATCATGCGCAGTTGTCGCGCCGCAGGGCTGCCGCAACAATCAGCAACTTCTCCGTCTTGGTACGCTTTTGGGCGCTGATCGGTCACACTAAAGCAAGTGGCGACCAACAATTCTACGACCGTCCCAGATTCCGATCCGCTTTGGTATAAAGACGCCATCATCTATGAGGTACACGCGCGCGCTTTCTATGACAGCGACGAGGATGGCATGGGCGATTTTCGGGGCCTCACCGAGAAGCTGGACTACTTGCAGGACCTCGGGATCACGGCCATCTGGCTCCTGCCGTTCTTTCCGTCGCCCTGGCGCGATGACGGGTACGACATCTCCGATTACAACGACGTCCATCCGGCGTACGGCACGCTCCGCGATTTTCAGAAGTTTCTGAAGCAGGCGCATCGCCGTGGAATCCGGGTGGTCACCGAAGTGGTGTTGAACCATACTTCGGATCAGCATCCTTGGTTCCAGCGCTCGCGCCGCGCCGCCCCAGGAACGCGCTGGCGCGACTTCTACGTATGGAGCGATACGGCGGAAAAATACCTGGACGCCCGCATCATCTTCAAGGATTTCGAGACGTCCAACTGGACCTGGGATCCGGTTGCGAAAGCATACTTCTGGCACCGCTTTTATTCGCATCAGCCCGATCTGAATTTCGACAATCCGCAGGTGCGCGAGGCGATGTTGGAAGTCATCGACTTCTGGTTCGATCTGGGCGTCGACGGATTCCGGCTGGACGCGGTGCCCTATCTCTACGAACGCGAAGGCACCAATTGCGAGAATCTGCCCGAGACCCACGCTTTCTTGCGGCAGCTCCGCGCTCACGTCGACGCGAAATACAAAGACCGCGTTCTGCTGGCCGAAGCCAACCAGTGGCCCGAGGACGCCGTGGCTTATTTCGCCGATGGCGCTGAATGCCAGATGGCCTTCCACTTCCCGCTGATGCCGCGCCTCTTCATGGCCATTCGCATGGAGGACCGCTTTCCGCTGATGGAGATCCTGCAAGAAACGCCGGCCATTCCAGCGAACTGCCAATGGGCGCTATTTCTGCGGAATCACGACGAACTGACGCTCGAAATGGTCACCGATGAAGAGCGCGACTACATGTACCGCGTCTATGCTCACGATCGCCGGATGCGCATCAATCTCGGCATTCGGCGGCGCCTGGCGCCGCTGCTGGAAAACGACCGGCGCAAGATCGAGCTGATAAACGCGCTGCTGTTTTCGCTGCCGGGCACGCCCGTGATCTACTATGGCGACGAGATCGGAATGGGCGACAACATCTATCTGGGAGACCGCAATGGAGTCCGAACGCCGATGCAATGGAGCGCGGATCGCAACGCCGGTTTCTCTCGCGCCAATCCCCAGAAGCTTTACATGCCCATCACCATCGATCCGGCCTACCATTACGAGGCGATCAATGTCGAGGGCCAGCAGAACAATCCGCATTCGCTGCTGTGGTGGACCAAGCGCCTGATCGAACAGCGCAAGCAGTTCAAGGCCATGGGACGCGGCACGCTCGAGTTCCTGCGTCCGTCCAACCGCAAAGTGCTCGCATTTTTTCGCCGCTACCAGGACGAGATTATCCTGGTGATCGCCAATCTGTCGCGCTTTCCGCAGCACGTCGAACTGGATCTGGCGGAGGTGAAGGGGATGACGCCGCTTGAAATCTTCGGCCGCGCGGAGTTCCCGCCGGTGGGCGAGGGGCCGTACCCGGTTACGCTCGGGTCGCTGGGTTTCTACTGGTTCGCATTCCAACCCAAGCAGGCCCACCAGGAAACCATTCAGACGCCATCCGGGCTGCCCCTCATCGTGGTGGAATCGTATGCCCACGTGTTTCAGGGCCGGAGCCTGGCGATCCTGCTGCGGCGGTTGCCGGCTTACCTAAGGACTCGGCGCTGGTTCCAGGGCAAGGACCGGCCCATCCGTGCCATCGAGGCTCTGGACGCCATCCCCATTCCGGACACTTCGGCTCAGGTTCTATTGGGGCAGGTGGAATACAACGACGGTGATCCCGAGATCTATGTGCTGCCCGGCTCGGTGGCCGTGGGTGAGGCGGCCGAACATGTGAAGGCCACGTTGTCCGACGTATCAGTGGCTCAATTGCACGCTGAGGACGGCACACGCGGCGTGCTCTACAGCGCCATCTGGGATCCCGCGTTTTGCGACACGCTGTTCAGCGCGATCGTCCGGCGGCGGCGGTTTAAAGGCCGAGCCGGTGAGCTGGTAGGCTCTCACAATCGAGCGTTTCGCGCGGCCTGGGGCCAAAGCCACCCCGATCTCGGGTCCGCTGTTTTGAAGGCGGAGCAGTCCAACACATCCATCGCGTATGGGAACCGGTTCATCTTGAAGATTTACCGGCGGGTGGAACCCGGGATTCACCCCGAAATCGAAATTGGCACGTTTCTCACCGAGCGGAATTTTCCCTACAGCGCACCTCTGACCGGGTCAATCGAATTTCGCGCCAACAACGGCGATGCGATCGTGGTGGCCGCGCTGCATGCGTTCGTCCAGGATCAGCAAGGCGATGCCTGGCACTACACGCTGGATTCATTGAGCCAGTTTTTCGAGGCGGCGCTAACGCGCAAGGAGAGCGAGTTCGCCGGCCCGGAGGGCAGCCATCATCCGTTCGAACTTCGAAACGTGGAGATCCCCTCGCACGTTCATGAGGCGATCGGAAGTTACCTCGATTCGGCTGGTCTGCTCGGAAAGCGTGTAGCGGACTTGCACCTGGCGCTGAGCTCCGATAAGTCCGATTCGCAGTTTGCTCCGGAAGCGTTCACCGATCACTATCGTCAGGGCATGTTCCACGGATTGATGAGCCTGACCGCCGAAGCGTTTCTGCTCTTGCGCCAACAGCTCAGCGCGCTGCCCGATGCAACCCAGAGCGAGGCGCGGAAAGTTCTGGAACGCCGCGAGGAAATACGAACGCGCTCCCGCTTTATTTCCGAACGCAGAATCGCATCCTTGCGCATCCGGCTGCACGACGATCTCGGATTGAACCGCGTGTTGCACACCGGCAAGGATTTTGTGTTCATCGGATTCGACGGCCGGCCGGACCGCACTCTGGGCGCGCACAGAATCAAACGCTCGCCTCTGCGCGACGTCGCGAGTATGTTGTTGTCCTTCCAATACGCGGCCCAAGCCGTGTTCCTCGATCAGCTCCCCGGCGTGACGCTGCGTCCGGAGACTGCCGCCGTGCTCGAATTCTGGTCGCGCTACTGGTCCGATTGGGTGTCGGCGATTTTCCTGAAAGGCTATCTCGACGCGCTGGGCCAAAGCCCGCTGGTTCCATCCCTGCTTATTCCATCGAATGACGCGGATGTCCGGCTATTGTTAGACACGTGCCTGCTGGAACAGGCGCTGGAACATGCCAGCGCGGAGCTTCGCGAGCGTCCGGACTGGGTGCGGGTGCCGCTGGGATTGCTGCGGAGGATTTTGGACGCAGGATGAAATCTTATGCGCTCTCCGGAGTCCATGTAAGGGGGCCGGAATCGCCATGAAACGCCGCGAAATTCAATCGGTCTATACGCCCTCAGCCACCTATCGCCTCCAGTTCAACAAATCATTCACGTTTGAGCATGCGGCCGGTCTGGTGGAATACCTGGACGAACTCGGAATCAGCGATATCTACGCGTCGCCTTTTTTGATGGCGCGGCCGGGAAGCGTGCACGGCTACGACGTGACCGATCACGCAAAATTCAATCCGGAGATTGGCGATGAGGAATCGTTCGTGCGCCTGGCCCAAGCGCTCGATCAGCGGCGGATGGGCCTGATCGCCGACGTAGTTCCGAATCACATGTGCATCTCGCACTCGTCCAACGGCTGGTGGTGGGACGTGCTGGAGAACGGCCCCAGCAGCCCTCTCGCGCATTTTTTCGACATCGACTGGCGGCCGCCCAAGGAAGAACTGGTGAACAAAGTTCTGCTGCCGGTTCTCGGGGACCAGTTCGGCCGCGCGCTGGAGAACCAGGAGATCCAGATCGTCTTCAACGAAGGCCAGTTTCAGGTCGCGGTGTACGGCGCGCCCTTGCCGTTGGCTCCTGGCACCTGGACCATGATCCTGGATCCGGCGGCGGCGAAGCTGCGCGAGAAGCTCGGCGCATCGCATGAACATGTCGGGGAGATGGAAAGCATCATCACGGCGCTGGGCCATCTGCCGGGATCGACGGAAACCGATGAGGCGAGGATACGCGAGCGCCAAAGAGAAAGGGAGATCGTCAAACGGAGGCTCTTGGGATTGCTGGAGGCGAGCCCGGAGGCGGGGCAGGCCATCCAGGAGTCGCTCACCGATATCAACGGACGCCGCGGAGAACCAGGCAGCTTTGACCGCCTGGAAAGGCTGCTCGAAAGCGAAGCCTACCGGCTCAGTTTCTGGCGCGTCGCGATGGATGAAATCAACTATCGGCGTTTTTTTGACATCAACGATCTGGCGGCGATTCGGGTGGAAGATCCCGAGGTCTTCTCCGCTGTCCACAAACTGATTTTCGATCTGGTACGCCGCGGGTTGATTCGCGGGCTGCGCGTGGATCATCCGGACGGGCTCTTCGAGCCTGAGAACTACTTCCGCTTCCTCCAAGACGCCTGCAAAGCGTGGAGCACCGCTTCCAACGGAGGCGCCCAGCCAGAGGGCGCTAATCGAATGTTTTACGTCGTGGCCGAGAAGATCCTCACGGGGAATGAGCCTCTGCGGCCCGAATGGAGGGTCCAAGGCACCACGGGCTACGGGTTTCTCAACCTGGTCAACGGACTTTTCGTGGATCACACCAAGGAGAGGGCCTTCCAACAACTGTATCGCCGCTTCACCGGCTGGTCTCTGGCGTTTGACGATCTGGTGTGCGACAGCAAGCGGTTGATTCTCCAGGTCGCCATGTCGAGCGAGCTGAACGTGCTGGCGCGGAAGCTTGACCGTATCTCGGAGCAGCATCGCTGGTCTCGCGATTTCACGCTGGAAAGCTTGCGCGATGCGCTGCGCGAAGTGCTGGCGGCGTTCCCGGTCTATCGGACGTACGTCGCGAAAGATCAGAGCGAAGTGGACCCGCAGGATCGCCGCCAGGTGACGACTGCGATCGGGGAGGCCAAATGGCGGAACCCGGCGATCAGCGAGTCGGTGTTCGATTTCATCCAAAGCGTGCTTCTGCTGGAGCGGGCCAGCGGAGTCGATGATGCGCAGCAAGCCGAGCGCCAGATGTTCGTCATGCGATTCCAGCAGCTATCGGCGCCCGTGATGGCCAAGGGCGTCGAGGACACCGCCTTTTACCGCTACTATCCGCTGGCCTCTTTGAACGAAGTGGGAGGCGATCCGTCGCGCTTCGGCGTCTCCGTGAATGCGTTTCATCGCCGCAATCTGATCCGGCGGGAGTTGTGGCCGAACAGCATGATCGCAAGCTCCACTCACGATACCAAGCGCGGTGAAGATGTTCGCGCGCGCATCAACGTGCTTTCTGAAATACCGGGCGACTGGTATCGTGCCATCCGCCGCTGGCGCGGACTGAATCGCGCGGCGAAAACCGTGGTGGGCGATCGCCCGGCGCCTGACGCGAATGAAGAATATCTGCTGTATCAAACACTGGTTGGAACCTGGCCTCTGCTTCCCATGAACGCCGAAGAGCACCAAGGGTACATTCGAAGAATCGAAGGCTACATGCAGAAGGCCTTGCATGAGGCCAAGGTCCACACCAGTTGGATCAATCCAAACGCCGCGTATGAAGAGGCGGTGAAGAAGTTTGTGGAGCGCGTGCTGGAGCCCACGCCCGAGAACACTTTCTTACAGGAGCTTCGCCAGTTTCAAGGCCCCATTGCACGAGCCGGAATGTGGAACTCAATTGCTCAGGTGCTGGTGAAGATCGCCTCGCCGGGTGTCCCGGACTTCTATCAAGGGAACGAAATGTGGGCCTTCGATCTCGTGGATCCCGACAATCGCCGCGCCGTGAATTACGAAGTGCGCCGTCAAATGCTCGCGAGCCTGCGGGCCCAGGCCGCGCGCAACCCCGTTGAACTAATGGACCGGTTGCGGGAGAGTCTTTGCGACGGCGCGATCAAAATGTTCATCACCAGCGAGGCATTGCGGTTCCGGCGCGATCATCCGGAACTGTTCTCGCAGGGTTCCTATACGGGCCTTGTGGCGGAAGGCAGCCGGGCGCGTCACGTTGTGGCCTTCTCACGCGCCATGGGAAATCAAATGCTGGTGGCCTTGACCGGGCGATTCTTCCTGAGAATGTGTAACTCGCACGCAAAACCGATCGGCGACGTGTGGGGAAACACCACCGTTGCGCTTCCCAAGAAGGTTGGCCACGAAAGCTTTCGGAATGTATTCACCGGCCAAACGATCACGGCGCAGCGTTCGGATGGCCAGCTGGTCCTTCCTCTCAGCGAAGTCTTCTCGCAGTGTCCGGCGGCGCTTCTGTTTGCGGAGAGCCGCCATTGACGGAGACCGGTAATGAAGGCAATTATCGGTGCTACTCTGCTATGTCCGTTCGTAAGTTTTCGATGCTAGCGTTCGGGAGCGCGGCCGATCGCTCGCCGCGAAATCCGCTTTTGCTTCGGTGGTTGCGGAGACATCTTCGGCCCCCGTCTGGTCAAGAATCGAACGTGCGGTTTTGACCCACTCGGAGTCGTCGCAATGCACCGAAAGCAGTATCCCACCCTTGCGGATGCGACCCTCGTAGCGCTTGGCCTCATATTCAGGAGTTCCCAGACCTACCAGTGCGCCCGCGATTCCGCCCAGAACGCCACCCACGCCAATTCCGCTGAGCAAACCCATGATGGGGCCGGCTGCAACGAATAGCCCGAGTCCTGGAATCGCGAGCGCGCCCAGACCCGCCAGCCATCCGAGGATGCCTCCCACCAGGGCACCCGATCCAGCGCCGGCGGCCGTTCCTTCCGGAGCCTTGGTGTTTCGTTCCATCGCGAGATCCTTGGTGCCGGCATTGTCCGGGAAAAGGATCGAAATGTCCGTGCTGCGGAAGCCGGCAAGCTTCAATCCATGGACTGCGTTCTCCGCATCGAGTTGGCTTACATAAATACCAAACACCGCTTTGTTCTTCGTCGACATGACCGACTCCTTTCAGGCCTTGTTTGCAAACGGACGGCCAAGCCCGCAATGTTGATTGAAAAAGCTTAACCGTTGAAGAAAATACCTCTTTGCGGGTGAGGCTGGGAATTTTTTTCCTGTTTACAACGGGTGAAAACGTGTGAAAGCTGACACCGCGCCGGAGCCGCGTGTGTCAACCTGATAGTCAAAGGAGGCCACCATGGCCGTCAGCCTGGCCGCGGGTCAATTCGCGGAAGAGTCCAACTTGGTGAATGTAGCGCGCTTGGTAACCGCGTATTTCGCGGATCGTCCCGATCCCAAGATTCCCGCCCAACGCGTCTCGTTCGGGAAGTCGGGGCATCGCGGGTCGTCGCTGAACCGGGCCTTCAACGAGTGGCACATTCTCGCACTCACGCAAGCCATATGCGCACATCGGAAAGAGCAGGGAATCGGCGGGCCGCTGTTTCTCGGCATCGACACGCATGCGCTGTCGGAGCCGGCCTTCGCGAGCGCACTCGAAGTGCTGGCGGCGAACCAAGCGCACGTGATGATCGCACTGGACGGAGAGTACACGCCGACGCCGGCGGTTTCGCACGCGATTCTCAACTTCAATCGCGGAAGGAAGACTGGATTGGCGGACGGAATCGTGATCACTCCGTCGCACAATCCGCCGGAGGATGGCGGCTTCAAATACAACCCGCCGCATGGCGGCCCGGCCGATCGCCTGTCGATAGTGGTCGAGTAACTGTTCCAGGCCGAGACCGTTATCTATTGGATGGTCGACAGAAAAGTAACAAATTGATCTTGGCGGTACGCCGCCTTTTATAAGCGCCTGTATGCCGTGATGGATCATGACCGCCTTGCCAACCCGTCTTGGCCCGATACCTGAGCTAGAGTCAGCGCGTTGACTCTAGCTCGCTACGGCGTATTAGGGCCAATATGATCAGTTAGTTACGAACGAAATCTAATTCTTGCTTGCCGCGCTTACTCAGCCGTTAGCGCCAGGGCGCTGAAGCTGTCGGCGCCGTAGTCCAGCAAATCGCCGATGCGTTCCAGGCTGATGTCCGCCGCCGGATACTTCTTGAAGATCTCGGGGTCGTGCGCATAATGCCCCTGCCGCACGAAGACGGTGGTCACACGTGATTTCCAAACCCGCTTGATCGCGTCCAGGATGCGCAGCTTATCATCCACCAGCACGTAGTGATCGGCCGGATAGCGCTGCTCCACGTCTTGGAGTTCCTGTTCCTTGTGAACGTAGATCAGCACATTGCCTTCGAATAGCTCAAACAGCCCGGAGCGATACACCTTATGCGGCTGAAATACGACATCGCCATCCGACAAGATCACCGGCTGCCCCCATTGTCCGACGTGTTCCACCGCGTCCACCGAATTGGGGAACAGACGATTCGCAAACGGGTAGCGCATCATGAAATAGGAAACCGTCAGCAGATTGGGATCATGCGGATAATCGATGCGGTAGCGTTGCAGTGCTCCAAGATAGTCGGCGTATCCGAGTTCCGATCGGATCTCCTCGAACCGTTGCCAATAGCGTTGCGACCGTTCCAGGCCGACGTGCGCCGCCAAGTGACGCTTCAAATCGGCGGTGACGTGGTCGTTGTCGAGCAACGTGTTGTCCACATCGAAGAGAAAAACTGTTTTATAGTCCGGCATGGTTGGTCCTTACACTGGATGCGGCTGCTGTCTCGCGGCCCGATCGGCTGCGATGGTCACCTGCATGTCGCGCGCCAGGTGCACCACTTGCTGCACCAGGCTTCTTCCCGATAACGCCGGCCACTGGCTCGGTTGCGGCCGGGCCAGGAACAGGTGCGTCACGCCATTCAGGTGCGCAAACTCGACCAGTGTCTTCGCGACGTCCTGACCCTGGAGGATGCGGGTCTCGATGTGCAAGTTACGCGCGAAGTTCAAATGATGCTCAACCATCTCGCGATCGCGAGCGGGCATATCGTGCAAGTCGCTTTCTCTCGACACCGCCACGGCAAAACAGTCGGCGTGCAGGTAGTCCGCCACGCGCTTGCCCCGGCGAAGCAGCATGGCCGCGGCCGGATCCGGCGTCACCAGAATCAGGATCCGGTCGGTGTTGGCGGGCGGCTGGCCGGCCTCGTCGCTAAGCCCGAGTTCTTGCTCGAATCCTGGAGTATCGTAATCCACCTGCCGAATCTCCACTTCATGCGCCGTTTGCCGCAGTGCCATCTCGCGCAAAACCACCAGCGTGGACTCTTGGAAAAAGTTCTCCAATGCCTTCTGCGCCTTCTCTTGGGAATAGATCACGCCGCGCGTGAGCCGGTTCAGGAGGGCACGGGGTGTTAAGTCCACCATGACCACCTGGTCGGCCTGCTGCATCACCCAATCGGGGATGGTTTCGCGCACGCGAATTCCGGTGATCTGCCAGATCTGATCGTTCAAGCTCTCCAGGTGCTGGATATTCATGGTGGTGAAAACGTTGATGCCGGCCTCCAGCAGAAACTGAACATCCTGCCATCGTTTCAGCCTATCGGAGCCGGGCACATTGGTGTGCGGGAATTCATCGACGACGCAGATCTCCGGATGGCGGCGCAGGATGGCGTCCGGGTCCATTTCTTCGAAGAGCGCGCCGCGATAGTCGATCTTGCGGCGGGGAATAATCTCCAGACCTTCCGTTCTTGCGATGGTGTCCTTACGGCCGTGCGGCTCAAAATAGCCGATCACCACGTCGTGGCCCTGGCGCTTCAGTTCTTGGGCCTCCTCCAGCATCTGATAGGTCTTGCCAACACCAGCGGCATAGCCCAGGTAGATCTTGAGTTTTCCGAGCGGGGGGCGATCGGGCATAGTTTATTTTGGATAACTTCAGTGGGGAAATACTCGCACGTCAATGTCGTTGGCCCCGCGGATCAGCCGGTCCAGCGGCGTGCCGGTGAAGCGCTCCCACCATTGTTCACGCGTGCTGTGCCCGACGAAAATTTGCGTGATGCCGTGCTCGTGCGCGAACTTCAGCAGCGTGTCGATGGGGTCCGCGCCGTCGAGAATCTCGATCCGCGCATGTGCGGCGCGCGCAATGCCCAAGTTGCGCTCCAGCGCTTCCTGATCGCCGGCGGAGATTTCAGCCTGGCGGACATAGGCCACCATCAGATCGCCATGAAACCGTTCCGCGTTGCGCTTGCCGCTGGCGATCATGGGCGCGGCGTTGGCGCGAGGCGTCATGCAAACCAGAATGCGTTCCTGGGCTCCAAAGGTTTGCGGAATGCCGTTGCGCTGCAGGTAAGCCTCCAGCTGCCGGTCCACCACATCGGCCGCCAGCAGCAGCGCGATTTCGCGCAGTTCCGAGAGCTTTTGCGCCACCGTGGCCGCGCTCATCTGACCGTCCCGCGATCGCTCCACGCACATCTCGGGCGGCGCATCCACCACCACGATCTCGTCGGCTGAATTCAAGAAGCTGCGTGGGACCGTTTGTTTGACGCTCTTGCCGGTGATCCGCGCCACGCGCTCCTGCAGCTCATCGATGTATTGGATATTGATGGAGCTGATGACGGAGATGCCCGCGTCCAACAGCTCGTTCACATCCTCCCATCGGCTGGCGTGCGGCGATCCCGGCGGGTTGTCGTAGGCCAGGCCGTCCACCAGGCAAACGGCGGGGTGGCGCTTGAGAATGGCCGGCGTATCCATGACGGGGACTCCGTCCACTTCTCGCAGAGGAATCACTTGGAGCTTGCTGAGAACGCATTCGATCTCGTGCGAGGTCTTGGGCTGGATCGCGCCCACCACCACGTCCTGGCCGCGCTCGTGCCGCCTCCGGCCTTCGTCCAGCATGCGGAACGACTTGCCAACACCGGAGGCATAACCCAGAAACACCTTCAGCCGGCCGCGGCGTTCGTATTCTTCCTCGGCCTGCACCTGTTGCAACAACTCTTCGGGAGTGCGGCGGCGGATTGTGCTGGGCATGGGTTACTTCCATTATTACTGTTCGGGTCGTTATCCTGGAAGGGCTGCATGGTGAAAGCAATCACAGGCCGGTATGAGCGATGGATTCGCGCGCGAGAGGAGGCGCTCTGCTTTCGGGCCACCAATCGAGTGGTTCGCCATTTCGAATGGGGTCTGGAGTGGACCAACAAGTGGCCGTGCGCCGAGCGTCATCCGAAAAATGGCGAAGCTCCCGAGGACTACGTCGGGAAGCTCAATCAGCTTGCGATGCTGGATAGCGACGAGTTCTTCGGCTATGAAACGCCGCGTGATTTCGAGCTGCGAGATGGCATCGTTCGATTCCATTCCCCCGTCCACACGCCCTATCAAGAGAACAACCTGGTCCACGCGCAATGGTTTCCGGCTCACGCTTCCAACGGCCGCCCGAAGAAAGCAGTGGTGGTGTTGCCGCACTGGAACGGTCCTGCCGATAGCTACCTCGCGCTGTGCCGGGGACTGGCGCGGTTGGGAATCTCCGCGCTCCGGATCAGCCTGCCCTATCACGATTACCGTATGCCGGCCGAACTCAAGCGCGCCGACTACGCGGTTTCCTCCAATATCTGCCGCACCATGGATGCCGCGCGGCAAGCCGTCATCGACGTGCGCTGTTGTCTGGACTGGCTCGAATCGCGGGGATTCGAGCGCTTGGGACTGGTCGGCACCAGCCTCGGTTCGGCTTATGCGTGCATGGTGAGCGCGCACGACGAGCGCGTTTCCGTCAACGTGTTCAATCACTGCTCCACGTATGTAGCCGACGTGGTCTGGGCCGGGCTTTCCACGCAGCATATCCGCCAGGGTCTCGAAGAGCACATCGACTTGGACCGGCTGCGGCAGGCCTGGATGGCGGTCTCGCCGGTGAGCTACATCGAGAAGTTCGCCGCCAAGAAACAAAAGTCGCTATTCATCTACGCCGCTTACGACACGACGTTTCCGCCTGAGCTATCGCGAGAGATCGTGGGAAAGATGCGCGAATATTCAGTGGATCACAAGGTGGTGGTTCTGCCGTGCGGCCACTACACGCTGGGTGAGACGCCGTTCAAATTCATTGACGGCTATCACATCTGTTCGTACTTGAAGCGGAATCTATAATGTGCCAAGAGTGATGACACGAGGAAGATTTTCCAGGTAGCCGCAATCGCGTTGTGCTATTGCCCGTTCATGTGCGCTAGCACGCTCTTGTACAACGGAGATGTCGATCTAGTAGGACTCGGTGCGCTGAACAATACCGTGACCTCAGGCGGTAGCGGGCAGATGGTCTTCGACGATTTCGTCGTACCCGCAGGAGGCTGGGATGTTTCGGCCGTTTTCTCGAACAATCAAGTACCGAATACGCTTCCTTATACTGCTACCGGCGGTACGTGGGAGATCTGGTCTGACCTGGACGGTCCAGGCCAAACCCTGGTCGCCTCCGGCTCCACCACGACGGACTTCACATGGACGCCGACTGGAAGGACCGACTTCTTCCCGGAGTATACTTTGCTGCTGTCTGGTCTCAACGTAGATCTGGCTCCAGGCACTTACTGGCTCGGCGTTGCGCCGTTCATTTCCGATTCCGGCACTGCGTATATCAGCAGCACTGATGGTCAGAACGCCATCGGAACGCCGCTCGGCAGCAGTGGCACGGTCTTCTACGGCACACCACAGGGGACGGGGCTTTTGCTTGGCACGGATGCCGGCAGCGGTCTCATTGACGATGTAAGCATGGGTGTGGATGGTACAGTGGCGACGCCCGAGCCTTCGAATTTAGTTCCGCTCATCGCCGTTCTGGCCGGTGCTTGTCTAATCCGGCGACGCGGCCTATTGAAGTAATGCGGCCTACTGGAGCAGAGCTCCGAGCGCGGGCAGCGGCACAGCGCTGTCTTTCAGCGCCGCGTCGTGAAATTGCTGGAGCTGGAAGGCCGAGCCTTTGCGCATTTTGTAAGCCTCGCGAGTGTCCAGCCAACCGCGCCATCCGATGAAGTACATCGGTAGCTGGCAGGAGGACAACTGCGCGCGCTGGAATTTGCCGGTGGCTTCTTCCTTCTCCTGGAATGTGTCGTTCATCATCAGATCCAGCGCCTGCTGTTCGGTCATGCCCATGGTCTGCAGCCGGATATCGAGAATCGAATTGGCGATGGACCGGAGCAGTTGCTTCATCATGCTCAAGCGCAGCTCCGGGCTGTTATTCATGAAGCCCTCGTCCGACATCATCTGCTGCGTATAGAGGGCCCAGCCTTCGACATACGGCCCATTTCCAAAGATGCTCCGAAGCACGCGGCGCGATTTCGGTTCCAGGGCGTTCGAGAATTCAAACTGCACGTAGTGGCCCGGCATGGCTTCATGAATGGTGATTTCCATCATGCCGTAGCGATTGTATTCGCGCAGCTTGGATTCGACGCGCGCTTTGGGCATGTTGGCCGGAATGGGCGTCACCCAATAGAACGCGCCCAGTTGCGGCTCGAGCGCGGGGGCGGCGTTGAAACCGGCAACAGAATAGATGCCGCGCATGAACTCGGGCGTGGGAATCACTTGCAGATTGCCGCCTGAGCCGAGGGTCACCAGGTGCTTCTCCCGCACGTAATTCGTGGCCTCCGTCAAATCCATCTTGGCTTGATCCATGTAACCGGCCGGGGTGGTGTGCTGCTGCGCGATTTTGTCCAGAGCCTGCTTGACGGTTTCGGGCGCGGCCAGCTTGGCCATTTGTTCGCGCACGTCCTTCAGGGCGGTTTCGGCTTCCGCCAGCACCTGCTCGGGCTTTTTTCCTGACACCAGGGTGTAGGCGAACTTCGGGTCGTATTTTTCTTTACCGAGGCGCCAGTCGCTGGTTTTTTTCGACAGATCATCCTTCAAGAACTTGGTAAACCCGCGCAGAGCGTCCAAAGCCGGCCCCGCCGCGTGGTCGTAGTCCGCCTTCAAAGCGTCCGGCGCCTCAGCGCGCAACGCTTTGTCGATCAAATCCAGATTGCCGTCGTTTTCCTCGCGCGCCACACGATTCCAAATCTCGGGGGCGTCGGCCAGGTTCGCTTGCGCTTGCTGCACCAGCGCTGGAATCTTCTGCAATCGCTGGATGATCTGGCGATAGCGGGTCTCGAGGGGAGCGTATTCGAGCACAAACGGGTTGAACAGCGCGTTGCCCACGAGCTCCACATAGCCCGTCGGATTGTGACGATAGCTTTGGATTTTTTCGAGCTCCAGGAGCGACAGGTTGATCTGGTTGTCGATGATCTGATAATCGGCGCGGTCCTCGGGCGAGAGCGAATCTTGCGCGATCACGGCCAAACGATTGTGGAAATCGGAATAGAACTTGTGCTGCTGGTCGATGCCCGCCGCGCTGAAATCGTCCACCTGTTCGTCAAGGCGTATACCATTGTGCTCGTGATATCCGGCCGACGTCGCGCCGACCGGCGACAGCGCCAGCGATCCATAGACGAAGTCATCGGTGAGCTTGGAAAGGTCCGGCCCCGCCGGACGCGCTGCTGTCTTGCAACCTGTTACACAGAGCACGGACGCAGCCGCGAGAACCAAAGCTATCCTAAGCGATTGCCGCATGTACCTTCTCCAGATCTTCCGCTTCGCCAAACTTGGAACCTTCCAATTGGCTGTCGATACTGCGGAGCAAACCAGTGAGCACTCCACCCGCACCGACTTCGAGGTACCGCCCGATCCCGAGCGAAGACAGCCGCTGGATCACTTCGGTCCAGCGGACCGGGTTCGGCACCTGTTGATACAGACCCTCCCGCGCTTCGGCCCCGGTGCGAATCACGCGCGCTTGCCAGCCATTCACCAGCGGCACGGCCAGGTCGCGAAACTCGGTGGAGTCCAGATCGGCCTTCAGCCGCTCCTGCGCCGGTTGCATGAGCGGACAGTGGAACGGAGCACTGACGGGCAGCAACAGGGCGCGCCGGGCGCCGGCTGCTTTGGCCAGGTCGACCGCTCGCGCGACGGCTCCGGCATGCCCCGCGATCACTACCTGATCCGGCGAATTCAGGTTCGCGGCTGTCACAACCTCGCCTTGCGCGGCGTCGGCAAGAATGGCGTCGAGCTTGCCTTCCGGGAGCTTCAGCAAGGCCGCCATCGCGCCTGTGCCGACCGGGACCGCTTCCTGCATATATTTGCCACGCTTGCGTACTAAGCGCACGGCGTCGATGAAGTCGAGCGATTGGGCCGCCACCAGCGCGGCGTACTCGCCGAGTGAATGGCCGGCGACGTAATCGGGTTGGATCCCGAGCTGGTCCAATACTCGCCAGGCCGCGACCGAAACCGTTAGCAGGGCCGGCTGCATGTTCTCGGTGAGTTGGAGCGTCTCGGCTGGGCCTTCCAAGCAAAGCTGGGTGAGTGGAAATCCCAAAGCGCGGTCGGCAGTGTCGAAAATTGCGCGGGCGGCTGCAAATTTTTCGACAAGGCTCTTGCCCATGCCGACGTATTGCGAGCCCTGTCCCGGGAAAACGAACGCTGTCTTCATACAGAGAACAAACAGTTCTAGTTTAGCTTGTTGCGCCGTCATTTTTTTTCGATCCTTTGGCCCTTCGCTTGCGTCTTATGCAGTGAGAAGGAGATGCGATGAACATTCAGACTCGCCCTCAAGCGCAGCCGCCAGTGATCGAACATGAGCACAAGGCGTTTGTTTACTGTCCCATTTGCACGCACACCGTGGAGGGGATTGTGATCGCGACGGGAAAGACCGCCAAGGTGAAACCCGGTCAAAAGTGCTCGCGGTGCTCGGCGGCCCTCGATCCGGGCTACATCATGCGCATGGATCGGGCCGCGTAACGCCGGAGGCGCACAGTGCGCAGACATGTTACTGTAGTTTCAGTCAATGAAACGAAAACCAGCGGCGCCCATGGAGCCCGTGATTGACCGGAAGCTTCTCGTTCAAGCTGAGCTCTCAGTGATGCCTGATCTGACGAAGCGGGTGGAAAAGTGTTCCGTCTGCGGCGCAAGCTGCGCGCCCAATTCCGCGGAAGGGTTGTGTTGGGTTTGTCGGCGCTTGAAAATCAGCGCGTGGCGTGATTCCGATCAGCAAAGCGTTCAGGAGTAGCGAGCGCCCGCTCGTAGACAAACGCTCCCGCGGCAACGTCTTCCACACCAATACCAAGCGATTTGAAGATCGTGATTTGGCTCGGGTCGAAGTGACGCTGGACGTTTTGAAGCTCCCCGACATTGGCCCAGCTATTTGGCAGGATCAGGTCCCCAGCCTCAATTTTGGCTTGCTCCAGCGAATCCACCGCCACCAAGGCCGCACGGCGAACCAACTCGCCCGGTAGCTCCCTCCGATTTGCCACATTCGAACCCATGGCGTTGATCATGATCCCGGGCGCGATCCAGGCGTCTTCTAACACGGGTTCCTGCGCGTTCGTCGCAGTGACCACGATGTGAGCGCCGCGAACGGCCTCTTCAGCCGTGGCTACTGCTTGGGCCGCGCATTCTTCCGCGAACTTGCGCCGCTTCTCTTCGTTCCGGCTCCAGACCCGCACCGTTTTGATGGGCCGGACCGCGCGAATCGCCTTGACCTGCGTCCGAGCCTGGAATCCCGAGCCAATCACGGCCAAGGTGTCTGCCTGGGGATTCGACAAAAGGTCCGTCGCGTACCCGCTTGCGGCGCCGGTACGAATCTGGCCCAGATGATTCGCCTCCATCCAGGCGAGCGGCTGCGCTGTCTGGGCGTCGTACAGCATGAAGTACGCGTACATTCCGTAACGCGGGTTGACGGAATAGAACTTGGTTCCGAAGTAGTTGCGATAGGAGCCGGCCATGCTATGCAGCGTCGATCCGGTATCGAGTATCAGACGCCGCCGCGGCTGGTTGATGGCCCCGCCCTCTGCCAAGGCTTCAAAGGCACCACGCATGACGCCGATGGCTTCTTGCATCGGCAGTAATTGGCGCACGTCCTCTTCGGTAAGGTAGAGCACCCTACTTGGTCGCCGGGTCCGCGCTCTCGGGATCCAAGCCCAGATCGACAATGGCCCCCTGCGCTCGCTGCTTATCGAATTTGCCGTCGCGAGCTAGGCGCGCTAAAGACGCCGCTGCGATGGCTTCCGCGCCGTTCTCGAAATGCTTCCGCAAGTGTTCGCGGTTGTCGCTGCGACCGAAACCATCGGTGCCTAGCGTAACCAGGCGGCCGGGGAGCCACGGAGCGATCTGATCAGCCACTACTTTCATATAGTCGGTGGAGGCGACGATTGGCCCTTCGACGCCTTCGAGCGTTTGCAACAGGTAGGGCTTGCGCTCCGGTTCGGTGGGATGCAGGCGGTTCCAGCGCTCCACCTCCAGGGCGTCGCGCCGAAGCTCGTTGTAGCTGGTGATGCTCCAGACATCGGCCGTCACCTGGTAGTTATCCGCCAGGATCTTCTGCGCACGCACGGCTTCGTTCAATATTGGGCCGCTTCCGAAGAGCTGCACCTGCGCACGTCCCGCCTCGGCTGCTTTGTAGCGGTACATGCCACGCAGGATTCCGTCCGCCGCGCCCTCCGGCATAGGCGGCTGCGCGTAGTTCTCGTTATAGAGCATCAGATAGTAGAACCGGTCTTCCATCTGCTGGTACATGCGCCGGATTCCATCCTGAATGAGGACCGCAATTTCGTAAGCGTACGCCGGGTCGTAGCTGTGGCAGGTGGGAACGGTGCTCGCGAGCACGAGGCTGTGGCCATCCTGGTGCTGCAACCCTTCGCCCGCGAGAGTGGTCCGGCCGCCCGTTCCGCCCATCAGGAAGCCTTTGCCGCGCGAGTCGGCGAACGCCCAGATCAAATCGCCAATCCGTTGGAACCCAAACATCGAGTAATAGGTAAAGAACGGGATCATCGGGACGCCGTAGGTCGCGTAAGCGGTGCCCGCCGCGGTGAACGACGCCATGGAGCCAGCCTCGTTGATGCCTTCTTCGAGAATCTGGCCGTTCTTGGCTTCCCTATAAAACAGGAAGTTTTCGCTATCCACCGGCTTGTAGAGCTGGCCGCGGCTGGCATAGATGCCGTACTGCCGGAACAGCGATTCCATNNAGGATGCGCACGAAGGCCATGGTGGTGGAGACTTCGCGGCCCTGCGAACCGGCCACCGATTCAGCGAACAGATCCAGCGGCGGCGCCTCAATGGTGATCTTCGGAACCGAGCGCGCAGGGAGGCTGCCCCCCAGCACTTCCCGCCGCTCGCGTAAGTAACGCATTTCCGGGGCGTCTTCGGGCGGCCGGTAAAACGACGCCGTATGGACGGTCTCCTCGGAAATCGGAATATCGAAGCGGCGGCGGAAGTAGAGCATTTCGTCTTCGTTCAGCTTCTTCTGCTGATGGGTGACGTTGCGGCCTTCGCCGGCCTCGCCCAAACCGTAGCCCTTGATGGTCATGGCCAAGATGACGGTGGGCGACCCGGTGTGCTCCACCGCGCGCCTGTAAGCGTTGTACACCTTTTGGGGATCGTGACCGCCGCGCTTCAAAGCGCCGATCTCTTCGTCCGAGAGATGCTCCACCAGTTTCAACAACTCGGGATACTTGCCGAAAAATTCCTTGCGGGTGTAAGCGCCGCCCTTAGCTTTGAAATTCTGATATTCGCCGTCGACGCACTCGCCCATGCGTTTGATGAGCAGCCCGGTGGTATCGCGGGCCAGCAGATCGTCCCAAGAGCCGCCCCAGACTACTTTGATCACGTTCCAGCCGGCGCCGCGGAAATGAGTTTCGAGTTCGCTAACGATCTGCCCATTGCCTCGAACCGGGCCATCCAGGCGCTGCAGGTTGCAATTGACGACGAAGATGAGGTTGTCCAATTGTTCGCGGGCCCCCAGAGCGATGGCGCCCAGCGATTCCGGCTCGTCGGTCTCGCCATCGCCCACGAATGCCCAGATCTTGCGTGGGGTGACCGGAACGATCTCCCGATTCTCGAGATAACGCATGAAACGCGCCTGATAGATTGCGTTGATCGGTCCGATTCCCATGGATACCGTGGGAAACTGCCAGAAGTCCGGCATCAACCAGGGGTGCGGATAAGAGGACAGGCCCGGATGCTCGCGCAATTCGTGGCGGAAGTTCTCCAGGTGCTTGTCATTCAAACGGCCTTCCAGGAACGCTCGAGCGTACTCGCCGGGCGAAGCATGGCCCTGGAAATACACAAAATCGCCGGGCTGATCGGCGTGCCGTGCATGGAAGAAATGGTTGTGGCCGACCTCGGCCAGCGTGGCAAGCGAGGAATAGGTCGAGATGTGGCCGCCGATGCCGGGGTCGTGTTTATTGGCTCGTACCACCATGGCCATAGCGTTCCAGCGGATCAGGCTCTTGATGCGCCGTTCCATCGCGCGGTCGCCCGGGTAAGGCACTTCTTCATCCACCGGAATGGTGTTGACGTAGGGCGTTTTGAGCCCATTGGGAGCCTGCGCGCCGTAGAGAGCCGCGCGGTCGATGAGGCGGCTGAGGAGGTATGCCGCGCGATCCGCTCCTCCCTCTTCAACGACGCCATCGAGCGCTTCAAGCCACTCGCTGGTCTCCTGTGCGTTCGGATCCTCGCTGGTTACGAGTTTAGTTGCAAGCATGGGTGATAAATTTGGGGGCCACTTTCAAAATAGCACTAGTGGTACTGCCGAGGCTTCCGCTGACGTGGCGTGCTGAAGGGACGGGGCTGACTGGGTTCGGCCCTATGGACGGCCGAGAGTACGCAGCAGCAACTCTGTTGCTATCATAGCTGGGCTGGGAGGCTGATCGAGTTCAGGCGTGGGTCCGCGTCGTCGAGACCCACGTTTCGATTCCTCCCGGCTGATCTGTCAGCTAGTTCCGGCTTGCGCGTCTGTCACGCGACTGGCGCGCCCGAAAAACTTCCGTCAACGCATCGATGGCTCTCTCGACCAGCTGACGCTCCCGGCGCAGCTTCTTCAATCGCGCGCTCGCCGCTGTCAAGGACCCGCCCAAGTCGTTCCCCGGCGACCTCGCGGCGGGTTCTCCTTTCGTCTTCATGAGTCGTCCCCCCCGTGGAATAGCTCAGCCGACACTCCAGTGTAAGTGCAAGGAAGGACGATGACTATCAGGATGTCTTTGATTTTGGTATCGGGTTTAGGACTACAACCGTGTAGGTAGATATACGACACGCGTCAACGATGATAACTCGGCGCCTTAGTCCACCAGCTTGTTGTGGATGGCGTAGTGGGTGAGTTCGGCGTTGGTCCGCATACCCATTTTCTCCATGAGACGCGCACGATAGGTGCTGATCGTTTTGTCGCTGAGAGATAACAATTCGGCAATCTCGCTCAGGGTTTTGCCCGATGCGATGAGGCGCATCACTTGAAACTCGCGATCGGAAAGGGTTTCATCCGGCGGGCGATCGACGCCGCGCTCCAGGTCGATGATCAGCTTCTCGGCCAGCGCCGGGCTCAAGTACTTGCCGCCCTCCATCACCTTATGAATGGCTTTGGAGAGTTCGGCGCGCGGGCTGTCCTTGGTAATAAATCCAGCGGCGCCCGCTTTGAAGACACGGCGCGCGTATTGCTCTTCCGAATGCATGGTCAGCACCAGCACGGGGAGGCGTGGGCGAATCTGTTTCAGCTCCTTTAGAATTTCCAGCCCGCTTTTGCCGGCGAAGGAAATGTCCAGGACCACGGCGTCCCACTCGTCTGCGAGCGCCATACGCAGGGCCTCCTCCGGGGTGCCGGCTTCACCGCAAGAAATGGCGCCGGGCTGTTCGTCCAGGAGTCTTTTGACGCCATCCCGAACCACTTCATGATCGTCGACGATGAGAACTTTTCGCATCACCGCATTCCTCCCGGCTCTGTTCCCCCAAGGGGTATGCGAACGTCTAGCGTAGTACCCGTTCCCTTCAGGCCGACGATATCCACGCTGCCGCCGATCAGGTGAGCGCGCTCCTGCATTCCGAGCAGTCCCAAGGACTCCCGGCTGAGCTTTTCGGCGGGTGTGATTCCGCGGCCGTTATCGGTCACTGTCAGAATGAACATTCCGTCCTCTTCTTTCATCGCAACGCCGACCCGGGTTGCCTGCGCATGGCGCAGGATGTTGGTCAGAGCTTCCTGAACGATGCGGAACACGCCAGTGGATTGTTGAATCCCCAGCGGGATAATTTGCAGCGAACAGTCGCAGCGGCACTCGATTCCGGTTCGCGCTTGAAACTGCTGGGTCTGCCATTCGATGGCTTCCAATAAACCCAGATCGTCCAGGACGCTGGGGCGCAGCTCCGAGGCAATGCGGCGTACCACGTTGATGGTGGTGTCGGTGAGGCCGACCATGGTAGCCAGTTTCTCCCGCATCACGTTCAGGTGCTCGGCGTCGCCTGCCGGGTGAATCATCTTTTCGAGCGCCTCCAGTTCCCATCGCAGGCCGGTGAGAAGACCGCCCAGCTCGTCATGGATCTGGTGAGCGATGCGCGTGGCCTCCGTCTCGCGCGCCGATTGCAGGCTGGCGGATAGGGCGCGCAACTGCTCACGGTGCGCCTTCAGACGGTCTTCGGCCTCCTTGCGCTCGGTGATGTCTTCGGCGACGCCACCGACGCGATAGATTTGCCCGGATTGGTTTCGAATAGGAAAGCCGCGATCGCGGATCCAGCGCACGTCGCCATCCTTGGTGATGATCCTGTATTCGATTTCGAATTCGCGCCCGGCGAGCTTTTCCAGCGTTTCGATCACGCGGGGACGGTCTTCGGGATGGACGACGAGCTCCGGGCCGGCCGCGTAGAGACTCTCGCAGCTTCTTCCGCAGACCTTCTCATACATGGGGCTCACATAGAGCAGTTGCTTCAAGTCGGGCGACCTCAGCCAAAACACTTCGTGTATGTTCTCAGCGATCTGGCGGAACCTCTCTTCGCTTTCGCGCAGCGCTTCTTCGGCTAGTTTGCGTTCCGTAATATCGTTGGCGATGCCGGCGACCCGATAGATCTGCCCGGACTGGTCCCGGATAGGGAATCCGCGATCGCGCAACCAGCGCACCGACCCGTCGGGCCGCACGATTCGGAACTCGATTTCGAACTCCGCTTCCGCCCCCCGCTGCATGATCTCCGCCATTCTCGCGCGATCTTCGGGAACAATACTCTGGAGGAACGGCTGATAATCTTGATCCCGATAGCGCTCTTGACGGGAGCGGCCGCTCATGCTCTCAAAGATGGGGCTCAAGTAGAGCACGCGCTTGAAGTCCGGGGTCTTGATCCAGAACAGGTCCTGTATGTTCTCCGCCAGCTGGCGGAATCGCTCTTCGCTCTCTCGCAGCGCTTCCTCAACGCGCTTGCGCTGAGTGATATCCTGCCCGATGCCGATGCCCGTGCCGTCCGAAAGATGGAGTATGGCCCAAGAGGTGTCAATCACGCGGCCATCCCGAACCGTGGTCTTGAAGTCCGCCCATTCCGCGTTGGAATTACGGAGGAAATCGCGCACCTGCTTACGATACTCGGGGTCCGGGTAGTTCTCCACGATGAGGTCGATGTTTTGGCTGTGTAACTCATCGAGCGACCAACCCAGCGTCCGTTCCCATGCCCGATTCACCAGCTTGGCCTGGCCATTCTGATCCACGAAACCGACCATGACGGGGATGTGATCGAAGATGGTTTGCAGAATCTCTTTCTGTCTCCTCAACTCCTGCTCCGCTTGCTTTCGCTCGCTGATGTCCTTACCAATGCCAATCAGGGCTCCATCGGAAAGGCGGACGACGGCCGCTGTAATGTCGATAAGGCGCCCGTCTTTGACTCTAGTCTTGAAGTCCGCCCACTCCGAAGTCGAGTTCGCCACGAAGTCCAGAGCGTTTTGGCGATCCAGCGGATCGGGGTAACCCTCCTGATAGATATCCACGCCTTGGTTCACCAGTTCGTCCAGTGTCCAGCCGAGCACGCGCTCCCACTCGCGATTGATCATTTGAACCCGGCCATTTTTGTCGATGAACCTCAAAGTCACGGGAACGTGATCAAAAATGGTTAGCAGGATCTCTTTCTGCCGCCGCAGATCCTCTTCCATCTGCTCGCGCTGGGCGATTTCCCTTCGCAACTCTTCGTTCGCCGACTCGATCGCCCTGGTTCGTTCCTCCACTCGCTGTTCCAGTTGCTCATTCGCCGCACGCTCGGTCTCCTCGGCCCGCCTGCGTTCCAGCATCTCCTCCTCCAGTCTTCGGTTCACGATTCCGAGGAGTTCGCGTTGCAGACGTGCCTTCAACGCAAGATGTACGAAAACGCCAAAGACGGCCGCTCCGAACAGCGCACCCACCAAAGCCAGCGTGGATGACGCGCCGCTCTGGTTCTTCGGCGAAAACGCCTGCAACAATGCGATCCGGACCGCCGCCAGAAAGACGCTCGCCCCGATGGGCGCCCAGCGGGACTGTCGAAGCTCGGCCTCACTCATGTCCAAAGCCACAGCCACCGCGCCGATCCCCAGTAGTAGGAAGCCGCCCGCTGTGTGAACGGCCATGCGGGTCAAGTTGCCCAAGCCAAAAGCATCCCCGTTCCCCCAGATAACGCTGATGCCACAAGCCGCGCCAGCCGCCGCAACCAGCCAGCCGGTAATGCCCAGCAGCGGAGATCTGAGGAACTCGCGCAAAACGGAGTGCGGCGCGAAGCAGTTCCAGGCCGGTTTGGTGGTGCGCGCCGCACCCTTTGCGCTTTTCGGGAGTGGACTTATTTGCGCCAGCACGAAACCTGCGGCGAGCACGATGAAACAGAGCGCGGTGGCCGGCGACATGCGCCCCGCGTCCGAAGTATGGAACAGATACTCGAGCAGTGCGGCGGCCGCCAAAGTTGCCGGGATGGCAGAGCCGATAAATGTGAAGCGCGGTCTGCTCATCACGATCCCCACCAGAGCGAGGCCACTCAGCACAAAACCGACCGCCGCGTCGCGCTGCATGGGGGGCAAATCCGGCGCAACTTGAATGAGAAACGCGGAGTGGACTGCCCATCCCAACAGCACCACTGACCCGAGCAGAATTGCTAGTGCGCCGCAGAGTGCTCCGGTCAGTCTGAGCACCGACATACCGGAACCCTGGAATCTTGCTGGGCTTCGAAGAAATAGTAGAGGTGCGTGCCCCAGGGCAGGTCGCTCAACACGCTGATGCCTCGTCGCCTCTTGCAGCATGGCGCTGGCCTCCTTCAGTAGACATGGCGTACAACCGCGCGCGGCGCGCCGCACTCCGTTGCAGTCCTCTGAATCAGCCGGGCGGGTTGGCAGCGCCTCGGATCTAAACTCAGGCCATGTGGTAAGTGACTGACCACATGGAGGAAAAAGCATATCACATGCGGCCGGTAACCTTGGCGTCGCGGGCGGCGTCTTATGGTTTCGTCGAACAGGAGTGAGTACTTACTTATGCAAGCAGCCCGAGCGCGCGCCACCGATCCAGCCAAGCCTTCTCTAACCAAGACGCCGCCCATTTTGCCAGAGGCTCCGGCCGCCAAGGCGCCCGAGGCTCCCAACCGGACACCGCGAAACACACCGCGGATGCCTGGCGAAGACCGCCGCCGGCAGCTTCTTCGCGTGGCCATCGATAGCTTCGCCCGCAACGGATTCAGCGGCACCAAGACCAAGGACATTGCAGCGGCCGCCGGGGTAAGCGAAGCCATCCTGTTCCGCCATTTCGTGAGCAAGGAAGACCTCTACCACGCGATCTTGGACGAAAAGGAAGCCACCATGGGTGGTGAGCGCTGGTTTGTGGAGATGAACGAATTGGCCGAGCGCCGCGACGATCGCGGGCTCTTCCGGCACGTAGCCTGTCAGATTATCCGCTCCTTTCGCGAGGACGCCGCCTTCCACAGGCTCTTGTTGTACGCTTCTCTCGAAGGACATCTTTTGGCCGATCTGTTCCATGAGCGGTTCGGGCTACCCATGGGCGATTTTCTGGCCCGCTACATTGCACTGCGGCAGAAGGAAGGCGCGTTTCGGGAAAGCAATCCGGGAGCTGCGGTGATGTTCGTAATCGGATCGACGGTGCACCACGCCATGAGCCTGCACGTGATGGGCGCCAAGAATGTCGAGTTATCCGAGGACGCGTTAGTCGACCAGTTTGTGGATCTGATGATGGGTGGCCTGGAACAACAGGGAGCCGCTGGCCGTATGGCGAAAGGGAAACGGAAGTAACTTCATGGCAAGCCGTACAACATTACAGACCGTATTGGTGAGTCTGGCGGGAATCGCGCTGTTTGCTGCCGCCGGATGCAGCAACGCAAGCAAGAACATTTCACTGACTGAAGCCGCAACGGGGCCCGCCAAGCTGCTCAAAGTAGCGACGGTGCGCGCCGTGACGCGCCAGGTTTCCTCTTCGGTGCAAGTGACCGGCAGTTTTCTCGCCGAGGAATCGTCGGACGTGGCGCCGCCCGCGGCCGGGCGCGTCACTGAGACGCCGGTGGATGCGGGCGCTTTCGTGAAGGAAGGGCAGCTGCTGGCGAAACTCGAGGATCGCGATGCGCAGCTTCGTTTGCAAGCGGCGGAGGCGTCCGAGCAGCAAGCGGAAGCGAGTCTCCGGCAAGCGGAGTCGCGCATTGGCTTGGCGCAAGGCGGCAAATTCGACGCGAACAATGTACCGGAAGTTCTTTCGGCCAAGGCATCCTATGATTCCGCGGTGGCGGAAGCCAAGATGTCGGAAGCCGACGCGCAGCGCTATGACAGTCTGATCAAGACTGGCGACGTCTCCCAAAGCGCCTCCGATAAGGCGCGCACACAGGCCGACACGGCCAAGCAACAGGCCAATTCTGCTCGCCAGATGTTTGAAGCGGCGCTCAATTCCGCTCGCCAGAATTTCCAGGGTGTGATCAATGCTCAGGCATCGCTCGGCTACGCGCGCGCGCAAACCGCGATCGCGCGCAAAGCGGTGGAGGATACCATCATCAAAGCGCCCTTTGCGGGCTATATCAGCTCGCGGCCGATCGCTGTCGGGCAGTACGTCGCTCTGACGGCGAAGATCGCGACGCTGGTGCGAGTGACGCCGCTGAAGCTGGATCTGCAGGTCCAGGAATCGAACGCCCCGCAGCTGAAGCTCGCGGCCGACGTGGAAGCCAGCGTTCCCGGTTATCCAGGCCGCACGTTCCACGGCAGTGTGACGTCCATCAACCCGACAGTCGACTCGAACTCGCGTACCGTGTTGGTGGAAGCGAAATTCGCAAACCAGGATCTGGCGTTGAAACCCGGCATGTTTGCCACGGCGCGCATTCTGTTGAATGGCAGCAGCATGGGGATCTTTCTTCCCCGGTCCTCGGTCTTGACAGACCCGAGCACCAACTCGTCGCAAGTCTTCTTCGTTCGCGATGGCAAGGCGCGCGTGGCAGTGGTGCAATTGGGCGCGGTGGATGGCGACATGATCCAGATTCTGTCGGGCATTTCGGAGAATTTTGTGGTCGCGACCAACCATCTTCAAGATTTGTTCGACGGCGAGCCCGTGGATGCCGAAGGACCGCCTCCGGCCGCGGGTGCGGCCATCCGACTCCCTTACGGTCGCGGCTCGGTAACGGACGCCCCGTACGCGGTGGTTCTGCTGAGCCGCGCGCGTGAGCAAGCGGTCTTCGGGGCAGGAGCATAGCCGTGCATAAACTAGCCGAACTTTGCGTCAAGCGGCCCGTCTTCGCCACCATGCTCATCGTGGCCCTGATGGTGGTGGGCGGCTTCTCGTTCTTCACCCTGGGAGTCGATCTGTTGCCGAAGATCGACTTGCCGACGGTGTCGGTGAGCGTCAGCAATCCAGGGGCGTCGGCCGAGGAAGTGGAAACCGACATCACCAAGCGCGTCGAAGACTCCGTGAACACGATTAGCGGCATTGAGCAGATCAACTCGACCTCGGTGGAGGGAGCATCCACGGTCACCATCCAGTTCTCGCTCGATAAGAACGGCGATGTCGCCGCGCAAGAGATTCGCGACAAAGTGAACCTGATCGTCAACGATCTGCCGGACACCGCCAAAGCGCCGGTGGTGCAGAAGTTCGATCCCGACGCCACGCCCATCATGCAGATCGCGCTGTCCTCGCCGCGCCCGCTGCGCGACGTCACCGAAATTGCCGACAAGCAGATCAAGCCGCAGCTTGAAAACATCAGTGGTATCGGACAAATTCAGTTGGTCGGCGGCCTGAAGCGCGAAATTCGCGTGTGGGTAGATCCGGACAAAATGCGCGGTTACAACCTGGCTATTTCCGACGTCGCCAACGCGCTGAAGCAACAAAACATGGAAATGCCGGCCGGAAACGTGAACGCGGGAGCACGCGAGCTGGCCGTGCGCACGCTGGGACGGCTGGTGGACCCGGCGCAATTCAACGAAATCGCGATTGCACAGCGCGGGTCGTACGTGGTGAAGTTGCGCGACATCGGCTACGCGGAGGACTCGCAAGAAGAACCGACCACCGCGGCCCGGCTCAATGGCGAGCCCGCGGTGACCATGGTGGTTTCCAAACAATCCGGGCAAAACACAGTGGCTGCCGCGGACGCCTTGAAGGCACGCATCAAGCAGGTGGAAGCGGTGCTCCCGAAAGATATCCACATTCAGATCACCAACGATCAGTCCATCTTCATCAAGGCGGCGGTGCATTCCCTCGAACAGCACCTGATCGAAGGAAGCATCCTGGCCGCGGCGATCGTCTTCGCTTTTCTCGCCAACATCCGCACGACGCTGATCTCCGCGGTGGCCATTCCGACCTCGATCATCTCGACCTTCGCTTTGATGGCTGCCATTGGCTTCGACTTGAATCAGATCACCATGCTGGCGCTGACGCTCATGGTGGGTATTGTGATCGACGACGCCATTATTGTCCTCGAAAATATTTACCGGTTCATGGAGGAGAAGGGTATGTCGCCCTATCGCGCCGCGATCGAAGGCACGAAAGATATTGGCTTAGCCGTGATGGCCACCACTCTTTCGCTGCTGGCCGTGTTCCTGCCCATCGGATTCATGGGCGGCATCGTCGGGCGATTCATGTCGTCGTTCGGATTNNATGCTCACCTCGCGGTTCGTCAAGGTGCTGCCCAAGCACGAGGGCGAGAAGAAGGCGGGATCGAAAGATTCGCGTTTTTTCCGTTTTCTGGATACCCACTACACCACAATGCTGGAGTGGTCCATGGCGCATCGCAAAACCATGCTGGCCATCAGCGCGGCGGTGGTGCTGAGCACGGTTCCACTTTTCATGCTGGTGGGTAAAAACTTCATTCCGGCCGACGATCGGTCCGAGTTTCAGGCCAGCGTTCGCGCGCCCGAGGGAACTTCGCTCGCCGCGACGGTAACCATCGCGGAGCGAATCGCTCGCGACATCCGCGCACTCAAGGGTGTGACCGCTACATTGACGTCGGTGGGCGTTGGTTCCGCTTCATTCACCGGCTCAACCGCGGGCGAGGCGAACAGCGCTTCCATCTATGTAAAGCTGGTCCCGCGCGACGATCGCAAGGAAACGCAGGATCAAATGGTAGCGAAAGCGCGCGAGATTCTCACGCACTATCCGAAGGACCTGCGCAGCAGCGTTGGGCAGGCGTCCAATGGGGCCGGCGGCGGTCAGGCCGATGTGCAATTCACGCTCACCGGGCCAGACCTCGACAAGCTCAACACCTATTCCCAAGCCATCCTCGCGAAGCTGAGGCGGATGCCAAAGGTGGCCGATGCCGATACATCCCTGGTATACGGCAAGCCTGAGTTGCGCGTGGAGATTGACCGGCAGCGCGCGGCGGACCTGGGAGTGCGGGTCAACGATATCGCGCAGGCCTTGAACACCATGGTGGCCGGACAAGTGGTTTCGTCGTTCCCGTCCGGCGGCGAAGAGTACGACGTGCGCGTACGCGCCGACATGCAGTTCCGGACCAGCGCTGAAGGGCTGCGCCAGCTCACGGTCTTTTCAACCAACACCAGGGGCTGGGTGCCGCTGGATCAAGTAGTCCGCATCAAGAGCGGCGAGGCGCCTTCCAGCATCGGGCGTCTGGACCGGCAGCGCCAGGTGACGCTGAGCGCCTACGTTCTGCCGGGCGGTTCGCAGTCGAAAATAATTTCCGACCTGAATCAAGCCGCGGCCGATCTCCACATGGACCCCGGTTATCGCACCGGACTCATCGGCACTTCCAAGGAACTGGGGCGGGCCGGTTATTATTTCATCCTGGCCATCGCGCTGACGTTCATCTTCATGTATATCGTGCTGGCGGCGCAGTTTGAATCCTTCATACATCCATTCACGATTCTGCTGACGCTGCCGCTGGCAGTGCCGTTCGGCATTCTATCGCTGTTGATGTTCGGCCAGTCGGTAAACATCATGTCGGGTCTCGGTTTGCTGCTGCTGTTCGGAATCGTGAAGAAGAACGCGATTCTGCAGATCGATCACACCAACGGATTGCGCGCGGCTGGAGTTAATCGTTACGACGCGATCATCCAAGCCAATCGCGACCGGCTGCGGCCCATTCTGATGACTACCACCGCGCTGGTGGCCGGCATGCTGCCACTGGTGCTTTCCAATGGTGAAGGATCCGCCAGCAACCGTTCCATCGGCGTGCTGGTAGTGGGTGGGCAGACCTTGTGTCTTCTGCTGACCCTGCTGGCCGTGCCCGTATTTTACTCGCTCTTTGACGACATGAAACAAATGCCGATGTTTCGCAGGAGTTCGCGCAAGAAGGAAGTATCGCGCGAGACCGTCTCCGGTTTGGACGTGGCGCCTCAGCCCATGCATTTCGAAGGAGGAGAACGCGTCTGATGCGAGTTTACGTGTTCCTAGCGTGCACTTTTTCTCTTGCCATGGCGCAACAGCCGCCGTCGCCACCCACCACCACGCTGGTTCCTCCGGTCCGGCCTTTTCGTCTGCCCGCTCGGACCGGCGTCGAGACCCAGATGGAAATCACCCTCGAGCAAGTGCTTGCGATGGCGCTGGCGAACAACAAGGACATTGAAGCATCGCGAATCGATCAGCTGGAATCGGAATACACATTGACCGCGGCGCAGGGAGCATACGATCCTCTGCTCAACGTCAACAGTTATTGGGAGCAGCAAATCACTCCCATTGCTTCCGCTCTGGGCGGATCGACCACCGGAAGCCTGCTGAACAAAACCTGGCTGGCGGACCCCGGCATCACGCAACCGTTGCCCTGGTACGGCGGACAGGTCAAAGCCGATTTGTCGTCCATCGATGCTTATTCCAGCAACACCTTTCTCTCGCTGAACCCGCAATACGAGACCGCGCTCAATTTCTCCTACACGCAGCCGCTTGGGCGCAACTTGATGTATGACAGCAACCGTCATCAGATCGACGTGGCTAAGAAGAACCGCTCGTTGACTGACGAGCAGTTCCGCCAGCGCGTCATGGCGATAGTGCAGCAGGCCGAGCAGGGCTATTGGGAGCTGGCATACGCCTACAACAATCTGCAGGTGCAATTGGAGGCGGTGCGTATTGGCATCCAACAAGACGAGAGCAACCGCCGTCAGGAACAACAGGGGCTGCTGGCGCCCATTGACGTGGTTGCCGCGCAGACTCAGCTCGCGAATTTCGAGGTGGGCGCTTACGCGGCGCAATCCGCATTGACAGGCGCGGAGAATTCGTTGAAGGAGCTGATCCTGCCGGACCGCTCGGACCCGCTGTGGTCCACGGCGCTTATGCCGGTGACACCCGCGGACGTGAAACCGCCGCTCATTCCGCTGGCTGACGCCATTGCGGAGGCGATGGCCAATCGTCCGGAGATCGCCGAAGTGAAGATCAACGGCGAGATCAATGAGAAGGACGTGCGCTACTATCGCGATCAGACCAAGCCGCAAGTCAATCTAACAGCGCTTTACAGCCGCGCGGGTTTAGCTGGCGTGCTGCTTCCTCCGGGCCCCAATCCGTTTACGTCCGCGTTCGGTCCGCTAGTTACTCAGCTGAATGAACTGTCGGCCCTGGCGGGACTGTCTCCGCTTTCCGGTGTGTCATTTGGAAGCGGCACGGTTCCTCCGGTGCTGGTGGGAAACTACGGGCACTCGTTATCTGGGATTTGGGCCGGAGATTTTCCGACCACCGAAGTTCAACTCAGTCTCTCGCTTCCAATCCGCAATCGGACGGCGGAATCGAATCTCGGCAAGTCCCTGGCGGAGACGCGCCGCATCCGCAATCAACGGCAGCAGACCGAGCAGAATATTCAATCCGACGTGCGTACCGGGATGGAGAACGTTCAGATGGCTCAGCTCCGTTTGCAAGCCGCGCAGGTCGCGCAGGAATCCGCCGAAGAGCAGTACCAGAGCGAGCAGCGCCAATTTCGCGCGGGCACGTCGACCTTATTTCTGGTGCAACAGCGCCAGGCCACCATGATCACCGCGCGCAGCCAGGAGCGGCGGTCCGAAGCCGACATGAGCGAAGCGATCGCCACGTTCCAGCTAGTCACTGGGACCATTCTGGCCGAACGACACATCAATCTCTCGAATAAGCAGTAGGGCGGTTACCGGTCTCACGGCTACTTACCGACAATGTGCCGCGCGTCCTTGTTATTTTCTTCGCACACCGATTCCAGCAACTCGGTGTCGGCCAGCAGATGCGGATTCTCGACAATGGTCCACGGCTTGGTGTAAGCTTTCGGATCGTCGATAGTGATCTGAATGTCCATGTGGCCGTAGTCGTGGCGGCGGAAGCGCTCGGTGACGTGCGCGGCTTCGGTAATGGGATGGCCGTTGGTGTCCATCCAGACTTTGGATGTAATCCCAATGGTCTCCACCACGAAGTCGTCTCCCTCCCATCGGCCGATCGAATAGCCTTGCCACGTTGGCGTGGGATCTTTCGGAAGCGGCCGCCCGTCCGTGAAGATCTGGCGATAGATGGTGCGCGACTCGTACAGGATTAGCATCTCGTCCGGAAATTGCATGATCTTGAATGGCGACGTTACGGCCTCTTTCTCCGGCGTGCCGGAGGGCAGGCATAGATTGTTGGGATCGTCCCGGCCCAGGTTCTCCCGGCGCTCCTTGTAAAGCACGGCGGCCCACGGTTGGAAGGGCACCTCGTCCGGTTTCAGGTCAGCGGCGATGCTGATCAGGTACTTCAGGCCGTTCGCCAACCAGATGCCGGTGATGTCCGGCTCGCCGTCCTTGGTTCGTGGCGTTGGCGCCGACATGTCCGGCTTGCCGTCCTTGGTTCGGGGCGCGTTTTTAGTTGGGTAGTTGAGCCATTGGCCGTGCGCGATCGTAACGAAAAACAGAAATGCGCATGCGACGAAAAAGCTTTTCATTTGCGGTTCTCCAGGCAGATGAACTCCGTCAGTTCGATGGCGGGCGCCAGACGCGCATGCTGGGTGACGGTGAACGGATGCCGGAAGGTCTTTGGATCGTCAACCGTGATTTGAATATCCAGATGCCCCGTGTCGCGGCGATGAAAACGCTCCGTAACATGCAGCGACTCGCTGTGCGGCGTGCCGGCGTTGTCGAGCCACGTCGTATCGTTGAAGCCGACGGTATCCACCACCAGCGTGTCTCCATCCCACTTGCCCACCGAGTACCCGAGCCACGACGGCTGCGGATCCGAGGGCAGCGGCCGGCCGTCGGTGAACACTTGACGAAACGTCGTGAAGGCCTGGTACAAAATCACGACTTCATCCGGCGACTGTAGGATCTTGAACGGCTTGGGTCCCAAGTCGAGCCTGGGTATGCCGGATAGCGTGCAGTTCGCGTCCGGGTCTTGGCCCTTGGCGGCTTCGGGATGCAACAACAGCGGGCCGGCGGCAGCATGCATCGACTGCAATCCTTCCGGCTCCCACACGCCCGAAAGATCCGGCGCAGCTACCACGTGCGGAGCAAGCGCCAGGAAAACCACTGCCGCGATCATAACTTACTGCCTTAGACCATAAACGAATAGCGAATTTCCCGCCGCGATGGCGACATATTGCTTGCCGCCCACCGAGTAACTCATCGGTCCCGCCGAAACCTGGCCGCCCACCGCGGCCTTCCATAACAGCGCGCCGGTGCGAGCATCCAGCGCCATGAAGTAGCCTTCGCGGCCGCCTGCAAATAACAGATCGGTGGCGGTGGTCAGGATGCCGCTGTCGGTGACGTCGGTCATTTTGTATTCCCACTTGCGATCTCCGGTCTCGGGATCGATCGCGCGAATCGCTCCGTAGCCGTCTTCTTCACCGCGACTCACAACCTGCGGCGGCCGGATCAACGGCACCGGCGACGCCGGAAGCGGCCCGGTGAACAGCCGCCCTTCGGCGAACTCGACGTTCTCCTTCTTGTACACCGAATAATAGTTGTCCCAGGTGGGAATGTAGAACAGCCTGGTGTGCGGGCTATACGATGGCGAATACCAATTCGTCCCGCCCTGATTGCCCGGATAGATGAGCTTGCCGTCCGCGGTGGGCACCATGCCGACGGCGCGCATCGGCCGCCCCTTCTCGTCCAAACCTTTCGCCCACGTGACCTTCGCGAAGGGTTTGCCCAGCAGGAATTCGCCGGTCGCGCGATCGAGCACGTAGAAAAAACCGTTCCGGTTGGCCCACAACAGCACTCTGCGCCGTGCGCCTTTCCATTCCAGATCGGCCAGCACCGGGACCTGCACGGAGTCGTAGTCGAAATCGTCATGCGGCGTGAATTGGAAATACCATTTCAGTTTGCCGGTATCGGCGTCCAGCGCAACCGCGCAATCGGTATAAAGGTTATCTCCCATGCGCAGGTCGGCGTTCCAGTCCGGCCCAGGATTTCCGATGCCCCAGTACGTGAGATTCAAGTCCGGATCATACGAGCCAGTCATCCACACGGAAGCGCCGCCGTGCTTCCAGGAATCGCCCGCCCAGGTTTCATGACCCTTCTCGCCCGGCCCGGGAATATTATTGAAGCGCCATGCTTCCTTGCCGGTGTGTACATCGTAGGCTGCCAGGAATCCGCGGATGCCGTATTCGCCGCCGGCCGTCCCAACGATCACCTTGTCCTTCACCACCAGCGGCGCATGTGTGATCGCATAACCTGCCTCAGGGTCGGCCACTTTCGTATTCCACAGCAGATGCCCGTTCTTGGCGTCCACCGCTACGATATGCGCGTCGATGGTTCCCATGAACAGCGTGTCGCCCAGAATCGCGAGGCCCCGGTTCACGCGTCCGCAGCACAGGCGGGCTTGCGGAGCCGGGCTATACGAGTAGATCCAAAAGATGCGGCCGTTGGTGGCGTCCAGAGCCACGATGTCGTTGGGCGCCTGCACCGTGTACATCACGCCATCCACCACCAGCGAAGTGGCTTCGAACTTTTCAATCGAGCGCGCCTGAAAAATCCACTTCTGCTCCAGGTTCTTGACGTTGTCAGGTGTTACTTGATCGAGCGCGCTGTAGCGCTGGCTGAGGAAGCTTCCCGAGTAGGTGAGCCAGTCCTGTGGAGTCTCGCCCGAGTGCAGCAGGCGGTCGAAGGAGACTTGGGCTGAGGCTGGGGCCGAGAGCGACGCGGCGGCGAGAAGCAGCGCAAACGTGGGGCGAATCATGAATGGTTCACAGTCCTTTCAGGGAAACCAGGTAGCCGGCGAGATCCGATAGTTCATCGCCGCTCAGCTTGTCGCGAAAAGAAGGCATCGGCGAGTTCTTCAGGAACTCGAACTGGCGCAGGTCCGCCTTCTGAAGCGAGACCAGCTTTTCCTTGCTGTCGATGAGTTGCAGCGAGTAGGTGTCCTCGTTAAGGATTCGGCCAGTGATGGTGGCGCCGTCCCGAGTCACCACCCGAACATAACGGTTTTCCGGAAGAACTTCGGCGTTAGGATCGACGATGGAGCGTTGGATGTCGGCCGCCTTCCGTCGCGCGCCGATGCTGGTGAGGTCCGGCCCAACGCGCGAGCCGTGGTCGCGCACTCGATGACAATTGAGGCAGCCTTTGCTCTCGAAGAGCGACTTGCCGTGCGCCAGATCCGCCTTGTTCGCGCCCGGGGTTTCGGCGGCGGCCAGCGATCGCAGGTACGCCACGATCTGGTACGCCTGCTGGTCGCTCAAGTTGGCCGGCGGCATGGGCGTTCCCATGATGCCTTGAACCATGATGGCCACCAGTTCATTGTCGGTGGAAGCCCGATGGAAACTCCCGTGGCCGAGATCAACGCCGGAGACGAAATCGCCGTTCGGCCCATGGCAGTTCGAGCAATTGACGCCATAGAGCTGCTTGCCGGATTGGATGTCGGCGGGACTGTAGCCCTGCTGTGCGAATGCCGCCGCGGACGCCAAGGCCACCAAGGAAAACCGCACACTCCACATGGTCATGCCACCTTTCGTACTGAGAACAGGGCTCGCAGGCTAGTTTATCCCGCGAACACAGTGCGGTCAAACTAGGCGAGTGGCCAAAATATGTCCGTCTTCCAATCTTTGGGATCTGGATAATCCGCCGGATCGGTGACGTAGCATTCCCACGGCGCTCCCGCGGCCGTGAGTCCTTCGGCTTCGATCCATTGTTGAACCGCGGCATGGGCGTCGCTGAGCTTGTCGTAGGGGCCGGTGTGCGTCGTGGTTGCGACGAACCCGCCGGGCAGCGTGTCGGCTCGAACATCGCCTTCGGACCCTGCGCCGGTATGCGCGGTGACGGGCATTCCGGCCTCGATGGTCCACAACCCCGGTCCCCATTCGATGTACCGCGTCAGTGGTTGCCCCGCAAACGCCATGCCGTTGCGTTGCGCGTGCAGGAAGACGTGGCCGAGCACCTCCCCTAGTACGGTTGCGATCTCGGACGGCTTCACTCGCCGCCGCACCACGAACACCGGCTGCGGCGCGATTTCCTTCTTCATGATTGAATACGCCATTTCGTTTGCCTCTGATCTCCGGTTCTGGGGAATGCGCAAGAGCCTCAAGCATGGCCCGACACTGCTAACCAGCGCCGCGTGTTCTCCTGGCTGTGCTCGATCCCCTCCGCCCGCGAAGCCACGCTCACGATGAGCGCTGGGTGTCATCCCGAAACGCCTTCGAAAAGCCCTACAGAAAGCTTCGTGACTCTGGAATCCGCAGGATAACGCCACTTCCAGCACCGAATCCTGGGTGGTGAGGAGCATCGCTGCCGCGCGATCCAGCCGGAGCCGCAATGTGAATTGTTTGGGCGTTTCCCGGGCGGCCGCGGAAAACAACCGATGCAAATGAAACGGCGACAGACCAGCTTGGCCGGCCAGCGCCGCGAGTGAGACGTCTTCATCCAGATGCGCGGCTGCGAACGCCAAGACCGGCTGGACTTGTTTCAGCACGTGGTCATCTTCCTTCCATACGAATCTAACCCGGGCGCGACGCCGCTTGCTTGACCTTTCTTGCGGTGGGTGCAGTGAAACGAATACCGAACCGGTCTAATAATGAAGAGATGAAGCTTCTTCTCTTTGGCGCAACCGGGATGGTCGGTCAGGGCGTTCTGTGCGAGTGCCTGCTCGATCCCGATGTCGAAAGCGTGGTCTCCATCGGACGCGGCACCACCGGCCAGCAGCACCCCAAGCTCCGCGAACTTCTGCACAACGATTTCCTTGACTTCTCGGCCATCGAAGACCAACTCTCCGGCTTCGACGCGTGCTTCTTCTGTCTGGGCGTGTCCTCGGTCGGCATAACCGAGGAACAATACCAGCGCGTCACTTATGGTTTCACCCTCGCGGCGGCGCGGGTGCTGGCGCGCCTCAATCCAAACATGACCTTCATCTATGTTTCTGGGATGGGCACCGACAGCTCGGAGCATGGCCGCAGCAGCTGGGCGCGCGTCAAGGGCAAGACCGAGAACGAACTGCTGCGCCTGCCGTTCCGGGCCGCGTACATGTTCCGCCCTGGAGTGATCGTGCCGCTCCACGGCGTCAAGTCGAAGACGAAACTCTACAACCTCTTCTACGTGCTTCTCGCGCCTCTTCTGCCGCTGCTAAACGGGCGTTTCCCCAACTATGTGACAACCACCGAGCAGGTCGGCCGCGCCATGCTCAAGGTCGCCAGGCAAGGCTGGCCGAAACCGGTGCTCGAGACCGCCGACATCAACAAAGTTTGAGGATTCACGAATAAATACCAGTGGAGCGGCGTTCGTATGCCAAAGCTTCCAGAAGCGATTCCGTGGACAGCCCCGCCTGTGACCCCGCCGCCAGCTTGGGCTTGAGCTGGCCGAGAATCTGTTCTGCCATACGCGATCGCACATCCAGAGCCAGATCATGGCGCCGTTGCAGGAAAGTATCGATCAATGCCAGCTCCTCCATCGAGAGCGCGGCGATGGAGAGCCGGGCCCCACCAACTGGATGCTCGGAAGCCGATTGCGCCGTCTGCCAAATCGGTTTGATCTCGGCCATCGAGCTTTCGCGCACCACCATCGAGCCCGCGATGAAGTCGCCCAGCCGCTTGTTCTGCGCGTTAATCAGGGCCACCAGCACGCCGACGGCATAAAACGCCGGCAACTGATCGACGATACGCAAGAGGTTACGGCCGATCGTTTCCGAGGGCGTCAGCGGGCGTCCGGAATCCTTGACGACCCGGATTCCGATCATGCGTTTCCCGGGCGTCTGGCCGCTCCAAAGGATCTCAAAGCAAGCGAAGTAGCCGTACATCAGCAAAAAGATGACCGCGCCGAGTAGAGCAAGAAGCCACACGCGGTGCTCCCGAAATCCGAACAAGGCTCCAGTGAAACCCAGGACCGCTACTACAATCAACAGAACCAACCCGATGCCGAACTGAAGCAGCGTGTCGATCGCCAGCGCCAGGAAACGGCTGCCGATGCCGGCCACGGTAAACTCGAGCGGCATTTGTTCCGGCGTCTCGATAGTATGCTTGTCGGAGAGGGACGGAAAAGAATTAGGTTCGTGAGGGAGCATGGTTTCAATCCATTGGATCGAGAAACGAAAAAGTTATTGGGAACGCCTGGAAAATTTGGTACGGCTCGCGGGGCCTGGCCTGACGAAACTGAATCATCAGGAACTGCAGGAATTGGGCCTCCTCTACCGCCAGACCGCTTCCGACTTATCCGTAATTCTCGAAGACGTGTCGAGTCCGCAATTAGCAGCTTACCTTAACCAGCTTCTTGCGAGAAGCCATAATTTGATCTATATGGGGCAACGGCCCAAGGCCGCGGGGATTGCGAACTTCTACATTCACACCTATCCACGAGTGTTTCGTGAAACTATGCCTCAAACGCTGCTGGTGATCGTCATTTTTATTCTGGCTGCGCTGGCGGGCTGGGCAGTCACCTTGCATGATCCGGGTTTCGCCCATCGATTACTTGGGCCGCAAATGATGGAGAATATCGACCGGCACGAAATGTGGACTCAGTCCATCGTCACTATCAAGCCCGTGGCCGCCTCCTCCATCACCACCAACAACCTGACGGTAGCATTCACGACATTCGCTCTTGGAATCACAGCGGTCGGCACAATCTGGATGATACTGCTCAACGGACTGCTTCTCGGAGTGGTTGGCGCCGCCACTTGGCGCGCGGGGATGGCTCTCTCACTTTGGAGCTTCGTCGTGCCGCACGGGGTTCTTGAACTGCCCGCGATTTTCATCGCGGGAGGCGCGGGTCTGGAGATCGCCAGGGGATTTCTATTTCCCGGACTGCTGCCACGCCGTGAGTCTTTGGGACAAGCCGGCGGGCGAGCGTCTCGTTTGGTGCTGGGGACCTTGCCGCTGCTGTTGATCGCCGGAACTATCGAAGCGTTCTTCTCGCCCACCAACGCTCCCATCGCCATGAAGTTCTCCCTGGGAGCCGTACTGTTTGCTTCGTTGCTTGCGTACCTGTTCGGGACTGGCAAGCCGGCGAAACCTACAGCAGGTTTCGATCTTTGATTTGCAAGTATTGATTGATCAATGACTCCGCGAGCATGCCAGGGCCCAAGTCGATGGCCAGCACACCGCGCTCCCGCAGCCCGCGCAGCAGCAGCTCGCGGCGTTGGATGATCTCCAGCGCTGCCGCGTGGCGAAACATTTCTTCTTCAGTTTGTGGAATGGATCGTCCGAGCGCTAGAAGGTCCGGCTGATTGACGGCGGCGAAAACCACCAAGTGACGGCGCGACATTTGCCCGGCGTATTCGATCACTTCTGGAGTGGTGGGAGTTTCGGCGAAGTCGGTGATCCAGACCACCAGCGAACGGCGGCTTTGTGTGCGAAGGAGCGCCCGGGCGGCCAGAGCGTGATTTGCCTCCGCGGTTTCGCCCCGAACTTGGGCCAGCGAGTCGAGTATGCAACGCACGTGCAGCGGGCCCCGGCCCACGCCCACCGATCGTTGAATCGCGCGGCCATAGGCCAGCAGCCCGACGCGGTCGCCATACTGAGAGGCCACCTGGGCCAGCGAGAGTGCGGCATCCACCGCGTAGTCGAGTTTTGAAGAGCGAAAGCCGCGGCTGGGATCCTGAACCTGAGCGCGAAGCAGGCGCCCGGCGTCGAGCACGATCCAGACCGTCTGGCTGCGTTCCATCCGATACGTGCGAGTAATGAGTTGGTGACGCCGAGCGGTAGCCGGCCAACAGATATCGCGCATGTCGTCTTCCTGGCGATACTCGCGGAGAGCTTCGAACTCGCGCCCCATCCCGCGCTGCCGTCGTCGCCGCTTCTCCATTTCAACTTGCCGGCTGCGGATCAGATACAGAGCGTAGCGTCGCGCTTGTTCCAGGTCCGGAAGGACGCGGACGGTTTGGCCGAGATCGGCCGACGCCCACCGTTCGGCGAGACTGAGCGACGTTCGATACCGCAGAAAGAGCCTGCCGAGAGTAACGTCGCCACGCGTGCTCGGCACGATCGGATACGCCTGACGGACTGGAGCGCCAATCGGAACCGCGATATCGATGGCCGGTGACTGGTCGCGCAGAGCCAGCGGCGTTTCGTCGACCAGGGATGCGTAAACCGGAGTGCGGCTGTAATTTTCGAGTTCGATTTCGACGGCGTTGGCGCGCGCCAGAGAAAGCGCCGAGTTCCAGATGCGGCGCGCCGCCAATTGCGACGGTGCCGGCAAGTGAAGCAGGTCGAATAACCATGCGGCGAGTACCAGCGCGTCCCACAAGAACATCGCGGCAATCAGACGAGGCGACCACCAGGCAGGTACCAGCCAGATCAGTCCGAGCAGCAGAGCAACGAAGAAGCGTGTTCCAAAGGCGAAGGGCAACCGCCGTCGCGACATCGAGCGTGCTTCGATGCTGGGTGGTATTAGCGAGCCGACCGCCATCCGATTACTTGGGAACCTCCACCGCCGACAGCACTTGTTGAATCACCTGATCGGGCGTCAGCCCCTCCAGGTCAGCTTCCGGTTTGAGTATGATGCGATGCCGCAGGACCGGGAGGGCCGCGGCCTTCACGTCATCGGGGAGCAGATAGTCCCGGCCATCCATGCCGGCCAAAACACGCGCGACATGGAAGAGTCCAATGGCTGCGCGCGGGCTGGCGCCCAGTGAGATAGCCGGCCAATCGCGCGTGCGCCGCACCAGTGCCACAACATACGCGTATAACGCGGGTTCCACTTTCAGACTTTCTATCTCGTTGCGCGCGGCGGGAAGCAGCGACGGATCCAGGGGATTGAGAACAATTTCATCCAGCCGCCGGGGATCGAACCCCTTGTCATATCGAGAGACGATTTCCACCTCCTCCTGCGCGCTGGGATAGGTGATGCGTATTTTCAGAAGGAATCGGTCTAGCTGCGCCTCGGGCAATGGATAGGTGCCTTCGAATTCAACCGGGTTTTGCGTCGCCAGCACAGTGAAATCGTCGGAGAGTGGGTGGCGCGTGCCATCGATCGTCACCTGGCGCTCCTCCATTGCTTCCAGCAGCGCGGCCTGCGTCCGCGGCGCGGTTCGGTTGATCTCGTCCACCAGCAAAAGATCCGTAAAGACCGGCCCTGGGTGCAAACTGAAAGTGCCGGAGCTCAGGTTGAAAACGTTAGTCCCGGTAATGTCGGCGGGCATCAAGTCAGCGGTGCATTGCACTCGTTGGAAGCCCAGGCCGCAGACGCGCGCGAGCGATTTAACCGCGAGAGTCTTGGCCAATCCAGGCACGCCTTCGATTACCGCGTGGCCGCCGCAAGTAAGCACCACCAATAGTTGGTCTACAATCTCGCTTTGGCCAACGATCACTTTCCCCAGTTCGGCGCGCACTTGCTTGGCAAGCGCGGAAAGATGTTCCACGTCAGTTTTTCTCCTCGGATTTTTTCGGCGCGTGGAGCCGCGGCACGTAACTTTCCAGTCGCTGAACCATGCCCAGAGCCCGCCGAGCTGGGAGCTCCTCCAGGTTTGAAGCCAGCGCGGCATCCTGCAACACGCCTCTGAGCTGGTTGTCCAGGCCGAGCCGCTCGCCGGCGATTTGGGCCAGCTCCGAATCTACAACGGTGCTGGCCAACCCCAATCGCCGCGTTAGCTCCAAGCGGAGCCGGCGGTAGGAAACGGCAACTGGAATCGCCGCCGCGCCCGCCCGCTGATACAGTCCTCCCATGGTTTCCACGAACTCCAGGGGCGAGAGTCTCGAGACCACGGCGGGCATGACAATCGGGCCGCTTCGCCGGCTGAATGTGAACAGCAGGCCGAGCACCAGGATAGTCAGCTGCAGACCACCCCACACGATCGGAGTCTTTTCCACGTAGCTCCAAAGTGACCCACGCTGGCCATGAAAATACTCGTCCCAATAGATTGAAACGGGTTGGCCGGCATTGGACGCCGAGACGGTGTTGAGAAACAACCTGAGATTGTCAGCTCGCGTCATTCCCGCGTTGGTCAAAGGGGTTGCCGCGGCCCACCACAGGATTTCTCCCGCGCCCATACGCCACCGAACCACCACGGGCGATCTGGCAGGCGATCCGTTCTCGCCATAAAGCTGAAGTTGTGAGGAACTCAAGCCGCCCCAATAAGCCGCCGGCCGCATCACGATTTTATCCGCGGCGCGCGAAACATAACTCGGAAGGCTGGAATAAAACTCCTTCCATTCGGGGTCCATGGCCGGAGCTGAAAGCTCGGCGTCCGGGAAAAAGAAGCGGACAGAGTCGCCACAAAACAAAATCCGGCCGCCGCTTTCGACAAAATGAATCAGCGATTCGCGGTCCCTTCCGGAAGGCGGTTCGGTCGGCTCGGCGAGAATCAACAGCGAGCCACGCCCCGGCCTGGTCAAGGCGGCGGGCGGCTCCTCCCACCGGCGGATCGGGTAGCGCAAATCCAAGAGGAGTAGATAAGCCGCGCGAGCGCCGCCAGAGCCGGAAGAGTAAGTCGACGGGACTGGTGAAGACTGACCAGTGGAGGAAGGCGCGAACACCGCGGTACTGGCCAACAGCAGCACAGCGATCGCTCCAGCGCTCCACAGCAAGTTGCGGTCGGTCGCGGTTAGTCCAGCTTGCATCCCAGCGCCTCCAATTGTTTGAGCGATGCCTGGAAATCGTCCAATTCCGCGGCTTGCCCTCCATACCAGAAGCGTTCGAGACCAGCAGTCAGCGCAGTCAGCGGCTGGAGAAAGGGTTGTGGCGCGGAAATCAGGCGCAAGTATTCGCGCGGAGTATGGGTCAGATCCTCGGGCAGCACGTGGTTTTCCTGAAGGCGCGCAACCGCCGCCCAATACGTGCAGCGAATGGCTTCGCGCAAATTGCCCTGGTTCGCGGCTTCACGGGCAGCCCGAACCCAGGCCTCCCAACTCCGCGAACGTTCCGCCGGATTCACTCGCGGCAAGCTGAGCATCGGATCTCGTCGAGTCCAGATCCGGATCAACCACGCAGCCAGCAATCCAACGGCGGCGATCACCAGCACCCAGAACAGGACTTGTCCGCCGGTGGGATGTTGAGCGGCAAATCCGAAGAGCTTTTGAATCAAAGATGCGATCCATGCCACCACGCGTTCGCGGAATAAATCCCAGGCCGACGGCGGCCGTACACCAGCGAACTCGGGGCGCGCGAGAATGCGGTCCAGCGTGCCGCGCGCATTGGGAACCGCTTCGGACGGCGCCTTCGCAAAAGATTCCAACTGCTGCGCCACTTGATCGAGCCACGCCTTCGCTTCGCGAATTTCGCCCGAAACCAGCAGCGAGCGGAGTGGCTCGGTCGAGATCGAGTACGGCCGTCCGGGTGTAGCAACGTCCCATGTGGATGGCAAACCAGCTAGCACTGCGGGGGCGCCCTTGGAATCTAAGTCCGACTGTATCTGACGCAGTTGCGCGGCCAGAGCCTGCGGATCCGGAGGAGCGGAGTTCGCGTAGCGAGGCGCCAGTATCGCCAGGGCCAGACAAAAAAGGAGCGGCTTCATCCGATCAGGAAATGATGGATGGCAAGCTGCTCGCCCTGGGGACCTGCGAAGCGTCAGGATTCATCATGAGTTGCAAATCGAAGGCCTCCTTGCGAACCCGAAGGTCGAAATAGAAGATCGAAGTTGCAATTAAGAGAATCGGCTGCACCAGGGTGGTAGCGATGCTGCTACTCACCTCGGTCATCGCCAGCCAAAAGCGAGCCATGGCCGGATCTTTAATCGCGGAGACCAGTGCAACACCGAAGGGCAAGCCAAAAAGGAGCTGGGCGCCATACGTCAGAATCACGCAGAAGATCAGAATCACGAAAGCGCGGCCGGCATTGTCCCTGGTGAGATCGAAGCTGCGCGAGAGCGATTCCCGGGGCCCGCGTCGTTCGATCAGCGCCGCAGGCACGCAAACCAGCAGACGGCAAGCCACGTAAATACCTGGGATGATCAGCAGAAGGAACGCCCCTGCAATCGCCAGCCCGTTGAGCGCGATCACCCCGAACAGAGGTCCAATTTCACCCCACACGCGCCGCAAAGATTCCGCGATCGAAGTGGGCCGTCCCAGATAAAGCTCGGACACGGCGAGAATCGTTCCGCCTTGCGCGAAGAGATATGCCAAGCCAGCGACAATCAACAGAAGAAAGAGTACGACCAGATTCAGCGCCACGGATGTCCGAATCGAGCCACGCGACAGGTTGAATCCGAGAACCAGAAGCTGTGGAATGCCGGAAATTCCAAGAAAGAGCAAAAAGTGCCTGCGATAAAGCGAGAAGGTGCGATCGAGAACCTCGCCCAGCGATAGAGGTCGCAACTCTAGCCCGGCCATATGTGCCTCCCCACGAACGTCGCAATCCAGATAGTGCAATACTACACCTAATCAACCTTCCGTTGCCCTCAAATCGCGAGATTGACACTCACCCCAAGCCGCATGTAGGATCGAAACGCGATTGACATGCCGTTTGCCGACTTCGCACTCTCAAGACGCTTGGAACGCGCGGAAGGGCGAGCGTGCGTGCAGTTCGCCGAGGCCCGCCGGCGTCTGTTCCCCGATAGCGGCGCCGAGTGGATGGAATGCGCGGGAGCATACGCGGTCTTCGATGCGATCGATTCTCCTGTCACTCAGACCTTCGGACTCGGCATCTTCGAGGAACTGAACGCGGCGTCGCTGGATGTGATCGAGCGCTTCTTTCTCGATCGCGGGGCGCAGGTGCTTCATGAAGTGAGTCCGTTCGCGGGCGTCGCGGCGTTAGGCTTGCTCTGTGCCCGCCGGTACAGACCGATCGAGATCAGCAACGTTATGCATCGGCCTGTCGAGAAGCCCACGGCTAACGGCCACCTCAATATCACAGTACGCGTGACAGGTCCGGAGGAAGCGCAAGTCTGGAATGAAATAAGCGCCAGGGGCTGGACCCACGAACACCCGGAGCTCTTGGATTTCATTCTGCAAGCCGGCGCCATCTCTGCAGCACGCGAGCAGAGTCCGTGCTTCCTCGCCGAGGTTGACGGCCAACCCGGCGCCGCCGGCGTGCTCTGCATCCATGACGGCGTCGCGCTGTTCGGCGGGTCGGCTACGATTCCTGAACTGCGCCGTCGTGGGCTGCAAGCGGGCCTCCTCGAAGAGCGTATGCGCTACGCCTTCGAGCATGGCTGTGATTTGGCAATGATGGTGGCCGAGGCCGGCAGCAACTCCCAACGCAATGCCGAGCGCAAGGGCTTCCAAATCGCGTACACGCGCACCAAATGGCGCTTGTCGTGATAGCATCGAAACGATCAGGAAAGGTATCCATTATGTTGAATCCGCGTTCGCTCAACGCCACCCTCCTCTCTTTTGTCGCCGTGGCCGGCGCGCAGTTCGCCTCCGCCCAGCAAAAGGTCGCCATGGATCCCAACTTCCACATTCCTATCGCGCCCACCGGCCTCGCCGCCCGCCCGCTGCCCGATCATCCCGTGGAATTCGACACCGCCGAGGGACAGAAGATCCGGGTCGTCGTAGTCACCAAGGCCCTCGAATATCCCTGGGCCCTCGCGTTTCTTCCGGACGGCAGTATGCTCGTGACCGAGCGCGCCGGCCGCCTTCGGATCATTCGAGATCCAGGGCGCAATGGAGTGCTCGATCCCAAGCCCGTCGCCGGCGCTCCAGCCTCCTATTGGGCCGGCGAATCGGGCGGTCCAGGCGCGGTCCACGGCTATATGGACATCGCCCTCCATCCGCGATTTGCCGAAAATCACCTCGTGTACCTCACCTACACCAAGCCGCTGGATGACAAAAAACGGACCACCGCGATCGCGCGCGGCCGCTGGGATGGTAGCGCGCTCACCGATGTCAAGGACATCTTCGTTTTGCCTGAAGCCAGCACATCGCGGATCGCCTTCGGCCGCGACGGCATGCTCTACATGAGTACCACCGGCAGAGATCCGCAGGATCCCAATACGCTGGGCGGTAAGGTGCTGCGGTTGCGCGACGACGGCACCGTTCCGCCCGACAATCCGTTCGTGGGGCAGGCCGGCCACAGGCCCGAAGTTTACACGCTGGGGCATCGCAGCGCCCTGGGATTGGCGATGCATCCGGGAACCGGTGAGATGTGGGAGAACGAGAATGGCCCGAACGGTGGCGACGAGATCAACATCCTCAAGGCCGGGCTCAACTATGGCTGGCCCCTTGTGAGTTATGGACGCACCTATCAGGGACCTTGGCAAGTTTCGCCTCCCGGCCATGTAGGCTTTGAGCCGCCGGTCGTGATTTGGATTCCCGCGATAGCGGTCTCCGGCATGACCTTCTACACGGGCGACAAATTCCCCAAATGGAAGGGCGATGTCTTCGTGGGCTCGCTCCGCGAGGGCGAGATTCCCGGCACCGGCCACCTGGAGCGCATCCTGTTCAACGAGAATATGGAAGAACTCCGCCGCGAAGCGATGCTCCGCGAGTTTCGCCAGCGCATCCGCGAAGTTCGACAGGGTCCGGATGGACTCCTGTACTTGCTGACCGACGCGAAAGAAGGAGCGGTGCTGAGGATCGAGCCGGCGCCATAACAGCCAGCCCTTCCCTGCAACTGGGTTCCTCCGCCCGCAGCCTATTTCGATTTATCGGATCCAATTGATCTGGACTTGACGCTAATTCGAAAAGCGTTATACTCAGGACCATGTCTTATTGGATGATTAGCGATCGAAGTCTCCCGGCAAAAGGACCAAAGACGCCTGCGAATTTCGGCGATGATCGGGGTGATCTCACGTTCTGGACCGCCGATACTGGCCCGGTGACCGATCCCTCCAAGTGGGCCAACGTCACCCGCGCCGTCTTTCAGAAGCGCCTGATTACGGCCGCCGGAACTTTTCCGGATCTCGATCCGGCTACCCAAAATAGTGAAGATCAGCATCACGTTGCTTTCTTTATTCACGGCTTTAACAACAAGTGGTCGCAGGAGGCTGCCCGCTATCAGAAAATTTGCGACTCGCTTTTCACCGAACCCGGTTCGCTGGGCGAGTGCATCATGTATGACTGGCCGTCGCTCGGCAATGCTCTTGGCTATCTCCCCGATCGCGAGCACGCGCGCGATTGTGCCGGCGATCTGGCTGACGTGCTGTCCTCCCTTTACGAATATATGCGCGCTCAGCAAATGGCCGGGGCGGAAGATCCAGCGAACGCGTGCAAAGCTAAAGTCTCCATTTTGGCGCATAGCATGGGCAATTATCTTCTAGAGAAGGCCATGGCCCTTGTTTGGACGCGAAAAAACCAGCCACTGCTGATGAGCCTGGTCAATCAGCTGCTGATGATCGCCGCCGACGTCGATAACGACCTTTTCAAAAGCGGTGAAACAGTTCAACAGTCCGATGGCGATGCGATCGCGAATCTCACTTATCGCGTTACCGCGCTATACAGCGGAAAGGATCCGGTGCTGGGACTGTCGGCAGGCCTGAAGCATTTCGGCAAACGCCGTCTGGGACGCAGCGGGATCGACCACGACTTCCCTGTTCCGGACAATGTGTGGGACGTCGATTGTTCTCGCTTCTTTATCAGCGAGACCGTGCAGAACTTTCCATTTGGTGTGCACTCTGCTTACTTCGAAGTGCCCACTACGATTAAGCTGATACGCGAGCTTCTGCGAGGTGTTGATCGTACCGTGTTGGTGACCGAAGGACTGGCCCCAGCCCCGCTGGCAAAAGCCCAGGCGGTTTAGATCGCGCCCTCCTCCCATCAGTGCTATCTTACAGGGAGCCGCCCCCTCAGGAGTTCCCGTCAATGGCCGAGAAGAAACGGGCGTCAAAACCCGGAAAGGCTCATCTCAGGGGTGCTAATCCCCGCCGTAAAACGGAACGCGCGACCGCCGTTCCACAACCTTCAGCGGCATCTTTCCCCGTCGTTGGCGTAGGCGCTTCGGCGGGCGGCCTGGAGGCCTTGTCGGCGTTTCTGAAGGCACTCCCCGCGCGGACTGGAATGGCCGTTGTCGTCATCCAGCACCTCGCCCCTCAGCACGAAAGCGCCCTGACCCAGCTTCTCTCCAAAGCCACCAGCATGCCGGTCCTTGAGGTATCCAATGGCATGCCTGTCGAGCGGAACCACATCTACGTCATCCCACCCGACAAGATGATGACCATCCGCGACGGCGCTCTGGTGCTGATGCCGCGCGAGCGCGCTTCGGTTCCTCACCATCCCATCGACGAGTTCTATGCCGCCCTGGCGCGCGAGCGGAAGACCGCCGCCATCGGCGTAATTCTCTCCGGCAGCGGATCGGACGGCACGCTCGGGCTGAAGGCCATCAAGGCGGAAGGCGGGGTCACCTTCGCGCAGGATCCGAAAACGGCGGCCTGGCCCGCTATGTCCACCAGCGCGATCTCTGCCGGCGCGGTCGACTTTGTCCTGCCTCCCGCCGGCATCGCCGCCGAATTGGCGCGCATCGGCCGCCATCCCTATCTCTTGGACCACCTGGAAGCGCCCGAGGGCACTGGTCCAGGAGGCGTTGGACTGGAGAAAATCTACCTGCTGCTCCGGACCGCCACCGGTGTGGATTTCCGCCTCTACAAGCAGCCCACCGTCAGCCGCCGCGTCGCGCGCCGGATGGCTTTGCACAAGATTGCGTCTCTGGACGACTATGTGCCGTTCCTGAGGCAGAATGCCGCCGAGCTCAAGGCGCTGGCCGACGACATCTTCATCCACGTCACGGGCTTCTTTCGCGATCCGGAGTGCTTTCAAGCTTTGCGAAAGCGCGTATTCCCGAAGTTGCATTTGACTCGGCGGCTCGCCCCGCTTCGCGTCTGGGTGCCCGGGTGCTCCACCGGCGAGGAGATCTACTCCATCGCGATGCTTCTGCTCGAGTCCCTCGGCGCGAACGCCAACCAAACGAAAATTCAGATGTTTGGAACCGACATCAGCGAACCGGCCGTCGAGCGCGCTCGCGCCGGTATCTATTCCGACGCTGCCCTGCGCGGCGTGTCACCCGCGCGTCGGAGGCGCTTCTTCCTCAAGGTTGAGCATGGCTATCAGATCAACAAGGAGGTGCGCGGCCTGTGCGTTTTCGCGCGCCATGACCTGGCGAACGACCCGCCCTTTTCGAAGCTCGACCTGATCAGTTGCCGGAATGTCCTGATCTACGCCGGGCCCAGTTTGCAGAACCGGATTCTGTCCGCTTTCCAGTATGCCCTCAAGCACGGCGGATTTCTGTTCCTGGGGAAATCGGAAGCCATCAGCGCCTACTCCGCTATCTTCGCCCCGGAAGACCGCAACCACAAAATCTTCGTCCGCAAACCCAACGTGACCCAGGCTCCTCATTTCGATTGGCGGCTCGACGATCCCAAAGAGCCGGGCTTGGCTCCGCCTAGGATTGCGTTGCCGGCCCTGATCGCCGACTTCCAGAAGCAAGCCGAGCAAGCTCTGCTCCAGCGTTATGCGCCGCCTGCGCTGGTGATCGATTCCGATCTCCGCATCCTGCATCTTCAGGGTGACATCGGCCCCTATCTCGTTCTTCCCACCGGCCCGCCTACCGTTCACTTGCTCAAGATGCTCCGTCCCGAGTTTATCCTCGACCTGCGTAGAGCAGTCTCCAAGGCCCAGAAAGAAGGGACGGCGGCGGCCACGCAACTGATCCACTTCGAGCACGCGGGGCATCCGGGCGCAGTGCGGCTGGAAGTGTCGCCGCTGACGAAGGGCAACGGGGCCAAGTCAGACTTGCTGATCGCCTTCAACGCCCTCTTGCCTGGAACGCCGCCCGCCGGGCTTCCCAGCCCGAAAACCTCACCCAAGGGCCCCACGAAAAGAGCATCCAGGGTCGAACGGGAATTGGCGGCCACGCGAGAATACTTAGGTTCCCTGATCGCCGATCACGAAACGGCCCAGGAGGAGATGAAGGCGGCCCACGAGGAGATTCTTTCCAGCAGCGAGGAGCTGCAAAGCACCAACGAGGAGCTGGAAACGGCCAAGGAGGAGCTCCAGTCCACCAACGAAGAACTCCTGACTCTCAACGAGGAGCTGCTGCACCGCAATCTCGATCTGAGCGTGCTGACCAACGACCTGAACAATGTGCTGGTGGGCGTGGACATTCCCGTCGTGGTTCTGGACGGCAGCCTGCACATCCGCAGGTTTACTCCCATGGCTGGAAGGCTGCTGAATATCATCGAAACCGACGTGGGCCGCCCGTTCAGCGATGTCGCCTCCGCGCTCGAGGTGTCCGATTGGAACGCGCTGTTCGCGGAAGTCACCGGCCAGGTTCGTCCGCTCGAGCGTGAAGTCAAGGATAAGACCGGCCACTGGCTCACGCTGCGCATCCGCCCCTACCGGACCAGCGATAACAAGATCGACGGCGTGATCGTGATCCTGCTCGACACCGACATAATCAAGCGCGAGCTGGAGGAGTCTCGCGATTACGCCCGCATGCTGCTCGAGTCCGCCGAGCAAGCCATTGTTGCGGCTAACGCGGACGAAAAGATCGTGCTGATCAATGGCGCCACGGAAAAAATGTTCGGCTACCGCCGCGCCGATCTGCTTGGGAAGCCGCTCGACCTCCTGCTCCCAGCGGAACTCGAAGGCCGCCACTTCGACGGATCGAGGTTCCCCCTCGAAGTCAGCCTGAGCACCATCGATCAAGCCGGCGTCAAGCTCACCGTGGCATTCATGACGGACATCACCGAGCGCCAGCGGCTGGAGACGTTGTCGGAAATCTACCGCGCGGAGATTCGCGCTCTCGCGGCCCAGCTCATCACCGCCCAGGAGGAGGAGCGCCGCCGCGTTTCGCGGGAACTGCACGATAGCCTATGCCAGAAGCTGGCTTCCCTCGCTCTCGATGTCGAGAATCTCGCGGTTGCGCTTCCCCCTCCGGCCGCCACGCGGGCCCGTCTTCAGGAGCTGTGCGCACGGGCCATCAAAGTGTCGGAGGAGGCTCGCCATATCGCCTACCAATTGCACCCCTCGGTCCTCGATGACCTGGGCCTGGTGGTTTCCCTCAAGGCCCTGTGCGACGAGTTCTCGAAGACCGAAAAGATGCGCGTCGATTTCACCGCCGGCAAGCTGCCGGATTTGCTTCCTCAACAAATAGCCTCCGGCTTGTACCGCATCGCGCAGGAGAGTCTACGGAACGTCGCGAAACACGCCAAGGCGAAGCGCCTCTCGGTCGTACTCGCCGTGCGGGATCGCGGCCTGGTGTTGTCTCTCGAGGACGACGGCATTGGATTCGCTCCCCAGGCCGTCAAAGGCAAGGGCGGGCTCGGCTTGGTCAGCATCGGCGAGCGCGCGCGAATCGTTGGCGGCACGCTGTCGATTGAATCCACCCCGGGCGAGGGCACCCGCATTTCCGTCAGGGTTCCCTTCGAGTAGAGCTACCTATGAAACGTCCGCGAATTCTTCTAGCCGACGACCATGCCCTGATGCTCGACGGCTTTTCGAACCTTCTCACACCCAAATACGACGTGGTGGGCACGGTGGAAGATGGAAAAGCGCTGGTCGAGGCCGCCATTCGCCTGAACCCGGACCTCATCATCCTGGACATCACCATGCCGATTTTGAATGGAATCGATGCGGCCCGCGAGATCAGGAAACAGCTCCCGCAAGTAAAGCTGTTGTTTGTAACCATGCATACCAGTCCCACCTACCTCCAGGCCGCGCTGGAAGCAGGAGCCAATGGGTACGCCGTAAAATCTTCCGGGCGCAGCGAGATCCTCTCCGCCGTCGAAAAGGTCCTCGGCGGGAGCCGGTACATCACCCCAGGCGTGGGCGGCGATGGGCTGGAGCGAAGCGGAAACGATCCTGCCCAAGCTGCCGCCTCGCTCCGCCTGACCGCGCGCGAGCGGCAGATCCTCCAGTTGACCGCCGAAGGCAAGAGCCGGAAGGAAGTCGCCTATGCCCTCGCCATCTCCGAAAAGACCGTGGCCTTCCACAAAGATAACCTGAAGCGTAAGTTGGGTTTGCGAAGCACCGCGCAGCTCACCAGGTATGCCCTTGATGCAGGTCTCATCTAGGGTGGGGCGGGCGCCCTCGCCCGCAGCCGACCCCGGGTCGGCCATGCAAGCTCCTGGTCCTTTGTCCAGCTAGTCCGCAGTATGAATTGCAGCTAACATTGTTGGTAATAATTCGTAAAGAGGCTCAGATTATAGAGCTTTGGGAGCGCGAGAAAGTAAGGCCTTCCGGCGGCGCGGTGGTCCGAGCTAGCGGTTGTCCACTCCCAAGGCCCGCAGGGTAGTGTACCTCAAAATTATGATTGCCAGCGCGGTGGATTCCAGATCGGCAAGCGAAAATCGCTATGGCTTCCTCCGTGCCGATTTTGACGCCGCCTACAAGAACATGACGGATTCATCCAGAGAATTCAGCGCGGCTCTGATGGACGTTACGGCTGAGCTGTCTCCCGAAGAACGGCGGGCGCGCACCGACAGCGCCGCCCAGGCATACGAAGACGCTCACGAACGGTTCCTGGCCGCCGTTCGCAAGCTGAGTGAGTTCATGATCGGCCAGATGATTTCGTCACGTTCCTCGATTCACTTGGTGACGCCCCGCCGTTGACCGCAAAGCAGCCGCGATTCAAGCTCACGCAAACGGATTCTCATCCGCGCTGCGGCCATAGATCACCGGCACGGGGACATCCAGCAATCTCAAGTAAACCGACAATTGCCCCCGGTGATGATACCAGTGGTTCAGCATGATCGTTCGGAGCATGACGGCGCGAGGCATCGCCATTATTTCTCTGCCGTTCGCCAGCGCCCGCCAGTTCGCCTTGGCAGCCAATTCGCTGACCCCGCCCAGATACTCTTCGGCCGCTTTTAGGCTGTCGTCAAGTGCGCTAAGAACCTCCTGCGTGTTCTTGGGAGCCGACGGATCAAAAGTCGCCCCCGCAACATCGAATTCATCCTGCTGCGCGATTCTCACCAGACCTCCCGGAATGCTGGCGATGCGCATGGCTAATTTCACCGATCATTGGTTGAAGTATCTTGGGTTCAAGTATCCTGCTCATTTCGCGTCTCCCTCGCTTGCGGATATGCTCTTTGGTTGCGAGTAGGTCTTCGCCAGATCCACCAACTCGCCGTCAATGTACTTATCGTGGTGGCGAATCCACGCCATTGTAAACTTCAAGCCGTCCTCGTCGCGGCCCTTGGGCGCCAGGTCCAGGAAGTTGTACGCGCCCACCAAAATGTCCAGCCCGCGCGCGTAGCTGGAATACGTGTGGAAGACCGCGCCCGTCCCGTCCTTGTAGAACACAATGGCGCCCGGCGCTTCCTCGCTCGGGAACTCGGTCTCGGCGTAGTACTTTGGCTTCGCGCTCAAACCGCGCGAGACGCTCCGGGTCCTGCGCGAGGGAGGCGGGCAAAACCTTGATCGCTACTTCGCGTTCAAGTTTGGTGTCTTTTGCGCGATATACTTCGCCCATGCCGCCCGCGCCAATCGGCGCAAGAACCTCGTAGGGTCCCAAACCCGTGCCGGTGGATAGGGACATGGTGGTTTGAACAATCGTAACCTAGCGCAGGCGGTCACAAGCTCCGCCCCGGCGCACCTCGGGTCCGTCCCCTACTGCGCCACTCCGTCCGGCCCTGCGTTTGTGAGCCGCACTCCCGGAATTTCGGCGATCGCAGGAATCACTGCCACCGCCAAGATGAGCAGAATGCGCATAATTGCTCCGATCCAAGCTGATTTTACCAGTGTGCGCCCCGCATTACGTGTGAAATACTGATATACTCACGGAATTCGCGAAACGGATTGCCGGACACCATGCTGCTCGTCACATTTCACGGCGGCCCCGCGCCGGGGATCAACAACGTCTACTGCTACGACACCACCACCAACGCGCTGCTCAGCGATCAGGCCCTGCGCAACATCGATTCGAGCCAGCTTTCCGAACTGCGCGCCCTGGTCTACGACAACGGTTATCTCTATGTGGCCATCGGCGACAAGAGTATAAGCAATGTGTTTACATTCCAGCATCAGAGCTCCGAGAAACCGTATCACTTCGGCTATGTCGCCATTTTCGCCGCCGCCACGTTCCAGGGGAAAGATTTCTCGACCTCCATCGCCCACCCGTACTCCCTGACATTTGACGGCGCCGGCTTTGCCTACATCTCGAACCAGGACACCAACGTGGTCGCCCGGGTCACCGTCAGCGCCAACTTCCAAACCTCAACACTCCCGCCAGACTGCCAGTCGACGTATTTGCTCGGACAGAGCCAGAAGCTATGTTCGTCGAGCAAATGCACGTACCTGGACGGTACATTCGCGGCCTCACAAAATGGAAAGCTGGATCACGTGGCCCTGGTCGCGACCGACGTCGCCACCCAGTACGGCGGCCTCAGCGTGGACTTTGCCACCACCGACAAGCCTCCCAAGGTTCAGAACTCCGTGCGCGATGTCGGCGTCGCCAATGGCATGCTCTTTGTCTGTGACGAGCCCAGCAAACTGATTCGCATGTATGCCCTGCCGAGCGGAAATTACCTGGGCAGTTCCACGCTGCCCAACAAGCCGACCCATCTGACGGTCCAGAATGGCGGACTGTATGTGAGCGCCGACAGCGGCCTCTACTGGAGCCAGTTGCCGGCCTCCTCCCCGAGCCCTTCGCTGAGTTTCCAAAACGTCCTGACGGCGCCTGTTTCGCCGTACAAGGTCGGCGGCATCTCCTTCAATCAGAGCAATGGGTCGGGTACGGTCTATGTGTGCTTCCAGGAGGGAACCGGCAAGGCGGTCGGCGGCTCCATCTACGCTTACAGCTTCACCCAGGCGGCTTCGGGCACCCAGCCGGCTCTGACCCCTGGAGCGCTCATCGCCTCTAGCCCCAAGGATTTCAAAGACACTCCGGAATTCGTGCTCTACCTGCCAGACAGTCTGACCTGACGGTCCGCGATGGAGGCCAAAGTTTCACTTGGACACTTTCTCTTGGATACTGGCAATTCTCCACTGTCCGTCCACAAGGTTCAGACCGTAATAGGGTGACACGGTCTCAGCGAAGAATGGAAGCGGTTCGCTCACCGGCGGGCCTTCTGAAGCCTTGAAGAAGTCCTCTATCCGTTTTTTATTTATGGGATGGGGTTTGTTTTGTCGGCGGCACCGGATTCCGATTAGTGGGTGTTTGGTGCAGCGGGCCCGGGGAACCTGGGTTCGCCACATCCGGTGGTGGCGGTGACGCGCTATGCCAGATTCCCCAGCTCAATGCCAGCGCCATTGCTACAATTGCGGCAATCCAGTATTTTGCGCGGGATTGTGGCTTGGGCCTGGGTTCCGCCGCCACTGTTCGCATCGGAACCGCCTTTTCCGCCGCCTCACGTTCGGCTGCGGCTCTCTCGCGCTTTGCCTGTCCTGTCTCACCGGGAGCCAGAAGCTGAAGCAATTCCTTAAGCGCTGCTCCATATTCGGTCCGCGCATCGATGTACTGCACGCGCCGCAACCGAAAAGGAATTGTGCAGGTGCGGTGGAGCACTGGAATGATCAGCTTCTGTTCGTCCAGCGCGAACGAGACCTCGTCCATGACATTGGAGGATGCCACCGACGAGGGCGACAGAACTAGCAACATGGTTCGACAGTCTGCGAGAGCCTTCTCCACGGCACTGTCCCAATGCTGTCCCGGCTTGATATCCAGCTGATCCAGCCAAACGACAGCCCCCGCGAACCTTAGATCTCGTGCAAGCTTTAACACAAACTCAGAATCTTCGCGTGAATAGCTGAAGAAGGCTGAGTAAGTTTCCTGCGCCATAGTTGGCCTTTCCGCCGAATTAACTGAGTATACGCCAACTTGCACGGGTTCACGCAGACCGCCGCACCGCCCATGGGACAGTCACACCTCCGCTCACTCAACAGATCCAGCCACTTGCCCCTCCCATTAGCCCGATTCTCTTGACACCAACTACTACAATAGGGGCGGATGAATAACGACCCGCTCCGCGCCACCGCCGGTGGCTTCGTTTCGCCAAATTTCCAAAAACAGTCACCGAGCACAAAAAATATCCCGACTTGCGCCACCCGTCTAAAGGACTTGGCGTTTCCGGCCGCCACCCGCCAGGAAGCCGCGTAAACTAAAAAGATGCGATCCGCCGTGCGTTCTCTCCGCCGCAGGCCCGCCTTCGCGCTGGCCGCGATTCTCACTGTCGCGCTGGGCGTCGGAGCCAACACGGCCCTCTTCGGCGTCATCTATTCGGTTCTCATTCAGCCCCTCCCGTTTCGCGATCCCGGCCGGCTGGTGCGGATTTGGGAGACTCATCCCGCTCTTCCGCAGTTGCAGGTCACCGCGCCCGATTTTCGCGACTGGCGCAATCAATCCCGCAGCTTCGATGCAATGGCAGCGCACACGCTCTCGGCCATGAACACAACCACGCTGCTCGGGCAAGGCGAGCCGGCGATCGTGCATGGCGCCATGGCGACCAGCAATCTTTTTCCCACCATGGGCGTTCAGCCGATCGTGGGCCGCAATTTCAGCGACGCCGAAGAGCGCGCGAAGCAGCAGGTGGCCGTCATCAGCGAAGGCCTTTGGCGGCGCAAGTTTGCGTCCGACCCCGCGATCGCTGGCAAACAGATTCGCCTCGGCTCGAGCGATGCCAAGGAGTCGTTCACCATCCTCGGCGTCGTGTCGCGACGGCAATCCTTTCCCGAGTGGGCGGATTTTTGGATGCCGCTTTCGCTCATGGAACCCGATCTTCAGGACCGGCGGAAATTCCATCCGCTGGAAGTGATGGCGCGCTTGAAGCCCGGCGTGACGGTCGAGCAGGCGCAGAGCGAAATTCAATCCATCGCTCACAATTTGGGCCAGGCCTATCCGGACACCAACGCGACGATAGGCGCCTACGTGATTCCCTTGCAGCGCGAGATGACCCGCGATGTTCGTCCGTCGCTGTTGCTGGCGTGGGTGGCGGTCGGGCTGGTGCTATTAATGGCGTGCGCCAATCTTGCGCATCTTTTCTTAGCGCGTATGCTGGAGCGGCGCGATGAGATGGCGATTCGCGAAGCGCTGGGCGCGCAATCGTGGCACTTAATCCGTCAGGTGTTGACCGAAAGTCTCGTGCTCGCCGCGGCGGGCGGGGCGGTTGGTTTCGTGCTAGCGATTTGCGCGAGCCAGATCCCTCGCGTGGGATCGAGCGTATCGCAAGCCCCCGTCTGGCTCTTCGCCATCGCGACTTCAATCGTCGCCGGGGTGCTCTTCGGACTGCCTGCGTGTTGGCAAGTCTTGCGCGAGCGGCGTAGCCTCATTGCGTCGACGCGTTCCATCGCACGCGGCCGATCCCGGCTCGGATTGGTCCTCCTGGCCGGCGAGGTCGCCATGGCGTTCCTGGTTCTGGCGGGAGCCGCGCTGCTGGCGCGAAACTTCGCCGCATTGCTCGCCGAAGCACCCGGTTTTGAAGCCCGACACGTTCTCGAAATTCCAAACCTTCCCTTGAATGGCGCCTGGGATAAATTAGCTCCTGCGTTGCGTCTGCTCCCGGGCGTTCAAGATGTGGCCGCTGTGAACTCGGCTCCTATGAGCCTGGGGCCGGCCGAGCATAGCCGCTTCGCCACGCGATTCGGCATCCAGGGCAGAACGTTCGCCTCCGGCAGTTTCCCGGTCGCGCAGACACGCTGGACAACGCCGGACTATTTTCGCGTGCTCGGAATTCCGTTGCGTCGCGGGCGATGGCTCACAGATTCCGCAGCCGATCAGAACCGCGTCTTGATCAACGAGACGCTGGCCCGGCGTTTCTTTCCGAATCAAGATCCCGTTGGAAATCAGTTGTTTCTTGGCGTGATGGATCCGAAGCAAACCTCCAACGAAATCGCCGGCGTGGTGGGCGACGTGCGCGAGTTGGGGTTGGATCAAGAAGTGGAGCCAATGTTCTACAGCATCTCTACCGGACCGGTGATGACCCTTCTTGTGAAGACCCAGGCCGATCCAATTCAGTTCACGGCCGCGCTTCGCGAAACGATCCGAAGCGTCGACCCCGAGGTTCCGATTTCGAAGATCCAGCCTCTGGCTCAAAACGTTGCTGACTCGCTGGCCCGGCGTCGCTTTGTACTTACGCTGCTCGGGATCTTCGGCGCCATGGCGGCATTGCTCACGGCGGCTGGCGTGTACGGCTTACTCGCCTACTCGGTGAACGCGCGCGTCCGCGAGTTCGGAGTGCGGGGCGCGGTGGGCGCATCGCGTCGGGACCTGGTCGCCATGATCCTCGGCGAAGCTGCCATGCTCACTGGCCCGGGACTGGCAGCCGGTCTGATCCTCGCGTTGGCATTTTCCAGCGTGATGAAGAGCTTCGTGTATCGGCTCTCGCCTCTGGATCCTTTGTCGCTCGTGAGCGCCGGGGTCTTTCTCGTGTTGATGACGTTGATTTCAGCCTGGATACCCGCGCGGCGCGCCGCGGCAGTCGACCTTGCGACAGCGCTCCGCGCGGACAGTTAGTACAATACCCTGCATGCGACGCAGAGATTTTGTTACCGCGGCCGCCCTAGTCGGCGCCGCCACCGCAGCCACTGCGCAAACCGAAGCCACGCCGCGCAGGGGACGTCTCAAGCAGAGTGTTACGGGAATGCCATTCGATCCCAAGATGCTCTTAGAAGACCGCTGCCGTGAAGCGGCTCAACTGGGTTGCGTAGGTTTCGATCTGGTTGGTCCGAAGGACTGGCCGACGCTTAAGAAGTACGGCCTCATCCCGAGCATGGCGCCTCCGAGCGGCGTCACCATGGAAGACGGCATCATTCATAAAGAGGCGCACGAGAAATCTCTGGCGTCGCTGGGCGCGGCCATCGATGAGTGCGCCGCCGGCGGGTGTCCCAACATCATTACCGTCGGCGGACAGCGCCGCGGGATGTCGAACGCGGAGGGCGCCGATAACGCGGTGGCGTTTCTGAATCGCATCAAAGCGCGCGCCGAGGACAAAGGCGTCAACATCTGTTTGGAGGTGATGAACAGCAAGCTCCAGGACCCGGGCCTCGGTCGAAAGGATCAAATCTGCGATCATCTCGCGTGGGGCGTCGATGTGGTCCAGCGCGTCAATTCCCCGCGCGTCAAGATTCTGTGCGACATTTATCATCTTCAAATCATGGACGGCGACGTCTGCCGCAATATCCAGCAGAATTTTCAATGGATCGCGCATTTCCACACCGGCGGCGTGCCAGACCGGCACGAGCTCGACGATACCCAGGAGCTGAATTACCGGTTCATTGCGAAGACTATTGCGGATCTGGGATACACCGGCTACATCGCGCACGAATTCCGCCCATCGCCAGGCCACGATCCAATCCAGAGTTTGAAGCAGGCCATTGAGATCATGACCGTTTAAGGGCTACGTGCTGCGGGGAGCGCGAGCCGTTGGAACTGGGCGCCGACGCGGGCTTGGATCCATAATCGACACTTGCCTGCGTGGGCAGCGCCAGCGCGGTTCCCGCGGCCTGGACCGCATCCATGATCGACAGAAACAGATCTTGTTGGACCTTCATAAACTCGTCGCCATCCAGCGTACGGACGTAAGCGAAGATTTCGATATCCAACGAGTATGAGCCAATACCGACGAAGCGAGCCGGAAGTCCTCCGGCTTCGAGTTTGGAAGCATTCCGCAAAAGTTTCGTGATGGCCTGAAGCAGCACGCGCATCTGATCCGGCGTGGTGTCGCGTCTGAGGTTCAAGGTAACGTGGAACAGCATCTTATCGCGGCGGTCGAAGTTATCGAGCGCCATGGTGGAGAACGAACCGTTGGGAACCGTCAACAGCGTTCGGTCCAGTGTACGAATGGTGGTGGAACGTAAGCCAATATCCTCCACGGTGCCCATGCTGTTGCCGAACTTGCAGAACTCGCCGACCGATACGGGACGGTCGCTGATGACTGAGACGCTGCCGAACAGATTTTCGATGGTCTTTTGAGATGCGAGCGCGATGGCTACACCACCGATGCCGAGTCCCGCCAGAAGCGTCGAGGTGTTGTAGCCCCATTCGCCGAGAACGGCCGCGAAGGCCAGCAGAAGAACCACGATTTTGAACACTCGTCCGGCGAGTGGCAGAACGGAATAAGAGAATGCCCGATGTTTCGCTTCCAAGCGCCTGCGAAGGTGGCGGATCACCGCATCGATGATCACGGCGCACAGCCAGAATATGCCCCAAAAGAACAGCAGCGCGAGAGTGCGTCCCAAGTAGAGCCGCAACAGAGCCGAGGGCGCGAACCATTCCATACCCGCGCGGAACAGCGATACGGAAAGCAGCAGACGCAGTGGGCCGACGAACGTTCGGAGCATGCTGAGGTCCCATTTGGGGGCTGCTCGCCGGAGTCCTTCGTGCGTCAGCCAGAGGGCGGATCGCGAGAGTAATTTGGAAATTGCAGCCAGAGCGAACGCCAATAGAACCAGGCCAATCCAACGCCATAGCGGAGTGTCGATCAACTGCCAATCCACCAGCGGAAGTGGGAGGTGCCGTTCAATCACCGAATTGTTAGTTTGTTGCGCAATGAGGGGGATTCTGGCGACGCTGTCCGAGGAGAACACCCAGACCGAAAGTCCCGAATGCAGAGTGATCCGCTCCAGGTCGAGTTCGAGAGTCTGGCCGTTCACGTGAAAGGTGTCGACGCGCTCGCGGTTTGGCGGAAGCGAATCCGATAGATCACCTTCCGGATTGTGGCTTAGATTTCCGACGTCAAACTGAGTGTCGCGGTCCAGAATTGTTTGTAGCTGCCGCGCGAGCTCGGTGCCATCCGAGAGCCGCTGGTCCTCCGGCATGCTGCGGAGGTCCATATATCGTCGCGCACGGCCGTAGTTTTGCGCGTGCGCCGCCTCGAGAAATGCAACTACGGAGTTTTGCGGCGAATCGCGATCGAGCGGGTCTTTGTTCAGCGCGGGGGCGGCGGCGCAGAGGCAACTGAATACGAACCAAGTGCAAAATTTTGCCTTGCTCATTGCTGCGTATTCGACTTGCACGTTAGCTACCACGCGGTTGCGGGTAACAGTTACAGGCCAGCGAGGATTTCAGCGGAGGTGGTGAGTCGCCCGCCGGCGGCCGTGAACTTCCGGAACATTTCGTTGGCCGCTTGTTCGTCGACGGCCTTCACCGCATCTGTCACCATTTCCACCAGTTTGCCCGTTTTGAGCAAACCGAACGCCGCGTAGCGGACACAAATCTCGGTGACCACGCCGTAAACGATGTAGCGATCCGCGTTGAGCTGGGCGAGCAGCGGCTCGAGATGAGGACTGCTGAAGCAATCGAGCTTTTGTTTTTCGATAATCACTTGCCCGTCACGCAACGTAATCGCCGGCTTGTGCTGGCCCGTGGTACCAACGACGCAATGATGCGGATAAATCTGGAACTCGGGATCGTCCTCGGTGTGGGCGTCCATGCTGGAGATCACCAGAGGCGCACGGCGGTTGAGCTCGCCGATCACTGGCAGAATGTGCTCGGCGCCCGGCACGTAGAGCGCGCCGGCGGGATAGACGAAATCAATCTGCGTGTCGATGTCGAAGAAGACTGTTTTCATGCTGGAACTTTTCGTACAGCGCCGAGAGTTCGCGGCTATGCTCGACCCGATATTCCTGGCCAGTATCAAAGAGGCTGCGGACGGCGGTCGGCAAGCGCTTGACCGATTCGGCGGCATGCTGGCGCGCCGCATTGGCGGTGGGCAATGGCTCGATGAGTTTGCCACGCAGCATCACGGGACGCAGCAGCGCTTGTGCGCTGGGCTCGCCCGCCCCGCATCCCAGGCACTCCCAGGAACAGGCGATCACGTCGTGGCCGGCGAAGCGAAACACCTGCTTGGCTCCGGGCAAGGTGTGTTTATCCTCGCTGAATTTCGCGGTGAAGCGGCCATCCAGCTCCACCAGCTTGTAGACCACGCCGAGATTAGGCGAGTCGGTGGAAGTGGCCAGGTCGGTTCCGACGCCGAACGCATCGATGGGCGCTCCAGCGGCTGCAAACTCCAGGATCTTATATTCATTCAGATCGCTGGTGGCCATGATTTTCGCGTTGTTCAAGCCGGCCTCGTCAAGGATCTTGCGCACTTCGCGCGAGAGCTCCACCAAATTGCCGCTGTCGAGCCGCACGCCCCACAATGGAGGCCCAAGCGAAGCAGCGGTGTGCGCGCCGTCGAGCGTGTCATAGGTATCGATCAGGTATGCGGTGGCGTCGCCCAGCAGATTTTGCAGCCTCCCGAAAGCTTCCTTCTCTGACGAAAATGACTGGACCCAGGAGTGCGCGGCGGTTCCGAAGACCGGAATGCCATAGCGGAAGCCGGTTTCCGTGTTGCTGGTTCCGATGCAACCGCCGATGTAGGACGCGCGTCCGGCCAGTACGCCAGCTTCAGGTGAGTGCGCGCGGCGCGTGCCGAAGTCCACCACTGCGCGGCCCTGGGCGACCTCGACGATCCGGGATGCCTTGGTGGCGATCAGCGATTGAAAACCGATCGTGGCGAGCAAATATGTTTCGGCAATCTGCGCTTCCATGAGAGGTGCGCGAATGGTCAAGAACGGTTCGTTGGCGAATATGGGCGTGCCTTCCGGCAGCGCGAAGAGATCGCCGCTGAAGCGAAGTTCGCGCAAGGCGTCGAAGAATCCGGAGGGCGCGCGCCGGAACTGCGTGAGGCCGCGGAGATAGTCGATCTCCTCGGGGGTGTATTTCAGGTTGAGCAGATAATCGACGGCTTGCGCGAGCCCGGCCGCCACCACGTAGTTGCGATATCGCGGGAGGTGCCGAAAGAACAGTTCAAAAGTAGCGACTTCATTCGCCTTTCCGGCCTCGTAGTAACCGGCCGCCATGGTGAGCTGGTAGAGGTCGGTGAGGAGTCCGGTCATCGATTGTTATTCTAGCGGCTTACTGACGTGCGCGGTTCAGTAATGCGCGGGCGCTATTTCTTGGCCGGCGGTGCGGGCTTCACGTCGGAGGCTGCCTGCGAAAGCTCGGCGATGGTTTTCCCATCGAGCCCGTAGAGAGCCGGCTCGTTCTCCCGCTGAGCGACATAATCCGCGCCCTGCTTCGCGATCAGCAGCTTCTCAGTCAATTTGCCGCTGTTCGAAACGACCGTAATATCGATCGCCGGCGCGCCCAGCGCTCCCGTGTCGATGAACTTTGTGGCCGACAGATCGCGGAGTTTGTCGAGAAATGATTGCAGACTCACGCTGTCCAGCTTTTTGCCATTCGAGAACCAGTCCTCGCCGCCCTTCTGGAACGCGTAGGTTTTTCCGCCCGCGTGCATTTCGACCTTACTCGGATCGCTGAATCCGAAGTCGAAGAGCTTCTTGTTGCGGAAATCGTCCAGGGCCTTGTCGACGCCGGCGCCCAAGTCAGGTGTCACTTTGAAAACGCCCGGCACGATGCTGGATTTGGCGTAATAATCGTCCTTGTTCTTGCGGATCTCGATCTGCTGCGTGCCCGAGGGGTCGGTCAGCTTCACGGTAGCAACCGGTGTGCCCGAGGCAAATGTGGCCGCAGCTTTCTTGGCGTCGTCGGCGGAAAGCGCGAGGTCCATCTTGGCGTCCTTCAGTTTACGAAGCATCTCGTCGACTTGGACGCCGTCGGCACGCAAAGGCTTAGGCTTTACGATCTGCCATTGATCTTTGTCGCGGCCAAACTCGATGTCCTGCTTCTGCTTCTGGGCGATCAGCTCCACGCGGCTCAGCTTGTCTTGATCGAAGGTGAGCAGCCGCTTGTCGCGCAGATCATTCACGGACTTATCGAGGCCGGTCTTGACGTAGCTGGCGGCCGTGAATACGCGCGGATCGCCTTCCAGCATGGCGTACGAGCCGCTGTTGGCCGGCGCGTCGTCACCGATTTTCAGCTTGCTGATTTTGCCGCCTTTGCCGGTGATGTCAACTTCGAGCGCGGGCGAGCTGAGGCCGTACGCTGCCAGGTTGGAAGCTTTATCTTCCACAATGCGATCGGAGGTGACGTTGGCCGCTGAAGCCACCAATTGGCTGGCGATGTCTTGATCGGCTGCGTATGGCATAGGCGCGGTGAGCCGCCATTTGCCGCCCGTTTTCTCCAGCACGGCGTCCTCGGCGCCCTTCTTCTTCAAAACCACTTTGGTGATGTCGCCTTCCGTCAGCGAGACAATTTTCGGCGGTGTGTTGGCAGGCGGCTTGGCGGCTTCCGCTGCTTTTTGCTTGTTCGAATAATACAAACCGCCCGCCAGCGCGGCCAAAAGCACCAGGGCGACTAACAGTCCACGGAAACGCATCTCGGCTCTATCTCCTGCACTATTATCTCCTGCGTAACCAGACCATGACGCCGCCGATGACCACGATCAAGGGCAGAAAGAATTGACTGGTCATCAGCACCAGGTAGAATTGCCGGGGATTCAATGTGATGCGTCGATCCTCCGGGTCCTTGGGGCGGATGGCGATCAGATCTTCGTCAGACGAAAGCCAGTTGATGGTGTTCAGCAAGAGATTGCGGTTCCCGCTGAAGCCCAGAGCTTGGTTGGACGCCCAAGCCGAATTGCCAACCACGACGAATCTCCCTTGGCCGGCGGGTTTGCCGGTGGTGAATGTACCGGCCACGGCCAGGGTGAAAGGCCCGTGCTTATCCTTGGAAGGGTCGATGCGAATCTCGGCCGAACTCAGGTTGGTGGTGGCGAAGCTGTCCGCCGACGTCGAGAACAGCTTGGTGATGGTGGTCTTGGCGGTGTTCTTGGTCTCGAGCGAACGGGAGAGCGGGAAAGCGGTCGAGATATTGGTGAGATCGCTGACGATGGGGTGCGAGTCATATTGCATCACCACCGGCGCTTCCGGGCCTCCGCCCAACAATTGCGATGCGGCGCTTTCGTCCAGCAGCAAGTTCTTGTCCACCGTGACGCCCCAGCTTTCCAACAAATCCGAGAGAGCCTGGTTATCGCCCACCTGCCGGCGTCCCAGCTTCAATGGAGGATCCAGCATGAAGAGAGCGCGTCCTCCAACTTCGACGTACTTCTTTATGGCGTCCACTTCAGGCTGAATGTAATCGCCGGCGGGACCAGCTACCACCAAAACGGTGCAATCGGCCGGAACCTCGGCCTTTTGCAGCAGATTGATGGGTTGAACCTTATAGTTGTTTCTTTCGACGACGGTTTGGAAGCCGGAGAAGCCCTCGCCTTGTGAGGAATCGTCCAGGCGATGCTCGCCGTGGCCCGTGACCACGCAAACCTCGCGCTCGCCGCCCTTCAGCGCGCGAATAAGCGCGCCGGTTACTCCTTCCTCGTCGAAGGTTTTGGCGTCCTCGCGGCGGGTGCCCACTTCAATGACGGCTTCGCCCTTTCGCGAGACATTGGCCGCGCGCACCAAGGTCGGATTCTTGAGGACATCGATGTACTCAATGTGTATCTTGGGCGAGAGAATGGCGTAGCGTTCCAACAGATCCTTGGCGGGCTGCATCGCGGTAGCGTCGTCGAAATACCGGATATGGACGTCTTGCTTCAGGTCGCCCACCACTTTCTTGGTCTGGTCGGACAAGCTGTAACGCTTGTTTGCGGTTGCGTCGTAGGACTTGTTGAGGCGGTTTGCGAGAATATTCGCGACCACGATCACGGTCAGTATCACCAGGATGTAGACCGTTACGTATGCGGCGTACTTGGTTTGTCTTGTTCTGATCCACTGGGTGCTCACTTACGACCTCCACCGCAGGGATTCCATGGAGCGCGAAGTGAGAAACAGCCCCAGGAAAATCAGCGAAATATAGTAAATCGCGTCCTTCGAATCGAGGACGCCTTTGGTAAACGACTCGTAATGTTTATTCACGGAGCAGTAGGCCATCACTTGGGCCCAGGTTGCGGTTTCATATCCGCTCGGCCATTCCAGGATCCACAGCAGCAGGAAGACTCCGATGGTGCCTACCGCCGCGATGATCTGGTTTCGGGTGAGCGCGGAAATGAACGTGCCCACGGCCAGCAGTGCGCCCCCCTCCAACAACAGCCCCAGGTAGCCGACGGCCAGCGGCCTCCAATCCGGATTGCCGTACTTGAACAAGAAGCCGAAATTGAGGGCCGTGAAGAACAGCAGAGAGGCGTACAATGCCAACGCGGCCAGCCATTTCCCCAATATGATCTCGATGTCGCGGATCGGCGAAGTGGCCAGCAACTCGATAGTGCCCGTACGCTTCTCTTCGGCGAACAGGCGCATGGTGATCAACGGAACGATCAACACGACAATAATAAAGCCGATAAGGCCGTTCGAGAGCACGGGCCGAATCAGCATCTCGTTGACGTTCATGGGCGGAGCCTGACCGCTCATCTGGGCTTGCAGGCTTTCCAGGTTGAAAATACGGACCTCATTCCAGAAGACGTACCCGAAAATGAGGGAAAACATGGTCAACAACACATAAGCGATGGGCGAAACGAAATAACTGTGGAGCTCTTTTTGGCAAATAACCCAGATATTCCTCATTGGTTCTCTCCTTGCACAACTGCTTCGGCCGGGGCGGGCTCGTCGGCCTTTTCCCCGCCAGTCAATTGCAGGAAGATTTCTTCCAGGCTCACCGCGGAGGGCCGAAGCTCATTCAGATTCCATCCGGATTCCACGATGGCGCGCGCCAGATCGCCTCGTATGAAGCGATCCTTTAAGCTTTCCACTTCGAATACAGATCGATTGCTACGTGTTTCCTTGAACAGGACGCGGCTGACGCCGCTCACGGTTTCCAAACGATGCTGGATGGTCTGGGCGTCGACCGCGCCATTGCGTCCCTCCACTTCCAGCAGCACCGATTCGGCGCCGCGGGCGCGATTCTGCAGATTATGCACGGAGTCGGTGGCTACCAGCTTCCCCTTGTTGATGATGAGAACCTGCTCGCAGGTCTGTTCCACTTCGGGCAGGATGTGCGTGCTGAGAAGGATGGTATGGTCGGGCGCCAGGCTGCGGATCAGATCGCGGGTTTCGATGATCTGCTTGGGATCGAGCCCGGCGGTAGGCTCGTCGAGAATGAGAACCTCGGGGTTGTGGATGATGGCCTGAGCCAGACCAACGCGCTGCCGGTAGCCTTTCGACAGCTTTCCGATGAGTTTATTCCGCACGTCGGCGATGGCGCAACGCTCCTCTACTTCCTCCACGCGGCTGGCCAGGCTCGCGCCCGACATGCCCTTCAGCTTCCCGACAAATGTGAGGTACTCGCCAATCTCCATTTCCGGGTACAAGGGCGGCGTTTCCGGCAGATAGCCGATTCGCTTTTTCACTTCCATCGGTTGATCGAGCACGTCGAAGCCGGCCACGGTGGCGGTGCCTTCCGAAGGCGGAAGGAAACATGTCAGAATGCGCATGGTGGTGGTTTTCCCGGCGCCATTCGGTCCCAGGAAGCCCACAATCTGGCCTTTCTGTACTTCAAACGAAATGTGATCCACCGCAAGCGTGTGAGCGTATCTCTTCGTGAGGCCTTGAACTGTAATCATAGTTAGACTCGGAGGAACCGCGATGACTGGCCGGAAGCGCCTCTCGCGAGGACTGCTCCGATCAGGCTGCTGCAATCACATGATAGGAATCGGTGGAGGCGGTTGTCAATTTGGCTGAAGGATCGCATTATTCCTTCAGGGCAAAGCCCATAATTTGCATGCCTGCATCGACATAGATAACATTTCCGGTCACGCCCCGGCCAAGATCGCTGGCCAGGAAAACGGCGGTATCGGCTACCTCCGCCGGATCGGTGTTGCGACGGAGCGGGGCCATCTTGGCGCCGCCCTCGATCATTTTGGAAAGGTCCCGAATGCCACGGGCGGATGTAGTTTTGACGGCTCCCGCGGAGATTGCGTTCACTCTAATATTACACGGCCCAAGATCGGCTGCCAGGTACCGCACGGAAGCTTCGAGCGCCGCTTTGGCCACGCCCATCACGTTGTAGTTTTCCACTACGCGAGTTGAGCCGAGGTACGTCAGCGTCATGATGGAGCCACCGTTTTGGTGGGCGCCCGAGTTGCCATTGTGATCCGCGGGAGCCATGAGCGGCGCCGTGGCGCGCGCCACCGCGACCAGCGAGTACGCGCTGACATCCTGAGCCAGCGCGAAACCGGAGCGCGATGTTTCGACAAATGGGCGGCTCAAATCCTCGCGATTGGCGAACGCAATGCTGTGTACCACGGCGTTGAGCACGCGGCCCTGACCCTTGAGGTCCTTCCTCAACATATCCGCTAAGGCGTCCACTTGAGCGTCCTGGGTTACATCGCAGGGTAGCACTTGGCGAGCTTTGAGCTCGGCGGCCAACTCCTCGACGGTTTGTTTTTGGCGGTCACCCTGGTAGGTAAGGATCACTTCGGCGTTTTCACGAATAAAGGCGCGGGCGATCGCGTAAGCCAGGCTCCATCGGTTCGCTACGCCGAGGATGAGGGCGGTCTTGCCCTCCAGCAACTGGGACATGAATCATATAGTGTACTTGATAGAACGGGCGAGTAATTGGGACAGAGCCGCGACCAGAGGAAGCGGTCCGCCCGGGCGACGGGATCCGGTGGCCTATTTTATTACGTTCACGTGTTACGGCTGCCACTTGCACGGTGATGAATCCGGTTCTGTCGATAAGCGTCACAATCTGCCGGGAGCCGTATGCTGGAAGCCGATCCGCAGCTGCTTTCTGCTCAGCGGAAACGCATGGACCAGTCTGCCCTATGGCATGGACAAGAGTCGCCGAGATGCGGTGCTCGCCTCTGGTGGAGCGTTGCTGGAACCACGGATGGACGCTGCTGGCTGCCCACGTACGTACGAACCACGTTCATCTCGTCGTAGAAACCGACGTTCGCCCTGAGAGAGTGATGAACGACCTGAAGTCGTATGCCAGCCGTTGCTTGAATCGGGTCGGACTGGATGAACCAGCGCGCAAGCGATGGGCGCGACACGGAAGCACCCGGTGGTTGTGGAAACCGGAAGATGTGTCGGCTGCGATTCGGTATGTGATTGACGATCAGGGCGATCGCATGGCAGCGTTCGAGAACACGGCGATTTGAAGGCAACGCTCCCGGTGGTCGCGGCTCAGTTACAACGCAGCGCTCTCTAGCGGCTTCCGAGCTTTAGGATCTGGAATAGATTGCTGTAGTCGTCGGTCCAGGGGCGCAGATCAGGGCGGTAGGGCGCGGGCTGCACGCTCGACGATTTGAACGCAGGGTCGCGGAAGATTGCGGCGTCGCTTGAAACCAGCACCCAATCGCTGTTCGAGTAGTAATCTTGGTCTTCGTCGTCGTCATCGATGTCCATGGGCGTTCTGCCAAAGTCGCGCGCGTTGCGGGAGACGACCGGGACCAGATCGAGATATCGATTGGAAACATGCACCGCCAGAACGCCGGTGGGTTTCAGATGCCGGAAGTAGAGCGCGAAAGCTTCGCGCGTGAGCAGGTGCACGGGAATGGCGTCGCTGGTGAAGGCGTCGATCGCCATCAGATCGTATTGCTGGCTGGTCTGGGCTTCTAGAGTGAGGCGCGCGTCGCCGAGCAGGACCTGGTGATCGGCCTTGCAATCGCGGAGAAACGTGAACCAGGTGCTGGCGATGGAGAGCGTGAGCGGATTGATTTCGTAAAAGCGGAAGACGTCGCCTGAGCGGCAGTAGCTGGCGGTGACCCCCGAGCCGAGCCCGATGACGGCCACGCGAACCGGCCCGCGCTTCTGCAGATAGCCCATGGCGCGGCCCATGCCGGAGTAGGGACCGTAGTAGCTGGTGGGCTCGTCACGCCTCTTGGCATCCAAGAGCTGCTCGCCGTGATTGATGGTGCCGTGGATCAGGCGGCGCACGCCGGTGTCTTCCGCGCTCTGCGGAATGTCGTGCACGCGCAGAACGCCGTAGAAGTTGCGCACCGAGAGCCGGAAAAGCTGGTCGGTGAGATGCTTTTCATAACCGAGATGGATCGCGAGACCCACAGTGAACGCGAGCATCGCGATCCGAACGGCGGAGACCGGAATCCTCCCCGACCATTGTTGAGGCGAAATCCAAAGAACGATGGCGGCGAGCGCGCTACAGGCCACCATGGAGAGCGGAAGTTCCAGATAGGTGTGAAAAACGCGCGGCGCGACGATGGCGACAAACACGCCTCCCAGCGCGCCCCCCAGCGCAATCATCAGGTAGAAACTGGTGAGGTACCGCGGATCGGGCTTCAGCCGCGCCAGTTCTCCGTTACAGACCATGCAGCCGATGAACAACGCCGCCACGAAGGTAGGGATGGCCCACGTGATGTTGGGATTGCCTTCGTTAGCGTAAATCGCGTACGCCGCGCCGTCGAGTGCGATGACCAACAGCGGAAGAAAGATGCCGCGATGATAGACGTTCTCGCGTTCGAAGCACAGAATGAAACTGAGCAGATAGACGCTGAGCGGCAGCACCCAGAGAAACGGAATGGGCGCGACGTTCTGGCTCAAGTGATTCGTGATGGCAAGCAGCAGGGTGGAGGCGCACGCGGAGAGCGCGGTCCAGAGAACGCGCGTGACCCAGGTGGGCGACGACGCTTGAGACTGGATTGGCATTGCCGCAGCAGTTGTTGGTTGTTGGTTGTTGGCCGCCCGGAGAGCGTTCCATGCGACCATGGCGCAGATCGCCAGGAACACTACATAGATGCCCGACCATCCGTAGGCTTGTGTGTGCGTTGTGAACACCGGCTCCACCAGCACTGGATAGCTCAACAGCGCGAGCAGCGATCCGAAGTTCGAAAGAGCGAACAGGCGGTAGGGGATCGCGCCGGGTTTGGCCGCCACGTACCAGGCTTGCAGCAAGGGGCTGGTGGTGGAAAGCAAGATGTAGGGCAGGCCGATGGTGACCGCCAGGAGCATGAGAATGCGCAGCGACGGGTCGCCGGCTTCGGACGGTTTCCAACGTGGCGAAGGCAGGATCGGAAGCAGCGCCAGGCTCACGGCCATCAGTGCGATGTGCAGCATCGCTTGCCGCTTGGGCTTGAGCGAGCGCGTGGACCAGTGCGCGTACAAGTAGCCCGCTAAGAGCGCCGCCTGGAAGAACAGCAGGCACGTGCTCCAGACCGCGGCCGATCCGCCGAACCACGGCAGGATGATCTTTCCGATCATGGGCTGCACGGCGAACAGCAGAAACGCGCTCAGGAAAATGGTGCAAGCGTAAACCAGCATGGCGACGTAATCAGCATGATCGCACAGGCCGCGCGAGGGCGCGCAAGCCGCGATTCCACGCGATTCCCCTCCCATCCATATGCTAGACTTTAGGCGGTTTGAGGCTCGCCCCTGTCGACTACCTGATCCTGTCGCTGTATTTCGCTTTTGTCCTTTGTATCGGCTGGATCGTCAAACGCAAGGTGACAACCAGCAGCGATTTTCTGACCTCCGGCCGCTCGGTGCCGGTGTGGATCACCAGCCTGGCCTTCATCGCCGCCAATCTCGGCGCGCAGGAAGTGATCGGCATGTGCGCGTCCGGGGCGAAATACGGAATCATGACCGCGCATTTTTATTGGATCGGCGCGGTGCCGGCGATGCTGTTCGTGGGCGTTTTCATGATGCCGTTCTACTACGGCAGCCGCGCTCGCAGCGTCCCCGAGTATCTCAAGCTGCGCTTCGATGAGAAGACGCGCGTGCTGAACGCCGTCACGTTCGCGGTGATGACCGTGTTCTCGTCCGGCATTTCCATGTACGCGCTAGGGCTGCTGTTCCAGTTGGTTCTGCACTGGAGTTTCACGGCTTCGGTGCTGCTGTCGGCCGCGATCGTTTTGGTCTACACGTTCCTGGGAGGGCTCACCAGCGCGATCTACAACGAAGTCCTACAATTCTTTCTGATCGTCCTGGGCTTTGCGCCTCTCGCGATTTTCGTGGTGATGAAGACGGGAGGCTGGAGCGGCATGGCGTCGCGATTGCCCGCGGTGATGACGCACACCTGGGCGTACACAGCGAAGGCATCCGAGAATCCGATGGGCGTGGAAGTGTTTGGTTTGGTGGCGGGGCTGGGTTTTGTGCTGTCGTTTGGCTACTGGTGCACGGATTTTCTGGTGGTGCAGCGAGCCATGGCGGCGGAATCGATGTCGGCGGCCCGGCGCACGCCCCTGATCGCTGCTTTTCCGAAAATGCTGATGCCGTTTATCGTGATTGTGCCTGGCGTCGCCGCTCTGGCGCTGTCGCACATGGCGCTGGGCTACTCGATTCCACTCAAGGCGGACGGCGGCCCGGATTACGACCAGACGCTCACGACACTGATGGCGCAATTTTATCCTTCCGGCATGCTGGGCCTGGGCCTCACGGCGCTGATGGCTTCCTTCATGTCCGGTATGGCCGGTAACGTCACCGCGTTTAACACCGTGTGGACCTACGACCTGTATCAAGGGCACATCCGAAAGCACGCGCCCGATTCGCATTACTTGTGGGTTGGGCGAGTGACTACCATCGTGGGCGTCGCACTGTCGGTGGCCACGGCGTATATGGCGAGCCACTTCAACAACATCATGGATTTTCTGCAACTGGTGTTCGGCTTCGTCAACGCGCCGTTGTTTGCGACATTTTTACTGGGAATGTTTTGGAAGCGCGCCACTGGCCACGGCGCTTTCGCGGGCTTGCTGGCGGGGACGGCCGCGGCTGCCGCGACGCACGGCTTAACGCTCGCCGAAAACAAGGGTGGATGGCTGGGAGCGACGCTGCACACGTTTCCCTCCAGCATGGCGCAGAACTTCTGGATCGCCATCTTCGCGTGGTCGACGTGTTTCCTGGTGACCGTGGTGGTGAGCCTGATGTCGGCGCCGAAAGCGGAATCGGCGCTTCACAATCTCGTCTATGGGCTCACTGATATCCCGCATGAAGATGTGCCCTGGTATAAGCGGCCAGCGCCGGTGGCCCTGATCGTAGTGGCGGCGCTGGCAGTGTTGAATGTGGTGTTCTGGTGATGAGCGATCTGCGCGTTTCGATTGGCGGGTTTTTCGTGCTGGTGGGCGCGATCGTGAGCGCTACGGGTCTGATCGCGGATTATCGCGCCCCACTCGATTTTGCCAACGTCGATCTCTATTGCGGCGTCTCGATGCTGATTTTTGGAGCCGTGATGTTGTGGCTGGCGTGGCGCAAGGCGCGATGAAAACCGCGCGGCCTGCAACTGGAGCGCCGGCTGGTTCGGACGCGGTGCTGCAGCGCGAACTGGCCTATTACGAAAACCTTTACAGCACTTATGGCCCGGGCCTTTTCGCCCAGCCCGGTGTGGTTTTATTTCGCGAGTATCTCGCGCGTAGAATACTGCGCGCTACCGGCGCCGGCGCTGAATCGCGAGTGTTGAGCATTGGCTGCGGCATCGGTGACACGGAGTTGCTGCTGGCGCCCCATGTCGCGCACGTCACGGGCATCGATCTTTCACCCGCGGCGATTGCGGAAGCGCGGCGGGCGGCGTCCGCTCGAAGGGTAACTAACGTTCAATTTGTGGCCGGGACCTGGCAAACCGCGGCTCTCGGAGAAGAGCCGTTCGATGCGGTGGTGGCGATCTTCTTCCTGCATCACTTGCCGGATAAAGACCTGGCGGCGTTTCCCATCCAACTCATGCGACTGTTGCGCCCTGGCGGCGTCTTCTACGCGCTGGACCCGAGCGCCCGGCGCCTGTCGGGTTTCCTTGGCCAGCTACTGGTTCCCAAGCTGATGGAGAAGTATCAGACTGAAGACGAGCGCCAGCTGTTGCCGCACTCGACAGCCGCGCCGTTCAGAGCCGCGGGCTTTCGCACCGCGACACGCTGGTTCGATTTCGCGTCCACGCCACTGGCCGGATTGTTCCCGTCCTGGGCCGCCGGGTATCGGCTGGCGCGCGCGTTGGACGAAGCACTCACGCGCGTGCCGTTGCTGCGCGAACTCAGCAGCAACTTCGAACTAATCGCGCGACGCTAACCGCGCGGCCTTTGCCTCCGGCGGCAAGAAGCAACTTTCACTAACGCCCGCGCACCGCGTCTGGGAGCGACACATGGTTGTCTTCGAGAATCGTGCCCGTCGCCCGCTCCAGAGCCGCCCGCGCTTTCAAATACGCGCTTTTCGCGACCACCACCGTGGATCTGGCCTGCGCCAGATAGCTCTCATATTGAATGATGAAAAAGCTGGTGGATGCGCCGACTTCAAACTTGGCCTGCTCGGCCTCGAGCGACTCTTGCTGCAGGGCCTGCGTTTGCACGGCCGCTTGGTAGGATGCACGGGCGCGCCGCATGGCGATCACCGCGTCCTCCACTTCGAGCTGCGCCTGCTTGCGTAGCTGCTGTTGCAGGACCTGGCTCTGCCGCAGCAGGATCTCGTCGCGCGTGACGTCGGCCTGCGCGATGCGGTTGCGCAGCGGCAAAGTAATATTGAGGCCCACTCCGTAGGTGGGATATTTGCGCGTGGCAAGCTGTTCCAGCGCGCCGCCGTAGCCGCCCAGCAGAGGCGAGTCGATGGGTGGCACTAAGGGATTCAGTTGAGCGGCCAGCGCGCTGTTTTGAGCGGTGCCCACCAGATCGATTTCCGGCCGCAGTCCGTTGCGCGAGCCCTGCAAACTGATTTGCGTGTTCTCCACCTGGACGCCGGCCTGAGCCAAATCGGGCCGATTGGCGAACGCCAACGAGAGCAAGTCTTGCAGGGGGCGAGTGTCCTCCGTTCCAGGAACGTCGATTGAATCGGTGGGGATAATGCGCGCGTTCAGCACCTCGGGATCGTTGTCAGTGCGGCGCGTGATTATGTTCTTTACGATCGCTTCCTGCTCTTCGAGCAGCCCGCGCGAGTCGATCAGATCCTGGCGGATGGAATACACCTGCGCATTGGCGCGCGTCTGTTCAATGGGCGCCTGGGTGCCTTCCTCCACCTCAGCCTTGGTATCGCTGAAGAGTTTCTCGGCCGAAGCCAGAGTCTCTTCCTTCACCTTCACGTCTTCATACAGGGCCACCAGATCCGTATACAGGCGCACCACGCCGTAGATCGTGGCGATGAGCTGCTGCTGCACCAGAAGACTGGCGATCTTTTGCTCGTTTTTCGAGATCCGTATGAAGCGGCGATTCACGGCCAGGCCGAATCCGCGCAGCAACGGCTGGGTCACCGTGAATCCGAGGCTGGAGGTCGTGTAGGGGCTAAAGGCGCTTTGAAGAGAGTTGGTTGTGTAGCGGGCGTTGTCGAACCCCACGTTGAGTTCCGTGCCCGGCCCAAAGCCTTGCGTGTAGCCTGCGTTGGCGTTGGTGGTGTTTCCGGTGAGCGCGTTGGTCCCGTACGCCAGCGGATCGGTGTCAGGAGTGCTCGTATGGGTCCAATTAACTTGGCCGGTCAGCGCGGGGTCAAAGTGCGGAATCGCCGGACCCGTGGAGAGCGGAACGGTCTGGAGCAGCGCGAGATTGTCTTGCTGCTCGGCTAGCGCTCCAAGCTCGGACGGATTGGTAGGAACCGATCCCGCGGTGATGGTAGGCGTCGCCGCCGCTGTTACCAGAGGGCTGTCCGGTCCGCCCACACCCACTGGCGCTTCAAACACATTGTAGGTCAGTCCTCGCGGCACTCCGCCGCCTTTGGTGCGCAGCAGCTCCGTATCGGCGGCCGGCAAGGAATAACGCTCGAGTTCGATATCGAGATTGTTTTCGATGGCCAGCGCGATGGCGTCCGAAAGCGAAAGATAAATATTGCCCGATCGCAGAACCTGGCGAATCCGCGGCGAATTGGACAGATCCAAGGGCGCGATGGGATGTTCCACATAAGGGTTCTTCAACCAGGCGGGGACCTCCGCCGGGACGCCGTCCGGGGCGAGCAGGAGCAAACAGAGAAATACGGCGCTGAGCTTTTTCATGCTGATCTTATTCATACTGATCTTATTCATGCTGATCTTATTCATGCTGATCTTATTCATGGTGGAGTTGCTTCCAAGCACGCCGCCTACGATACGCGCGGCGATACGTGTTCTTTCAGAGTACGGCAGAGGAGAGCAAGGCACGAGCTAGCGCGAGCGTTTGGGTCCGCCTGCATCGCCCGTTGCCACGAAGACCGGATGAACTTTCACGCCTTCCTGGACTGAATCGTTTGGATTCGCGATCACCCGTTGCCCGGCGCTCAGTCCCGAAAGGATCTCGATTTGGCTGCCATAATCCCGGCCGACGGTGACGCGCTGGAAATGAACGGCGTTGTTGGAGTCGAGCGCGGCCACCATGGTTCCCTCCGGGCGCACCGAGAGGGTGTCGCTGGGAAGCAGCAGCGGCGGATCTTTCCGCGGAAGATGCAGGTCCACCTCAACGTACATGCCAGGCAGCAGCTTGCCTTCCGGATTCGGCACCTGAACCTCCACCAGCAGGGTTCGGCTGGCCGGATCCAAAGCGTTCGCCGTGCGCGTGACGGCGCCGGAGAACTTGCGCTCCGGAAGCTCGGGCGTGGCAAGCGACGCCATTTGTCCGACGCGCACGTCCGAAGCGCTGGCTTGCGGGACGTTCAAGAAAGTGCGAAGAAGATTGGTTTGTGCAATGCGAAACAGCATCGTACTGCCGGTATTAACCAGCGTTCCGACATCCACGTTGCGCAAGGTCACCACGCCCGCGAAAGGCGCTTTCACCTTGAGATAGCCCTGCATGTCGGTTAACCGCGCAAGATTCGCCTGCATGGCGGCGATATTTCCTGTGGCGGCGTCCACGGCCCGCTCGAGCGCCTTGACGTTGGCGGATTGGGCCTGGAATTGCGCCTGATACTGATCGTTCTCCTGCTTGGAAACCGCGCCGCGCTTCACCAGATTATCCCAGCGCGTAGCGGTTACCTTGGCGATCGACTCGTTGGCTTTCCCCTGGTCCAGCGCGGCATTGGAGCGCTCCAGATCGGACTGCGATTGTTCCAAGGCGGCCTGCGCCTGGCGCACTTGTTGATCCAGCTCCGGCGCTTCAACATCGGCCAGGAGCTGGCCGGCGGTGACGTGATCGCCGATGTCCACGTAACGGCTCTTCACATAACCTGATGCGCGCGCGAGAATCGGCGCTTCCGTGACGGCCTGAATATTGCCCGGCAGCACCAGGTCGCCAATCGTGGATGCGTTCTTCGCCGCAACCACGGTCACCTCGGGCAGCGACTCGCTGGCCGCGCTGGCTTCGGCCGTGATCTGCATGTCCCGGCGATGATGGGGAATATAGCCGCCAAAGAATGCCGCCAGAAAGATGGCTGCCGCCAGCAGCAGCAATAACGCAATCCTGCCGCCGGAAGGCCGTTTGGGATGCTCCAGCGCGGAGTGCGCACCAGTGGGTTTGTTTTGCTCCAGCTGCCGCTTCAGCCGCTCGATTTCGGCGCGCAGCTCTTCTTCGGTGGCCGTCGTGGACCGCTCGGGCGGGTTGTCGGGTTCGTCAATGGTCGATGATGTCATCTCGATTTTAAAGGGCAATTTAAAAAATTTGAAATTCGGATTCGAGCAGCCCTTCGCGCTCTTCTTCCTGGATCTGCCGGTCGTGGTCGATAGGCGCCTCGGTGCGCAAGTAGCTATAGACGATCGGCACAATCAGCAATGTCGTCACGGTGGCCAGCAGCAACCCGCCTATAACGGCCCGGCCCAGCGGCGAGTTCTGCTCGGCGCCCTCGCCGATTCCGAGCGCCATCGGAAGCATTCCGAGAATCATGGCGGACGCGGTCATCAGCACCGGACGCAGCCGCGTGTATCCGGCGGAAAGCGCCGCCGCTCGCGCGCCTTTGCCTTCCATTCTTTCGTCATTTGCGAAGACGACCATTAGAATACTGTTGGCGGTGGCCACTCCAATGCACATGATGGCGCCCATCAACGACGGTACATTCAGGGTCGTTTGCGTCACGTACAGCATCCATAGAATGCCGGCCAGGGCGCCGGGCAGGGCACTCAGAATGATGAACGGATCCACCCAGGACTGAAAATTGACTGCCATTAACAGATATACCAGAACGATGGCCGCGAGGAGACCCAGGCCCAGCCGATAGAAGGAACTTTGCATGGTGGCGGCCTGCCCGCGCAGAAAGACTTCCGTGGTATTGGGAAGTTTGGTCTCGCGAATGATCTTCTCCACTTGCGAGGCCACTCCGCCCAAGTCCCTGCGGTCGATATTGGCGTACACGTCAAAGACCGGCTGCACGTTGTAATGATTCGCGATCTCGGGGCCGCTGCTGTGTTCGATGGTGGCCATGTTTGACAGCAATTGCGTTTGATAAGGCAGCGTGCCGGGATTGGCGTACGCCGCCGAGCTTTGATTCGGCGCCGCTCCGGTGGAGGCGTCGCCCTGATTGGCCGCGCCGGCCGTGGAGCCGGGAGTGTTGAAAGCCTCGGCCGCGCCCGCGATGGAGATCGGCGTTCGCATCAGCTTGTCGAGCGAATCCAGCTTGTATTGCGGGGTCTGGATCAGTACGTTGTAGCTTACGCCGTTCTTCCAGTTGAGCCAGAAGCTCGGAGCAACCTGACTGGTGCCGCTGAGGGAAATCAGCAAGCTGCTGGCGACGTCTTTCTGTGTGAGGCCGAGCTGCCCCGCCTTGACGCGATCCACGTTGATGCGCAGTTCGGGTGCGTCCACTACTTGATGCACGTGAACGTCAACAGCGCCGGGAATCCGTGCGATGCGCTCGGAGAAATGCTGGGCGATCGCGTAATTTGGTCCGGCGTCGCGGCCGGTGACTTGCACGTCGATGGGAGCCGGCAGCCCGGAGTTGAGAATCTGGTTGGTGATATTGGCCGCTTCGAAGAAGAAGACGATGTCGGGAAACTTCTCGCGCAGCCGCTTGCGCAGGCGTTGGGTGGTGAGGTCGGTGGGGGGATGGTCCTTGGTCATCGAAATGAGGATGTCGCCGTCGTTGTTGCCGATGGCCGCGCTGTCTCCAAAAGCCAGATTGAACCCGCCTGGGGGCACGCCGATGTTGTCGAGAATTGTGTCCAACTCGCCCGCCGGGATCACGTTGCGGATTTCTTTTTCAATCTCAGCGAAGATCAGCTCCGTTTTCTCGATGCGCGTCCCAGCCGGCGCTTGTGCGTGCAAACGAATCTGCCCGGAATCCACGGTGGGGAAGAAATCCCTGCCCACCAGGTAGACCAAACCCAGGGAGCCCAACGAAAAAATCAGGAACACGGAGAGAACGGCGGGACGATGATCCAGCGCCCAGTCGAGCAATCCCGTGTAGGCCGCGCGAAAACGCTCAAACCGGCGATTGAAAGCGAAATGGATGCGCCAGATCAGGGGATGGCCTTCGGCGGTTCCGCCTTCTCCGTGCTCGCCGCTGCGATACATATCCACTTCCGGCTTCAGCATGTAGTGCACCATGGTGGGAATCAGCGTGCGCGACAACATATAGGATGCGAGCATCGCGAAAACCACGGCCAGCGCGAGCGGCGTAAACAGAAACTTGGCGGCGCCCGTCAAAAGCAGAACCGGTGCGAACACAATGCAGATGGAAAGAGTGGAAACAAACGCCGGGATCGCGATCTGTTGCGCGCCATCCAGCACCGCGCGCACCAATGGCTTTTTCATCGCCAGATTGCGGTGCGTATTCTCAATCTCCACGGTGGCGTCATCCACCAAAATGCCGACCGCCAGCGCCAGCCCGCCCAGCGTCATCACGTTGATGGTGTGGCCCATCAGGTTCAAGATGATCAGCGAAGTCAAAATGGAGAGCGGAATGGAGATGCAAACGATCACCGTGCTGCGCCAGCTCCCCAGAAACAGCAGGATCATCAAGCCGGTGAGCAGAGCGGCTATGGCCGCTTCCCTCACCACGCCGTTAATGGATGCGCGCACGAACAGCGATTGATCGAAGAGCTCCCGTATCTTCAACCCCGGTGGCATGGCGGCTTCAATTCTGGGCAGCTGGGCCTTCACCTTATTGACGATGTCGAGCGTGGAAGCCTGGCCGTTGCGTAGAATCGTCAGCAGCGCGCCGCGCGTTCCATTGGTCCGCACAATGTTCTGTTGGACCGAGAATCCGTCGCGCACGGTGGCAACATCCCTCAGGTAGACTGTCGCGCCGTTTACCGTCTTGATCGGCAGGCCGTTCATGTCGCTGAGGAGCTCGGGACTGCTGTTAATGCGGACTGCGTACTCCGTGTCGCCAACCTTGATGGTGCCGGCCGGAAGGATCAGGTTTTGCAGATTGAACGCGTTCGACACGTCGATCGCCGATAGCTGTTTGGCGTACAGCGCATTCGGATCGAGATCCACCACTACCTGGCGCTGCTTGCCGCCGTACGGACTCGGCACCGCGGCGCCCTGAACCGTGGCCAGCGGAGTCCGGATGAAGTTCTGGGCCAAGTCGAAGATTTCCTCCTCGCTCAGCGTTTTACTTTCCAGGCCCAATTGGAGTATTGGCACGCTGGACGCGTCGTACTTGATGATGCTCGGTGGATAAATCCCGGGCGGCATGGCGCGCGTCACGGAGTTCGATTGCGCCGTGATCTGCGCCACCGCCATGTCGATCTTCACGTTCGGTTGAAAATAGACCTTGACCACCGACACGCCGTAGTAGGACTGCGACTCGATGTGCTCGATGTCGTTGACGGTTGTGGTCATGCCCCGTTCGAACACCGTGAGAACGCGGCTCTCCATTTCCGAGGGCGACATGCCAGCATAGTTCCAAACCACGCTAACGACCGGAATATCGATGAAGGGAAAAATGTCGATCGGCATGGTGATAATCGCGGTCACTCCGAGCAACAGAATGGCCAGCGACATCACGACAAACGTATAGGGGCGGCGGAGCGCTAGTCTGACTATCCACATACACAGCTCAAGCTATATGTTAGTAAAGATGAGTAAACCCGCCCCAAGGTTAGTGGCCCTTTGGAGCTACTGGCGCCGCCGGGACTATGTATCCGATTGATCCGATGGTGCTTAGTCTTGGCGCAAGGCGTTGATCGGGTCTACGCGGCTGGCTCGGCGGGCCGGGAGAAAACTAGCGAACAGGGCGGCAGCCACCAGAACCGAAATCATGATGGCGAAGGTGGACGGGTCGGTGGAGCGCACTCCGGCCACCAGCTTCTCCAAGACGCGCGCCGCGGCGAAAGCGGTGGCCAGGCCCACGCCGACGCCAACGAAAATCATTCGAAGACTCTGGCCGAGCACCAGCCGCATAACATCACGAGCGCTAGCGCCGAGCGCCATGCGCAGACCGATTTCCGGGACGCGCTGGCTGGTGACGTAGGCGAGCACGCCATAGATGCCGATGCACGCCAGCAGCAAAGCCAGGCCGGCGAAGATGCCGAACAACATCAGAAGGAATCGTTGCCGGGCGAGCGAGCTGCCGGCAAGTTGCTCCATGGTGCGAACCTCGTAGATCACTTGATCGCCAGTAACTCCGCGCACTGCCCGCCTGAGTGGCGCGACCACGCTTAGTGGATCGATGCTGGTTCGGACGGCAATCGACATGAGTTCAGACCAGCGGCGCAAGAGCGGGCCCGGGACTTGGGCGAAAGGATAGTAGAGTTGATCGCGCACCTGGGCTTGATCGTCGCCGGCCAGCCCCCAGTGCCGGACATGGCCCACCATTCCCACCACCCGAACCGGCTTCGAATCCATGTCTGGGACCCACAGGCGCTGACCCACCGCCTCCTGTCCGCCGAAGGCGTGCCGTGCCAGAACGTCGTCAATGACGACGACGAGCTCACTCCCGATGCGATCGTAATCGTTGAAGAAGCGGCCTTTGAGCAGTGGGATGGCCATGACGTTCAAATAATCCGGCGATACGGAGGTAGCCAATGTGATGGGCTGCTTATTCTCCGGCGGCACATCAGCAGTGGTCCAATAGCCCAGCTGGTTGTTGCCTTCGCGCATCGGGACTGTATCCACCATCGCCACCGACTGCACTCCCGGCACGCCGCGGCCACGCTCCAGGACGTCTTTCCAGGCCGCGCGTATCTGCTCGGGGTTTCCGAGCGTGCCAGGCGAGAGCGCCATCCGAGTGACCAATACGTTGCGAATATCCAGACCTGGTTGCAGGGATGACAGCCGGAGCAGCGTGCGCCCGAGTATGCCGGCGGCGACCAACAGCACCACCGCCAGGGCGATCTCCGATATGACAAAAACGCTGTGCAGACGGCGCGAGCTTCCCGCTACGGTTCGCGCCCCGGCCCGCAGTGCCTGCTCCAGTTTCTGAGCGGGAGCGCGCAGGGCCGGCGCCAGCCCGAAGAGAAGCCCGCTCGCGAGGGACGCGGCGAGTGCGAAGAGCAACACGTGCCAATCGATCTGGACCTCTTGAACGCGCGGCAAGCTGCCGGGCCAGAATGTCAGAAAAGGGCGGATACCAATGGCGGCGAGTAAAACGCCGAGGGCGCCTCCGGCCAGACCCAACACAGCGCTCTCGGTCAGACATTGGCGAATCAACCGGCTCCTGGCCGCCCCAAGAGCCACCCGCATGGCAAGTTCACGCTCGCGGGAAACGGCGCGCGCCAGCAACAGGCTGGCTACATTTGCGCACGCGATCAGCAGTACCAGACTTACGGCGCCCAGCAGCAACCATAGCGTGGACTGGGCGTCTCCGACATCCACACGTAGGGGCTGCGCCGCGAATCCCCGCTCCTTATTCGTATCCGGATATTGTTCGGCAAGGTGATGGCCGATCAGCGCCAGGTCGGCTTGTGCCTGGACCAGCGTCGCGCCGGGCCGCAGGCGCGCGATCACGCCAACTGGATGCGGGCCACGTCTTTGCATGAACGCCGCCGTATTTTGACCGATTGGCGTATACACATCGGCCTCTTGGTCCTCCAGCCGGAAACCTGCCCGCGTGACGCCAACAACCGTATAGCGCTTTTCGTCCAAAACCAGCGACGCGCCAATCGCCGCCGGGCTTCCGGCGAATCGGCGCTGCCACAAACTGTAGCCGAGGATTGCCACGGGCGCTCCGCCCGCCCGGTCTTCTTCGGGCAGGAACGCCCGCCCCAGAAATAGCGGCACGCCCAGCACGGAAAACAAGTTGGAGGAGGCCTGGAATTCCTCAACATGCTCGGCTTCACCGGGCTCGCTCATCGTCCCTGCGTTGTAGAGCCACCCTGCCAGGGCCAGCAAGCGGCTATCATGCTGGCAGTCTAGAAAATCATAGTAGGCAAGGTTTTGCTGACCATATAGAGCAACGTTCCATGTTTCGGTCTGTCCGTGCACCGCCACCAGCCTGCTCGGGTCTGGATAAGGCAGCGGCTTCAGGAGGACGCCATTGACCACAGTGAACATGACAGTGGTTGCGCCGATGCCGAGGGCCAGGGTCGCGAGAGTGACGGCGGCAAATCCAGGCTTCTGGCGCAGGGTGCGGAGCGCGTACCGAAAATCCTGCCACAAGTCCTCAAGCCAGCGGGTACCGCGGGCGTCGCGGCATTGCTCCTTCACCTGCTCGGGACCGCCCAGAGCGAGCCTGGCTTGGCGGCGGGCTTCGTCGGGATGCTGGCCGCCCGCGATCAGATCGGCGGCGTGCTGGTCAATGTGAAAGCGCAATTCCTTTTCCAATTGCTCTTCCATCTGCGTTCGGCGCCACACGCGTTGCCACCACGTCATTCCGCGCCTCCCTCGGCCATTCTGAGGATGAGACCGACAGCTTGCGTCAGTCGCTGCCAACTGGCGGCTTCCGTTTCGAGCTGCGCCCGGCCTTGCCTGGTGAGGCGATAAAACTTGGCCTCACGCCCAGTGTCGGTCTCCTGCCAATCCGCCGCCAGAAGGCCGCGGTTTTCCAAACGATGCAAGGCCGGGTAGAGCGAGCCTTGGGGGACTTGCACCACATCGCGCGAGACCTGTTGCAGCCGTTGCGCGATGGCGTATCCGTGCACCGGGCCCAGGCCGACAACTTTGAGAATCAACAAATCCAGGGTGCCCTGCGGGAGATCCGATTTGGCTGTCATGGTCTATACCTCGATCTTCTACACCTTAACACACAACGTGCAGAAGCGCAAGGTATATGCCGGCCAATGTCCCGCGAACGTCAGCAGGCGGTGCTCCATTCTGATGGGCGCGCTTCGTCTCCTTGATTGTGCATACAATCATATGTACACTGGAGTCGTGGCGTTCGAATGGGACCCCAACAAGGCCCTGGCGAATACTCGAAAGCAGGGAGTGCAGTTCTCGGAAGCGCTCGGCGCATTCGGCGACGACCATGCGATCACGATCAACAACGATGAAGAACATGTACGACTTCAGTAAAGGCAAGCGCGGCCGTGTTGTGGCCGAGGCACCCTTAGAACCTGGAAAGGTGAGAATCACCATTCGGCTCGATGAAGATCTGGTCGATCATTTCGGCGCCATCGCTGATCGGTCCGGCGGGAAGGTTGGCTACCAAACTCTCATCAATTCGGCTCTTCGCGAATACGTCGAGGGGAAAACGCCAAAGTGGGAGGAAACCCTCCGGCGTATCATGCGAGAAGAAATCGGCAAGAAGCAGCGCGGCCTAGCGCAGCACCGTCGTGTTCGTCCTGTATAATCCGCCTATGCGACGCAGAGACTTCGTCACCGGCCTGGCCGCTGCTGCTGTCGTCTCCGCACAGCCTCCCGTTTCGCGTAAACGACGCTTAAAACAATGCGTCACGCGAGGCGTGTTTGATTCCAATATGCCGTTCGAGGACATGTGCCGCGAAGCCGCTCGCTTGGGCTGCAAGGGCTTCGATCTGGTTCCCGCGCAAAACTGGCCCATTCTCAAGAAATACGGCCTCATCCCAACCATGCGCCTGCCCAACATGGGCGTCACGATACCGGACGGCATCAATCGCAAGGAAGTTCGGGATGATCTGGTCAAATCCATGCGCCCCGCGATCGACGAATGCGCCGCCGGCGGATGTCCCAATCTGATCACCGTTTCCGGGAGCCGCCGCGGCATGTCCGACGCCGAGGGCACCGACAATTCCGTCGCGTTTTTGAATCGGGTGAAGGCGCAGGCCGAGGACAAAGGCGTCACCATTTGTTTGGAGCTGCTCAACAGCAAGATCGATCATAAGGACCAGATGTGCGACCACACCGCCTGGGGCGTCGAAGTGTGCCGCCGCGTGAACTCACCGCGCGTCAAACTGCTGTTCGACATTTATCACATGCAGATCATGGAAGGCGACATCTGCCGGACCATCCGCGACAACTTCCAGTGGATCGCGCATTTCCACACCGGCGGAGTTCCGGGCCGCCATGAGATCGACGGAACGCAGGAGCTGAACTACCATTTCGTGGCCGAGACCATCGCCGGACTTGGCTTCACCGGCTACATCGCGCACGAGTACAAGCTGAGTCCGGGGCGGGATGGAATTCAGACGCTGAATCAAGCCATCGAAATTATGGATGTCTAATGTGGCGCACGCGCTCCTGCGGACACTGTTTACAAATGAATGATCCCGCGCTGAATCGCCGCCGTCGCAGCCTGCGTCCGATCGTCCACGCTCAACTTGCTCAAGATGTTTTTCACGTGATTCTTCACGGTGTGCTCCGCGATGCCGAGCTGGTAAGCGATCTGCTTATTCCCGAGGCCCTTCACGATCAGCGACAGCACTTCCATCTCTCGCGCGCTCAAACCAGCCGGCAGGGTGCTGGATTCAAGCGCGGCGGAAACACTCGCGGGTAAGTACTTCCCGCCGTCGTGCACCGCGTGGATGGCCCGGAGCAGCTCGTCGTGTAATACATCTTTGGTCAGATACGCCCGCGCTCCCGCTTGCAACGCGCGGCGGATGTCTTCATCGCCGCCGTAGGTGCTCAGCGCGATGATGCTGGCATCCGCAAACTCCGCGCGAATCGCGATGATCGCCTCTACTCCGCTCAGGACTGGCATGCGCACGTCCATCAACGTCACGTCCGGCCGATGTTTGCGGTACAGCTCCACCGCCTGCATTCCGTTGGCTGCTTCTCCCACCACCGTCATGTCCGGCTGCGTGTTGATGATGGTCTTCACGCCCACGCGCGCGATCAGATGATCCTCGGCGATGACGATTCGAATCGGATTTTCCGCGCTCACGAGAGCGGCACCGTCACATGCACTTCCGTCCCCTGGCCAGGTTCGCTGCGCAGTTCGAGCTCGCCGCCAAGACGCTCGGCGCGTTCGCGCATGCCCAACAGGCCGAAGTGGCCGCCGACTTCAGAGAACGCTTCATCCTGCTCGAAACCCTGGCCATTGTCGGCCACTCGCAAACTCAGCTTCCGGCTGGCCATCTCGAGATGGATTCGCACCTGGCTAGCGTGCGCGTGCTTCACGGCGTTGGTGACGGCTTCTTGCGCGATCCGCAGGAGGTGTTGCTCGGTCTCCTCCGGTAGCGGGCGGTTCTCGCCTTCGACATCCACGCGGATCTGTACCGGAGAGCCCGCGGTCCACTGAGGCGCGGCTTCGGAGAGCGCAGCCGAAAGGTCGTGACCTTCCAGCGCCGAGGCGCGCAGGTCCATCACCGACCGGCGAGCCTCCGTCAAACTGTGCCGGGCCATCTTACGGGCCAAATCCAAATGCTTACGCGCCAAATCTAGGTGACCATGCAGCGTGAGCGCGACGGCGTCCAGTTGGGACGAAATCCCGACGAAGCCTTGCGCCAGGGTGTCGTGAATTTCGCGGGCCAGCCTGCCGCGCTCGTCCAACACCAGCGAGAATCGCTGGCGAATCTGGCGTAGCCGCAGGTTGTACAAACCCCAAATGCCCGCGGCGGCCAGTGCTGCGCAGAAATAGCGGAACCACGCGGTCTCGTAGAAGTGCGGAAGCAATTCAAAGGCGAACGAGGTCTCGCCCAACGGCCCGTTGGGGACGCCGGCGCGAACGGTAAACCTGTACCGGCCGTGCGGAAGGCTGTTGTAATTGGTCACACGCCGCGCAACCGAGCTGACCCACTCGCGCTCCAATCCCTCCAGCCGATACGAGTAGAGCACGCGCTCGGGAGCGCTGAGATAGATGCCGGTGTATCTGAACTGCATGCGGCCGTTGCCGGGTGAGAGACGGGCGCTTTCCGCGACCGAGATCGGACGCCCGTCCGCGGCCACCTCGAGCAAATGAACCATCGGGGCCGCGACAGTAGCCGGACGATCGTTCGGATCGAGCACGGCCAAGCCGCGGCTGGTGGGAAACCACAGGCGTCCATCGCTGCTCCTGGTTCCACCGCCGCTCGACGGATACCCCGGAGCGCATTGCGCGCTGCGGAGGCCGTCCGCCACGCCGTAGTTCACGGGCTGGACTTTTTGGATCTTGCCACTGACGAAATCCCAAATGTCTTGTTTGCGGATGCGGCAGATTCCGCGCGTGGTGCTGAGCCATAGCGACCCGTGGCCGTCATCCTCAATGTGCGAGACGTTATCGCTTAAAAGGCCGTCGCGAACCGTGACATGGAAGAATTGGCCGTCCCTCAACGCGTCCAGCCCGCCCCCGAAAGTGCCGATCCACAGCGTGCCGTCCGTGCCTTCCACCAACGAACGAATCTGATTGCTCGAAAGGCCATCGGCCACGGTGTAGAGCCGGAGCTGGCCGTTATTCAGCCGCCACAGACCCTCGCCGTAGGTGCCAGCCCACAGACTGCTATCGCGCGTTTCGCACAACACCACGGCGTCGTTGTTGAGCTGTGAACCGCCCGGGATCACGATGCGCGAGTGGCTGCCTTCGAGTTCGCTCACGCCGGCCGGTGAAGCCACCCACAGCTTGCCGCCGCGGTCCTCCAGGAAATCGAACGCCACGCGGCGATTGAGTGGATCGTTCAAAACATGATTCACGAAGTGGCCGTCGTGCATGCGGCTGGCCCCCCCGCGAGCGGCGATCAGCAAGTCGCCCTGTCGATCCTCGCGAATGGAGAAAATCTCGTTGCTCGGCAGGCCGTCCTTCTGNNTAAACGGTGGTCGGCTCATCGCTCGGCAGACCCTCCGATTCACCGTACATGCTGAACAGATCGTTGCGCAGGCGATTGAGGCCTGTGCTCATTCCCACCCAGAGGTTGCCTTCGGTGTCTTCGTAGATGCAGCGCACCCACTCGCGCTCGTGCGAACTTGCCAAGGGACTGCTGACAAAGCGCCCGTGCTCCAGCCGCGCCAGCCCGCCATCGGTTCCAGCCCAGAGATTTCCGTCGCGATCCTCCCACAGCGAGCGGACGAAGTTGTCGGGCAACCCGTCTTCGCTTCCATAGCGCCGCAGTTTGCCGGCTGGGCTGCGAGTCAGAATGCCGAAGCTGCCAGCCACCCAAAGGTTGCCTTCCCGGTCCTGTAACAGGGTGCTGACAATGTCGCCGATCTCTGCCGGTCCGAAGACCGGCACGAAGCGGTCGCCCTCGCGCCGGGCCACGCCACCGAATCCCGCGACGTAGATTTCGCCGTCACGCCCGCAGTAGATCACGCGCAACGCTTCGATGGGCAGTCCCTGGCGCGGGCTGTAATTGGTGAACTGTCCGTTTTGGAAGCGGTTGACGTAGACGCCCGCCACCACCCAGATGGCGCCGGATTGGTCTTGCGTGATGGAATTGATGGACGTGTCGCTCAGGCCATCTTTCTTCGTGAAGGTGGTGAACTTTCCGTTGCGATAACGGGTGAGACCGCCCAGCGTGCCGATCCACAGGCTCCCGTCCTGAGCCGCCCACAGTGCGGCGACACTGTTGCTCGGCAGCGCACCGTTCTCTTTGTTGAACACCACGAAGTCGTAGCCGTCGAACTGCGCCAGCCCCTCGTCGGTGCCCAGCCACAGATATCCGTCCTTGGTCTGCGCGATCGCGCGAACCGTATCTTGCGGGAGGCCGTGCTCCTGCGTCCATACCGTGCGCGTGTATTGCGACAGCGCGCGGCTGGGGCTTAAGGCGAGCGCCGGTTCAGCGATCCCGCCGAGCGCAATGGCGGCAAGCCCACTGGTGGCGAGAATGGCCTTGGCCCACACTTCCGAGTTTAAATGATTTGGCGCGGAGCCCGGCCAGCCCTATGAGACAATGTCTCGAAATGCCGAGTCGATCCGTCTGCGTCCTGATTGTGCTAGCGGCAGCGTCCATCAACGCGCACGCCCAGTGGCTGAATTACCCTACGCCAGGGACTCCCCGCACGCGCGATGGCAAACCGAACCTCGCCGCTCCAGCCCCTCGCGCGGCCAATGGTAAGCCGGATCTGTCCGGCGTCTGGCAGGTGGAGCCCACCCCCATCGAGGAATTGACGCGCCTGTTCGGCAATGTGAGGGCCTTGGACGTGCCCGGCGACGACGCGCTTGCTCTCAACAAGTACGTCAGAAATATCCTCGCTGACTTCAAGCCCGACGAGGCGCCTCTTCGGCCCGAGTTCGCGGACCTGCTTCGTCAGCGTCGGAAAGAAGGTAATCCATTGTTGCGCTGCCTCCCTATTGGAGTACCGGCGGATAACTTGCTCGTGGCTCCTTTTAAGTTCATTCAAACGCCGGGCCTAATCTTGATGCGGTATGAATACGAGAACACCCTGCGTCAGATATACACTGATGGCCGTAAGCCTCCTGCCGATCCCGAACCCTTGTGGCTGGGATATTCGGTCGGAAGATGGGACGGCGATACGCTCCAAGTCGACACAGTGGGATTCAATGACAAGAGCTGGCTGGATCTTAGCGGCCACCCGCACAGCGAAGCCCTGCATGTGGTGGAGCGCTTCCACCGGCGCGATTTCGGCCATATGGACGTGCAGGTCACCATCGACGATCCCAAGATGTACACCAAGTCATTCTCGATTGAGTTCACTGAACTCCTGCTTCCGGACAGTGACATTCTGGAGAACTTCTGCAACGAAAACGAAAAGGACCGGTCCCACTCGAGAGTCAATTGAGTCGCCGCCGAGAGGGGCTGCGGAGCCCGGCCAGCCCTATGAGACAATATCTCGAAATGCCGAATCGATCCGTCTGCGTCCTGATTGCGCTCACGGCAGTGTCGATCAACGCGCCCGCCCAGTGGCTGAATTACCTACGCCAGGGACTCCTCGAACGCGCGATGGCAAACCAAACCTCGCCGCTCCAGCCCCTCACGCGTCCAATGGTAAGCCGGACTTCTCCGGCGTCTGGCAAGTGGAGCCCACACCCGCCGAGGAAATGAATCGCCTATTCGGCGGCGGGGGAGACTTGAGCGCACTGGGCGACAGCCCGTCCGCGTTCTCCAAGTACCTAGTAAATATCCTGGTTGATTTCAAGCCCGACGAGACGCCGCTTCGGCCTGAATTCGCGGACCTGCTTCGCCAGCGCCGTGGCAAGGAAACTCCGTTGTTGCACTGCCTGCCGATTGGAATACCAGCCGACGACTTGCTCCCCGGTCCCTTCAAGATCATTCAAACGCCGGGACTCACGTTAATTCGGAATGAGTACGAGAACACCTTTCGCCAGATATACACGGACGGCCGCAAGCCTCCCGCCGATCCCGATCCCTTATGGCTGGGATATTCGGTAGGAAGATGGGACGGCGATACGCTCCAAGTCGACACAGTGGGATTCAACGACAAGGGCTGGCTGGATGGTATCGGCCACCCGCAAAGCGAAGCCCTACACGTGACGGAACGCTTCCACCGGCGCGATTTCGGCCATCTGGACGTGCAGGTCACTATCGACGATCCGAAGGTCTATACCAAGCCATTCTCAGTGAAGTTCACTGAGCTCCTGCTTCCGGATAGCGACATCGTGGAATACTTCTGCGCCGAAAACGAAAAGGATCGATCCCATATAGAACGTAATTAAACCCCTTCCCGATCCGGCTAGGATATAATTTGGTTAGAGTTGGGTATGCGAATAATGCTCAAGGCGGCGCTCTTGCTGGGGATCGTTCTCCCGGCGCTCCTGCAGGCTCAGTATCCCTACCCCTACCCGCAGACCCGCCGCAGCGTTACTCCTGGCACGCCCCACCCGCCAGCCTATAACGTGGCGGGCTCCTTTCACGGAAAGCTCAAGGAGCTGAACAGCAAAGAGATCCTGATTGAGACCGAGGATGATCAAACTGTCTCAATCCATCGCTCGCGCAAGACCAAATTTCTGAAGGGTAAGGAGTCCATCAAAGCGTCCGATATCGACCTCGAGACGCTTGTTACGGTGGATGCCAGCGAGGACGTGGACCTCAAGCTAACAGCGGTCAGCGTGACAGTGGACCCGCCTCCGAAGAACGCCGGCACGCCTCTGAAGACCACCGAGACCAGGTAGCTGGCTCAGCATGCGTCGCTGCGGCGTTCTGATTTTCTGCATTGTGCTGGCGGCCTGCGCCCCCTCCCCGAGCATAGTCCTGCAAGACTTGTCGGGCAACCAAAATCTTCGCCGTTTCACGTTGGAATGGGTGCATGGTGTGCGCGATGGCGATCGGATGCCCGTGCAGGTTCTGATCAGCGACAGCAGGTCGATCGTGACGCTCGATCTGCATTTCGCGATCGGAGTTCCGACTACGCTCGAGTCGGGCACATGGAGCTGGTCGTTTCCGGGCGCCTCACGGGAGGGTACCGTGTCGGCGCGCTCCGTTAAGTTTCTCGGCGGCCAGGACGGTCCGCCCAGCATCGGAGGCACGTTTGATTTGACCGGCCCGGGCGGTTATGCGTACCGTGTCACGATCCCGCTGACGGTGCTGCCGCGATCTTTTCGACCTTCAGCTTCAAGCCTGCAACACCACTGACGCGCACTCGCGCGCCCGCCGGAACAGGAGCAGCCGCGATGGCATCCCAATATTCGCCTCGGACGCGCACTTGTCCTTCGGGCTCCAGCGCGGTCTCCGCGATGCCCAATTCCCCGATCATTCCCTCCGGCCCGGTGAGGACCTTGTTGCGCCGCGCCTTAACCACGATCGAAACCAGAAACATCGTGATGGCCGCGAACGGGAACGCCACGGCGAGCGCGGTGGAAATGTGAATGCGCAGCTCGGGCGGCCCATTCACCAGCAGCAGCGCGCCCAGCACCATCGAGATTGTCCCGCCGATGCCGAGCATGCCGTGGGATGTGAACTTCGCCTCCAATACGAATAGCGCCAGCGCGAGCACCAGCAGCGCGACGCCAGTCCAGTTGATTGGGAGAATGGAAAGCGACGACAGTCCGAGCAGCGCCAGAATCGCTCCCGCGATCCCGGGAAATATCAATCCCGGCGATGTGAATTCGACATAGATGCCCAGGACCCCGAGCACCAGCAGGATGAATCCGATGTTCGGGTCGGCAATGGCTGAGACCACCCGCTCGCGCAGTGTCTCGCGCGTTTCGGCCACGGTCGCTCCTGCCAGATGCAGCACCAGCTTGTGTCCGTCCCAGCGCGTGATCTCGCGTCCGTCTAGAGACTGAAGCAGCTGCTGCTCGCTGCTTGCAACCAGATCGATCAGCTTTTGATCCAGCGCCTCCTTCTCGGTGAACGCCTTGGCTTGCCGGATGGTCTGCTCGCCGACCTCACTGTTGCGCCCGCGCCGCGTCATCATGCTGCGCAACATCGCCGCTGCGTCGTTTTCCACCTTGTCGCGCATCACCTGATCCATCTGGCCGACCATGAGGACGGGTGACGACGCGCCTGTGTTGGTTCCCGGCGCCATGGCGGCAATGTCGCCCGCCTCGAGTATGAAGAATCCCGCCGATGCCGCGCGCGCTCCGCTCGGAGTCACGTACGTCACTACAGGAACAGGTGATGCATCCAGCTTCTGGATGGTCTGGCGCGTTGCTTCCATTAGTCCGCCCGGCGTGTTGATCCGGATCAAGAGCATGGCGGCGTTTTCCGATTTCGCCTGCTCAATCGCGTGGCCGACGATCTCCGCGGTGATGGGGCTGATCTCGCCGTCAATGGATACGGCGACTACCTGTGGACCAGGCCCTTGGCCAGGCGCGGAGACGGTGAAGAGCGCGCAGAATAACAGGAGCGCTCCGAATTTGCCAAGCATTCGCAAAGCACATTAACTATAGCTTTTTTCGACCTCGGCTTCACGGGCCGACGACAATCGGGTCTTTCGGTGGGAGAGCCGAGAACATCGACGGGATGCCGACCCCGCCAAGTGGTTTGGTAAACGCTACGGCGACCTTTCGTCGTGTTCTCGGGTACATTCGCGGTTTCGCGCCTGCTGCACCCCCCGGGCATGAAACCTGCTGCCCGCTGACTCGTCTATTCCCACATGCCCAATTGGCTCCGCGACTTCCCCCAGGACCTCCAGTATGCCGCGCGCCTGTTACGAAAATCACCCGGTTTCGCGGCCACCGCAGTCCTCACTCTCGCGCTTGGCATCGGCGCGAACACGACGCTTTTTTCCGTCGTCAACGGCGTGTTGCTCAACCCGTTGCCGTATCCGCACTCCGAGCAGCTTGTGGCTGTTTATGGAAAAACGCCTGGATTCGACCAAGGCCCGGCCGTCTATCTGAACTTCCTCGACTGGCAGCGCGACACTCAGACGTTTTCATCGATGGCCATGTACCGCAATCAGAATTACAACGTCACCGGCACGGCCGAAGCAGAACGCCTGAGCGGTTACATGATTTCCGCGGACTTCTTTTCCACCCTTGGCGTGCAGCCCATTCTCGGCCGCGCATTCCGTTCCGATGACGATCAGGTGGGCGCGGCGCCGGTCGTAATGCTCGGCGGCGGTTTGTGGAGGCGCAAATTCGGCTCATCGCCAGATGTCATCGGGAAATCGCTCACCCTGAATGGCGCGTCCTACATCGTCGTGGGCGTGATTCCTTCCGGTTTCACTTTCTACGGCCATGACCGCGACGTCTACACTCCCATCGGCCAATGGAACGATCCATCGTTTCGCGATCGCCGTATCTCTGTGAGCGCGCATGTCGTCGGCCGCCTGAAACCGGGCGTTACGCTGCTACAGGCCAAAGCCGACATGGACGTGGCGGCGCGCAACCTGGCTGCCGCCTTCCCGGCCGCCGACAAGGAAACCGGCATCACTCTCGTTTCCATGAAGGAAGATATTGTCGGTAACGTCCAGCCTTTCCTACTGGTGCTTCTGGCCGCCGTCGGTTTCCTGCTGCTAATTGCGTGCACCAACGTCGCGAATCTTCTTCTGGCGCGCTCGATTGGCCGCTCGCGCGAGTTTGCCGTTCGCGCAGCCCTGGGCGCCGGCCACTGGCGCGTCATCCGCCAACTTCTCGCCGAAAGCGTTTCGCTCGCGGGCCTGGGCGGATTGCTTGGGCTCCTGTTGGCCTTTGGCGGCGCCAAAGCAATGCTGAACACTTTGCCCGGCACATTGCCGCGCGCCGAGGAAATCTCCCTGGATGGACGCGTATTGCTGTTCACGCTGGCCCTCTCGCTGTTCGCCGCAATTGTTTTCGGTCTCGCTCCCGCGCTCAAAGGATCACGCGTAAATGTGATGGAGATCCTCAAGGAAAGCGGCCGTGGGTCGATCGGCGCGCGCCACCGCCTGCAAAGCATTTTCGTAACGATCGAAGTCGCCATGGCCTTGGTTCTCCTGATCGGCGCGGGGCTGATGCTGCGCAGCCTCTCTGCGCTGTGGCGCGTCAATCCCGGATTCAATCCCAGCCACGCCATCACCTTCAATTTATCGATGCCGTCCTCCTCCGCAACCACCTCCGCGGAGACTCGTGCCCGCCTGCGCCGGTTCGACGATAAAATGAGCTCCATCCCCGGCGTGCAGGCCGTTTCCGTCACACTCGGCTCACGCCCGATGATTCATGACTCGTCCTTGCCCTTCTGGATCGAAGGCCAGCCCAAGCCCGCCAATGACAGCGAAATGCATCAGGCCATGTTTTATCTGGTCGAAGCCGGTTTCGAGCAGGCCATGGGAATCACTCTCGAGCGCGGCCGCTTTGTCACTTCGCAAGACAACGAAAACGCCCCCGTGGTGATCGACATCGATGACGTTTTTGCGCGCACCTGGTTCCCGCGGGAAAATCCCATCGGGAAGCGCGTCCATCTGGAGCAATTCAATGTGCAAGCCGAAATCGTCGGTGTGGTGGGCCATATAAGGCAGTGGGGGCTCGGCACGGATGAAAAATCCGCCGTCGAAGCGCAGTTCTTTTATCCCTTTATGCAGCTTCCCGAGAATTTGATGCGGCTTGCGGCTGACGGCGTCGCCGTCGTTCTGCGCACGCCGGGCGCTCCGGTGGCCGTCATGGGCCTGGTTCGCCGCGCCGTTGAGCAAATCGACCCTCGCGAAGTGATCTACGGCGTCGAAACCCTGGACGAAGTCGTCGCCGGCTCCTTCGCCGCGCGCAGGCTCTCGATGATTCTCCTCGGCATATTCGCGGCGCTCGCGCTGCTTCTTTCCTGCGTCGGGATTTACGGCGTGGTTTCCCACGTGGTCGGCCAACGCACCCATGAAATCGGCGTCCGGATGGCACTCGGCGCGCAACGCAGGGACGTGCTACGCCTGGTGCTCGGGGAGGGCGCAAAAATGGCGCTGGTTGGCGTGGCCGCCGGCATCGCCGCCGCCTTGGGATTGACTCGCCTCATGGCCAACGAGCTTTTCGGCGTCACCGCGCAAGATCCGTTGACGTTCGCCGCCGTCGCCATCGTGTTGACGCTGGTCGCACTGCTGGCCTGTTATCTTCCGGCGCGCCGCGCCCTGCGCGTGGATCCGATGGTCGCGCTAAGGTACGAGTAGCCTTCGCCAAACGGCGCTCGGATCCCGATGGGGAGCCGATTACCCGCGATCAGCCGGCAAGTGGCCGGTGATCTCGTCGCTTGATCGAACCAAAGCCCTGCACGGCGCCATATCGCCCGGCGGCGTTGCTCGTGGATCATTCCAAGCTGTGGACCGATTATTCATTCAATTGGTTTGGTTGCGATGCCCATGATATGGGCGCTCGCTCCGATTAGTGTAGCCTCGTTCTCCAGTTCCCTCATAGTCGCCATTAATCCCTCCCGCTGCTCAGCAGTCGACAATTCTGGCACGGTCCAGAGCGGGCCCTCTATCGCGTAAAGCCTCGGGTTTGGGAATCCTCCCTCGGTCAGTTCCATCCTCAACTCGTCAGGATGATGGAAGAAGGCGGTCGTGAAATAGTCGAGATTTCCGGTTTCGTTGCGATGTTGCCCGGTCTTCAGATCCTGTCCCACGATGCGAACGAAATCCGGGTCGCGGATCAATTCGCGCGCGATACCATCGAGCGCGGAGGCGAAACGCGAGATTGCCACTGCCAGCAGAACGCCTCCAGCACGCAACACGCGGTGCGCTTCGCAAATGGCTTTGAGCCGCTCGTTGGAATCGGTCAGGTGGTAGAGTGGACCGAAGAAGAGCACCGCATCGGCTGCCCCGTCGTCACAGGGGATTGCGCGGGCGTCCCCTACTTGAAAGTTTCGCGGTACGCGCTGGTCCACTGCGGCCCGCTGTCTAGCCTGCTCGACATGCAAAGGAACGGGATCCACGAGATCCACGACGTAACCGCTTCCGCCAAAGGGAAAGCATATGCACCAGCGGCGCCGCCAACATCCAGAAACAGTGCCGGCGCTCGTGGCAGAAAGCGATCCAAGAGATCCAGCGTCCGAAGTTTTTCCCAGCGAGAGAATGGGCTTTCCAACCGCTCGGCTTCCTGACCGATTTCGCAGTACCGGAGAATTTCTCTTTGCAGCGAGAAACGCGGAGGAGGCAGGCCTCCATTTTGCCTCGTCAAAACCGAGCGGCGGCGTGCGATAAAACCCGCCTCGCCGGCTAGCATATACCTTAGCGCCAGAGGGGAGGCGTCCGCCCTCCCCGTAGAATGCCGGACCGGCGATAAGAGGCGGACCCTCTGCCTTGAACCAAGCGTGCTATTCGCTCTTCGCGAACGCCGCGCTCAGCTTCCGCCACGTGGTTGCCAAATCTTCCGGCAACACGCGCGTCTCGGCGACCGTCGTCATGAAGTTGGTGTCGCCCGGCCAGCGCGGCAGCACATGCATGTGAATGTGCTCGGCGATTCCGGCGCCCGCGCTTTCACCCAGATTCATCCCCAGATTGAACCCCGGTGACCGGTAGACAGCCCCCAGATGCCGCTGCGCGTCGCGCACCAGCAGAATCATTTCCTCCAGAGTCTCCCGGGCCGCGTTTTCGAGATTGTCAACGTGCTGGTAGGGGACCACCATCAAATGGCCGGTGCTGTAGGGGTACAAATTCAGCATGACGAAGTTGCTCCGTCCCCGATACACCACCAGGTTGTCTTGATCCTGTTCCGAGGCCGCAGCCTGACAAAAAACGCACCCGCTGCCAGTCCTCTCTTTTTGAACGTACTGGTAGCGCCACGGACTCCACAGGTGGTCCATAAACTCGGAACTTCCGGTTAGCTGAGTGAGGATTCTCCGCCCGGAGCGGGAGGGGCGGGCGCCGCTGGCTGGCCGTCATTGCCGGATGTATTCACCAGGTCCTTCAGTTCCTTGCTGGGCTTGAAGTANNTGCCGCTGCCGCGTGCGAAAACTGCCGAATCCCCGGATTTCGATCTTATCCCCAGAGCGCAGGGACCGAACGATGCTGTCGAAGATGGCTTCCACGATTACCTCGGAATCCTTGCGGGTCATTTCCACAACCCGGGAGACTTCCTCGATCAACTCAGCCTTCGTCATGTGTGCTTTCTCTCCTCTTGAGGTCCGGCTCTACCGGCCTTCACTCTTGACTCTGATGTTCATTACTTCTTCGATGGTCATGGTGGCAGCGGCGGCTTGACGCTGATAATCCTCGAGCCTGTTTCTTTCCTCATCGTCGGCTAGCGCGCGAACGCTCAGCCCGATCTTTTTCTCGGCCTCGTTCAGCCGGACAACCTTGAAATCCATTTCCTCGCCGATCGCGAGCGGCGATTCGTCATGCCGGTGTTCGGACGCCCCCGGAATTTCCGAGCGGTGGCACAAGCCTTCCACGCCGGGAGCCAATTCCACGAACACTCCGAAATTCGCGGCCCGGCACACCCGCCCCCGCACCACATCGTTCACCTGATGCGCGCGGAAGAAGCTCTCCCACGCGTCCGGCTGGAGCTGCTTCACGCCCAGCGACAGGCGTCGGTTGGGCGCGTCGATTTGGAGGATCACGGCCTGCACCAGCTGCCCCTTCTTCACCACTTCGGAGGGATGCTTCACGCGCTTGGTCCAGGAAAGATCCGATATGTGCACGAGGCCGTCGATGCCTTCTTCGATCTCGATGAACGCGCCGAAATCGGTCAGCTTGCGCACGCGGCCTTCCACCACTGAACCGGGTGAGTAGCGGTCGGCCACGGTGGTCCAAGGATCCGCCTCCAGCTGCTTGATGCCGAGCGAAACGCGGCGGTCCTTGGGCTTGACATCCAGCACCACCGACTCCACCTGGTCGCCCACCTTCACCACTTTGCTCGGATGCTTCATTCGCCGGCTCCAGGTCATCTCGGAAATGTGAATCAGGCCCTCGACGCCCGCCTCCAGTTCCACGAATGCGCCGTAATCCGTCACGCTGACCACGCGGCCGATCACGCGCGATCCGCCTGGATAGCGATCCTGAATGGTCTCCCACGGATCCGGCGCCATTTGCCGCAGCCCCAGCGAAATGCGTTCCTTGTCGCGATCGAACTTCAGCACCTTGACGGTGATCTCGTCGCCGGCGGTGACCACTTCGGATGGATGCGTCACGCGCCCATACGACATGTCGCTGACGTGCAGCAGCCCGTCGATTCCGCCCAGATCGACGAAGGCGCCATAGTCGGTCAGGTTCTTGACGATGCCGGTCACCACGCCGCCTTCTTCCAGCACCTGCAGGGCCGCGCTCTTGCGCGTGTGCTGCTCTTCCTCCACCGCCAGCTTGCGCGACACCACCACGTTGCCGCGGCGGCGGTTCAGCTTGACGATCTTGACGGGAATGTCCTGGCCGAGCAGCGAATCCAGATTGTGCGTCGGCCGCACGTCGATTTGCGAGCCGGGCATGAACGCGGGAACGCCCACATCCACCGACAGCCCGCCCTTGATGCGGCCTGTGACGCGGCCGGAAACCACCAGTCCATCCAGATGCGCTTTCTCCAGGTTTTCCCAGGACCGCAGACGGCTGGCCTTCTGGTGTGATAAAAGAATGTAACCTTCCGATTGCACTCCCTGGCGGTCCACCATCACATCAATCAAGTCGCCAGCCTGAATCGTGATGCTTCCATCCGCCTGCGCGAACTGCTCGATCGGAACTAAGCCTTCGGATTTGTAGCCGAAATCGACGATGACGTCCTTCTCGTGGAGTTTTACGACGCGGCCTTGCAGCAACTCACCGTCGTGTGGCGGAGCGAAATGAGTGTAATCGTCGATGAGTTGCTCGTAGTCCGGCTCTTCCGGTACGGGCGGGTTTAGACTTTGCTCATCTGCTCTGCTGGCCATGGCCAAACTCCCGATTCATGCTACTACAACGGCATACACGGGTAAGTCCACGAGAATTCAAAACGACAGGGTCATGCGACTCGAGACGCTCCCAACAGGCCCCCATCAGGCGACAAACCGTTGATACATCAGCACTTCAGCACTATAGCGGAGCTATCAGCGGAAGTCAACCGAACGTTTTCCCCAGGCGCTCGCTGGAGCGCTCCAGGCTGGTCAATCAGGCGGTCAATTCCGTCCGCAAATCTCCGGCGTCTGACACATTCCTCCGGCGCACGAGGGGAACTCGGCAGCTCTGGACTTACCAGAGGACGAGTGCGCAGCGAACGTCGAAAGCGTTGGGCTCAAATGCGATTCGCCGCAGTCCGGGCACGCCACGGTATTTCCATTGCGCACCAGCTTCTCGAATTTTGTTCCACAATCGTCACAGATATATTCGTAAATAGGCATTGCCATCAGCTCCTGCAAGCGCGTTTTTCTAATTCTAGCGCAGGCGAGGGCGGGGGAGGGGCAACGCCGCCGCGGACGGTACAATGGGAAGCGAGATGGTCGCGCCCGTCATCATCATCGACCCCGACATCATGAGCGGAATGCCATGCTTCCGTGGGACGCGCGTCCCGTTCAAGAATTTGATCGATTATCTTGAGGGCGGTCATTCTCTCGGTGAGTTTTTGGAGCAGTTTCCCACGGTTACGCGGGAGATGGCGATTCAGGCGCCTGAAGAAGTGGATTACTGAAGCAGCGCCAGCGCGAGTTGATCCAGAATCGCGGTGACCCCGGCGCCGGGCCCCTCGAAGTTGTTCACCAGAAACGAAAACGCCACGCGTCCGTGCTCTGGACTCTCGACGTAGCCCGAGATCGCCCGCACGTGATCCAGCGTGCCCGTCTTGGCGCGAATGTTGCGAGCTTCCGGATGTCCTGAGAAGCGTGAGCCCAGCGTCCCATCCTCGCCTCCAATGGGCAGCAGGTTGAACCACTGCTCGCGATATTTGTTTTGATTCATATACGCGAGAAGCTTGGTGATCGCCTGGGGCGCCACCAGCGTGGCGCGCGAGAGGCCGGACCCGTCGGTGAATTGATGATCTGCATTCATGTTTCCCGCCTTCGAAATGCCGATGCCTGCCAGGAAATCGTCCATCGCTTCGAGTCCGGCTTCAACACTGCCCACGTGTCCCGACGCCACCGCCACTTCGCGCAATAAAATTTCGGCATGCAGATTCTGGCTGACTTTGTCGACCACCTGCAACAGATCGAGCAGCGGCGGCGACCGGCGTTCCGCGAGCAGCACGCCCAATTTCGGCGAAGTATCGGTGCTCTCATCCGGGAAACGGTGGCTGGCAACGGCCTCGCCTCGTATCGCCACGCCCTTTCGCAGTAGAGCATCTCGCAGCACTTCCGCGGCGTAGAGCGCGGGATCGCCGATCGCGAGCTCTTCCCTGAATCCAGCGTCGCCCCTGGGAAGCTTGCCCCAGATGTGCAGCTCGCGGCCGGATGCGGTGCGATAGAACTCGATCTTTCGTTCGCCACGATCGATCGTCAGGACATGATTGTCGATCGCGAAGTTTTCAAACGGCGGCGCGAGTGTGATGCGGGCCAAGCCGCCCGCGTGCTCAGCCGGCCGCAGCGTCAGCGCGAAGGTGTTGTCATGCAAAACGAGCGCGCTCACCGGCGCGCCGTATTCCCGCGTGGCGCTGTCGGAGGACCACCCGCCGGGCTGCGGTTCCCAAACATACCGGCTGTCGTCTCCCACCACGTTGCCGTCGATTCGCTTCAGGCCGCGCGCGATCAGTTGATCCGCCATTTCTTCGATGGCGCTGAATGAATAGACCGCACCCGGCGCGGCGTGGCTGCGATAGGGATACTCGCGTCCGGATAGGCTCGGATCGCCGCCGCCGACAAGTTCCAGATCGCCCGGCAGGGTGCCGGTGGCGGCATCTATGGGAACCTGCGCGCCAATTTGCGTCGTCAGCCGGTAGTCGGCTCCTAACCTGGAGAGAGCCAGGGCTGTGGTGAACAGTTTCATGTTCGACGCGGGCACAAACAGCCGTTCGGAATTGCGCGCGTACAACACCCGCCCATCGCTGAGCTCGACCACCTGCGCCCCCACGAATGCGTGAGACAGAGCGTTGGCGGAGTCAATGATGTGGTCGAGTCTCGACCCCAGATCGGCCGCTGCTGCGAGCGGGACGACCAGCAAAAAGGCGAGCAGTTCGCGCATCCACTGTCATTTTAGACGACGCGGGTCATGCTTAAACAACCCGATTCATGCTTAGACAATGTGATTCATGCCTGAACGTCGGCGGGCGCGTGAATGCGCCTTCACGGATTTTCTTCTCGCGCTTGCGAATCTCAGCAATGTCGTAGGAGGCCTGCATCCGCATGAGCGTGTCCATCTTTACCCCGAAGGCCTTTTCGATGCGCAGCGCCATATCGCCGGATAGGTTGGCGCTGGCGTTTAACAGGCGCCCTGCGCAGGCCGGCAGCGCCCTACTTCGCGACCGGCGGATTGTGCGAAACGAACTTGCCGTCCCAGCCCAGATACATGGTGCAGCGCGTCTTCGAGGAGCACGTCAGGTACTGGATTTCGCGAGCCGGCAGGAAGGCGTAGCCTCCGGCATCCACCTGAACCTGCTGATCGCCCTGCCCAATGGCGAGGCGGCCTTCCAATACGATGATGCGCTCATTCGATTCGTGCCAGTGAGGTTTGAAAACGTGTCCGCCTGGGAAGCGCACCAGCAACTCCATGCTGCCATTGGTCTGGTCCATGCGCAGGAGGACCGATTCCGTCTCAGGGGGATCTCCGGCCTCGTGCGTCCACTTGGCATCGCTGCCGCTCACAATCACGGCCGATGATTGGGTCTGGCCTGAATTAGTCTGACCATGGATACACGCCGCGAAGACGGCTGCCAGAAGGCCGATCGCAGCTACTTTGGTGTTCATCTCTTTCTCTCCGTCAAGCAGAATAGCGGACCGCCTAGCGCCCGTCTTGGAAAAAATCGACAGCGCGGTGGCGCAGGAAGTGCCGCGCCAGATCGGCTCCAGCCAGGAGCACGGACGGCGCCTGGCCGGCGAATTCTCGGAAGTCGCGCACCAGATGCGCCTGGTCGTAATATCCGCACGCGGCTGCGGCGTCGGCCCATCCGGGGCGCTGCTGCTAGATGGCCTGAAAGACCCGTTGGAAGCGGCGCATGCGCGTGAAGTGCTTGGGGCCCAGTCCAACGGCGTTCTGAAATCGCCGCTCCAGTTGGCGCAGGCTGATTCCCAGCGTTCGGGCGAGAGTGGCGGTGTCGGGTGGCACGCGGGCCAATGCGAGTCGCGCCACGGCTTCCTCCACCACCGTATCGCGACGGCCGTGCCGGCGGTCCCAAGCCGCAAAGATTGCGTCCACCCGCGCGGTTTGTGCGGCGTCGGAGGGCGCTTCCCAAATCCGGTCGAGATCGCGGGCCAGCGCCGGAACCAGATCGGAAAGGTCCACGATGCGGCCGGTGGTTTCCGGCATCGGCGTTCCTAGCATGCGGCCCGCGCCGTGCGCCACAAAGCGGACACCCAACATTCTGACTGGACCAATCGGCCGCAACAGCAACGGCCCGGTGAGTTGCCCGGCGAGAAAACACCGGGGCTGGAGGCGCCATTCACCGTCCTGGCAGCTTTCAAAAGGCTGGGCAAGGTTGAGGATGAGCTGCGGGGTGCCGTCGGGAACCACGCGCTGCACGCGGCCCCGCTCGGAGCCATCACTCTCCAGCACCCAATAGCGTTCGACGAATCCGCTGGCTGGCCCTTCCGGCAGGATTTCATGATAGGTCATCGCAGCACGATCTTCCGGACGGTTGATTCCACCGCCCCACCTCCCGCTTTCTTCTTTCCCTGATCGTCGTATTCATCCCAACCGCTGTTGGCGATAAAGTAGAACGTGTCTCCGACAATCGTCCCGTGGGTCGGCTCGCCCAATTCCGGCGTGTTGGCTTCCAGTACTTCTTGTTTGCGCAGGTCCAGCGAGAATCGTACAACGCGAGCCGGCGTGGTTCCATTCTGCACGGCGAGGAACGAGTCGCCATGGACGTACAGTCCGTCGATGCCGTTCAGCGCGATATCGTCCGCCGGCTTCAGCCACGCCACCGCGCCGGTGGAGAGCGTGATGGCTGCAATGCCGCGCACGTAATCCGGCACGTACAGCGTCTTCTCGTCCGTCGAAAGAGCCGGCGTTTGCGGAGAAGGAAACTCGCCCGGAACATCCAGCCGCTCCAGTTTCTTAGCTCGCAGCCGCAGACGAAGTACAGCTCCGTTGATTCCTTCCGATACGTACATCTCGCCCGCGCGGCTGATGGTCATGTCGCCCAGCAGTCCGTGGACGGGCGACGCAATGCGCTGCTTGAGCGCGCCAGAATCTAAATCGAATGCGAGCAATGAGGTCTTGTCTTTATCGGACGCTTCGCAACGCGCACACTGTGGCAGCCAGCCTGTAGCGGCCCACAGGATGCGGCGTCTGGCGTCTACCCGCAGCGCGAGCACCGGCCAGTCGGTCTTTGCAAAATCCGTTTGGTCCTTCTCGCCGCCGATCATCACGATCTTCGACTGTCGGACGCTGCTCACGAAGAACCGCCGCATCTTGGCGTCGTAGGCGATGTCCTCCGGAATCAGATCGCGCTCCCCTAGCGTGAAGGCCGGACTGGAATGGCTCACCGGCTTCTTGTTCTCATCAATGTGCTTTACGATGGCGGCAAATTCGCCCGATTCCCGAAGCGGCGAAAAACCCGCGTCGGCCGGGAAATCATAAATCAGGCCCATACCAGCGAGATTTCGCAGTTCGGCCAGCGCAGCCGGTGCATCTCCAAGCGCTGCGTCCGACGCGGCGAGTTTATAAATGACGCTAGGATTCCCCGGCATCAGCGGCTTCAGCGCGAGCAATGTCTCGCGTAGCTTGGCGTAATCCTTGGCTTTGACGGCCTGACCCGCCGCGCGGTTCAACACCACCCAGCGTGGTTCGGTATCCGCGGCGAGCAGGACGAAAGCCGCGCAGCTAAGGACCAAGGCGGCACAGCTCAGAATCCGCAGGCGCAGCCTGCTTTTCACGATCCGGCTCTTGTGATTTCCGCCAGGCTGCTCAACTTCGANNGGCGAAGTAGCCGAGCAGCCAGGGCGCCAGAAAGCCGCCCGTCATCGCCAGCGAGAACAGCCCGTTGTAAAAGCCCGGATGGTAGTAGGGGAAGCGATGCGCGATCTTTTCAACCACCAGCGGATAGATGGAGGCGTAACCGGCGCCCACAAACAGCACGCCCATGATCGCGCCGAATAGATTGTTGGTGGATGACAGCACGATGGTTCCCATCAGCGCCGACACAATGGAGCCCAGCAGCA